>NZ_BAAAZR010000043.1:0-127206 GCF_039537005.1 Sphaerisporangium flaviroseum | reverse complement strand
TCACCTTTGTCCTGGCCGGCCTGATGTGCGGCACGTTCACCGTGCGCATCCCCGCGCTGACCGACAGGCTCGGCATATCCGAAGCCTCGGTCGGCGTCGTGCTCCTCGCGTGGGGAGTGGGGGCGCTGGTGACCATGCAGGCCATGCGGGGTGTCATGGCGAGGGCGGGCAGCCGCGCGGTGCTGCGGGCCGGAGCCCCCCTCTGCGCGGCCTCCCTCCTGGGGGTGGCCTTCGCCCCGTCGTTCCCCTCGATGGTCGTGGCGGCGGCGCTGTTCGGCATGTTCTTCGGCGCCGTCGACGTCGCGATGAACGCCCAGGGCTCCACCGTGGAGCGCGCCTACGGCCGCCCGCTGATGAACGGCATGCACGCGGGCTGGTGCGTGGGCGCCATCTCGGCCGGCCTGCTCGGCACCCTCGCCATCTCCCTCGGGATGTCGTTCACCGCCAACCTGGCGGTGGTCGCCCTCGTGTCGGCCCCGGTGGCCTACGTGCTCAGCGGCGGCTTCCTGCCGGACCCGGTCTCCGTACCGCGCGCCTCGGGCGAGCGCCGGCGGCGGATGCCACCGCTGGTGTACCTGCTCGGCGCGATCGCCTTCGGCGCGTTCATGGTCGAGGGCGCGGTCGCGGACTGGAACGGCCTGTTCCTGCGCGACACCATCGGCGCCCCCGAGGCGGTCGCGGCCCTCGGCTACCCGATCTTCGAGGCGGGAATGCTGGTGACCCGCCTCGCGGGTGACCGGCTGCGTACCCGGCTCGGCGCCCGCCGTCTGATCATGGCGTCCGGTCTCGGTACGGCCGTGACCTTCGCCCTGGTGATCACCACGTCCTCGGCGGTGGTCGCCGTCGCCGGGATGGTCCTCATCGGGCTCACCGTCGCGACGGTGTCCCCGATGGCGATCTCGCTCGCGGGCACGGCCACCGGCGACCCCGGCCCGGCCATCGCCCAGACCGGTGCCATGGGCTACGCGGGCCTGCTCCTCGGCCCGGTGGTGATCGGTTTCGTCTCCCACGCCACGACGCTCCGGGTCGCGCTGGGCGTCGCCGTCGTGCTCGGTGTGTTCATCGCGGTGGCCGCGCATTTCCTGCCCCGCACCGGGGCCCGTACGCCCGGAGTGGAGATCCACGAGCTCCCGGAGCAGGAGCCGCTGAAGCTGGCCGCCTGACCCCGCGGGTCAGGGCTGGGCGGCCCTCCGCGCCAAAGGCGACCGCCGTCGCGCGGCCGATGTCGCTCGACGCGCCGGTGACGAGGACACGCTTGTCCCCAAGACCGAGATCCGTGAGCCATATCTTTCGTTAGCTGGCTAGCGGCATTGCCTAGTCGGCTAACGAGGTCAAAGAAAACGTGCCCCCCGGCCGTGCGGCCGGGGGGCACGTCAGGTGCTTACTTCCGCTTCTCCACCTCTTCGGCCAGTTGAGGGACGATCTGGTGCAGATCTCCCACGACGCCGAAGTCGGCCAGCTCGAAGATCGGAGCCTCGGGGTCCTTGTTGATCGCCACGATCGTCTTGGCGGTCTGCATGCCGGCCCGGTGCTGGATGGCCCCGGAGATGCCCGCCGCGATGTAGAGCTGCGGCGACACCGTCTTGCCCGTCTGCCCGACCTGGAACTGGTGGGGGTACCACCCCGCGTCGGTCGCGGCGCGCGAGGCGCCGACGGCGGCGCCGAGGGTGTCGGCCAGCCTCTCGATGATCGAGAAGTTCTCCGCCGACCCGACTCCGCGGCCACCGGAGACCACGATCGCCGCCTCGGCGAGCTCGGGACGGGCGCCCTTCTCCTGCTTGACGCGCTCGACGACCCGGGCCGCCTTGGCCGCGTCGGACAGCGACACCGACACCTGCTCCTCGGCCGCCGCTCCCGTGGAGGGTTCGGGGGCGGTGGAGTTGGGACGGACCGCGACGATCGGGGTGCCCTTGGCGACCTTGGACCTGACGTTGACGCCACCGCCGAAGATGGACTGCTCGGCGACGAAGCCGTCACCGAGGCCGACCGCGTCGGTGATGACACCGGAATCGGTCTTGATCGCCAGACGCCCGGCGACCTCCTTGCCCTCGGCGGTCGCGGCCACGAGGACCGCCGCCGGAGAGGCGGAGGACACCAGCTGGGCCAGTAGCTCGACCTTCGGCGCGACGACGAAGTCGGCGATCTCGGCGGAGTCGGCCACGTAGACCTTCTCCGCTCCGTACTCGGCGAGCTTGGACTTGGCGTCCGCCGAGTAGCCCGGACCGGCCCACACGGCCGACGGGGAGCCCAGCGAGCGGGCCAGCGTCAGCAGCTCCAGGGTGACCTTCTTGACCGCGCCGTCGACATGCTCGACGAGAACCAGAATCTCAGCCATCGGTCCCCCTTAGATGAACTTCTTCGACGCGAGGAAGTCGGCGGCCTTCGAGCCACCGTCGCCCTCGTCCTTGACGATGGTGCCGGCCGCGCGCGGCGGCGCGACGACGAACTCGGCCACCTCGCTCCATGCGGCGCCCAGGCCGACCTGGGAGGCGTCGATCTCCGCGTCCGCGACGCCGAGGGTCTGCACCGGCTTCTTCTTCGCGGCCATGATGCCCTTGAAGGAGGGGTACCGCGGCTCGTTGATCTTCTCCACCACGGAGACGACGGCGGGCAGCGTGGCCTCGACCCGGTCGAAGCCGTAGTCGGTGACGCGCTCGATCGTGATCGTCGATCCGTCGATGTCGACCTTGCGGGCGAACGTGAGCTGCGGCGCGCCGAGACGCTCGGCGAGCATGGCGGCGAGCACGCCCATGCGCGCGTCGGTGGACTCCGAGCCGAGGACGACCAGGTCGAACCCGATCTTCTTCAGCGTCTGGGCCAGGGCGTAGGAGGTGGACAGGGCGTCCGAGCCGTGCAGGGCGTCGTCGACGAGGTGGACGGCCTTGTCGGCGCCCATCGCCAGAGCCTTGCGGATCGTGTCGGAGGCCTTGCCCGGACCCATCGTGAGGACGGTCACCTCACCGCCGTGGGCTTCCTTGATCTTGAGCGCCTCTTCGACGGCGTACTCACACAACTCGTTGATGACGCCGTCCGCGGCGTCACGGTCGAGCGTGTTGTCTTCGGGACTCAGCTTGCGCTCGGTCGCCGTGTCGGGGACCTGCTTCACGCAGACGACGATGTTCATGGCCGGTGGCCGACCTCCCGTTTCACAGGCGCCACCACATCGCTGGGCTGGCGCCGATTCCTCGGCACGTGCACGCGGGGTACGCACACGTCGTGCGGGCTGCCCGGTGACCGGCACCAGGAGCCGCCTTCAGACTGTCATGCGCCTGCGGGCGCGGTGACATCGGGTGGCTTCAGACGATCTCCGTGTCGGCAGCTTCGTCCTATCACTCCGTATTATGTTACCCGCTAGTAGCTTTGCGGCAAATCCACGACCGCGCGTGGCTCGCGCGGCCCTCCGGCTTCGCTTCCCAGCATACCGAACTTTATTCCAGAGCCGTCTTCCCGCCGAGCCGCCACGCGCCGCCCTCGTCATCCGGCGAACGCGACCAACACCAGCACGACCATCACGGTGGCCAGGGCCAGAAGCAGTGTGACCGGGCTGAAGAGCGCGATCAACGCGAGGTACAGTCCGACGGTACCCGCTCCGCTGACCAGGTCGAACAGCACACGCGCCCGAGCTCCGGCGGCCACCCCCAGCCCCGCGTCGGCCAGCACGCCGACCCCGTACGCCGCGAGGACCAGCAGTGACATCTCCGGTACGTACTGACGCACGGCGGCGGCCACCAGACCGGAGACGACACCGGCGCCCACCACCCAGCGCTTGCGCACCTTGTCGCGATGCCGGGCCCGGGCCTCCTCCACGGAGCCCGGGGCGTCTCGCTTCTCGGGCCGCCACTCTTCGGTGACCGGCTCGGCATGATCGGGGACGCGCCCCCGCTGGGGCGGCACGGTCACCGGTGGCGCGGCCATCCCCAGCCTGGCGCAGAGCTGCGCCGCCGTGGGCCGGGCCGCGGGGTCCGCACGCAGGCAGTCGCCGAGCAGCGGCACCAGCCACGAGGGGACGTCGGTGAGATCGGGCTCGTGGTGCACCACGCGGTAGGCCACCGCGGGCGCCGGGCCGGTGCCGTACGGCGGCCGGCCCGAGGCGGCGTAGGCGACGGTGGCGCCCCAGGCGAACACGTCGGCCGCCGAGCCCGTCTCCCGGCCCTCCAGGACCTCGGGCCCCAGGTATCCGGGGGTGCCCAGCACGGTCCCCGAGGCGGTGACCCCGGCGGAGTCGAGCGCGCACGCGATGCCGAAGTCGATGACGTACGGCTCCCCGTCGCCGAGGATGACGTTCGCCGGCTTCAGGTCACGATGGACGATGCCGGCCTCGTGAATGGACGCCAGCGCCTCGGCGAGCCCGCGCGCCAGCCGTACAAGCTCCTCACCGCGCAGCGGACCGCCGGTGGCGAGGACGGCCGCGAGGGAGCGGCCCTGGACGTATCGGGTCACCAGATAGGGCCGTGCGCCGGTCAGCGAAGCGTCGAGCACCTCGGCGATGTGCGGCCCCCGCACGCGCTGCATGGTCTCCACCTCGCGGGCCAGCCGGGCGAGCGCGACCTCGTCGGCGGCGACGTGCGGATGGAGCACCTTGACCGCGACCGTGTGCCCATCGGGGTCAAGAGCCAGGTGGACCTCGCCGAACCCTCCCGCCCCCAGCCGCGACAGCAGGCGGTAAGGACCGAGCTGACCAGCGGTCGGCACACTCATGCCCCTCCTTCCGGCCCGCTCACTCCATCGTGCCCCGGACGTGCGACACGCACAACGCTGGTGCAAACGCGAAGGTGTCACAACCATCGACCGGCCGGACACGCGGTTTCTTTACCCGGCCCCCACGACCGGCGTCCACGGCGGCCGCTTCGCGCACTCACGGCAGAGGAGACGATGACCCCGGTGTCATTTCCCCCAGAAAGCGAGGAACCCCAGGCCGAGGTCGTTCATGAGGTCCTCGACCAGTCCTCCGACCAGGCCTGTGGCGCTGCTCCGCGCGTGCTCGCTCAGCGTGGCGATCGCCTTCGAGGGCGCCTGCCAGGGGATCCAGGACGGGACGGCGGACATCGAGCCGACCACGACGAAGAACGCCAGCGTGCCGGCCACGAGCGTCATGATCATCCCGGCCCCTGGGCTGCGGATCACCGCGGTGAGGGTGCGTGCCACGGCCTTGCGGGGCGACCCACCACCCGGAAGCAGGAACAGGCCGGCCACGAAGGCCGATGCCCCGAAGGCGGCCGCGGTGTCGGTGGTCATCCCGGCCATGAAGTACAGCGCGCCCCAGACGCACAGCGCGAACATCGCCGCGAGCGGCGTGACCACGAGGGTCATGAGGCCGGCCCTGATCAGTGCCCATGGTGTGCCGAGCACGGCGAGCAGCGGATCGCTCGCGCTGTTGCCCCGGACCGAACGACGCTGGGCCAGATCGCTCCAGAGGTACTCTCCGACGCGCAGGCAGAGCACCACGACCACCATCAGCACGCTGACCAGCACGGGCAGCATGCGGGCCCCGCCGACCGCCACGGCCAGCAGCAGGGCCGAGAGCAGCGGATGCCCGGTGCGGTAGCGCGGGCGCTCGGGCTCTGGCCCACGCTGCTGCTCGGTGTTCGGCCGAGGATGGGCAGGCGGGGGCGCGGCCCCCCGTCCGGCCCCGGGCGGCGGAGGGTATCCGGCCACCCGCTGGTCGACGTAGGGCGCCGGAGGATACTGCCCGGGAGGCCCGTACGGCGCCGCCGGATAGGCCGGGGGCGGTGCCGCCGGGTAGGCGGGCGGCGGCGCGAACCCGGGGGCGCGCGAATCGGCCCCGTAGGCCCCGGGGGCGGGCGGCGGTCTGCCATCGGACCTGCGCCCGCGGTCCCGCTCGGCGTACCGCACGGGAGGCAGCAGGTCGGAGTAGCTGTCCTCGGACGCGGGCTTGGTGCGCTTGGTCGGCGGGAGCTCGTCCAGACCGTTCGCGCCGGACGTGCCGTTCATCACATGCGTGCGGTCGGGGGTGAGATCGCTCGCCTGGGCGCTGTCGAGCCTGCGGGTGCGGCCCGCCTGACCCGAGGTCTCCTGGAAGGCGGTCACGTTGGGGTCCAGGGACCTGGCCATCGCCAGCAGGCCCTGGGCGTTCGGCCGGGCGGCCGGGTTCACCGCGAAGGCGGCCCGTAGCCAGGCACGCAGCCAGGGCGGCGCCTGGTCGATGTTGGCCCGGCCCTCCATGATGTTGTAGCAGACCGACTCGAACGAGCCCGATCCGAACGGCGGCTTGCCCGTCGCCCCGAAGAACACCGTCGCCGCCAGCGCGTGGACGTCGGCGGCCTGGGTGATCTCGTCATCCCTGATGATCTCGGGGGCCAGGTAGCCGGGGGTGCCGACGAACATGCCGGTCTGGGTCAGCCGGGTCGCGTTGACCAGGTGGGCGATGCCGAAGTCGATGACCAGCGGGTCGCCGTTGACCAGCATGACGTTCGCCGGCTTGAAGTCACGGTGGATGACGTCGCCGGCGTGGATGGCGATCAGCGCCTCGGACAGGCCGCGCGCCAGCCGTACGACCTCACGCTGGGACAGCGGGCCGTCCGACAGGACGGTCTCCTCCAGCGTGCGGCCGGGGGCGAACCTGGTCACGATGTAGGGCGTGGCGCCGGTGAGCTCGGCGTCGAGGACCTCGGCGACGCGGGGGCTGCGCACCCGGCGCATGGTCTCGACCTCGCGGGTCAGGCGATCGCGGGCCTTGAGGTCGGCCGCCACGTGGGGGTGCAGGACCTTGACGGCGACCTCCCTGCCCTCCTGGTCGAGGCCGAGGTGGACGACCCCCATGCCGCCCTCGCCGAGCCGGCGCAGCAGCCGGTAAGGACCGAGTCTGTCCAGCGTCTCCGGCACTCTTTCCCCCGTCATCCTGCCTTCCTTCGAAGGCCTTCCAACCGATCGAGCCAGGTGTGCATGTCCACCGGACTCCAGACTGCCTCCCCAACGGGCGTGACGAGCGTGCTCACCGCGTATAGCGCGACGAGAGTGGCCAGAACGCCGAGAATCCACGCGAGCGCCGTCGCGGCGCTCTTGGACGGGAAGGCGGACGCCAGCGTCCTGGTCATCTGGCGGCCCGGCCCCTCGACCCCCGGACCCGCACAGATGATCCACAACGAGACGGCGACTCCCCAGCTCAGAGCGGTGCCCGCAGGCACCGATCTCACCAGGAAGGTCAGCACGAGCGTCACCGGCACGCCGAGGATCAAGGCGTACGGCACCAGCGCGACGGTGATGCCGATGGACTTGAGCAGCGCCCCTGGCTGCCCAAGTACCCGCAGCACGTCGGTCGCGGCGGCCCCGGCCGGGCGCCTGGTGTTGAGCCGCGGCTGGGCGATGTCGGCGGCCCGGAGAAGCACGGTGGCGGGGACGACGAGCGCCGTGATCAGGATCGGGGCCACGACGGCCGCGCCGACCGCGATGATCAACGCCAGCACGCTCGCCACTCCGTACACCGGGGAGCGCCGCAGCAGGTCGCCGCCCAGGCCGGGTGTGGCCTCCGGCGGCAGGTGCACCGTCGGGACGTACGGCGGCGAAGGCTGCTGCCGCACGTGCGGGGTCATCTCGAAGAGGTCGGGGGCCTGCTCGAAGAGCGCCTGGTGGTGGTACGGCCGCGCGTCGGGCGACCCGTGCGCGGGCGGCTGGGCCGACCGGCCGGGCGCCGCAGGACCGGAGGAGCCGGCCGGCGCCGCAGGACCGGAGGAGCCGGCCGGCGACGCGGGGACGGCCGGGGTGGCGCGGTAGACCTTGGCCTGGGAGTCCAGCCCGCTCAGCTCTTCTGGACGTACCCTCCGGGTGGGCACCTCGCCCTGGTCGAGCGACCCGGGCTGGGCGGCCTTCCACGGCTGGGAGGGGCTCGGCGGCGAGAACCGGGTGGGCACCTCTCCCTCTCCCGCGCGCTCGGCCGACGAGGCCGAACCGGCCCGCAGGCCGGGCGCGCCGCTGGAACCGGGCCGGCCTGGGACGCCCGCGGAATCCGGCCGCTCGTAGGCGATGCCCGCGCTGCGGAGCTCCTCGCCGGTCACGCGCACCGTCGGCCACGGGTCGGCCGCTCCGGGGCCCTGCGGCGCTTCGCCGAGCAGCGAGACGTACTCCTCGGCCGGCGCCGAGGGCGAGACGGGCGGCCCGGCGCCTGGACGCGGCTCGGGCACCTGCCGGCTGCCCGTGCGCGGCGGCTCGGCCGAGGCCGGCCCGCCGGGGGCGGACCCCGTGCCGGACGGCCCGGTGGCCGGCGGTTCGGCGCCCGCCCCGTGAAGGGCGTCGGGACGCGGAACGGGAGCACGGAGCTGGTCGGGGCGCGGCAGCGAGGTCCCGGTGACCGGTGCGCTGGACATGTCGGGCACGGTGAGGATCTCGTCGGGCACGTTGGAGCGGCCCTGGCCCTGGCGCGGCGGCACGAGCCGGGAGAGCTGCGCGGCAAGCTCGGCAGCGGTCGGCCGCTTGGCCGGGTCGCGCTGGAACGCCGCCCGCAGCAGTGGCCGCAGGATGGCGGGGGCGCCGTCGATGTTGGCCTTGCCCGCGGTGATGTTGTAGAAGACCATCTCCAGCGTGCCCTTGCCGAACGGCGGCTGGCCGGTGGCGGCCATCAGCATCGTGCCGGCCCAGGCGTGGATGTCGACCTGCGGCCCGGCCTCGTGCCCCTCGATGATCTCGGGGGCGAGGTAGCCGGGGGTGCCGATGAACATGCCGGTCTGGGTGAGCCGGGTCGCGTCGACGGCCTGGGCGATGCCGAAGTCGATGAGAACGGGATCGCCGTCGAGCAGCAGCACGTTCCCGGGCTTGAGGTCGCGGTGGATGACCCCGGACGCGTGCACGGTCGCGAGCGCGTCGGCCACGCCGTAGGCGACCCGCAGCAGCGCGGCGACGCCCAGCGGGCCGTTCTGCTTGACCGTGTCGTCCAGGGGCCGGCCCGGGACGTAACGGGTGACGATGTAGGGACGGCTGCCTGTCACGTCGGCGTCGAGCACCTCGGCGATGTACCTGCTGCGCACCCGGCGCATGGTCTCGACCTCGCGCGCGAGCCTCCTGCGCGCGACGTCGTCCCCGGTGACCTCGGCGCGCAGCACCTTGACGGCGACCTGCCTGCCTTGGGAGTCGAGCGCGAGATGGACCACGCCCATGCCGCCTTCACCGAGCCGCCGGAGCAGCCGGTAGGGGCCCAATCGGTCGTCCTGATTCATCTGATCTCCGGCGGTGCCCCGGCTTTGGTGTCCGGAGGGAAGCGCCTTGCTCCAATTGTCACACTTCGCTTACTCTGCGCAATGCCCTTACCGGAAATCCCCGGTAGGCAGATGATGGCGCGACCCGTATACGGAACCGCGCGCCATCGCGGCCGGCGACCCCTGTCACCGGCCGGTCGGTGGCCGACCGCCCCCGTGCGGCCACCGCTCTCTCCCTTCAACCCGACGTGGCGATGAGAGCTCTGCGCGGGCATCCGCCCGCGATCCTTGACGGCACGTAGCACCATACCGGCTTAAACCCCGCCCATGAGATGAACCATGAGGCCACATTCCCGGTAGTACAACGGATGAACCAGTCCCAAGGGTTTCCCGTTTCGGGAAAGTCTTATGGGGCGAGACGTCACTGGGCGAGAGTGACCACTTCAGCGGTCTTCAGGCGGGTGAGGGCCTCACCGGCCAGCGCCAACTTGGAGCCCCTGATTCCGCTGCCGATGACGACGTGCGGCTGCCGGGCCACCTCGGTGTCCACCAGCACCGGCCAGTCGTCGGGCAGGCCCAGCGGGGTGATGCCGCCGAACTCCATGCCCGACAGCTCGACGGCGTCCTGCTGCGTGGCGAACGACGCCTTCCGGGCGTCCAGGTGGCGGCGGATGATCCCGTTGACGTCGGCGCGCATCGTGGCGAGGACCATCACGGCCGCGTAACGCGTCTCGCCGCCCCGTTTCGCCGCCACGATCACACAGTTCGCCGACTCGTGGAGCGCCACGCCGTACCGCTCGCAGAAGGCGGCGGTGTCGGCCAGCGCCGGGTCGATCGGCGCCACCGCGACCTCGTCGGTCATGGTCTCCACGGCGCGGGCCACCGGGTCGGCGAGCAGATCGCGCCGTTCGCCCGCGGACACCCAGTCGAGCGTGCCCAGCCTCATGGGTCATCCCTCTTTCATTACACGGTGATGAAGGTCGGTCACCACCTTACGGGCGGACTCGAAGGCCCCCGCCTGCCAGGCGATGAGATGGGTGAGCCAGTCACCCGCGAAGTAGACCCGCCCGGCCGGGCGTTGCAGGACCGTGAAGCCGCCCAGCGACGGCCAGCGCACCCAGGCCCCCTCGATGTGCGGTTGCCGCCGCCAGGCGACGGAGACGCTGGCGAGCAGGTCCGCGCCGTACTTCTCGCCGTGGACCTTGTGACCCTGGGCGAGCGCCCGGCGCAGGCGCTCACGGTGGGGCAGCGCGTTGTAGGACTCGGCGTCCTGGCCCATGTTGTAGTAGCCCACGACCAGGCCACGCTCGGAGTGGAACCCGTGGGAGGGATACCAGATGTGGCCAACGTCCAGGTCGGTCTCGGTGGCACCGCCGTACACGCGGTCCTCCAGCTCCCACCAGCGCCGGCCGTACTCGAGGCCGAGTTTGCCCGCCGACAGCGGGACCGGGGCGGCGAGCGCCGCCTTGACGTCGGCGCCGAGGTTGCCGGGGATCCGGGCGAGCAGGTGCGGGGGAAGGGCCGCGACGCAGTAGTCGGCCCGCAGGGGGGCGCCGCCTTCGATGGCGACCTCGACCCCCTCGGGCCGGTTCGTGATCCCCGTCACGCGCGTGCCGGTCCTGATGCGGCCGGCGCCCACCTGCCGCGCCAGCGCGCTCACGATGGCGTCCATGCCGCCCACGGGCTGGAACATCGGCATCGCCTGGTCGTAGCCCGCGTCCATGGTGAGCATCCGGCCGAGGCCCTGGCTCAGCACCTCGGTGAGCGGGGGCGGGGCGCCGAGCTCGGTGCCCGGCGCGACTCCCGGGTTCACGCGGTACCCCCGCCGCTCGCCGCCGGTGTACGCGCGCGACGGGCCGATCTCCCCGAACTGGGTCAGGAAGTCCAGCAGGCTCTCCTTGTCGGCGTGGGACAGGTGGGCGTCCAGGGCCCCCTCGTCGGTGGCCTTGGCCAGCAGCTCGGAGATGTACCCGTAGGCGTCGGCACGGGCCGTACGGGCGCGTACGGGCGCGGACATTCCGGCCGTGAGGACGTAGGCACTGGCGTTGTTGTTGACGAACACCTCAAGGGGAACGCCCAGCTCCCGGCAGTAGTCCAGCGTCACCATCCACTGGGCGATGCGGGCCGGGCCCGCGTTGAAGTACGTCCCTTCCCCGAAGGAGACCCGCTGGGTCTCACCGGTTCCGCCCGGAGCCGGGGTCGTGCCGGCGGCCGCCAGGGCGGGAAGTTCGGTCACGGCGTCACCGCCGCGCAGGGTCAGGCTGCGCCCGCCCACCCGGTCGCGGGCCTCAAGCACCGTGCAGTCGTAGCCCGCCTTGCCCAGCTCGTACGCGCTAGCCAGCCCCGCCACGCCCGCCCCCAGTACGACCACCGTCGCGGGCGTTCCCCCGCGCAGGGAGAAGTCGGAGCGCTGGGGCGGGACGTACTGCGCCGGGGGCGGGGTCACGCCGACGGCGCGCACAGGAGCGGTGTCCTTGGAGGGGGCGAGCCCCAGAACGCCCATCGCGGCGTACATGGCGCCCGCTCCGCCTGCGGCGCCGATGCCGACGAGCAGCGATCGCCGCGTCAGGCCGTTGTCAGGCCGCGGTAACCCGTCGTTCGCCATGGATCAGCCGTAGGCCCCGCTGCCGCAGGCCACCTGACCCGCGAGCATCGCGAAGATACCGAGAAGGCCCATGATGTCCCGGTAGTCGTCGGTGGTGAACTCGGTGTGCCGGGGACCGACCTGGCGGATGCCGGGAATGAGCGCGCAGGCCGCGGCGATGGCCGTGGAGTTCCACTCGACCCCGAGGGTGAACGGCGGCGTCACCTCGTACGGCCGGAAGTCGCTCAGGCGGTTCAGCGCGCGGGCCGCGGCCTCGCGGATCAGCGCCTGGGAGACGCTCGGCGGCAGCAGCTCGGCGGCGAACCGGTCGATGCCCTTCTTGACCGCGACGGTCTCCACGTCGCCGAGAACGTCGCGCGCCTCCTCACAGACGGCCTCGTCGCCGGTCACCAGCGCCACGGGCACCCCGAGGAAGCCGGCGAACCCGGCCACCAGCCGGGTCTCCCCGCAGACCTCCTCGTTGAGGTAGAGGTTGTGGATCTCCTTACCCATCCACGTGTGGTTGAGCACTCCGTGCTGGACGCCGGCCCGGGCGTGGTAGCCGGCGAAGCAGGCGGCCTCGAAGTCGGCGGACAGCCCCTGGGCCATGCGCATCGGCTTGCCGGGGCCCCGGATGAGGGAGGCCCGCGCGTCGAGCAGGTCGACGCGGAGGTTCTTGGTCGAGCCGTGGGCGTCGTTGACGATCACCGCGGAGGCGCCTGCCTCGAAGGACCCGGCGACCACGGCGTTGGCGTCGGCGGTCATCAGCTCGCAGCCGCGCTCGTACCCACGGCCTCCGGCGTGCATCTCCTCGGGGTCGGTGAGCCCGCTCACGCCTTCCATGTCGACCGACACGTATACCTTCATCACCGTCCCCAGCTCTCCACCCGTTTCATGTCCTCCGCGTGCATGAAGCCAAAGTCGTCGGCCATGACCGACTCGATCCCTTTTCGCCATGCTTCGGGGATCTCTTCGACGGCCGGAGGGTAGCACCGCTCCAGCCATTTCGTGGATTCGGGCGTCGCCCGAAGATACTCGGCGGCCCTGGCGAAGGGGGTGTCCTCGATGCCGGGGACGTGGGCGCAGCCGTACTCGATCATTTCCTGGCCGCCGTAGGGCGGGGGCTGCTGCCACTTGCGTGCCACCGGCCGGTCGGCGGTGATCGTCGTCCGCATCGGACGGCGTTCGACGGCGGCCTGGATGAGCTCTTTGTACAGGCACTTGCCGCACCGGCCGCAGGGGCCGTCGCCGTCACCGCGCAGGCACCAGCGCACCTGGTCGCGCAGTTCGGAGCCGAGCGCGAGCCGCATGGTCATCGCCTCGCTGATCCCGCCCACGGGCAGGACGATGGGCAGCCCGGCGGCGGCGAAGAGGCGGCCCCACGGCCCGTGAGCCGACCACATCGGGTTGTCGGGGGTGTACCGGTGGACGTATCTGCCGCCGCCCAGCCACCGAGATCCGATCTCGTAGCCCAGCGCCACACCGCCGAGGTCCATGGTTCCCGCCAGCAGGACGGCGCCGACCATGACGGCGTGGTGCTCGGGGTACCCGGGACGCGGATACCTGAGCAGGAACTCCAGGTCCGACTCGACCGGGGTCACGTCCCTGCCCGTCTTCTCCGCGAGCCGGGCGAGCACGTCGGACCGGTAGTGGGTCCACCGGTTCGGGACCCGGGGGTGGCTCACGCGGCGGAAGTGGAGCAGCGGCGCGTCCGGCAGGATCGCGGCCACCGCGGCCGAGTCCGCGCCACCGCTGTAGGAGATCGCGAGCCGGGTGCCGGACCGCGGCGACTCCCCGACCGGTCCCGCCTCGACGCCCCAGCCGCTGTGGAGTGCCGCGGCGAGTTCGGTGGAGATCGGGCGGTCGAAGACGATCCTGCCTCGCGTCCACGGCGCGACGACCGTCCACGCGGCGAGCGCGAGCAGATCGGGATGGACGGACGAGGAGCGCGGCAGCCGTACATGGCAGGTGTCGGTGGCGAGTTCCACGCGCTGGCCGTCGGTGACGGTGCCCGTGACCCCCTCATCCGGATCAAGCCGGAGGCGCAGCCGCCAGACGTCTCCCTCGGACGTCCAGGTCACCCTCATGGAGCCGCTTTCTCCCGCCCACCGGCGGCGTTCCCGCCGCCCTCGTTCCCCTCGCGCAGGGCGTCGACGGCCTGCCAGAGCAGGACCTCGGCCTGGAGCACGTGGTCCACGGCGGACGCCGTCTCGGTGGCGAGCCGGTGCGCGTCCTCGACCCTGGCCGCGAGCGCGGGATCGGTGGAGGCCGTGGCCTTGCTCGCGACCGCGACCCGCTGACGGAGTTGCTCGACTTCGCGGCGCAGCGCCGTGAGCTCGCGTTTGAGCGCCTGGACCTCCCACAGCGAATCCCGGACGTCCTGCCGGTGATCGGCCCGCGTGACGTAGCGAGAGTCGAACCGGCCGAGTACGGCGCGCCGGACCCGCAGGGGTGCCAGGACACGCATTACAAACCGCGCCATGACCGGTCACCTTAGCGGGAAAACATGATCTCTCGGAATTGCACCAAGTACCGTTATGTCACATTTCACGGGCTCGCAGGTTGAGGAACGCTCCCGGTTCCCGCCATCCCGGCCGCGCCCTGGCGGCGTACGGCCGGCACCCGCTCCCAGCGGGAACCGGTGCCGGCCGAAGGGGTCAGCGGCCGGTGAACTCGGGCTTGGTCTTCTCGGTGAACGCGCGGAGGCCGGCGTGGGCGTCCTCGGTGGCGAACAGGGCCGAGAAGTGCAGGCGCTCGATATCCAGGCCGGTGGTCAGGTCGACCTCGAGGCCGTGGTCCACGGCGAGCTTGGCCGCGCGCAGCGCGAGCGACGGGCCACCCGCGAAGCGCTCCGCGAGGGCCACCGCCTGGGCGTACACGTCGGCGTCGAGGACGACCTTGTCGACCAGGCCGATGGCGAGCGCCTCGGCCGCGTCCACGTGCCGGCCGGTGAAGATGAGGTCCTTGGCCCGCGCGGGGCCGATCAGGCGGGGCAGCCGTTGCGTGCCGCCGGCGCCCGGGATGATGCCGAGCGAGATCTCCGGCTGGCCCAGCCTCGCGCCCTCTCCCGCGATCCGGAAGTCGGCGCACAGCGCCAGCTCGCAGCCGCCTCCCAGGGCGTATCCCGTGATCGCGGCGACGACCGGCTTGCCGATCTTCGCCACGGCGGTGAAACAGGCCTGCAGCTCACCGGAATGGGCGGCCATGTCCGCGTAGGTCATGCCGGCCATTTCCTTGATGTCCACCCCGGCGGCGAACACCCGCTCCCCGCCGTAGATCACCACGGCGTCCACGTCGGGATCGGCGTCGACCTGGCGGGCGCACGCGCCGAGCTCTTCCTGCATCTGGCCGTTGAGGGCGTTCATCTTCGGCCGGTCCAGCCGGATGGTCGCGACCCTGCCGCCGGTCTCGACACGTACGAATTCCGCCATGACGCCCTCCTCAGTCGGACGGCACCCGATCCCGGGGTGCCGTACCACCACGATACGGGCGGGCACGATCACCGGACCGGCGGACCATCGCGAGGGGCGTCGGTGGGTCAGTAGGTGTGCGAGCCGGGCAGCGCGGTGGAATGGGCCACCACGTCGTGGTAGACGCGCTCGTAGCCGGCGGCCATGGTGGTGACGTCGAATTCACGCTCGACGTGGCTGCGGCTGTCACGGGGCCGGAGCTCGCCGACGGCCTCGATGGCGGCGGGCAACTCGTTCGGCGAGTGCCGGATGAACCCGGTGACCCCGTCCACGACCACCTCGGGCACCGATCCGAGGCCGAGGGCGACCACCGGCGTCCCGCATGCCATCGCCTCGATCATCACAAGGCCGAAGGGCTCCTGCCAGGTGATGGGGAACATCAGGCAGCGCGCCGCCGCCATGAGCTGGCGCTTGCGCACGACGTTCGCCTCACCGTCGTACCGGGCGTCCGGCCCGAGCCTCGGGCGGATGTGCTCGTCGAAGTAGGCATGCTCGGTGGGCTCCACGAGCTTCCCCGCGAGCACGATGCGCCGCCCGGCCGCCCGGGCGGCGTCGATGGCCAGATGCGCGCCCTTGTCACCGGCGAACCTCCCGATCCAGAGCACCCAGTCCTCTTTGCGCTCGGTGAACGGGTACATCCGGGTGTCCACGGCGTTGTACACCTGCCCGACCCAGTTCAGATCGGGGGCGAAGGTCCGCTGGGCCACGGAGATGGACACCAGGAAGATGCCGTCGCCCAGGGTCCTGTAGTACTCCCCAAGCTCGCCGTCGACCGTCCCATGGCAGGTCACGACGGTCGGGGTGGCCCTGCCCTCGGCGGTGAGCGGCCCCGCCAGCGTGTGGTCGTGCACGATGTCGACGTCGAGCCGGGACAGTATCCGGGACGCCATGGCCGTGTGCAGCACCTCCGGCATGCTCTCGCCGATGCGCTCGGACGGCGCCCGGCGGTAGGTCCGCAGGAAGGAGGCCTTGGACGTGGTCCTGCCCGCCCCGATGAGCGTGACGTCGTGGCCGAGCCGCATCAGGCCCCCGACCAGATCGAAGATCATCGACTCGATGCCGCCGTAACCGCGGGGCGGCACTTCCGACCACGGGGGTGCCACCATCGCGATGCGCAGGCGGCGGGAGTCCGCGGCGTGCCTCAGTGGGCGTCCCAGCCGGGAGACGCCGAACGACGTGGTCATCTCCAGCGCCTCCCTCCGGCCTCTCCGGTGTGTCAAGCCCTCGCCGAACCCGTCCGCGATCAGTCGGAGTCCGGTACCGAGATCAGCGTCGGCGGGCGAGGCTCACTGATCAGTTTGACCCCCGCGGGAAGACCGCAAACGGTCGCGGAAACATCGTCTTCCTGCACCTTCACCATGAGCCTTGACTCGGCGAGGGGAAGATTGGACACCTGGAGCAGGCCGAACCCCTTCGGCAGGGCCGGTGCCAGCCAGACCTTCCCGTACGGAACCCATGGGTCGAACCGCAGCAGCGTCCGTACGAGATGAATGGGCGAGGCGGCGGCCCAGGCCTGGGGGGCACACGAGGTCGGATACGGGATCGGCGTCGGGAACTCGTCGCGCCCGAAGCCGCAGAAGAGCTCGGGCAGCCGCCCGGCGCAGGCCTGGGCCGCGTCCAGCAGGCCCTCGGCGATGCGCTGGGCCTCGGTGACGAAGCCGTACCGCATCAGCCCGGCCGCGACCAGCGCGTTGTCGTGCGGCCACACCGACCCGTTGTGGTAACTCATCGGGTTGTAGGCGCCCATGCCGGTGGCGAGGGTTCGCACGCCGTACCCGCTGAACATCTCGGGCGAGAGCAGGTGCCGGGCCACCAGCGGCGCCTTGTCGTCGTCCACGATCCCCGTCCACAGGCAGTGGCCCATGTTGGAGGCGAGGGAGTCGATCAGCCGTCCGTCCGCGTCCAGCCCGATCGCGAAGTAGCCGCGGTCCGGCATCCAGAACCGGTAGTTGAACGCCTCACGCAGGATCGCGGCCTGCTTCTCGCATCTTCGCTCGGTCTCGAAGTCCCCCACCTCGTGGGCGAGGTTGGCGCGCGCGATGTAGGCGGCGTAGACGTAGCCCTGCGCCTCGGCCAGGGCGATGGGGGCCCGGGCCAGGCTGCCGTCGGCGTAGTTGATCCCGTCGAAGGAGTCCTTCCACCCCTGGTTGATCAGGCCGCGGTCGGTCTTGCGCCGGTACCACAGGAAACCGTCACGCATGCCGTAATTCTCGACCCAGCCCAGCGCCGCGTCGGCGTGCGGGAGGAGCCGGCGCACCTCCTCGGCATGCAGGCCCCAGCGGCGCAGCTCGCCGAGGAGCATGACGAACAGCGGGGTGGCGTCGACCGACCCGTAGTAGGGCTGGCCGCCGGTGGATGCGGGCGCTCCGGGCTCGACGCCGTACCGCAGCTCGTGCAGGATCTTGCCGGGCTCCTCCTCGGTGAGCAGGTTGATCTTGGTGCCCTGTAGCTCGGCGAGGCGGCGCAGCGTGCCGAGGGCCATGCTCTGATCGAGCGGCAGCGCCATCCAGGAGGTCAGCAAGGAGTCCCTGCCGAAGAGCGTCATGAACCACGGCGCGCCGGCCGCGATCGTGGGAAGGTCGTTCGGGCGGTTCTTCTCGAACAGGCGCAGGCTGCCGAGGTCGGTCCTGGCTCTGCGCAGGGCTTGTGCCAGGGACACGTTCGTGGTGCTGATCGTCGGGCTGGTGCGCACCCACGCGGCCAGGCGCATGGCGGGCTCGGCACGCTCGACGGGATTGCGCGCGGAGAACCAGGCGGGCACCTCCTCGCCGTCGAGGATCGGGTCGACCTGGAGGGTCACCCGCCACTCGCTCCTCGCGGGCACGACGGTTTTGAAGGTCAGCAGCCCCGGGATCGCGTGGAACTCCGCCCCCTCGGACTCCGCGATCACCCGGGCACCGCGGGACCGGCTCGTCGAGAAGATCTTCAGCCCGGTGCTGTCCACGATCGTCTCGATGTCGGCCGCGTACTGGATGCGGTGTGCCTTGACCTCGAACAGATCGGCGACGTCGGAGGCCACCACGAGCGTCACCAGGCATCCCGCGGCCTCCTCCGCGAGGTTGCGAAGCGTGACGTCCTCGCGGAGGCCGCCTCCCACGTACCGGTCCCTGATCACCAGCATCGTGCTGTCGGCCCTCCCCGGCCGGGGAGGGATCCGGCCGAGGAAGGCGGAGTGATAGGGCTCCGCCGGCAGGACCTTCAGCCTCTCCAAGGGAGCGTCGTCGACGCGGAGTTCCCAGCGGGACACCAGGCGGGTGTCGGCGTAGTAAAGGCCCTGGGCGCCGCCCGGCAGGATGTCACCGTTCTGCTCGCAGACGCAGAAGGAGCCGCCCTCGACCAGCGTGGTGGTGGTGTCCCCCAGCGCCCCTGGCTGCCCACCGAAGGTCCAGGCTTCCACGACGGATCACGTCCTTCACGATGGAATCGCGTTGCTTCCGTCAGCCCTGCCCAGCGGGCACCCGATGCATTCGAGATTTATGCCGGGTTTCGACCTTTTTAGGTGTTTTGCCAGAGGCCGGTGCCCACCGAGGACGGTATGAGCCGTCCCCGTGGGCACCGGCCGGTGCGCGGGTCGATCAGCGAAGCGTGCCGTTGGTCATGCCGACCGGCTCCTCGGGGACGGTGATCAGGCCCAGCTCGGCCGGAGACGACATCAGCGCGTGCGCGGGCACCACCCGGACGGTGTACCCGAACGCGCCCGTGCGGTCGAGCGGCACGACGCCGGTGTAGATCGCCTTCCCGTCGTCGCCGACCGTGTCGACCGAGAGCGTGACGTAGGACGGCCGGATCAGCTCGTCGTGCACCCCCACCTTGCCGTACGCGGCCTGGACGCTGAGGTCGTCCGGGGACAGCTCGCCCAGCGCGACCGCCGCCCGCACCTCCATCGACGCCCCGAGCTCGGGGGTGTCCCCGATGCCCGACGCCTCGATGTGCTCGACCCGCACACCCGGCCAGGCGCGGGTGACCCGCAGTTTCCACGCCGCGAACTCCCGGGCCTTGGCGTGGTCGGCCTTGGACAGCTCGCGCGCCGACCCGGCGGCCGGGGTGTACAGGTCCACGACGTAGTCGCGCAGCATGCGGCCGGCGAGGACCTTCGGCCCCAGCGAGCTGAGCGTGTGCTTGACCATGTCGAGCCAGCGCCGGGGAAGCGCGCCGCCCGTACGGTCGTAGAACCGGTCGGCGACCTCGCGCTCGATCAGGTCGTACAGCGCGCCGGCCTCGAGCTCGTCACGCCGGTCGACGTCCTCGACACCGTCGGCCGTCGGGATGGCCCAGCCGTTGTTGCCGTCGTACCACTCGTCCCACCAGCCGTCCCTGATCGACAGGTTCAGCCCGCCGTTGAGTGCCGCCTTCATGCCGGAGGTGCCGCAGGCCTCCAGCGGGCGCAGCGGATTGTTCATCCACACGTCACAGCCCTGCACCATGAGCTGGCCGAGGTTCATGTCGTAGTCGGGCAGGAAGACGATGCGGTGCCGCACGTCCTCCCGGTCGGCGAACTTCACGATCTGCTGGATCAGCCTCTTGCCGCCCTCGTCGGCCGGGTGGGCCTTGCCGGCGATGACGATCTGGACGGGCTTGTCCGGGTCGAGCAGCAACTCCTTGAGCCGGTCGGGGTCCTTGAGCATGAGCGTGAGCCGCTTGTACGAGGGCACCCGCCGCGCGAACCCGATCGTGAGGACCTCGGGGTCGAGGGTCTCGTCGATCCAGCCCAGCTCCGCGGTCGAGGCGCCACGGGCGCGCCAGGAGGCGCGCAGCCGGTCACGCGCCGCGTCGACGAGCTGACGGCGCAGCCTGCCACGGATGGCCCAGATGTCCTCGTCGGAGAGCTTCTGGACCCCCTCCCAGCCCTGGGCCTTCTCGATCAGCGAAGGAAGCTCCTGGCCCGCGAGCTCCATCACCTCGCGGGCGACCCAGCTCGGGGCGTGGACGCCGTTGGTGATCGACCCGATCGGGACCTCGTCGAGGTCGAACCCCGGCCACAGGCCCTGGAACATCCCGCGGCTGACCTCGCCGTGCAGCTCCGAGACGCCGTTGACCCGCTGGGCCAGCCGCATGCCCATGACGGCCATGTTGAACACCGCCGTGTCGGCGCCGCCCTCGGGGCCCTCGGGCTCGGCCCCCAGCGCGAGGATGCGCTCGACGGGCACGGTCGGCCAGGCGTTGCCGCCGCCGAACTGCTTCTCGATCATCTCGGAGGGGAACCGGTCGATGCCCGCGGGCACCGGGGTGTGCGTGGTGAACACCGTGCCGGCCCGCACGGCCTCCAAAGCCTCGTCGAAGGACAGCCGGTGCTCGGTGAGCTCGCGGATGCGCTCGAGCCCGAGGAAGCCGGCGTGGCCCTCGTTGGTGTGGAACACCTCGGGCTCGGCGTGCCCGGTGATGCGGCAGTAGGCGCGGAGTGCCCGCACCCCGCCGATGCCGAGCAGGAGCTCCTGCATGAGCCGGTGGTCGGTGCCCCCGCCGTAGAGCCGGTCGGTGACGTCGCGCGCGGCGTTGTCGTTCTCGGCCACGTCGGAGTCGAGCAGCAGCAGCGGGACCCGGCCTGCCTGCGCCACCCAGATCTGCGCGTGCAGCGTGCGGTCGCCGGGCAGCGGGATCGCGACGCGGGCGGGCGTGCCGTCGTCCTCCTTCAGGAGGCTCAGGGGCAGGCCGCCGGGGTCGAGGCTCGGATAGTGCTCCTGCTGCCAGCCCTCGGCCGACAGGGACTGGCTGAAGTAGCCGTGCCGGTAAAGGAGCCCGACCGCGAGGATCGGCACGCCGAGGTCGCTGGCCGCCTTCAGGTGGTCGCCGGCGAGGATGCCGAGCCCTCCGGAGTACTGCGGGAGGGCGGCGGCGATGCCGTACTCGGGCGAGAAGTAGCCGACGGCGGCCGGCGCGTCCGGCAGCGTCTGGTACCAGCGAGGCGCGGTCATATACTCGCGCAAGTCGTCCGCGGCGTCGGCGAGCCTGCGAAGGAACCTGCGGTCACGGGCAAGCTCGGCAAGGCGGTCGGCCTCCACCGCTCCGAGCAGCGCGACGGGGTCGTGCCCAACCCGTTCCCACGTATAGGGATCCACCTCGGCGAACAGGTCCATGGTCTCCGGGTGCCATGACCAGCGCAGATTTTGTACGAGCTCGCCCAGGGCGGCAAGCTCCACGGGAAGGACGGTACGGACAGTGAACCTGCGGATTGCTCTCACGGGGCCAGACCCTAGTTACTCAGCGCCACGACGCGCGACCGAAACACTCTTGTGCGCCTACCAGATCTCATGCGATTCGCTCTCACCACTACCAAACCAGCTCAAACCTCACTAAAGCGGACTGGTCACTGTGATCTCAACTTGATCATGTAGACCCACCCCTTCTATGGCAACTGTCAGGGACAAAAGCTCCTCGGGGCACCCCTAACTTCCCTCCGGCAGGCTTGAAGAGGGACTATGGGGGCAGTCCCATGTAAGAGTCTCAGCCAGACCCTCCGATCCCCGGAGCGACAACCGTCACTCTGGGGACGAGTACGAACGCGCCCGCCCAACGACGGCATCGAGCCGCGACCTACTTGAAAGCAAAGATCACCTCTTGCCCAAACCCCGGCGGCGCCCGGTGCGTCGCCGCTACCTTGAGACGCGATGATCGGACGAATCCCAATACAGGACATATTCCCTGTTGTCGAGTGCGGGCGGTGGCCCGCGAAGGCGGCGGCGGGTGAGACCTTCGAGATCAGCGCCACCGTGTTCCGCGAGGGACACGACGCGGTGGCGGCCGGAGTCGTGCTGATCGACCCCGAGGGCAGGCGCGGGCGGCTGCTCCCCATGCGCGAGACGACGCCCGGCACCGATCTGTGGGCCGTGGCCGTCACTTTGCCCACGGAGGGTAACTGGCAGTTCCGCGTCGAGGCCTGGGGCGACCCCATCGGCACCTGGCTGCACGACGCCAGCATCAAGATCCCGCGTGGCATCGACTCCGATCTGATGTGCGAGGAGGGCGCGCGCCTCTTCGAGCGTGCGGCGAGGGCGGTGCGCCTGGCCGGCTGCGACAGGTGCGGGCATCGCGCGGCCCTCCAGAACGTGGCCGACCGGCTGCGGGACGACGAGCTCGATCCCCGCGCCAGGCTCGCCTTGGCACAGCTCCCGGAGACGGCGGGCGCCCTCGCCGCCCACCCGCTGCGCGACCTGGTGACCCGAGGGCCGAGGTACCGCATCAGGGTCGACCGCAGGCGGGCGCTGTTCGGCTCCTGGTACGAGTTCTTCCCCCGGTCGGAGGGGGCGATCCTCGAAGAGGGCGCCAGTCCCACGTCCGGCACCTTCCGGACCGCCGCCGAACGGCTGCCGGCCGTGGCAGGCATGGGGTTCGACGTGGTGTACCTGCCCCCGATCCACCCGATCGGCGAGACCTTCCGCAAGGGCCGCAACAACACCCTGCATCCCGAGCCGTACGACCCGGGCTCGCCCTGGGCGATCGGCTCCGAGGACGGTGGCCACGACGCCATCCATCCCGACCTCGGCACCTTCGAGGACTTCGACGTCTTCGTGCGGCGCGCGCGCGGCCTGGGCCTGGAGATCGCGCTCGACCTCGCCCTGCAGTGCTCCCCCGACCACCCGTGGGTCAAGGAGCATCCAGAGTGGTTCACGATCCGGGCCGACGGCACCATCGCGTACGCCGAGAACCCGCCGAAGAAGTACCAGGACATCTACCCACTGAACTTCGACAAGGACCCTGAGGGCATCTATGCCGAGGTCCTGCGGGTCGTCCGGCTCTGGATGGACCACGGCGTGCGGATCTTCCGGGTGGACAACCCGCACACCAAGCCCGTGGGATTCTGGGAGCGGCTGCTCGCCGAGATCAACCTGACCGACCCGGACGTGTTGTTCCTGTCGGAGGCGTTCACCCGCCCCCCGATGCTCCGCGGCCTGGCCAAGGTCGGATTCCACCAGTCGTACACGTACTTCACGTGGAAGAACTCCAAGGCCGACATCGAGGGCTATTTCCACGAGCTCTCCCACGAGACGTCGCATTACCTGCGGCCCAACTTCTTCGTCAATACGCCCGACATTCTTCACGAGTACCTGCAGAACGGCGGCGTGCCGGCGTTCAAGATTCGTGCGGTCCTGGCGGCGCTGGCGTCACCCACATGGGGTGTCTACGCGGGTTACGAGCTCGCGGAGAACACCCCGGTACGACCGGGCAGCGAGGAGTACCTCCACAGCGAGAAGTTCGAGCTGCGTCCTCGCGACTGGGCCGCCGCGGAACGCGAGGGCCGGAGCCTGGCGCCGTTCATCACCCTTCTCAATTTGTTCCGAAGAGCACACCCTGCGGTTCAGGAACTGCGTAACCTACGATTCCACAACGTCGACCACCCGGACATGGTCTGCTTCTCCAAGCGGCTGCCCGGCGCCTATGACCCGTCCACACGACGGCACGGCCTAGGCGACGTGGTCGTGGTCGTCGTCAATCTCGATCCGCACACCACACATGAGGCGACGGTCCGGCTGGACATGCCTGCCCTCGGCCTCGATTGGGACGCCGAATTCGTCGTGGACGATGAGCTTTCGGGCGATTCGTACCATTGGCGGCATGCCAACTACGTCCGCCTCGATCCGCACATCAATCCAGCACACGTCCTCACACTGCGAGCGACACCGACCGGTCAGCCATAGACATATGGCGATGCTGACGGCGGAAAAGCGAGCATAAGCACAGCGGGGAGTCCACAGGTGAGCTTGACGCCTCAGCCCGTCCCGAACACCTTCACACACGAGAAGCCGCGCGATCCATACTGGTACAAACGCGCTGTTTTCTACGAAGTCCTCATCCGAGGCTTCGCAGATTCCAATGGGGACGGAACCGGAGATATCCGCGGTCTCATCAACAAGCTGGATTATCTCCAGTGGCTTGGTGTCGACTGTCTGTGGCTTCTGCCACTGTACGAGTCGCCCCTCAAAGACGGCGGATACGATATTTCCGACTTTATGAAGATTCTCCCTGATTTCGGGGATCTCGGGGACTTCATCAAGCTCGTCGACGAGGCACACAAGCGCGGCATGCGGGTCATCGCCGACCTGGTCATGAACCACACCAGCGACCAGCACCCGTGGTTCCAGGCGTCCCGTCACGACCCGACCGGGCCGTTCGGCGACTTCTACGTCTGGTCCCAGGACGGCGAGCAGTACAAGGACGCCCGGATCATCTTCATCGACACCGAGACGTCCAACTGGACCTACGACCCGGTGCGCGGCGAGTACTACTGGCACCGGTTCTTCCACCACCAGCCGGACCTCAACTACGAGAACCCGGCGGTCCAGGAGGCCATGCTGGAGGTCCTGCGCTTCTGGCTGGACCTCGGCATCGACGGGTTCCGCATGGACGCCATCCCCTACCTGTTCGAGCAGGAGGGCACCAACTGCGAGAACCTCCCGCAGACCCACGCCTACCTCAAGTCGGTCAGGAAAGAGGTCGACCGCCTCTATCCCGACCGCGTGCTGCTGGCGGAGGCGAACCAGTGGCCGGCCGACGTGGTCGAGTACTTCGGCGACACGGTCTCCGGCGGCGACGAGTGCCACATGGCGTTCCACTTCCCGCTCATGCCGCGCATCTTCATGGCCGTCCGCCGGGAGACCCGCTATCCCATCTCGGAGATCATGGCGCAGACGCCGAAGATCCCCGAGAACTGCCAGTGGGGCATCTTCCTGCGCAACCACGACGAGCTGACGCTCGAGATGGTGACCGACGAAGAGCGCGACTACATGTACACCGAGTACGCCAAGGACCCGCGCATGCGGGCCAACGTCGGCATCCGCCGCCGCCTGGCCCCGCTGCTGGAGAACGACCGCAACCAGATCGAGTTGTTCACCGCCCTGCTCATGAGCCTGCCGGGGAGCCCCGTGCTCTACTACGGCGACGAGATCGGGATGGGCGACAACATCTGGCTGGGCGACCGTGACGGCGTCCGCACCCCCATGCAGTGGACGCCCGACCGCAACGCGGGATTCTCCGACTGCGACCCCGGCCGCCTGTACCTGCCAGTGATCATGGACCCGATCTACGGGTACCAGGCGCTCAACGTCGAGGCGCAGCAGAAGAACCCCGGCTCGCTCCTCCACTTCACCAAGAAGATGATCGAGATCCGGAAGCGGCACCCCGTCTTCGGGCTGGGCGAGTTCACCGAGCTCAACTCGTCCAACCCCAGCGTGCTCGCGTTCGTGCGCGAGCTCGGCGACGACCGGGTCCTGTGCGTCAACAACCTCTCCCGCTTCCCCCAGCCCGTTGAGCTGGACCTGCGAAGGTTCGAGGACGTCACTCCCGTGGAGTGCACCGGTGGAGTTCCATTTCCACCGATTGGCGAACTTCCGTATCTTTTGACGCTGCCTGGGCATGGGTTCTATTGGTTCACCCTTCCGCCCACGAGCGCTGCAGCCGAGGAGACGTGACACATACTCTCGAGGAGCTACTTGCCGGCTGGATCACCCATCAGCGGTGGTTCGCCGGCAAGGGCCGCGCGATCACAGAGCTGGCCGTGGAGGTCACCACCCCGCTCGCCCTTCGTGGTCCTGCAGAATCCCTCCACAGCGATGTGGCGGGTTCCTCCAGGACCACGGACGCCTCGGCGAGAACCCATGCCGAGGAACAGATCCTCCTGCGCCACCTGATCATCACCGTCAGGCAGGACTCGCACACCGATCGCTACCAGCTGCTTCTGGGGTTCCGCCCCCGGCTTCCCCAGCGTCTCCAGCACGTCGCGATCGGTGAGACCCCGGACGGCTTCGCCTACGACGCCGTCCACGACGCCGACGTCACCGGGGTCCTGCTGTCGTCCATCGCCAAGGACGCCGACCTCGGCGGGCTCCGCTTCCGCCACATGCCGGGCACCCAGATCGACACCTCGCCGCGGAGCCTCGTACTCGGCGGCGAGCAGTCCAACACCTCGCTGGTGTTCGGCGACGCCTACATCTGCAAGCTCTTCCGTAAGATCATCCCCGGCGTGAACCCCGAGCTCGAAGTGGTGTCGGCGCTGGCCGAGCGCGGCTCGCCCAACATCGCCCGGCCGTACGGCTGGATCGAGGCCGACGTCGACGGCCAGAACACCACGCTCGCGTTCACGCAGGAGTTCCTGCCCACCGCCAGCGACGGGTGGGCACTGGCCCTCACCAGCGTGCGCGACCTGTACGGGTCGCTGCCCGGCACCACCGCCGCCGACGCCGGAGGCGACTTCGCCGCCGAGTCGCACCGCCTCGGCGTGGCGACCGCCCATCTGCACAAGGAGCTGGCCGCCGCCTTCCCCACGAACACGGTGGAGGCGCCCGAGGTCAAGCGGATGGTCGAAGGCTTCAGACGGCGGCTCGAAGCGGCCATCGGCGAGGTGCCCCCGCTCGCCGAGCACGCCGGAGTCGCCCACGAGACGTTCGACCGGCTGGCCGACATCCGCCGGCCGATCATCGTGCAACGGGTCCACGGCGACTACCACCTTGGCCAGGTCATGCGCACCCCTAGTGAGTGGGTCGTGCTCGATTTCGAGGGCGAGCCGGGCCAGCCGCTCCACGAGCGGCGGGCGCTGGACTCACCGCTCAGGGACGTGGCGGGCATGCTGCGATCATTCGACTACGCGGCCCGCCATCTGCTCTCCGACCACCCCGACGCCGAAGCCCTGGAACAGCGGGCGGCCCAGTGGGCCCAGCGCAACCGAGCCGCCTTCATCGCGGGGTACTCGGCGGGCGGCGGGCGCATCCACGGCGATGACGCCGTGCTGCTGCGGGCGCTGGAGCTGAGCAAGGCCGCCTACGAGGTCGAGTACGAGTCCCGCAACCGGCCCACCTGGCTCCCCATCCCGCTCTCGGCCTTCAGGAACGCCGTCAGCTGACACCTCGTTCGCCTGCCTTGACCGCCACCCTCTCCGATACGATCCGTAGCCGATGGCATGCGGAGCGTGAAGGTGGTGGTACGGATGGCGCGACGACGGTCGGCGATCATCCTCGTGGGCGCCGCCATCCTCGCCGTGGTGCTGGGCACGGGCGTTGCGGTGACTCTGATCTTGACGGGCAGGGACGAGAGGGCGCAGCGCCGGTGGGAGACCGGCGCCGCGCACCCCGGCGGGACCCCTTCGGGGCACCCGGGACAGGCCGATCCGGGGTACGAGGACGAGTCCAGTGCCCGCAGCCGCGAGAGCCGCGCCCGTCACGGTGAGCGGACCGGGGCCCCGCCCTCCGCGAACGCCCCCGGCGATCCACGTGACGGTGGCCTGCCACCGGCTCCCACCCGAGCGGAGGAGGACCGGGCGACGCGGTTGCTGCTCGCCGACCCCCCGCTCGCGAAGATCGTGCGGAAGGCCTACGCCGAGGCGGCGCACAGGACGCTGTCGTCGGCCGCCGACCTGAGGGTACGGTCCCTGATCTTCCGGCGGTTCGGCTGCGAGACCCGCCGCTGCCTGCAGCTTTTCGTGTGGTTCCCCAACGGCGAGGCGCTCGACATCGGCCGGATCGTCGTCGACATGTCCTCTGGAGGCGTTCGGGTCCTGCGGTGGTGATCCGCCGTGGACGTCCCGCCTCGCCCATTCCAGCCACCATTGACGTCTTCAAGGTGTGACGGTCTGAGGCACCGCCGTCAGACGCGAATCCCGGCGTCTTGGTGTGATCCGGGCGACATCATGGGTTGGCGCCCAGATGTGGGGCAGGGTTAGCTCATCACAGCGAACACGGTGCCGAGGAGCGGTGAGCGATCTGATGAACGCGGACCTGGACCTGAACCGGCTGGCCGGCGGCGCGCACCACGATCCACACTCGATCCTGGGCGCGCACCTCTCACCCGACGGTTTGACCGTACGGGCGCTCAAGCCGCTGGCCGAGAAGGTCGAGCTGGTGCTGGACGACGGCACCCACGAGATGCCCCACGAGGCCTACGGGGTGTTCGGCGTGACGCTGCCGGGGGTGGACAAGATCCCCGCCTACCGGGTGCGGGTCACCTACCCGGGCGGCGAGCCGTACGAGACGGGTGATCCGTACCGCCACTGGCCCACCCTGGGCGAGGTCGACCTGCACCTGATCGGCGAGGGCCGTCACGAGCGCCTGTGGGAGGTCCTCGGAGCCCGTGCGACACGGCACGACGACGAGGATGGCACCGCCTTCGCCGTCTGGGCGCCGAACGCGCTCGGCGTCCGCGTGGAGGGCGGGTTCAACCACTGGAACGGCTCCGGCCATCCGATGCGGTCACTCGGCCGGTCGGGGGTGTGGGAGCTGTTCATCCCGGGCGTCGGACCGGGCGAGCACTACAAGTTCTCGATCCTCGGCGCCGACGCCGTCTGGCGGTCCAAGGCCGACCCGATGGCCCGCCGCGCCGAGCGGGCGCCGGGCACCGCGTCGATCGTGGACTCCTCCACCTACACCTGGCGCGACGACGAGTGGATGCGCCGGCGGGCCGAGCAGAACCCGATGACCTCGCCGATGAGCGCCTACGAGGTGCACCTCGGCTCGTGGCGACCCGGGCTGACGTACGAGGAGATGGCGTCACAGCTCGTCGAGTACGTCCAGCACATGGGCTTCACGCACGTGGAACTGCTGCCGGTCGCCGAGCATCCCTTCGGCGGCTCCTGGGGCTACCAGGTGACCTCCTACTACGCGCCCACCTCGCGTTTCGGCAGCCCCGACGAGTTCCGGCACCTCGTCGACCGGCTGCACGAGGCGGGCATCGGCGTGCTCCTCGACTGGGTGCCCGCCCACTTCCCCATGGACGAGTGGGCGCTGGCCCGGTTCGACGGCACGCCCCTGTACGAGCACGCCGACCCCAGACGGGGTGAGCATCCCGAGTGGGGCACCTACATCTTCGACTTCGGCCGCCGCGAGGTGCGTAACTTCCTGGTCGCGAACGCCGTCTACTGGCTCAAGGAGTTCCACATCGACGGCCTGCGCGTGGACGCGGTCGCCTCGATGCTCTACCTCGACTACTCCCGGCGCGAGGGCGAGTGGACGCCCAACATCTACGGCGGGCGCGAGAACCTCGACGCCGTGGAGTTCCTCAAGGAGATGAACTCCGTCGCCTACCGCGAGGCGCCCGGCATCGTCACGATCGCGGAGGAGTCGACCGCGTGGCCCGGCGTCACCCGGCCGGTGCACCTGGGCGGGCTCGGCTTCGGGTTCAAGTGGAACATGGGCTGGATGCACGACACCCTCGCCTACCTGCACCACGAGCCGGTGTTCCGGCAGTACCACCACCACCAGATGACGTTCTCGCTGATGTACGCGTACTCCGAGAACTTCGTGCTGCCCCTCTCGCACGACGAGGTGGTGCACGGCAAGGGTTCGCTGATCGGCAAGATGCCCGGCGACGAATGGCAGCGCTTCGCCAACCTGCGCGCCCTGTTCGCGTTCATGTGGGCCCATCCCGGCAAGAAGCTGCTGTTCATGGGCAGCGAGTTCGGCCAGGGCTCCGAGTGGTCGGAGGAGCGGGGCCTCGACTGGTGGGTCCTGGACTTCGAACCGCACCAAGGCGTCCAGCAGCTCGTCCGCGACCTGAACCGGGTGTACACCGAGACACGGGCCCTGCACTCCCAGGACCACTCGTCCAAGGGCTTCTCCTGGATCGACGCCGACGACGCCCCGGGCAACGTCTTCTCGTTCCTGCGCCTGGGCGACGACGGTTCGATGGTGGCCTGCGTGGCGAACTTCTCGGGACAACAGCACGGGAACTACGTCGTCGGCCTGCCCGCCGCGGGACGGTGGGACGAGGTGATCAACACCGACGCCTACAACTACTACGGCAGCGGGGTCGGCAACCTGGGCTCGGTCGAGGCCGTCGACGAGCCCTGGCACGGCCAGCCGTACTCTGCCCGGCTCGTGGTGCCGCCGCTGGGCGCCCTCTGGCTGCGCTATGCCGGGTCTCCCGCCGCGGAAGCGCCGGCGCTGACGGACGTAGAGGCGGAGACCGTACATCCGGTGACCGACGACGCGGTTCCTCCGGCCGGGGAGCCCCGGAACGGCGGCCACGACGCAACCTGAGGGAACCAGACGGTAATCCCGGTGCCTCCCACAGGAAAACGTCGCCTAGGGTGTCGCTATGGACGCGACTAAGGCGATCATGGATACGGTCGACCGGTTCCGGCAGCGGCGCAACGCCCCTCTGGTCCTGGAGCTCGATCTCACCGATGGGCTCTCGGAGGGGCCGCCCGCCGATCCGCTCAGCGCGATCCTGTCCATGCGCAAAACCCGTCTCGCCGACGTGCTCGAAGGGCTGCGCCGGGCCCGCAGGGATCCCCGGGTCAAGGGCCTGGTCGTGAAGATCGGCGGCCGGCCCATGGGGCTGGCCATGGTGCAGGAGCTGCGCACGGCCGTCGTCCAGCTCCGGGCCGCGGGGAAACTGACCGTGGCCTTCGCCGAGACGTTCGGCGAGTTCGGCGCGGGCACCGTGCCCTACTACCTGGCCAGCGCCTTCGAGAAGGTCTACCTGCAGCCGTCGGGCGACGTCGGGCTGACCGGCATCTCGCTGGAACAGCGTTTCGTGAAGAACGCGCTCGGCAAGATCGGCGTCGACTACCAGATCGGCCAGCGGCACGAGTACAAGACCGCGGCCAACATGTTCACCCAGGACCACATGACCGACGCGCATCGCGAGTCGGCCGCCCGCATCGCCGAGTCCGTCATCGAGCAGGTCGTCTCCGGCATCGCCCAGGGCCGCGGCCTGGCCCCTGAGCGCGTGCGCGAGCTCATTGACCAGGGCCCGTTCATCGGCGAGGAGGCGGTCGAGGCGGGGCTGGTCGACCGGCTGGCCTACCGCGACGAGGTGTACGACGAGGTCCGCGACGAGGGCGACCTGCTGCTGTTCGTCTCGCGGTACGCCAAGGGCGCCGCCATCGCCAAGAAGCTGCCGCATCCCGGTGAGCGGGTCATCGCGCAGATCAACGGGCACGGCATGATCCGCCTCGGCCGCAGCGGGCGCAGCCCGCTCGGCGGCGGCGGCGCCATGGGCTCCGACACCATCTGTGCGGCGTTCCGGGCCGCCCGCCGTGACGACAACGTCAAGGCGATCGTCTTCCGCGTCGACAGCCCCGGCGGGTCGTACGTCGCCTCGGACGCCATCTGGCGGGAGGTCGTGCTGGCTCGCAAGGCCGGCAAGCCGGTGATCATCTCGATGGGCGACCTGGCCGCGTCGGGCGGCTACTTCGTCTCGATGGCCGCCGACGTGATCGTGGCCCAGCCCGGCACGCTGACCGGGTCGATCGGCGTCTTCGGCGGCAAGCCCTCGGTCGCCGGGTTCCTCGGCCGCATCGGCGTCACCTCCGAGTCGGTCGACGTGGGCGCCAACTCGGGGATGTTCTCCCCGAGCCGGGCCTATTCGGAGCCGCAGTGGGCGCGGGTCAACGCCTGGCTCGACCGCATCTACGACGACTTCGTGGGCAAGGTCGCCGAGGGCAGGGGCATCGACCGCGATCGTGCTCACGAGCTCGCGCGCGGCCGGGTGTGGACGGGCGCCGACGCGTTCAGCGGGGGCCTGGTCGACGAGCTGGGCGGCCTCGAGGACGCTCTGACGCTCGCGCGAAGCAGGGTGAACCTCCCCAAGGACGCCCCGGTGCGCACCTATCCGCGGATGCACCCACTGGAGCGGCTCCGGCCCGCGGAGTCCAGCGAGGACAAGGCCGCCGCCGTCAGCCAGGTACGCCTGGAGGCCTGGGGCCCCCTCACCCGAGTAGCCGCCGAACTCGGCCTCCCCACCTACGGCCCCCTAGTACTCCCCGGCACCTGGACAATCCACTAACCACCCCACCACCTAGACGTCTACCAACCACTCCGTCCCAGGACGGCCGGATCAGGCCCGGCCCGGCACGGCGGTGTTGTACCGGCCCGGGACGGACGAATTCGTCCCAGCCCGGGACGGCCGGTTCTCACCGGCCTAGGACGGACGAATCCGGCCCGGCACGGCGAGGTTGTACCGGCCCGGGACGGACAATTCGGCCCAGCCCGGCATGGCCGGTTCTCACCGGCCTAGGACGGACGAATCCGGCCCGGCACGCCGGGGTTGTACCGGCCCGGGACGGACGAATTCGGCCCGGCACGGCGAGGTTGTACCGGCCCGGGACGGACGAATTCGGCCCGGCACGGCGGGGTTGTACCGGCCCGCCCGGGAGGGCCGGTTCTCACCGGCCTAGGACGGGAGTTTCACCGGCGCCGGTACGGCGAGGATGGGGGCGGTGAATACGGCGCCGTTTGCGGCGGGTGGCCGGTGGGTTCGGTGGTTGCCCGCCGGCCGGTGGGCGGGGTGGTTGGTCGCGCCCCTGTCATACGACCCAGGCGGGGACGAGTTTGTCGCCGTCGGGTCGGGCGCAGGCAGGTGAGACGTCGATGGGGCCGTCGACCGTGTACGCCCGGCCGCCCGCCGGCGCGGCCACGATGGCGGTCATGCCGTCGTCGCCCGAGAAGATCCGGCGGCGCACGTCGGGGGGCATCACCACGGTGTCCCCCGGCTCGATCGCGAGCCTTTCCCCGCCGAGTTCGACGGTCGCGCCCCCGGAGAGGAACGTCCACACCTGCTCGACGTCGAAGGCGTGCGCGGGGCCCGACTGACCGGCTCTCATCTCCACGTGCCACATGGACAGCCCGGCGCCGCCCTGCGTGGGTGAGGCGAAGGTGGTCATGACGGCGTTAGGCGTCTCTGTCCTGCGGGTCGCGGCATGGCGAATGATGGACATGACGAGCATCTCCTAATATCGACAATATGGTTGTCTATATAGTGAACGAGGTTGTCCATCGTGTCAACTGACTCCTCTGCCCCCAAGCCGCCGGCGGCCACGCCCGGAGCGGGACCGCCGGCCGACCCTCCCGGCTTCGAACTGCCGCTGCGTCTCTTCCTCGGGTTCCGCACCCTCATCGACGAGCTGCACGCCGAACTCGCCCGCCAGGGGCATCCCGACGTACGGCCGATGCACGGATTCGTCATGCAGGCCATCGGCACGCGCGGCACGACGGCCGCCGAGCTGGGCCGGCGGCTGGGAGTATCCAAGCAGGCCGCAGGCAAGACGATCGACGCGCTCGAACGCATCGGGTACGTCGAGCGCGGCACCGACCCGGGCGACGCCCGGCGCAAGATCGTGCGGCTCACCGAGCGGGGTACCGACAGCCTCGTACGGTCGGCCCGCATCTTCGAGGACCTCCGGGCCGGCTGGGCCAAGACGCTGGGCGAGGACCGCCTCCGCGCCCTGGAGTCAGACCTCCGCCTGGTCACCCCACCCGACCTCTTCCGCCTCGACGTGCCCGGCTGGTTCGGCGGCTACCAATGACGGCCCGCGCCGACGCCATGCCGGACGGGCCGTACAGGACCGATCGACGCCATGCCGGACGGGCCGTACAGGACCGATCGACGCCATGCCGGGCACGGCCCGCGCCGACGTCACGGCGGCACGGGCCGTACGACAGGGGCCGGTCAGGCCCGGGTGGCGCGGCGGTGGGAGCCGGCCACCGAGCGGTTGGTGACGCTGATGCGGTTCCAGGCGTTGATCTGGGCGATCGCCATCACCAGCGCGGCGAGCGCCTTCTCGTCGTAGTGGTCGGCGGCCTCGTCCCAGACGTCGTCGGGCACGCCCTGCCCGTTGTCGGCGATCCTGGTCGCCGCCTCGGCCAGCGCCAGGGCGGCCCGCTCTTCGGGGGTGAAGTACGGCGCCTCGCGCCACCCCGCCACCACGAAGAGCCGCTCGTCGGTCTCACCCGCCTGCTTGGCGTCGTGGTTGTGCATATCAAGGCAGAACCCGCACCCGTTGATCTGGCTGACCCGTATCTTGACGAGCTCCAGCGTCCTGTGCGGGACGTCGCTCCCCCTCAAGTAGGCCTCTACCGCGTACATGCCCTGCATTCCCTCGGCAGCGACCTTGTTGAGGTTCTCCATCCGTGACTGCATCGCATCCTCCAGCTCATCCTGTGACGGCGATCGCCGTCTGCTGTTCTCTCCGCATCGGGGCCCGAACGTGATGACGGTCATCCGGCTGCGGCACACCGGCCATCGATCACAAATCTAGATATCTGACATCCAGTTTCTCCTTCCACGTCTCCCCTGCCGGTCCTCACCGTCCGAAGATGATCAGCCGCGCGCGTACCAGTCCCGGACGCTATCGCCGGCCCGTGGCGCCTGGCGCTCCACCGCCGCCCGGACGTCGGCCAGGGTCTGCTCGGTCAGCGCCCGCCGCCACGCCAGCTCGGCCTTGCGCATCGCGGTCGAGATCGCACACGGCGCGCGGAACCGGCTCTGCGGCGCCTCCGCACCGGCTCCGCGCTGCCGGATCTCCATGCACTTGAAGGCCTCGTCAGGGCCCTCGATCGCGGTGACCACGTCCATGAGTGTGATCTTGTCGAGGGGCCGCGCCAGCTGGAAGCCGCCTCGCGCCCCTGGCGTCGACGCCAGGATGCCGGCTCGCACCAGAGCCTGCAGTTGCTTGTTCAGGTACGCCGGAGGCAGCTCGAACCCCGCCGCGAGCTTCGCGGTCGGCACCGGCCGCTCGTGACCCAGCCACGCCAGCGTCAAGCAGCAGTGCATCGCCCACTCGACACCCTCACCCATCCGCACGAACCTAGATATTACACGTCCAGGATAGGTGCCGGTCGACGGACGCCATCAGGTGACGGCGCGGTAGCGGCCACGCATCCGTACCAGCGGAGGAAGCGAGGGGTTCACGTAGTCGACGTGGAGGACCTGGGCGAGGAACAGGGTGTGGTCTCCGCCCGGGATCACCCGGGCGGTCTCGGCCTCCAGCGCGGCGACACCGCCGTCGATGACGAACGCCTCGGTGCGGGGGCCACGGTGATGCGGCGTCCCGGCGACCAGCAGGCGGGCACTCGGACGCCCGGGCGAGGCGAACCTGCTGGCGATCACGGCCTGGTCGCCCGACAGGAGGGTCACCGCCCACAGGTCCTGGCGCAGCAGGACCTCGCAGAGGTAACCGGAGGAGGTGAGGCTCAGCAGCACCATCGGCGGATCGGCCGACAGAGACGTGAAGGTGGTGACGGTCGTGCCGATGTCATCTCGGTCATCGCGCACGGTGACCACGGCCACCCCCGCGACGAGCTGCCTCATCGCCTCCGTGAACTCGTTCATGACCCTCACTCCTACCACCGATCTCCCGCCCACCGACCCGGTCAGTCGACCCCGGGCCCCGAGCCGGCCCGCCGCCCTCCGCCGAGCCGGTCGTAGAGGTCTTCGAGCGTCGAGACGAACCAGACCTGTGTGCCCTGATTGGCCTCGCGGACGAAGTCCCGCAGGGCGGAGCCGGCGGCCGTGTGCCGCGAGATGTCGCCGACGACGGCGACACCCAGGCGGTAGTTGGCGAACTTCTGGATGATCTCTCCGGCGATGCGGGTGCGCAACCGGAAGAAGTCATCGTCGAACCGGCTCACCGGGATGGCGACCCAGTCGGCGCCCTGGTAGCCGGCCTCGCCGATGATGTCCAGGGCGTCGCGTTCGCCGCTGAGCTTCGCACCGTCGGGCGCACATATCAGCACCGCCGTGCCGTTGACGCGCTGAAGGCGGTCAGCCATGGAGTGGTGACCGTGACGGCGCGCTCGGACCCGGCTCGCCGATCATGTCGACGGCGTACACGAGGAAATCATCCGGCCAGGTGGCCGCGTCCGCCCATCCGCCGCTCACGGCCTCTCCTTCGCCAGCATGTCGATGATCTTGAACAGTTCCGCACTGTCGTCCAGCCCGCCGATGATGATGATCTTCAGACCGGCTCTCTCCTCGTCGTAGATCGTCTCGATGCGCAGGCGCGCGTCGTCGCCCGTACGGCCCGCGACGGCGGCCGTCAGCGTGTTGCTCAAGCGGCTCATCGCCTCGAAGCCGATCGCGTCGATCTGCACGACGCTGGACACCTCGACGTGGCGCCGGCGTCTGGCCGTCTCGGCGGCGGGCGGCGCGACCGGATGGCCGGTGAAGGCATCCAGGTCCTCGCGGGCGATCCGGTACTGCTTGCCGATGCGGACCGCCTTCAGCCGGCCGTCCCGCACGTAGCCGCGCACCGTCTTCACATGGAGGCCGAGCAGGTTCGCCACCTGCTCGACCGAGTACGGCTGCTGGGACATGGCCGACCTCCTCCTTAAACTTCCCTATCGAGAGGTTCAGGGGGAAGAATACAGCATGAAAGAGACCCTACCCGTCTTGGAGGATCCCGGTGTGGGATCTCACACCATCCGGCGAGCAGGGTTCTCGTCACAACACGAAAGGTCCTCCCCGGGGAGTCCGGGAAGGACCTTTCGACGATCGAGCCGGCGGCCGTCCTAGGACGGGTGACCGGCCCGCGGGCTAGGCCAGGCCGTTCTGGGTCAGCCAGTCCTTGGCGACCACTGGCGGGTCGTCCTTGTCGACGGCGACGCGCTTCATCATGTCCGTCAGCATGGTGGTGTCCAGCTTGGCGGAGACCGAGTTCAGCGTCGTGCGCACGGTCTCGTCGACCGCCGCCTTGTTGACCAGGGGGGTGACGTTCTGGGCGCTGAAGACGTTCTTCGGGTCCTGCAGCGGCACCAGGCCGTTGATCAGGATCTTGGGGTCGGTCGTGAAGACGTTGCCCACCTGGATCGTGCCGCTCTTGATGGCGTCGGCCGTGGTCTCGCCGGTCGGCTTCCAGTCCTTGAACGTGATGCCGTACACGTCCTTGAACTGGGCCTCACGACGCTTCTTGAACTCAGGCGGGCCGCCGACCACGAAGTCCTTGGCGACCTTGGCCAGATCCTCGATGGACGTCAGGGCGTTCTTGGTGGCGGTCTCCTTCGAGACCGTCAGCGAGTCCTTGTCCTCCGCGGGGGACGACTCGAGGAGCTCAAGCTCCGAGGGGAGCTTGGACTTGAGCTCGGTGTTGACATCCTCCTTGCTCGCGGCGGTGCTCTTGGGGTCGACGAAGCTGAGCAGACCCCCGTTGTACTCGGGAAGCACCGTCAGAGCGCCGGCCTTGACCTGGTCGTAGATGACCTCACGGCTGCCGATGTTGAACTTCTCCTCCACCTGCACCCCCTTGGCCTTGAGAGCCTGGGAGTAGATCGAGGCGAGCAGGACGTTCTCCGGGAAGTTCGCCGAGCCGATCACGACCTTGGAACCACCGCCGGAGCCCGACGCGCTGGGGGCCGCGCTGGCGCCGGTGTCGCTGAGCGGATCTCCGCCACCACCACACGCGCCTAAGGTCAACACCGCGGTCAGGGCGACCGCCGCGGTGCTTAGAATTCGCTTCATCGTGCATTCCCTTCTAAATCGGGGGGTAAAAGAGACTAGCGGACCTTGACGCGCTGGCTCACCCCCGGCGAGACCACCACGCGCTGCAGCAGCGAGAATCCGAGCTGCACGATCAACGCCAGTGCGGCGACGAGCACCGCGCCCCCGATCGTGCTGGGGAAGTCCTTGGTCGCCAGCCCGTCGATGATGTAGCGGCCGAGCCCGCCGAGGCCGACGTACGCGGCGACGGTGGCCGTCGCGACCACCTGGATCGCCGCGATGCGCAGGCCGAGCAGGATCAGCGGCATCGCCACCGGGACCAGCACCTTCATCAGCACCTGGCCACCGCGCAGGCCCATGCCGTACGCGGCGTCGCGCAGGTCCTCGTCGACTCCGCGGATGCCCTCGTAGGTGTTGACGAGGATCGGCGGGATCGCGAGGGCGACCAGCGGTATCAGCACGGGCCAGGTCGTGCCCACCCCGACGAGCAGCACGATCAGCACCACGAGGCCGAGTGTGGGCAGCGCGCGGGCCGCGTTGGCGGCGACGACCACGAGCACGGCGCCCCGGCGGGTGTGCCCGATCAGCAGGCCGAGCGGGATGGCGATGAGCATCGAGAAGGCGAGGGCGACCAGCGAGAGCTGCACATGCTCCAGGAGCCTGGCCGGGATGCCGCCGGTGCCCGACCAGTTCGCCGCATTACCGAAGAAGTCGATCAGCCAGTTCATGCGGTCCTCCTGGCACGGGCCCAGGGCGTCAGCAGGCGTTGCGCGAGGACGAGCAGTCCGTCCGCGAGCACGGCGAGCGCCACGACCAGCACGATGCCGACGACGATCGGCGTGTAGAACTGCCGCTGCCACCCGTCGATGAACAGGTAGCCGAGCCCGCCACGGCCGATCAGCGCGCCGACGCTGACGAGGCTGATGCTGGACACCGTGGCCACCCGCAGGCCGGCCAGGACGACGGGCACCGCGATGGGCAGGTCGACCTGGAGCAGCCGCCGCATCGGCCCGAAGCCCATGGCGACGGCCGACTGGCGGACGTGGTCGGGCACCGCCCCCAGCCCGTCCACCACCGCCGGGATCAGGACCGCCAGGGAGTAGAACGTCAGGGGAATGATCACCGTGGCCCGCTCGGCCAGGCCGGTCAGCGGGATCAGCACGATGAAGACCGCCAGCGACGGCAGGGAGTAGACGATGTTCATCAGGCTCACCGTGGGCTGGTAGAGCAGCCGCCAGCGCACGCTTGCCAGGCCCAGCGGCAGGGCGATGAGCAGGCCGAGCACGACGGGCAGCAGGGCCATGATCACGTGGTCCACGAGCAGCGTCTGGATGGCGGGCCAGTTGCGGCCGATCCAGTCCCAGCGGACCAGCGGCTCGCCGTCACCCACCGGACCCCACCCCCGTAGCCCGGACGAGGGCGTCGTCCAGCGCGTCCCTGGTGACGACCCCGGCGAACCTGCCGTCGCCGTCCACCGCGATCGCGCAGCCCGACGGCGCCAGCAGCGCCGCGTCCAGCGCGGCGCGCAGCGAGTCCTTCTCGAGCTCGAACGTGCCGAAGGGATGGAGCCCGCCGGCCCGGTCGCCTCGCCCGGCGCCGTCCGCACTCACGGCTCGGCCCTCGGCGGCGCCCGCGCCCGCGGTTCCGGCGCCGTCCGTGCCGCCGGAGCCGTCCGCGCGCCATCCGAGCGGCCGGTCGTCCTCGTCGAGGACCACCGACCAGCCTTCCACGCCGGGCTCGGACCGCACCTTGATGCCCCTGGCCGGGACGAACGACAGCCGCCGGATGCCGCGGTCCTTGCCCAGGAAGCCCTCGACGAAGTCGTCGGCGGGCTCGGCGAGCAGGGTCGGGGGGTCGGCGATCTGCGCCAGGTGACCCCCGACGCGCAGCACGGCGACGGTGTCGCCCAGTTTGATCGCCTCGTCGATGTCGTGGGTCACGAAGACGATGGTCTTCCGCAGGTCGCTCTGGAGCCTGAGCAGCTCGTCCTGCAGGCTCATGCGTACCACGGGGTCGACGGCGCTGAACGGCTCGTCCATGAGCAGCACCGGCGGGTCGGCGGCGAGGGCCCTCGCCACGCCGACGCGCTGCTGCTGGCCACCGGAGAGCTGGAAGGGATAGCGCCCGGCCAGCTTGGGGTCGAGCCCGACGCGCTCCAGCAACTCCATCGCACGCGCGCGCGCCTTCTTCTTGTCCCACCCGAGGAGGTACGGCACGGTGGCGACGTTGTCGACGATCTTGCGGTGCGGGAACAGCCCGGACTGCTGGATCACGTAGCCGATGCCCCGGCGCAAGGTCGGAGGGTCGATCTTCCGGATGTCCTGCTCGTCGAGGAGGATGCGTCCCTCGGTCGCATCGATCATGCGATTGATCATCCGTAGCGATGTGGTCTTGCCACATCCAGATGGCCCGACGAACACGGTGATCGCCCCGGTCGGCACCTCGAGGGTGAGATTGTCGACGGCCACGGTTCCATCGCCATAGCGCTTGGTGACGCCTTCAAATGTGATCACGCACGACCTCGTGCTTCTCGGCCGGGCCACTGGTGCCCGGAATCGTCGAGTCGGCTGCGCACAGCTCCCACCCCGCTCGGCAGCCCCCACGGTAGGTGACGGCCCGACCGCAGGTCTACTTGATCTCCCCGGTCACAGCCTAGGTGATCTCCGCCGAACTGTCCCAGGACACCCGTCATACTGACTTGTCAGCATTTCAGAAATGAGCGAATGCTCGCTGTCCGACCGCTTCTCCCTGGTACTTTCGCGATATCTATCAAAGTGGCATCGATTAGTGCGGTCCCTGGCGCACCCCAGGCATGATTGGGTCCCGAGCTTCCCTCTCTCCTCCTCAGTCAGGCCAAACCCACCAGCCCGCTCGAGAATTCCAGAGGAACCGGCCGTGACCCAATCGCTCATCGATGGCCGCCCGCAGGGCGAGCTGATCGCCGAGCTCTACGACCGTCACGCCGCCGGGCTGTTCGCGTACTGCCACGATCAGCTCGGCGACACCGCCTCCGCCGCTGACGCCCTGGTGGCCGTTCTCACCAACGTCCCGGCCGTAGAGCCTCCGCGCGCCGCGCTGTACGCGCTCGCCCGCCGCGAGATCTACCGGCGCGACGTCGCCTACGTCTTCCCCTCCGTCGACCCCCGCGTCGACCCCGCCACCGCGCTGGTCGAGCAGGTGGTACGTGAGGTCCGCCCGCACCAGCGCGAGGTCCTGCTGCTCTCGGCCGTGTGCGGGCTGGACACCGTCGAGTTGGCCTGGGTCCTCGACGTCGCGGCCGACACCGCCGAGCAGCTCGTCATCAGCGCTCGCCACCGCTTCACCCACTCCCTCGCCACCGCCGTCGCCTCCGCGCGGTCCGCCGCGCTCGTGCCCACGCAGGCGGCCGAGGCGTACGCCGACCTCGCGGTCTCCTCCGCCGAGAGCGCTCTGGCGCGCCTGCCCTGGCGCCTGCCGCCAGGAAGCCTGCGCGTGCGGATCCTCAGCGCGATCCCCGAGAACGCGACCACGGCCACCGCCACGCGAACGGGGAGCAAGCGCCTCTGGCCCACCACGCCCAGGTGGCCGCTGCCTCTGGCCGAGCCCAATCCCATCACCAACACCGGCGTCTTCCCCGCCAAGGAGCTGACGCCTCCTGAGCCCGGTGTCAGGTCCCGGCACGAGGCCACCACCGAGCCGATGCCCAAGGTGCAGGCGTCCGGCCCCGGAGCGCCCGGCCACGCGGCCTCAGGTCGGTTCGCCCGTCCCCGGCGCAGGCCCGCGTCGGCCCCGGTCCCCCCGGACGTGCTCGTCACCCCCGCACCGTCCCGCACCACCCCGGCACCCTCCCGCACCACCCCCGCGCCCTCGAAGGACGCCTCCGGGCCCTTCCGCGACGCACTGGCGTCGGAGGACGCGCCGACCGGGCCGATCCCTCGGATCGGCGCGGGCACACCGCCGGCACTGGCCACACCGGCCACACCGGCCACACCGGCCACACCCGCTACACCGAACATGCCGGACATGCCGGGCACTCCCGTCTGGCCGATGGCTTCCGCCACCGGCGGCTCCCCGGCCGTGGACGGTCGCTCTGCCGCCGAGCGCGAGGCGTCCACCGAAAGGGCGTCGTCCTTCAGCAGGACGCTGGCCAGCGGCAAACGGCCCAACCTGCGGCGGACCTTCACCCGAGGCCGCCCGTCCTCCGTGGCCGACGGCCCCTCCACCGATGCGCCGCCCAGCCCCGCCCCCACGGACGTGACCAGGGCGTCCGGCTCGTTGCCCGCCCCGGTCTCGTTCCCCGCCCCGGCCTCGTTCCCCGCCCCGGCCTCGTTGCCCGCCCCGGTCTCGTTCCACGTCCCGGCCCGGTCCACGGTCCCGAACCCGTTCCCGTCCTCGGAGCCGGCCCCGGTCACCGAAGGCCCTGAGGCGAAGGCGGCGGCAGAGGGTGCCGGAGAGCCCGCGGAAGGCATCTCCGGCAAGGCCGTCAAGGCCGTCACCGCGCTTCTCGCCGCGGTCAGGGCCGCCCTCACACGGACGCCGGCCGAGCAGGCGCCTTCCTCAGGCCCGGCGACCCCGGTGAAGCCGGAGGCGGCAGCGCCCCTCGCCGAGCCGGAGATCCTCACCGACAGGAAGGTGGCGCCCGCCGCCGACAGGACGCCGGAAACGTCCCAGCGGACCGCTACCCCTCCAGTACAGGTCGCGACACCCACGGAACAGGCCACGACGCCCACCACGCAGGTCACCACACCCGCCGCACAGGCCACCACACCCGCCGCGCAGGCCACGACGCCCGCCGCGGACGCGGCGACTCCTGCCGATGACCCGCCGACGGCGGTGGCGCGGGCGGCGCGGCCTCACAGGCACGAGCGGCCCAAGCCGATCAAGCTGGGCGAGCACCACTACGACTGGCTGTGGGAACTGGGCGGGCTCATCGTCTGCATCGCGATCGCGATGATCGTCTTCTTCGCCGTTCCCACGATCGTCACACCCTGAGGAGGGCTGACAGGTCGGCCCAAGGCCCAAGGAGGGCGGGCAGGTCGGCCCAAGGCCCAAGGAGGGGCGGCGGGTCGGCCCAAGGCGAGCCGGCAGGTCAGTCCTGGGAGAGGATGAGGCCGCTGGTCGGGACGCCGGTGCCGGCCGTGACCAGGACGTTGTGCACATCGGCCACCTGGTTGACGGACGTTCCCCTGATCTGGCGCACGGCCTCGGCGATGCCGTTCATGCCGTGGATGTACGCCTCGCCAAGCTGCCCGCCGTGCGGATTGACCGGCAGGTGCCCGTCGATCTCGATCCCGCCGCCGGCGATGAAGTCCTTGGCCTCACCCCTGCCGCAGAATCCCAGCTCCTCCAGCTGACTCAGCACAAAAGGCGTGAAGTGGTCGTAGAGAATCGCCGCCTGCATATCTTGTGGCGACATTCCCGACATTTCCCATAAACCACGCCCTACCACGCCCATCTCCGGCAGTCCCGACATGTCATCGCGGTAGTAGCTCGTCATCATCATCTGCCCCGCGCCCGAGCCCTGCGCGGCCGCGGTGAGGATCGCCGGGGATCTCCTCAGGTCCCTCGCCCGCTCGGCCGAGGTGACGACCAGTGCCACGGCGCCGTCGCTCTCCTGGCAGCAGTCCAGCAGGTGCAGCGGTTCCACGATCCACTTGGACTGCTGGTGCTGCTCCAGCGTGATCGGCCGCTGGTAGAACCACGCCGCCGGGTTCGCGGCCGCGTGGCGGCGCATGGCCACGGCGACCCGGCCGAAGTCCTCCGAGGTCGCGCCGTAGGTGTGCATGTACCGCCGGGCGAACATCGCGACCCAGGCGGCCGGCGTCATCAGCCCGTACGGCACGTGCCAGCTCATCTCGATGCCCTGCGACGAGGGCTCGCCGCCGAGGCGGGCGTCCGGCTGGCCGAACCTGCGCCCGGACCGCTCGTTGAAGGCCCGGTAGCAGACGACGGTCGACGCGGCCCCGGTGGCGACCGCCATGGCGGCGTGCAGCACCGTGCCGCAGGCGGCCCCTCCCCCGTAGTGAACCCGCGAGAAGAAGGACAGGTCGCCGATGCCCACCTCACGCGCGACGGCGATCTCCTGGTTGCCGTCCTGCGTGTAGGTGACGAGGCCGTCCACCTCGGACGGCGACAGCCCGGCGTCGTCGAGCGCGGCGAAGACGGCCTCGGCGGCCAGTTGGAGCTCCGAGCGACCGGAGTCCTTGGAGAACTCGGTGGCGCCGATGCCCACGACGGCCGTACGACCGGAAAGCGAGTACACGTGGTGTGCCTTTCAGATGACGGCTCAGATGACGGCCGGCTTCAGCCGGGGAGGCAGAAGCGGACGGTGCCGGTGGCGTGGTCGCCCAGGCTGACGGCGCCGCGCACCTCGACGGTCACCTCGCCGCCCTCGCGCGACAGGACGGTGCCGCTGAAGGTCAGCGTGTCTCCGGCGTACGCGGGGACCCCCAGCCTGACGTTGATGCCACGGATCAAGGCCTCCGGCCCGACCCAGTCGGTGACGTAGCGCTCCACCAGCCCCATGGTCGTCAGGATGTTCAGAAAGATGTCCTTGGAGCCCTGAGCGGTCGCACGCTCGACATCGTGGTGCACCGGGGTGAAGTCCATGGTGGCCAGTGCCGTCGAGATGACCGTCGTCGGGGTCAGTTCGATGCGCAGCGGGGGGAGCACGGTGCCGCGCTCGATCTCGTCTTCGGTCAGTGTGCGCATCACGACTCCCGGGGTACCCACATCGGCAGGATAAGTTCGTCGTCCATCTCTTGGTATGTCACCCGCACCGGCATACCGATACCCACCTTCTCTGGCGGGCATTCCATGACATTGCCGACAATGCGCACGCCTTCCGGTAATTCCACTACCGCCACCACAAAAGGCGTCTTGATTCCCGGCACCGGCGGATTGTGGTGCACGACGAAGCTGTAGACCTCACCGAGCCCGCCGGCCACCGTGTACGTCCGGTTCACCGACCGGCATGACGGGCAGATCGGTCCCGGTGGATGACGCAGCTCACCGCAGTCGCCGCATTTCTGGATCCGGAGCTCGCCTTCCCTTACACCCTCCCAGAAGAACGCGGTGTCCCTGTTGACGGCCGGTTTCATGGGGTACGGCCGCCGCTCTTCGGGCGCTGCTTTCTTCTCCCGGGGACGAAACTTCAATACCCGGAACATCATTTCCGCGACTGGTTCGTGCTCGGAGTACCAAGTGACCAGCCAGGTCACGAAATATCCCACGCCGAGCGCCGTGGTCTTCGGTCCGGAGAGACCTGTCATCCGCGTGGCCGGCACGAGCCGCTCTCCCAGCCGCAGGTACCGGTGGTGGGTCTGCTCGCAGTTGGTGGCGACCACCCCGGTGAAGCCGGCCTCGTCGAGGGTGGCCAGCACCTCGTCCACCGGACCCGGCGCGCCCTTGTCACGCTTCAGCCCCGGCATCGTCCACACCTGGACCATCGCCGGCGGGGCGACGATCTCCCCGTGCACGCTCGCGGCGGCGAACGCCTCGTCGGTGTAGACCGGGTTGGCGTCCCCCATCGCGTCGGTCCAGTGGTGGATCATCGGCAGGTTGACCGGGTCCGTGGCGGCGACCCCCCGTACCTCACCCACCGCGATCTGCCGCTCCGCGAGGACGGCGAGCCGTTCGTGGATGCTCGTTTCAGCCGTCGTGGTCAATCTCTCTCCTCAGCGCTCCCCGGCACGGTGCCGGGTGGTACATCGGGTGGTCCGGCGAGGCGGTCGCGAGCGGGCCTCATCGAGGGGGCCGCGGAAGCTGGAGGCCGAGCATCGCGATGAGCTCGCGCTGGACCTCGTTGACCCCGCCTCCGAAGGTCAGCACGACCGCGCCCTTGACCCCGTGGTCCAGCGAGCCGACGAAGGCCGCGGTCTCGGGGTCGGAAGGATCGCCGTACCGCGCCAGCGTCTCCCCCACGATCCTGCCCACGTCCTGCATGCGCTCCGATCCGTAGATCTTGGTGGCGGACGCGTCGGGCGCTCCGAGCCAGCCGAGGCCCATGTTGGCGGCGACCTGCCAGTTCAGCAGTTCGTTGGTGCGGAAGTAGGCGTAGACGCGCCCGATGGCCCGCCGCACCGCGGGCTCCTCGATGGCCCCGGTCCGCCGCGCCCACGCGGCGAAGCGGTCGTACACGCGGGCGATGTTGCCCGCAGGGCCGAGCGTGACCCGCTCGTGGTTGAGCTGGTTGACGATGAGGTCCCAGCCCTTGTTCTCCTCGCCGACCAGCATGTTCACCGGCACGCGGACGTCTGAGTAGTACGTCGAGTTGGTGTGGTGCCGCCCGTCCATCGTGATGATCGGCGTCCAGGAGAATCCCGGGTCCGTCGTGTCGACGATCATCATCGAGATGCCGCGGTGCTTCTTGGCGCCGGGGTCCGTACGCGCCGCCAGCCAGATGTACTGGGAGTAGTGCGCGCCGGAGGTGAAGATCTTCTGCCCGTTGACGACGTAGTGGTCGCCGTCCTTGACGGCGGTGGTCCGCAGGGAGGCCAGGTCCGTGCCGGCTCCGGGCTCGCTGTACCCGATGGCGAAGTGGCAGTCACCGGCGAGGATCCGGGGCAGGAAGAACTCCTTCTGCTCCGGCGTGCCGTACTGCATCAGGGTCGGGCCGACGGTCTGCAGCGTGATGATCGGGTACGGCACCTCGGCACGGGCGATCTCGTTGGCGAAGATCTGCTGCTCCAGGGGCCCGAGGCCGCCCCCGCCGAACTCCTTGGGCCAGCCGAGGCCGAGCTTGCCGTCTCGGCCGAGCCTGCGGCAGTGCTCGATGTACGCCTCGCCGAACGGGTCCTCGGCGATCTTCTTGCGGTCCTCGTCGGACAGGCAGGCGGTGAAGTATTCGCGCAGCTCGTCGCGGAGCCGCTTCTGCTCGGGGGTGAGGTCGATCAGCATCAGACGAGCGCTCCTATCGTGTCGAGCCTGGCCTCGACGCCACCGAGGAGGTGGGCTCGGTGCTTGCCCCAGGCGAAGTAGCGGTGCAGCGGGTAGGTCACGTCGAGGCCGATGCCGCCGTGCAGGTGCTGGCAGGTGTAGAGGGCGACGAGCGCGGCGTCGGTGGCCGTGTGCGCGGCGACGGCCAGGTCAAGTTCGGCCTCCTCGTCGAGCCCTTCGTCGACCCGCCAGGCGCCCGACCAGACCGCCACGTCGAGCGCGCGGCCGGCGATGTAGACGTCGGCGATCTGCACCGTGACCGCCTGGAACTCGGCGAGCGCGCGGTCGAACTGCCTGCGGGTCCTGATGTACTCCGTGGTCAGCCGCAGCGCCCCGGCGAGCACGCCCGACGCGCCGGCGGTGATCGCGACCAGGGAGAGCAGCCGCAGCGTGCCGAAGGCCGCGCCGTCGAGGTCGCCGACCAGCTCGCCGGGGGTGTCGTCCAGGCCGAGGGCCGCGGCGGGCTCCCCCGTGGAGGCCGGAACGGCGTGTACGGACGCCGCCTCCGGACTCACCAGGAAGACCCCGGTGCCCTGCTCGGTTCGTGCGGGCACGAGGATCGCCTCGGACTCGGCGGCGTAGGAGACCATGGTCTTGCGCCCGGAAAGCAGCCATCCATCCCCGTCGCCCGATCGCCGTGCCGTCGTCGTGGGCGTCGTGCCCAGATCCCGGCCCGGCTCCAGGAGCGCCACGCTCAGCACGGTCTCTCCCTCGGCCAGGCGGGTCAGGCTCGCCCGCTGCGCGGCCGAGCCGTATCGCCCGATGACCATCGCCGCGACCAGGCCGTCCTGGATCGGGACGGGCGTCACGCGGGCCCCGGCCTCGCGCAGGATCACGGCCATCTCCACCGCGCCAAGCCCCGCGCCTCCCACGTCCTCGGGCAGGCACACCCCGATCAGCCCCGCCTGGGCCACCGCCTTCCAGAGCGCGGCGTCGTACGGCCTGCCGCTCTTCTCGTGGTCCGCGAGGCGTTCGGGGGTGGCCTCGCGGCCGAACACGCCCGCGGCCAGCTCCTTCAGCTCCGCCTGTGTCTCGTCCAGGGTGAAATCCATCAGCGCTCCAGAAGGTGGTGCCGTCCGTGCCGGGTGAACTCGTCCTCGATCGCCGCCAGGTCCAGCGGCGTGATCTGCCTGAAGGTCGCCGGTGCCGCCGGGGAGCGCCACCAGACCGGATCGCCGGCCCGCCATGCCTGCGCGGCCAGCAGGCGCTTGACCACCTTGTGCGAGGGGGTCTGCGGAAGCTCCTTGGCCACGCGCACGTAGCGGGGCAGCGCCTTGCCGCTCAGATCGCCGCGGCCCGCGAGGAAGGCGGCGAACGCCTGCGGGTCGAAGTCCCCTTCGAGCACCAGCGCGGCCATCACCTGGTCACCGGCCGCCGCGTCGGGCACCGGATAGACCGCCGCCTCGATGACCCCGGGGAACTCGCGGATCACGCCCTCGATCGGGGCGACGGCCAGGTTCTCGCCGTCCACCCGCAGGCGCTCGGTACCGCGCCCGGAGAAGAACACGTAGCCGTCGGCGTCCGCGTACGCCATGTCCCCGCTCCAGAACTCGCCCTTCCGTACGCGCTCGCCGTCGGCCTGCGGGTCGTTGTAGTAGCCGTCGAACAGGCCGAGCCCTCGCGTGTTGACCAGCTCGCCGATGGCCTCGTACGCGTTCAGCAACCGGCCGCCCTCGATGATCGCGGGCGGGCACGGGCGGCCGGTGAGCGGATCTCGGATCTCCACGCCTTCGGGCAGGCGTCCCAGGCATCCGGGCGGCCCCGCGGGGTCGGGGGTGATCGCGATGGCGGTCTCCGTCGAGCCGAACGCGTCGATGACGCGGCAGCCGAACCGCTGCCCGAACCGCCTGACCGCGGTCGCGCTCCCCTCGTTGCCGAATGCGATCTTGAGCGTGTTGCGCGCGTCGTCCGGCTCCTCGGGCGTGGCGAGGACGTACGACAGGGCCTTGCCGACGTAGTGCAGGTAGGTGCAGCCGTACCGCCGCACGTCGGGCAGCACGCCGGAGGCGGAGAAGCGCCTGCGCAGGACCAGTGCGGCGCCCGAGGCGACGGCGGGCGCGTAGGCGGCCATGATCGCACCCGAATGGAAGAGCGGCATCGAGCAGTAGACGACGTCCTGCGGCGTCAGCATCGCCGCGAGGCTCACGCCCGGCAGCGCGATCTTGCGTTGCGTCACCCTGACCGCGCGGGGCTGCCCGGAGGTGCCGGACGTGAAGATCAGCATCACCAGGTCTTCCGGCGCCGGATCCCCGCTCTGGCGGGGAACGGCGCCCGATTCCACCGCGGCGGGCGCGGGCGGGTCGCCGCCGCCCCGCGGATCCACGCAGACCGCCTCGACCTCCAGCCTTCCGGCGAGGGCCGTGGCGATCCCGGCGTACGAGGCCTCGTGGACGATCACGGCGACGTGCGTCGCCCGCGCGTCTCGCGCCAGCTCCTCCACGCTCCTGGTGGTGTTCAGGGCCACGATGACGTGCCCGGACAGGGCGGCGCCGCCCAGCAGGAGCAGCAGTTCCGGCACGTTGTCGAACAGGACCCCGACGTGCGACGGCTCGGTGGCGCCGTCCGGGCCGGAGGTCTGGCCACTCGCCCGCTCCGGCGAGCCGCGGTGGGCGGCGGCGTCGTGCCGGGCGCGGTGGGCGGCGTCGAGCCAGGCGGCGCGGTCGCGGCATCCGGCGACGTACGCGCGCCAGGTCCATGCTTGCTCCTCGAACAGCAGGCCAGGACGGTCGTCCCCAGCCCGCGCCCGGAGCAGCCCCGCGAGCGTGTCCGCCGACATGACGCCTCCCATGAGCCTGGTCAGCCGCAAACTAGAACAGATTCTAATCTGTGTCCAGGGTCATTTCTCGAGCAGCGGCCAGATATCTCCTCGCAACACAAACGTCATGCAAGACCGGCATTCTTTGTGACTGGCGAGTAACAAGCCCTACCTGCGAGTAATCCGGTAACGTGTTCTTATGCGTACCCCGCATGCCGGCACCACAGCCGTCCCGGTTCCCACCGGCGCCGACGGCGACGATCACGTGGTGCACCCGCCCCCGGCGGCCCCGGTCTCCTCCGGCGTCCGCACGCGCAGCCAGCACCAGCGGCGCAAGCGCATCGTCCAGGCCGCCGCCGCCCTCGCCTCACGAGGTGGCGTCGAGGCCATGCAGATGAGGACCGTCGCCGAGCGCGCCGGAGTCGCCCTCGGCACCCTCTACCGCTACTTCCCCTCCAAGATGGATCTGGTCGTCGCCGTCGTGGGCGAGGAGATCGACCTCCTCGAGAGCAGCATCGAGCGCCGGCCCCCGAGCGCGGAGTCCCCGGCCGGCCGGGCCGTCGACGTGCTGATGCGGGCCACCCGCGGCCTCATGCGCGAACCTGAGCTCGCCGACGCCCTGATCCGCTCCCTCATCATGGCCGAGGTCGACACCCCCTTCGGCGACCGCATGGCGGGCCTGCTCCTGCGTGTCTCGGGCGACGGCCTCACCGCGCAGTCGGCGACCGAGGAGGAATTCGCCCTGGCGGGCTCGCTGGCCAGCGTGTGGGTGCACGAACTGCTCGAAATGCTGCGCGGCCGGCGCACCTATGAGCAGATCCAGCGCCGCATCGAAATCGCCGCCGTGCGCCTGCTCGCCGACTTCGGAGACTGAGAACGCCGGAGTCGTCGCAGGCCACGGGCGGGTCTTCCGTCCCAAAATAGAACCGGTTACAGTCTCGGCTAGAACTATGTTCGAACCTTGAGGAGGCCCGCATGGGCACGCCGGTGATCGTCGAGGCCGTACGCACCCCGATCGGCAAGCGCAACGGCTGGCTGGCCGGGCTGAAACCCCAGGCGCTGCTCGCGGCGGCGATGAAGGGCGTGGTCGAGAAGTCCGGCGTCGACCCCTCGACCATCGGCCAGGCGTTCGCGGGATGCGTGACCCAGGCGGGCGAGCAGGGCGGGCACGTCGGGCGGTACGCCTGGCTCTACGCCGGCCTGCCGTACCAGACGGGGGTGACGACCGTGGACGCCCAGTGCGGCTCGTCCCAGCAGGCGGTGCACCTCGTCGCGGCGCTGATACAGGCGGGGGTGATCGACGCGGGCATCGCCTGCGGCGTCGAGATGATGAGCCGCCAGCCGCTCGGCAGCAACGTGCGCCCCGCCAACCCCCGGCCGGACGACTGGTCCGTGGACCTGCCGGACCAGTTCACCTCCGCCGAGCGCATCGCCAGGCGCCGCGGGCTCACGCGTGGGCGGCTCGACTGGTTCGGCGCGCGTTCCCAGCGACTCGCGGCCAAGGCGTGGGCCGACGGCCGGTTCCAGCGCGAGATCATTCCGGTCACCGTGCCCGTCCTCGGCGACGACGGGCAGCCGTCAGGTGAGAGCCGTACCGTCACCAAAGACCAGGGCCTGCGGGACACGACCCTCGAAGGGCTGGCCAGGCTGAAGCCCGTGCTCGGCGAGGACGCCCTGCACACGGCGGGCACCTCCTCCCAGATCTCCGACGGCGCGGCGGCCGTGCTGCTGATGAGCGAGGAGGCCGCCGCCAGGCAGGGGCTGCGCCCGCGCGCCCGCATCCTGGCCCAGACGCTGGTGGGCGCCGAGCCGTACTACCACCTGGACGGTCCCGTGGACGCCACCGCCAAGGTGCTGGCCATGTCGGGCATGAAGATGGACGACATCGACAGGTTCGAGGTGAACGAGGCGTTCGCCGCCGTCGTGCTGTCCTGGGCGACGGCGCACCAACCGGAGATGGAGAAGGTCAACGTGAGCGGTGGGGCCATCGCGCTCGGCCATCCTGTCGGCGCGACGGGCTCGCGCCTGATCACCACGGCCCTCCACGAGCTGGAGAGGTCTGACTCCTCGACCGCCCTGGTCACGATGTGCGCCGGAGGCGCCCTCGCCACCGCCACGATTCTCGAGCGGGTGTGAAAACGCGTCGCAGGCCGTACAGTGCGCAGCGGCCCGAGGACCTCGGTGGCGGAGTGTGGAGCGTCCCGGTGCCGATTCCCGGCAATCCTCTCGGCTACACGCTGGTGTACGCCGTGGAGTCCCCGGCCGGGCCGGTGCTCGTGGACGCCGGGTGGAACCACCAGGACGCCTGGCTGGCGCTTCGCGACGGGCTCGCCGCGGTCGGCATCGACGTCCGTACGGTGCGCGGGGTGGTCGTCACGCACCACCATCCCGACCACGCGGGGCTGGCCGGGCGGGTGCGGGAGGAGTCGGGTGGCTGGATCGCCATGCACGAGGCGGACGTCGCGCTCGTACGGCTGATCCGCGGCATGGCCGGCGACCTGCACCGGAACTTCCAGGCCGACATGATGCGCCGGGCGGGCGCCGGAGTGGACGCGGACGCGGTCGCCTCGTCCAGCCGTCCCGATCCCCCCGCGCTGCCCGACCTGGAACTCCGGGACGGGGATCTGATCGACCTGCCGGGCCGCAGGCTGCGCACGGTGTGGACTCCCGGGCACACTCCGGGGCACGTCTGCCTGCACCTGGAGGACGCCGGCCGCCTCTTCACCGGTGACCACGTTCTGCCAGGCATTACCCCTCATATCGGGCTTTATCCGTACGACAGGGACGACGTGGATCCGCTGGGCGACTTCCTCGGGTCCCTGGACCGCGTGGCGGACCTCGGCGACCTCGACGCCCTTCCCGCCCACGAATGGACCTTCCCGGACGTGGCCGCCCGCACCGCCGAGATCCGCGTCCACCACGAGGAGAAGCTGGAACGGCTGCTCGACCAGATCACCGCGCTCTCCCCGGACGCCCTGACGATCTGGGACGTCGCCGAGCAGATGGTCTGGAACCGGCCCTGGACCGATCTCGGCCCGATGCAGCGGGGGATGGCGGCGGGCGAGGCCGCCGCGCACCTGCGAACATTGGAGGTCCGCGGGACAATCCGTCGCGTACCTGGGGCTCCCGGTGATCCAGTACGGTTCACAGCCGCGTCACGCTGACCGCATACACTCATAGACATCCGATGTCTGGCGTGAACTGTGAAACATTAGGGGTGGTGACTCCGTGGCGGTCACGGACGCTGCGATCGACAAGATCAAGGACATGATCGTCTCGGGTGAGCTCGCCCCCGGCGCGAGGCTGCCGAAGGAGGCCGACCTGGCAGAGCGGCTCGGCCTCTCCCGCAACTCGTTGCGCGAGGCCGTGCGGGCACTGGCCCTGATCAACGTCCTCGACGTGCGGCAGGGCGACGGCACGTACGTCACCAGCCTGGAGCCACGGCTTCTGCTCGACGCCCTCTCCTTCGTGGTCGACTTCCACCGCGACGACACCGTGCTGGAGTTCTTCCAGGTCCGGCGCATCCTGGAGCCGTCGGCGACGGCTATGGCGGCGGTCAACATGGGCCCGGACGACATCGAGGATCTGCGTGGCATCCTCGACGCCCTCCCCGACGACCCCAGCGTCGAGCAGCTCGTGGCCAACGACCTGGAATTCCACCAGCGCATCGCCAAGGGGTCCGGCAACACCGTGCTCTCCTCGCTGATCGAGAGCCTCTCCGGCCCCACCACCCGCGCCCGGATCTGGCGTGGCCTCACCCAGGAGGGGGCCACCGTCAAGACCCAGGAGCAGCACCTGGCGATCTACGAGGCCATCGCCTCGCGCCAGCCGGACGTCGCCCGCGCCTGGGCCACCGTCCACGTGGCCGGCGTGGAGCAGTGGCTCCGCTCGGCACTCTGACGGACGCCCTCACCTGCCGTCGCCCGGTTCGACGACGCCGTGCTCGCAGGCGTAGATGACCGCTTGGACGCGGTCACGGCGGCCGATCTTGGCAAGGACGCCCGGCCACGTGGGTCTTGACGGTGGAGAGGCTCACCACCAGGACGCGCGCGATCTCCAGGTTCGACAGCCCTCGGGCGCGCGACCGGGCTGAGCCGACATGAAACATTCACCGATCAGCGGCTTCGCGGGAAAGGACCTTCACCCTCGTCACAGCCATGAACCGGTTCTGGGGACGACCCGAAAGTTTCGACCGTGTTCCGTCAGGTTTTCCAACCAAGAGGCGTCAGTTAATATCCCCCTAACTTGGGAGCGCTCCCATCGACCGGAATCCTCTGCCCGGAACACGGAGACCGCACAATGCATCGTCATGATCACGCAAGAAGGCCCCGCTGGGCGCTTCGCGCCTTGGCCCTGATGTCCACAGCCATGCTCTTCCTGGTCCCCTGGGCCGACGCCGCGTCCGCGCACGGGTCGGTCATCAACCCGGCGTCCCGCGTCTACGGCTGTCACCAGCGCTGGGGCAACGACCACCTGAACCCCGCCATGCAGCAGCAGGACCCCATGTGCTGGCAGGCGTGGCGGGCCAACGCCAACGCCATGTGGAACTGGAACGGGCTCTACCGCAACGGCGTCGGTGGCAACCACCAGGCGGCGGTCCCGAACGGGCAGCTGTGCAGCGGCGGCCGCACCGAGGGTGGTCGTTACAACGCCATGGACGCCGTGGGCGACTGGAAGACCACGACCATCAGCAGCAACTTCACCATCCAGCTGTACGACCAGGCGAGCCACGGTGCGGACTACTTCCGCGTCTACGTCACCCGTCCAGGCTTCAACCCCGTCACCTCGCAGCTGAACTGGAGCGACCTGCAGCTGGTGACCACCACCGGCCGCTACCCGCAGACCCAGAACTACTCGATCAACGTGAACGCCGGCAGCCGCTCCGGCCGTGCCGTCGTGTACACGATCTGGCAGGCCTCGCACATGGACCAGGCGTACTACATCTGCAGCGACGTCGTCTTCAGCTGACCCGCGTGACCGCGCCACCCGCTCCGCCGGATGCCCCCGCGTCCGGCGGAGCCGTCATGTCAGCCGGAGCCTGACATGACGGCTATCGCCGGCCCCAGGTGACCTCGAGCCGGTGCACGCCATAGATGTTCATGTTGTGGCGCAGCGGAACGTCGTCGGCCGGGACGGCCAGGCGGAGGGTCGGGAACCGGTTGAACAGCGCGGGCAGCGCGACCCGCATCTCGACCCGGGCGAGCTGCTGGCCGAGGCACTGGTGGATGCCATGACCGAAGGCCAGGTGCCCGGTGGCCTGCCTGCTCAGGTCGAGGGTGTCCGGGTCGGGGAACTTCTCCGGGTCGCGGTTGGCGGTCTGGACGGCGAGGGTGACCGTCTCGCCCGCCCTGATCAGGTGCCCGTCCAGCTCGACGTCCTCCAACGCCGCCCGGGCGTTGGTGTGCGTGATGGTCAGGTAGCGCAGCAGTTCCTCCACCGCCCGGTCGACGCCGCTCGGGTCGGCACGCAGTGCGGCGAGCTGGTCCGGGTGGTTCAGCAGGGCGAAGGTGCCGAGCGCGATCATGTTGGCGGTGGTGTCGAGCCCGGCGGCGAGCAGGAACGCGCCGAGGCCGGCGACCTCCTCGTCGCTCAGGTCGCTCGCGGTCAGCTCGCTGAGCACGTCGTCGGTGGGGTTCGCGCGTTTGGCCCGCACCAGGCCATGCACGTACTCCTGCAGCGCGTTCCAGGCCGCGTACATCCCCTCCTCGGACGTACCCGAGGAGGTCAGCGCCTTCGCGTGCCGGGTGAAGGTCGCGCGGTCCTCGTACGGCACACCGAGCAGTTCGCAGATCATCATCGCCGGGACGGGGTGGGCGAACGCCTCGACCAGATCCACGGACGGGCCGTGGTCTTCCATTGCGCCCAGGTGCTCGGCGGTGATCTGCTCGAGGCGTTCGGTGAGCACCCGCATCCGGCGAACGGTGAACCTGCCGGTGAGCAGCTTGCGGTAGCGGGTGTGCTCGGGCGCGTCGATCCCGGTGAGATCGCCGACCGGCGCGGGCGGCAACTCGGTGAGGCCCGGCATCGGCAGCGGGAAGTGCATGAGCTCGTACCGGGAGCTGAACCGGGTGTCGGCCAGGACCGCGCGGGTCAGGGCGTGGCCGGTGACCAGCCAGCCGACGTGCCCGTCGGGGTAGGTCATCCTGGTGATCGGGCTCGCCTCACGGATCCGGTCCAGTTCCTGTGGCGGATCGAACGGACGGCCCTCGGGGCGGGTGGTGGGCAGCGAGCCGACCGGCGAGAACTGCTGGTGCTGCATCGCTTCTCCTTGGCTCAAGGGCGGCTTAGCGGGTGGACTCGCGGTTGAACAGCTTCTTCGACCAGAGGTAGCCGCCGAGCGCGATGGCGACGCACCAGCCGGTCGCGATGACGGCGTTGTTCCCGATCGGCGTGCCCATCAGCAGGCCGCGCAGGGTCTCGATGAGCGGCGTGAACGGCTGGTACTCGGCGAACCAGCGCAGCACGGTCGGCATCGAGTCGGTCGGGACGAACCCGCTGCCCAGGAACGGGAGCAGCAGCAACGGCATACCGATGTTGCTCGACGACTCGACGGTCTTGCTGGCCAGGCCGAACGATACCGACAGCCAGATGAAGGCGAAGGCCATCATGACCAGGACACCGATGAGGGCGAGCCACTCGCCGGGCCCCGCCGACGGCCGGAAGCCGATGAGCAGCGCGACGCCGATGACCGCGGCGATGCTGAGCATCGTCTGGATGAGGCTGCCGATGACGTGTCCGGTCAGGACGGACACGCGGGCGATGGCCATGGTGCGGAACCGGTCGACGATGCCCTCGGTCATGTCCATGGCGATCGCGATGGTGGTGCCCTGGACCGCGGAGGTGATCGTCATCAGGATGATCGCGGGGGTGACGTAGTTGACGTACTCCGCACGTCCGCCGGAGACGCCGCCGAGCCCGGCGCCGAGCGTGCCGCCGAAGACGTAGACGAACAGCAGCAGGAAGACGATCGGCATGCCGATGAGCAGCACTGTCATGGACGGGTAGCGCACCATGCGCTTGAGGTTGCGGCGAAGCATCGTCGCCGAGTCGGTCAGGGCGTACGAAACAGTGCTCATCGTGCGGTCACCTTCTCCTTGTTGCCGGTGAGAGCGAGGAAGACGTCGTCGAGGTCGGGGGTGTGCAAGGTCAGCGAGTCGACCTCGACCGCGTTCTGGTCAAGCCGGTCGAGCAGCGCCTTGAGCGACCTGATGCTGCCGTCGTGCGGTATGCGCAGGGCGAGCGTGTCGCTGTCTCGGGACAGCTGGCCCACGGCGCGCGCGGCGGATTCGAGGGCGCGCTCGTCGGCGAACCGCAGCAGGACGTGGCCGCCGGGGATGCGCCGCTTGAGCTCGTCCGCGGTGCCCTCGGCGACGATCTTCCCGTGGTCGAGCACCGCGATCCGGTCGGCGAGCTCGTCGGCCTCCTCCAGGTACTGGGTGGTGAGGAAGATGGTGACGCCACCCGCCACGAGCTCCCGCACGATCTGCCACATGGCGCGGCGGCTGCGCGGGTCCAGCCCGGTGGTCGGCTCGTCGAGGAAGATCACCTGCGGTGAGCCGACCAGCGTCATCGCGAGGTCGAGCCGCCGCCGCATCCCGCCGGAGTAGGTCGCCGCCGTCTTGCCGGCCGCATCGGCGAGGTCGAACTGTTCGAGCAGCTGGACGGCCCTGCGCCTGCCTGCCTTGCGGCCGAGGTGGTGCAGATCGGCCATCAGGGTCAGGTTCTCCTGACCGGTCAGCAGGTTGTCGACCGCCGAGAACTGGCCGGTGACGCCGATCGCGGCACGCACCGCGTCCGGCTCGGCGGACAGGTCATGACCCGCGATGCGCGCGCTGCCCCCGTCGGCGCGGATCAGGGTGGACAAGATCTTGACTGTGGTGGTCTTGCCGGCGCCGTTGGCACCGAGCAACGAGAAGACGGTGCCACGCGGGACGTCCAGGTCGATGCCGTCGAGCACGACGTGGTCGCCGTACGACCGGCGCAGCCCGGTGGCCGTGATCGCAGATGTGGATGACATGGTCATGAGAACCCTTCGAGAGCTGGTCAGGACCGGCGGACGGTGATGTCGCCGAACGACGTGTGCGCGTGGATCTTGACGGTGGGCTCGGACTTCTCCGGTGCTTCGCCGAGACCCTCCAGCGAGTTCGCCACCCGCCCGTGCAAGGTGTTCAGGTCGAGCCATGCGGCGGTGCCGGCGGCGACACCGATTTCGAGGTGGCCGGTCGAGGTGTGCAGCGTGGCGGTGTCGCGCGTGACCTGGCCGACGCGAATGGTTCCGTTGGAGGTCTTGGCGTCCACCAAGGCGTCGGCCCGGTCGATGGAGATGTCGCCGTTGGCCGAGCGCACCTGCAATTCACCGGTGACGGTGCCGATATCGGTGGTGCCGTTGGAGTTCTTGATGACGGCGGCGCCGCCGATCTCGCCGATGCGCACGCGCCCGGTGCCGGTGGAGACGTCGGCGTTGCCCGCGACCGTTTCGACGGTGATGTCACCACCGGAGGTGCCGAGTCGAAGCGGTCCTGTCTGGTCAAGGCGGAAATGCCCGACCGATGCCTTGATCCGGCACTCCCCCAGCGTGCCGACGCCGCGCAGGTCCGCCACCGACAGGTCCGCGTGCACGTGCGAGCCGGTGGGAAGTTCGATCAGCACGTCGACCGACCTGGACTTCTTGGAGAGGTCGAGTAGGCGGGCCTTCGGCCCACGGACCGTCAACGTGCCGTTGGCGTACTCGACGCGCGTCTTCTGCGCGGCTTCCACATCGGACTCGTCGGACTCGTCGCTCGGCCGCACCTCGACGACGGTGTCGGTCCGGTCGCTCGCGATGATCTGCACGTCCCCGACGGCGAGCTCGATAGTGGCGGAAATCAGTTCAGGCGTGGCGAAAACCGGCATGGCTATCCCCTCAGAATGGGTCAGAAGATCATCTCCGCTGGTCGGAGATCAAAGAAGAAGGTGGTTCCGGGTGTCGGCGTGGGCTAGCGGGCCCAGCCGGTGTAACGCTGCGCGCTGCGCTTGCCGCGCCGGTCGGAGCCCTGGTCGCGCTCCGGGGCACGCAGCGCGGTCGAGGCGGCCCGCACCAGCCAGGCGTTGAGCGAGCGACCTTCCTTGCCCGCCGCCTCCTCGATCGCGGCCTTGAGCTGTTCCGGGAGGCGGACGTTGATCCGTGCCACCGGGCCGTCCTCGAAGCTCGCCACGGCGTCATCGGCCGACACCGCGCCCGGCTCCGGGGTGTCCTCGATTGGCTGCTCCGCCTGGCGAACCGTCACGACGAAGCTCGGGTCACGTCCGCGCAGGTGCACCTGGACCGAACCGGGAGCCAGCTCTCGGGTGATCTCGTCGGCGGCCGCCGACAACGCCTCGAGCAGGGTGAGCCGGATCGCCGACTCCATCGACACGGTCAACCGCTCGATCAGCGCACTGGCGTCACCATCACCGGTCTCGACGGCGGTCAGCAGCTCGCGACCGAGGGAAGCCACATATGGGGTCAGTTCCATGGCATCACTCTGGCACACGGTGATGCCATCGGCAAGCCATATTGGCTCAGAATGGCATCACTCTGGCTCAGGCTGGATGTTCCGTCGATCACGACAGACCGACGCCATGCGTCGGGCAAGCCGGACATGATGAGCAAGGAGACGACGTGAACAGGATGTAGCACAGCTAACAAGTACCGGTTAGAAGAAATAGCTGGACTGTAAGATCGGGGTTCGTCAAGACTCGGACCCGTGCGTCCCCTGCATTCGTTCATCGCCCTGGCCGTCGCCGTCATATGGGGCGTCAACTTCGTCGTCATCGAGATCGGGCTCCAGCACTTTCCCCCGCTGCTGTTCGCGGCGTTGCGTTTCACGCTCGTCGCCCTTCCCGCGGTGTTCCTGGTCCCCCGTCCGGCGATACCGGCCCGATGGATCATCGCGGTGGGGCTGTTCCTCGGCGCCGGGCAGTTCGGCCTGCTCTTCACCGCGATGCACCTCGGAATGCCGGCCGGGCTGAGCTCCCTGGTGCTGCAGGCTCAGGTGATCTTCACGCTGGGCATCGCCGCCGTGGCGCTCGGCGAGCGGCCGGGCCGCCGCCAGGTCCTCGGCGTCGCCGTCGCCTCGGCCGGGATCCTGGTGATCGCCATGGGCCGGGGGTCGCAGGTGCCGCTGTTCCCCCTGCTGCTCGCCATCGGCGCCGCGGCCTCCTGGGGCGTGGCGAACGTCTGCATCCGGCGGGCGCAGGCGCCGGGCGGCCTCGGCCTGCTGGTGTGGTCCAGCCTGGTGCCACCGCTGCCGCTGCTGGCGCTCTCGGCCGTGATCGAGGGCCAGGACCGGATCGCCACGGCTTTCACGACGTTCCACCCCGGGTCGGTGGCCGCGCTGGCGTATGTCGTCGTGCTCTCCACATTCGTGGGCTTCGGCGCGTGGAACGCGTTAATGCGCCGCTACCCCACCTCCACGGTGGCGCCCTTCACCCTGCTGGTCCCCATCGTCGGCATGGCCGCGGCGCGCGTGTGGCTCGGCGAGATTCCCAGCGCGGGCGAGCTGCTCGGAGGCGCGATCGTCCTGGTAGGCCTGGCGACGCTGGCCACGCGTACCCGTACGAGAGCCGCCGCGGCGCCCATCCCCGCGCCGGAAACACCGCATGACCAACCGGTCTGACGCGAAGCCACCGCCCGGGGCCGCCGCCGTCAGCACTCGCGACCGTCCCACAGAGTGGTCGCGGTCATGGTAGGGATGGGCACATGTCTCCCCCGGCCGCCGCACCCCTTCGCGCCGAAGACCCCGAGCAACTCGGCGGCTATCGGCTGATCGGGCGTCTGGGCCGTGGCGGTCAGGGAGTGGTGTTCCTCGGCGTCTCCCCCGCCGGCGCCCACGTCGCGGTGAAGCTGATGCACTCACGGCTGGACGAGGAGAGGGCTCGCCGCCGTTTCGTCGGGGAGGTCGAGGCGGTACGGCGGGTCGCGCCCTTCTGCACCGCCCAGGTGCTGGATGCCGACCTCGACGGTGACCGCCCCTACATCGTCAGCGAGTACGTCGAGGGCGTCTCGCTCCAGGAGCACATCACGACGGAGGGTCCCCGCACGGGCGGCTCTCTCGACCGTCTCGCGGTCGGGACGGCCACCGCGCTGGCGGCCATCCACGGCGCGGGGGTCGTGCACCGCGACTTCAAGCCGGCCAACGTGCTGCTGGGGCCCGACGGTCCGCGCGTCATCGACTTCGGCATCTCCCGGATGATGGACATCACGTCCACCACGGGCAGGGTGCCCGTGGGCACACCGGCCTATCTGTCTCCCGAACAGCTCAAGGGCGAGCGCGCCGGACCGGCGGCTGACATGTTCGGCTGGGGTCTGACCGTGGCCTTCGCCGCCAGCGGCCGGCACGCCTACGCCGCCGGGTCCTTCGAGGCGACCCTGGGCCGGATCCTTTTCGGCGAGGCCGATCTCGACCGGCTCACCGGGCTGCTGCGCGACATCGTGGTGGCCTGCCTGGCCGACGACCCGGCGGAGAGGCCGAGCGCCGAGGAGGCGCTGCGGCGGCTCATCGGACAGGGCGCGGTGGCCCTTCCGGCGACCTCGCCCGGCGAGGTACTGGAAACCGGCGCCACCCTGGCCGCCGGATCCCCGGCCGGCGAGGACGACGGCCCGTCGACGCTCACCTTCGAACCGCGAGCCGGTCACGAGCACGAGGACCCCACGACGCTGACACTCGACCCGCACCACGGCCCGTCGACGCTCACCTTCGGACCACCGGCCGACCACGACGACGACCCCACGACGCTCACTCTCGACCCGGACGACGACGAGGACGACGACGAGGACGACGAGGACGGACCCTCGACGCTCACCTTCACTCCGGACACGCAGGATCGTGGCGGCGTGGCCACCGTCACCTCGCCCAATGCCGCCCGAGGCGCACAGGATGACGTGGAGACCCAACCGGCACGGCGGTCGTCCCGGTGGTGGCACGCCGTCGTGGCCGGGGTCGCCGTCCTGACCGCCGGAGCCGTCGCCACCGGGCTGTGGTGGTCTTCGGCCGGCGACCCCTCGCCGAAGAGCCCCTCCCCGGCGTTCTCGTACGCCGGGAGATGGACCGGCACCGCGGAGCACCCGACCGCCGGGCGGGTGTTCCCCGTGGAGATGCACCTCGCCGACACCGCCGGACCGGGCACCATGAGGTGGGGCGCGGACCTGCACTGTAGGGCGCGGATGATCAAGGTGACGACCGGGAAGCCCTCGACGCTGACCTTCCGGCTCGACGAGGTGCGCGGCGACCAGTGCCACCCCGGCATGGTGTGGCTCTTCCCACGCGGCTTCGACCAGGTGGAGTTCCAGGTCACCGCGTCCGAAGGCAGGACGGCCCGGTACTCGGGCACGGCGGCCCGAGCCTCCTGACCAGTGCGCCGCGGGCGGCCCGCCTTAGAAGTCGACGTTGACGCAGGCGAGCCGCGCGCCCGCGGTGCCGGCGTGGCCCTCTCCGGTATGGGTGTGCTCGGTGTGGATGATCACCGAGTGCGGGTGCCGGTCGCCGAACTTCCAGTCCTGCGTGGCCTGGGCGAACCCGTTGCCGCGAGCGTCGGTCGTGAAGTCGAGCCAGACCTCGTTGCGGGGATTGGCGTACTTGGGATTCGTGGAGGGCGTCACGGGGTCCTTCTGGTGCTGGTAGTGCGGCCCCGCGTCCTCCGGCTTGGGCCCGCACCTGTTGGTGTGCACGTGGGCGCCGTACTTGCGGTTGGGCAGCAGCCCGCTCACCCGTAGCTGTACGTTCGCCTGCTTCTCGCCGACAGGAAGGTACGCGACGGCGGCCGCGGCTCCGGCGGGGACGAGTTTCGGGTCGTAGGTGACGGCCGCCTGCCCGGGCACGTAGCTCACGAAGCGCCCCAGTGCGAGCACCGGATCGGCGCCGTGCCGGATCGGCACGGACAGCGGCGTCGTGGACGTGGCTCCCGGATGGAGCAGTGTGAACGGCATGAGCATGGCCGTCAGACCTGTGCGCACCGCCAGCATGGCATCTCCCTTGCCTTCAACGAATTAACTCCTCTTCCAACATTTGCGGATATACCCGGCACGGGGATGAATCCGGCCAATATGCCGCTAAGAGTGCGCAACTTACGCCCATCACCAGCCAAATGCCTGATTTGTCGCACACCCGGAACGAGGCAGCGACCAGCCAGTTCGCCATCCCCATAGAGAATGCCGAATTCCTTGGCCAATCATTTCCCAAAGGCGATGGTGCGGCACTCGATATCGGGGAAGAAGATATTCTCGCCCAGCTGGAGTGCACAAAAGGTATATGTCAGATATGAGCTGACTCAGGGGGCAAGAGTGTTCAGGCCGTACGCCGTCTGGGCGGTGGTGGTGAACACCTGCTCGCGCTCCGACTCGGTGAGCCCCGAGGTGAGCCGGTGGGCGAGGTCCACCACCTGGCCGTAGGAGGCGGCCAGCTCGCATACAGGCCAGTCGGATCCGAACATCACCCGCTCCGCGCCGAAACAGGTGAGGACGTGGTCCCCGTACGGCGCTATGCGTGGCGCGTCCCAGTCCGTCCACACCGCCTCGGTGACCAGGCCGGAGAGCTTGCAGACCACGTTGGGCGACTCGGACAGGGCCGTGATCTCGCTCGCCCACGGTTCGACGACGTCCGAGGCGATCGGGGGCTTGGCCGCGTGGTCCAGGACGAAGCGCACGCCCGTCAGGTCCCCGGCCAGCTTGCGCGCCGCCGGAAGCTGGGGCGTGAGGACCAGCAGGTCGAAGGCGAGGCCGGCCTGGCCGACGGCGCGGACGCCGTGCCGCACGTCCGGCCGGGAGAGCCACTCCGGGTCCGCCTCGTCCTGCACCGGGTGCCGGATGCCCACCAGCAGCTCTCCGCCCGGCATGGTGCGCAGCCGCAGGATCTCGTCCGCCACGTCGGCGGCGGTGAGATCGACCCATCCGACGACCCCCGCCACCAGCCCGTCAGAGGCGGCCGCGGTCGCGAGGAACTCCTCGGTCTCCTCGACCGAGCACACCGTCTGGACCAGCACCGTGCGCTCGACGCCCGCTGCCGCCGTCTCCCGTCGCAGGTCCTCGACTCCATACGGCCTGCGCAGCGGCGCCAGCGCCTCTCCCGCCATCCACGGGTACTCCCGGCGCGACAGGTCCCACAGGTGGTGATGCGCATCGATCATCGAGGACTCTCCAGCTCGGTGTCGGAATCGGAATCGGCGAGTACGTCGGGGCGGCGATCAGCCGGAGACGATCAAAGACTCGTCGGCGAGGGCCGTCCAGAGCTCGCCGGGCACCGGGGCCGCGGCCAGCGCGGCGTTGCGCTCGACCTCCCCGGCGGATCGGGCGCCTGCGACCACGGACACCACGGCCGGGTGCCGCGCGGGGAAGGCCAGCGCCGCCTGCGGGAGCGTGACGCCGTACCGCTCGCACACCGCCGCGATACGCCGCGCCCGTTCGACCAGAGGCTCGGGAGCGGGGCCGTAGTTGTACGTTCCGGTCGCGTCATGCGTGGCGAGCAGCCCGCTGTTGAACACTCCTGCCGCGAACACCGACACGCCACGCTCGGCGCAGAGGGGAAGCAACTCGGCCGCGCCCGACTGGTCGAGCAGGGTGTAGCGCCCGGCGAGCATCACCAGGTCCACGTCGGTCTCCTTGACGAAGCCGGCGAGCATCTCCCACTGGTTCATGCCGACGCCGACCGCCTTGACAACTCCCTGGTCGCGGAGCTCGGCCAGCGCCGGATACGCCTCGCCGGCCGCCTCCGCCCAGTGGTCGTCGGGGTCGTGGATCAGGACGATGTCGACCGACTCCAGCCCCAGACGTTCGAGGCTCTCCTCGATCGAGCGGCGCACCCCGTCCCGGGAGAAGTCCCAGACCCTGCGGGTGGACGCGGGCACGTCGAAGCCCTGGTCGTCACGCCCGCCTCCGGAAGAGGGCACCAGCAGCCGGCCCACCTTGGTGGACAGGGTGTAGGAGTCACGGGGCCGGTCGCGGAGCACGGCGCCGAGCCGGCGTTCGGAGAGCCCGAGGCCGTAGTGCGGGGCGGTGTCGAAGTAGCGGATCCCGGCCGCCCACGCCGCCTCAACCGTCTCTGCCGCCTGCTCATCGGTGATCGCCGAGAACAGGTTGCCGATCGGCGCGGCGCCGAATCCGAACCCGGTCACCCGCGCGCCCCGCCCCACGATCCCGTTCTGCACTCACTTCTCCTTCGTCGTCGGAGCTCGCCCCTGGCCGGGGTCGCCCATCTCCCAGACCATACGCAGGCCGGTGGCGGCCGGATCGAAGTCCCCGTCGAGGAGACGGTTCATCTGGAGCTGCCACGCCTGGTTGGCGGCGCTGCCCCTCAGCCTGTCCTGAAGGGCGGCGTAGTCGTCCACCTCGACGTAGTGGAACAGGTCGAGGCCGTCGCGCCAGATCTTCCAGGTGTGGACCCCGGCCTCGCGCATCTCGGCCTCCAGGTCGGCGGGGATGACCGCGTGCTCCTTGTCGTAGGTCTCCTCGGCCCCCGGCCTCAGCCGGGTGCGCAGGGCGATCCGCTGCATCAGGTGGTGCCTCGCATCCTTGCTCGAAGGCCGGTACGGCCGCTAGTCCTGCGCCTTCCCGCTGGTGACCCGGGCGAGCATGAGCGCGATGAGGATGATGCCTCCGTAGATGGCCTGGATCCACTGCGCGGACACACCGGCCAGCGTGAGGATGTTGTTGATCAGGCCGAGCACCAGCACGCCGCAGAGCGCGCCGAACAGCGTGCCCTTGCCGCCGTCGAGGCTGACCCCGCCGATGACCGCCGCCGCGAACACCGTGAAGATCATGCCATCGCCCTGGGCCGCCGCCACCGAGCCGAGCCGGCCGGTCATCAGCAGCCCCGCCAGCGCGGCGAGGAACCCACCGATCATGAACACCGCCCACACGACGCGGTCGGTGCGCACACCGGCCGCACGGGCCGCGTCGACGTTGCCGCCGATCGCGTAGATCGACCGGCCGTGCCGGAAGTACCCGAGGACGACGATGCCCGCCGCGTACGCGACGGCGCAGATCCAGATGGAGGCGGGCAGCCCCAGCCAGCGGGCGTTGCCCAGGTAGAGGAACGACTCGGGCAGCGCGAACAGGTTCTGGCCGCCGGTGAAGCCGATCTGCAGGCCGCGCAGCACGATCAGCATGCCCAGCGTCACGATGAACGCCGACAGCTTGAACCGCAGGATCAGCAGCCCGTTGAACGCTCCGATCATCACGCCGATCAGCAGGCAGATCGGGATGCCCAGCGCCACGGGCAGGTCGGTGCCGATGCCGTTGGAGGCGATCGGGATGACCAGGCCGACACCCAGCGCGGGGGCGAGCCCCACGGTCGACTCCAGTGACAGGTCGAACTTCCCCGCGATCAGGATCATCGCCTCGGCCAGCACCAGCAGCGACAGCTCGGTCTGCTGCTGGAGGACGTTGGTCAGGTTGTCACCGCTGAGGAAGGCCGGTTCGAGCAGCGCGCCCACGACCATCAGCAGGAGGATGGCCGGGACCAGGGCGAGGTCGCGGAACCGCGCGAGCCGGAGGCCGGAGCCCTCCCCCCGCGTCGTGTCCCGGGGGCCGGGCGAGCCGCCCGGGGTGCCCGGGGAGGCCACGGTCGTTTCCGTCATCGTGCGTCGACACCTTCCATGACCGCCACGAGCTCGGCGTCCGCCCAGCCGCGTGGCACTTCCTTGACGATCCGGCCGTGGAACATCACGACGACCCGGTCGCAGATGCGTAGATCGTCCAGCTCGTCGGAGACGAGCACGGCTCCGGCGCCGCGTTCGGCGGCGTCCTCGACCGCACCGAGCAGCGCCTGCTTGGCTCGCACATCCACTCCCGAGGTCGGGTTGATCACGACGAGCGCCGTGGGATCGTCGGCGAGCGCGCGCGCCATGACGACCTTCTGCGCGTTCCCGCCGGACAGGTCCCCCACGGGCTGGGACGGTCCGGTGGTCTTGATGGCCAGGTCCTCGATCATCCGCTCGGCTCTCGCGCGCCGCAAGACCGGGGACACCGCGCCGAACCGGCCCAGCTTGTGGGCGATCGGCAGGGTCGCGTTCTCGGCGACCGACAGCAGTGGGACGAAGCCCTCCTTGTGCCGGTCCTGTGGCACGAAGCCCAGGCCCGCGCGCAGCGCCGAGGAGACGTCGCCGGGTCGGGGCCGGTCGCCGTTCACGCGCACCGTGCCGCTGTCGGCGGCGTGCAGGCCGACCAGGGTCTCCGCAAGACCGATCTTGCCGCTGCTGCCCGACCCGGCGAGCCCGACGATCTCCCCGGCGCGGACGGCGAGGTCCACGTCCTGGTAGCGGCCGGCCAGGGAGAGGTTCTCCGCGCTCAGCACGACCGCCGCGTCCGTGGCGGTCGTGCGGGACCGGGCCTGGTAGCCCGCGGCGGCCTCCCCGGTCATGGCCGAGACCAGTTCCTCGTGCGGCAGGTCCTCGACCGCGCTGGTGAGGATGTGCCGGGCGTCGCGGAAGACCGTGACGGACTGGCACACCTGGTACACCTCCTCCAGGTGGTGCGAGATGAACATCATCGTCACCCCCTGGGACCGCAGCGCCCGCATCCGTTCGAAGAGCCGCTCGATGGCCGGGCCGTCCAGCCGGGCGGTCGGCTCGTCGAGGATGATGAACCGCGCGCCGAACGACAGCGCCCGGGCGATCTCCAGGAGCTGGCGCTGCTCGACGTCCAGGTCGCCGGCGAGGCGGCCCGCGTCGACGTCCACGCCGTACTGGTCGAGCACGTCGCGGGCGCGTGCCCGCAGCGAGCGCCAGTTGATCGGGCCGTGGCCCGATTGGCGGTTGAGGAACAGGTTCTCCGCGACGGTGAGCGCCGGGATGATCGTGGACTTCTGGTAGACGCAGGCGACCTGCCGCCGCCAGCCGTCGCGGTCGGCGACCGAGGGCGCGGGACGGCCCGCGAAGAGCACCTCGCCCTGGTCGGGGCGCTGGAGGCCGGTGAGGATCGACACCAGCGTCGACTTCCCTGCCCCGTTGCGGCCGACCAGCGCGTGCGTCTCGCCCTCACTGATGACGATCCCCGCGTCGTCGAGCGCCGTCGTGGGCCCGAAGCGTTTGGTGACGCTCCGGGCCTCGACGGCCGGGGTGGCGGATTCGGGCATCACTTGACCTGGTTGCCCCAGAGGTTGGGGTCGTCGACGTTCTCCTTGGTCACCAGCGGCGCGGCGAGCTGGTCCTCAAGGCGTCCGCCGCCGACGTCCACGATGGTGCTGTCGTGGTCGGTCTTGCCGGGGGCGAAGGTCTTGCCCTCCAGTGCCGCCTTGGCGTACGACAGCGCCCACTTCGCGTACAGGTCGGCGGGCTGGGACACCGTGGCGTCGATCTGGCCGTCACGGATGGCCTGGAACTCCTGCGGGATGCCGTCGTTGGAGACGATGAAGATGTGCTTGGGGTCGGTCGGCGGTACCAGGAGGTTCTTGGACTTCAGCAGCTGGATGGTGGGCGCCAGGAACACGCCGCCCGCCTGCATGTAGATGCCGTTGATGTCCGGGTGCTGGGTGAGCCGGGTCTGGAGCGCGGCGGAGGCCTTGGTGCCCTCCCACTCGGTCGGCTCGGCGAAGACCGTGATCCCCGGATAGTTCGCCTTCATGCACTCGGCGAACGCCTCCGAGCGGTCCCGGCCGTTGACCGACGACAGCGACCCCTGGAACTCGACGACCTTGCCCTTGCCCTTCAGCTTGTCGCCGAGGAACTTGCAGGCCTTCTCGCCGTACGCCCGGTTGTCCGCGCGGACCACCATGAACGTCTTGCCCTTGTCGGGCCGGGTGTCCACGGTCACGACGGGGATGTTCTTGCTCGCGAACTGGTCCAGGGTGGTCGCGATGGCCCCGGTGTCCTGCGGGGCCATGACGATGGCCTTGGCGCCCTGGCTCACCAGCGCCTGGGTGTTGGACACCAGCCTCGCGACGTCGTTCTGGGAGTTGGTCGGCGGCATCAGGTCGATGCCCAGCTCGCCTGCGAACTGCGGCACGTACTTGTTGTAGGAGTTCCAGAAGTCGGAGTCGGCGCGGGGGAAGTCGATGCCGACCTTGCCGCCTCCGGCCGCGGGAGCCGAGGAGCCTCCGGCCGAGGCCGAGGGGGTCGTCGACGTGGAGGACCCACAGGCGGAAAGCGTCAGGGTCACCGCGACCAGGGCCACGCAGGTGGCCGAGGAACCTATTTTCATGTGTCGCCTCAATTCAACGGATATTCGGGGGGTGGTGGACGCTCGTTCGAGCGTCCGGCTGTGTCTCGTCTGCCGAGCCGCGTGCCCTAGGACTCAGGGCGCGGGCGGAGGCCGTGCATGCCTCCGTCGACGGCCAGCACGGTGCCCGTCGTGCTCGCGGACAGAGGGCTCGCCAGGTAGGCGATGGCGGCGGCGACCTCCTCGGCGCTCACGAGCCGGCCCATGGGCTGGCGCCGTTCCAGCGCGTGACGTTCGGCGTCGGGGTCCGGCGCGGCGGCGAGCAACCGCTGGACCCAGGGGGTGTCGGCGGTGCCGGGGCTGACGCAGTTGACCCGGATCCCCTCGGCGACGTGGTCGATCGCCATGGCCAGCGTGAGCGACACGATCGCACCCTTGGACGCGCTGTAGAGCGCACGGTTGGGCAGGCCCGCCGTGGCCGCGATCGAGCCGGTGTTGACGATGGCCGCGTGGCCGGACGCGCGCAGGTACGGCAGGGCCGCCCGCGCGACCCGGACCATGCCCAGCAGGTTGACGTCCAGGACGCGGAACCATTCCTCGTCGGCGTTCTGCTCGATCGTGCCCGCGGCGCCGATGCCGGCGTTGTTCACCAGGATGTCGATGCCGCCCAGGCGCTCCGCCGCCGCGGCGACGGCCGTACGGACCGCGCCGTCGTCGGTGACGTCGGCCTTAACGCCGAAGAAGGGGTCGCCCGGGGGGTTGAGGTCCAGGCACGCCACCCTGGCGCCGCGCCCGGCGAGCAGTGTGGCGGTCGCGAGGCCGATGCCGGACCCGCCGCCGGTGACCAGCGCGGCGAGGCCGTCGAACTCACCCATGTCCTTCTCCCATCTCTTTCCCCGGCTTCACAGCGACTCCAGCGCTTCGCTGCCGGCGCCGAGCCAGACGGGGCCGCCGGGATAGGCGTACTCGGCGATCGACTCGGGCCGCATGGCGGCGCTGAAACCGGGTGCCTCCGGGGCCTGGTAGCGGCCGTTCTCGATCACCACCGGGTCGACGAAGTGCTCGTGCAGGTGGTCGACGTACTCGATCACCCGGTCCTGGGCGCTGCCGCTGACCGCGACGTAGTCGAACATCGCCAGGTGCTGCACCAGCTCGCACAGGCCGACGCCGCCCGCGTGCGGGCAGACCGGCACGCCGAACTTGGCGGCGAGCAGCAGGATCGCGATGTTCTCGTTGACGCCGCCGACGCGGGCGGAGTCGATCTGGAGGATCGACAGCGAGCCCGCCTGCAGCATCTGCTTGAACACCACGCGGTTCTGGACGTGCTCGCCGGTCGCCACCTTGATCGGCGCGAGCGCCCGGGCGATGACCGCGTGGCCGAGCACGTCGTCGGGGCTGGTCGGCTCCTCGACCCAGTACGGTTCGAACTCCTTGAGCTCGTTGACCCACTCGATGGCCGAACCGACGTCCCAGCGCTGGTTGGCGTCGATCGCGATGCGGAAGCCCGGCCCGCAGACCTCCCGGGCGATGCGCATCCGGCGCCTGTCGTCCCGCAGGTCGGCTCCGACCTTCAGCTTGATCTGGGTGAACCCCAGATCCATGGCCTCCTTGCACAGGCGGCGCAGCTTGTCGTCGTCGTAACCGAGCCAGCCGGGCGAGGTGGTGTAGGCGGCGTAGCCGCCGGACCTGAGGCGGGCGATCCGCTCCGCGCGCCCCGGCTCGGCCCGCCGCAGGATGTCGAGCGCCTCTCGCTGAGTGATCGCGTCGCTGAGGTAGCGGAAGTCGACGAGCGAGACGATCTCCTCGGGGGCCATCTCGCCCAGGAGCAGCCAGAGAGGTTTGCCCTCGATCTTGGCCTTGAGGTCCCACAGCGCGTTGACCACCGCGGAGATCGCCATGTGCATGACGCCCTTCTCCGGGCCGAGCCAGCGGAGCTGGGAGTCGTGGACCATCTCCTTGTAGAGCGCGCCGAGGTCGTCCAGCCGCCGGCCCACGACGAACGGGGCGAGTGCCTTGATCGCCGCCGTCTGGACGTCGTTGCCCCGGCCGATGGTGAACGCGAATCCGTGCCCCTCGATCGCGGCGTCGGTCCGCAGGATCACGTACGCGGCGGAGTAGTCGGGGTCGGGGTTCATCGCGTCGGACCCGTCGAGCTCCCTGGAGGTGGGGAACCGGATGTCGTGGGTCTCCAGCGCGGTGATCAGTGGCCGGCGGCTCATGCCTGTCCCACGGTCTGGCACTGCCGTCCCAGGCCGTCGATCTCCAGCTCCAGCACGTCGCCGTGCCGCAGGTACGGCTGGCCGGGCATGCCGAGGGCCACGCCCGCGGGCGTGCCGGTGTTGATGAGGTCACCGGGTTCGAGGACCATGAACTGGCTCAGGTACCGCACGACCTCCACGACTCCGAAGATCATGTTCTTGGTGTCGCCGTTCTGCCGGAGCTCGCCGTTGACCCAGAGCCTGAGGCCGAGGTTCTGCGGGTCGGGCACCTCGTCCGCGGTGACGAGCCACGGACCGAGCGGGTTGAACGTTTCACACGACTTGCCCTTGTCCCACTGGCCGCCGCGCTCCAGCTGGAACTCCCGCTCGGAGACGTCGTTGGAGATGGCGTACCCGGCGACGCATTCGAGCGCGGCCTCGTGGGAGTCGAGATACCGCGCGGTCGCGCCGATGACGACCGCCAGCTCGACCTCCCAGTCGGTCTTGACGCTGCCTCTGGGGATCAGCACCTCGTCGTCCGGTCCGACGACGGTGTTGGGCGCCTTCATGAAGATGATCGGCTCGGCGGGGAGGTCCGCCCCGGTCTCCTCCGCGTGGTCGCGGTAGTTCAGGCCGATGCAGACGATCTTCCCCGGCCGCACGATCGGCGGCCCTACGCGGTCGTGCGGCCCGACCCCGGTGAAGAGCGGCAACTCGTCCCTCAGCAGCGCGTTCGCGACGCGTACCACCTGCCCCGAAGCGAAGAAGGCCCCGTCGAGGTCGGCCTCCTGGCCGATCAGGCTGCGCAGGTCACGTAGACGTCCGGCGTCGTCCAGGACCGCGGGACGCTCCTCTCCAGGTGGTCCTACTCGCAGTAGCTTCACGCGTCTCCTTCGATACATCCGATGTCTTGAGAGAGAAGACTACGCGGGGATCGGCCAGCGTCAAGCCCGTGCCGTTCGCCTGGTCCTATTCATCCGATGGTTATGTACATCAACGATGGGCCTTTACCGTTGACCAGTGACGGAACCGATACGGCTCGATGTTCCCGGTAGGAGGGGTATTGAGACCCGGGACGCGTCTTGACGTGCGCGCACCACCGTAATAGAACACGTTTCAGAAACCGGTTCGAACAAGCGCTTGATCAAACCCTCAGGTGGTCATATGGAAATCAACCTCGTCGACCAGGATCACTATGCGAGGCACGGCGTTCCGCACGAGCAACTCAAGTGGCTGCGGGGCAACGATCCCGTCTTCTGGCACGAGGGGGACCCTGACCGCGGCTGGCCGGGATTCTGGGCGATCACCAAGCACGAGGACGTCGTCCACGTCTCCCGGCACTCCGACCTCTTCTCCTCCAGCAAGAAACTGGCGCTGTTCAACGAGATGCCGGAGGAGCAGCGCGAGCTCCAGCGCATGATGATGCTCAACCAGGATCCCCCGGAGCACACCCGGAGGCGCTCCCTGGTCAATCGGGGTTTCACCCCGCGCCAGATCAGCATGCTGGAGGAGCACATCCGGGAGATCTGCCACGGCCTGGTCGACGAGGCCACGGCCAAGGGCTCGGTCGACTTCGTCACCGACGTGGCGGCTCCTCTTCCGCTCTACGTGATCTGCGAGCTCCTCGGCGCGCCCGTCGAGGATCGGAACGAGATCTTCGAGTGGTCGAACCGGATGATCGGCAGCGAGGACCCCGACTACGCCGGCACGCCCGAGGAGGGGCAGGCGGCCGCCATGGAGGTCTACTCGTACGCCAACCGGCTCGCCGCCCAGCGCCGCGAGCAGCCGCGCGACGACATCGTCACCAAGCTGCTCCAACCCAGCGAGAACGGCGAATCGCTCAGCGAGGACGAGTTCGACCTGTTCATTCTCCTTCTCGTCGTGGCAGGCAACGAGACCACGCGCAACGCGGCCTCCGGCGGCATGCTCGCCCTGTTCGAGAACCAGGCACAGTGGGAGCGGCTGGTGCGCGACCCATCGCTGGCGCGCACGGCCTCCGACGAGATCGTCCGATGGGTGTCCCCCGTCAACCTGTTCCGCCGCACGGCGACGCGTGACACCACGATCCGCGGCAAGGAGATCAAGGAAGGCGACAAGGTCGTGGTGTTCTACTCCTCGGCCAACCGCGACGAGGCCGTGTTCGCCAGCCCTTCGCGCTTCGACGTCGCACGTGACCCCAACCCCCATATCGGCTTCGGGGGCGGCGGCGCCCACTTCTGCCTCGGCAACCACCTGGCCAAGCTGGAGCTCCGCGTGCTGTTCGAGGTGGTCGCCCAGCGCCTGCCCAACCTGCGCCAGACCGGGGAGGCCAAGCGCCTGCGTTCGAACTTCATCAACGGCATCAAGACCCTGCCCGTGGAGGTCTGACTGGCGGGTGAGCCGGTTCCGGCTCAGCCGCCTTCTCCTGGGACGCGCGGTGCGCTACCTCGCCGCCGAGGCGGGCATCCGCCGGTTGCTCGACATCGGGTCAGGCCTGCCGACCCAGTCGTCCGGGAGGTCGCGCCGGACGCAAGCGCCGGCCTCGGCGGCCCCCTCCCGGCGCGAGCGCGCCCGGGACTGCGCCCCTGGCTGTAGGGCCCCGGCGGGCGTACTCCCCAGGGTGTAGACGACATGTCGCTGAACGACGGACGACCCAGGCGGCCGGATCGGAAACGATCGCGGTACCGCCTATCCGTTGGAGGAATCCATGCGCAGGGTCTATGCCGTCCTTGCCGGCCTCATGCTCTTGTCCGTAGTGGCGCAGTTCTACTTCGCGGCGGTCGGCGCGTTCGACAAGCCGCAGGAGGACGGGTCGTTCGCGCTGCACAGCATGGTCGGGATGATCGCCGTCCCGCTGCTCTCGCTGCTGGCCACCATCGCCGCCGCGGTGGCGCGCGCCCCCGGCCGGTTGATCGGAATGACCATCCTGCCCCTGGGCCTGGTCATCGTCCAGACACTGATCATCGCGGTGGGCGGCCTGCTCGCCGACAGCACCGGCAACACCACCCCCGTGAGCCTGGCCATCCTCGGCCTGCACGCGATCAACGGTCTGGCCATCATGGCCGTGGCCGGGATGGCGTTCCGCGGCGCCAGGATGCTCGCCACCTCGCCGGCCACGGCTCCGAGCCCCGCCGCGCGTCTGTCGTGACCGTTCAAACGCTCATCGTGCTCGACCTGCTCACCGGGGTCGTGGCCACGATGGCATGGCTGGGCGCGGGCGCGTCGGCCGCCGCCCGGCGCGCGGGCCCGGCCCTGGCGCTCTTCGGCCTGGCCGTGGTGTCGTCGCTCATCCGGGTGGGGGTGGCGCTCGCGCTCATCCCCGCCGGGTGGTGGTTCGTCCAGGAGAAGGTGACGCTCACACTGCCCCTGCTGGTCCTCGCCGGCCTCGCCGCCGGCGTGCTGGCCGGGCCACGCCTGGTCAGGGTGGTCCGCGGCCGGGCCGGCTCGTCCTCCGGCCCGGCGATCGTGGTCCCGCTGCTCGGCGCGGGGTACGCGGCGGGCGCGGGGGTGGTGGTCACGATGCTCTTCGGCTACCCGGCGACGTGGAGCACCGCCCTGGTGACGGTGGCCCTGGTCGCGGTGGCCGTGCTGGTCACCTGGCGGATCGTGAGCGCGCCCGTACCGGGCCTGCGGGCGGTCTCGGCGGCGACCCTCGCCGTGGGCCTGCTCGGAGCGGGACCGGCGTTCGTCCCGGACGGCTCCACCGACACCGGCGGCGGCCCCTCGGAGGGCGCCCAGGCCGGCGGGCACGTCCACCACGCCCAGCCGGTGACCGCGCTGCGCGGGCCGTCCACCCCGGCGGCGGAAGGGACGGTCCGCCGGTTCACGCTGACCGCGCGCACCGCGACCATCACGCTGTCCTCAGGGCGCCGAGTCGCGGCGTGGACCTTCGACGGCCGCGTCCCCGGGCCGCCGATCACCGCGAACCAGGGCGACCTGATCGAGGTACGGCTGCGCAACGCCGACATCACGCCCGGCGTGACCCTGCACTGGCACGGCTACGACGTGGCCTCGGGTGAGGACGGCGTTCCCGGACTGACCCAGGAGGCGGTCAGGCCCGGCGGGGAGTTCCTCTACCGGTTCCGCGCGGACCAGGCCGGGACGTACTGGTACCACACACACGAGGTCTCCGACCGCGGGGTCAAGATGGGCCTCTACGGCATGCTGGTGGTCACTCCACGAGGGGCCGTCAAGGAGGGAGCCGACCTCACCCTTCCCGTGCACACGTTCGCCGGCACGGCGGTGATCGGCGATCACGACCAGCCGTTCCAGCAGCAGGTGGCGCCGGGCACGCCCGTACGGCTGCGCCTGGTCAACACCGACAACACCCCGCACCGGTTCACGCTCGGCGGCACACCGTACCGGCTGGCCGCGATCGACGGCAGGGATCTGAACGGTCCAGGGGAGCTGGGCCGGACCAGCCTGCGCCTACCCGCTGGAAGCCGCTACGACCTGGTGTTCGCCATGCCCGCGGCGGGGGCGGTGCTGCGCGTGGACGACCGCGCGGGGAGCCTGCGCCTCAGCCCGGACGGTTCCAGCGGCCCGGCGCCCACCGAGGACACCTCCACCTGGCCGGAGTTCGATCCGACGACGTACGGCACTCCCGCCGCCACGCCGTTCGACGCGCGCAGCCGCTTCGACCGGCGCTTCACGCTCGTGCTCGACCAGGGCCTGGCCCTGAGTGCCGGCCGGCCGCTGTACGCCCACACGGTCAACGGCCACGCCTTCCCCTCCATCCCCACGCAGATCGTGCGTGAGGGGGATCTGGTCCACGTCACCGTCGTCAACCGGGGGCGCGAGACCCATCCGTGGCACCTGCACGGCCACACGGTGCTGGTACTCGCCCGTGACGGTCGCGCGACGACCGGCAGCCCGCTGTGGCTGGACACCTTCGACGTGCAACCGGGCGAGGTGTGGCAGGTCGCCTTCCGCGCCGGCAACCGGGGTGTGTGGATGAACCACTGCCACAACCTCGCCCACGCCGACCAGGGCATGGCGCTGCACCTGGCCTACGAGGGCGTCACCACCGCGTTCCACGGGGCCCACGGCGGCTGACCACCGTCTCGGGAGTGGCGGCCGCGGGTCCGGTCACGGCCAGGAGGAGTCCTGCTCGGGGTCACCGCCGTCGGAGAGCAGGCGCAGGTCGGCCTCGACCATCATCGCGACGAGCTCCTCGAACGCCACCGACGGCTCCCAGCCGAGCTGGACACGGGCCTTCTTCGGGTCGGCGCACAGCAGGTCCACCTCGGCCGGGCGGTGCAGGGCCTCGTCGGCGACGACGTACTGCTCCCAGTCGAGCCCGGCCGCCTCGAAGGCCGCGACGACCAGCTCGCGTACGGACTGGGTGTGGCCGGTCCCGATGACGTAGTCCTCGGGAGCCTCGGCCTGGAGCATGAGCCGCATGGCCTTGACGTAGTCGCCGGCGTAGCCCCAGTCACGGCGCGCCTCGAGGTTGCCCAGGCGCAGCTCGGAGGCGATGCCCAGCTTGATCCTCGCGGCGCCCAGTGTCACCTTGCGGGTGACGAACTCCGCGCCGCGCCGGGGCGACTCGTGGTTGAACAGGATGCCCGAGACCGCGAACATCCCGTAGGACTCGCGGTAGTTCTGCGTGAGGAAGTGCCCGTACGCCTTGGCCACGCCGTACGGGGAGCGCGGGTGGAAAGGCGTGCGCTCGTTCTGGGGGGTCTCGCGTACCTGCCCGAACATCTCGGAGGACGACGCCTGGTAGAAGCGGATCTGACCGGAGGTCCCGGTGGCCCGCGAGGAGGTGATGCCCGAGCAGACCCTGATCGCCTCCAGCATGCGCAGCACGCCCATGCCGGTCACCTCGGCCGTCAGCTCGGCCTGTTCCCAGGACATCGGCACGAACGAGATGGCGCCCAGGTTGTAGACCTCGTCCGGCTGGACGCGTTCGACGGCGGAGATCAGCGATCCCTGGTCGAGCAGGTCGCCCCGGACGAGCTGGACGTCCTGGAGAAGCCTGCGGACCCTGGAGACACGCGGATTGGCCTGACCCCGCACCAGTCCCCAGACGTCGTATCCCTGGGCCAGCAGGTGCTCGGCGAGGTAGGAGCCGTCCTGCCCGGTGATGCCAGTGATCAGCGCACGCCTGGCCAACGGGTCCTCCTTGTTCTTCGGGCTAGGCGGTTCGCACGCATCACCCGAACTTTGAGCTGTAAGACGCGAATGTACCGCCATGACCGCCGTCGAGCGCTATGGGACGCCCAGGATCCTCCGCCGAGTAGGCATAGAACACGTTCTACCGAGTCGCGCTCGGTCGAGCTAACTTCGCAGTTCGCGGGGCGTGAGCGTGACATGAGGCACAATTCCATATTAGAGATAGCCCCGCTGCCGGATGGTAGGGTTCGCGTCTGAGATCAGCTTTCGCGGTACATGCCCCTCGTGGGCGGCTACCGAGCACCGCTCTCGAAAGGGGTGTCCGTGGAGGTTCCAGACGACGCGCGAGAGCACGGGCAGGCAGCGCCGGCCGACCGGCCCGGCGAAGGCCGGCTGCGGGTCGCCCTCCTGTCGTACCGGAGCAAGCCCACCTGCGGCGGCCAGGGCGTCTACCTGCGCCACCTCAGCCGCGAGCTCGTCGCACTCGGGCACTACGTCGAGGTCCTCTCCGGCCCGCCGTATCCGGAGCTCGACGAGGGCGTCGTGCTGACCAAGGTGCCGAGCCTCGACCTCTACCGCGACGAGGACCCCTTCCGCACCCCGGGCCTCGGCGAGTACCGCGACTGGATCGACGTCCTCGAGGTCGCCACGATGTGGACGGCCGGGTTCCCCGAGCCACTGACCTTCAGCCTGAGGGCGCTGCGCGAGCTGAAGAAGCGTCAGGGCGACTTCGACGTCGTGCAGGACAACCAGACCCTGGGCTACGGCCTGCTCGGCATCCAGAAGCTCTTTCCGGTCGTCGGCACCATCCACCACCCGATCAGCGTGGACCGGCGCATCGAGCTGAAGGCGGCGCCGCTGCGCAAGCAGCTCTCCATGCGACGCTGGTACGGCTTCGTACGCATGCAGAGCCACGTCGCGCCCCGGCTGAAGCCGATCCTGACGGTGAGCGAGTCGAGCCTGGCCGACATCCACCGCGACTTCAACGTGCCGCAGAACAACATGCGGCTCATCCCGCTGGGCGTCGACACCCGCTACTTCCACCCGCGCCCGCACCTTCCGAAGCGCAAGGGCTCGATCGTCGCCGTGGCCAGCGCCGACTCCCCCATGAAGGGGGTCGCCACCCTGCTTCGCGCGGTCGCCAAGCTCGCCACCGAACGCGACGTGAACCTGACCGTGGTGAGCAAGCCGACCGCCGGCGGCCCCACCGAGAAGCTCGTCCAGGAACTGGCCCTCGGAGACCGTGTGAGGTTCGTCCACGGCATCTCCGACGACGAGCTGGGCGAGCTCATCGCCACGTCCGAGATCTCCGTCGTACCGTCGCTGTACGAGGGCTTCTCGCTCCCCGCCGTCGAGCACATGGCCTGCGCGACCCCGCTGGTCGCCAGTCGTACGGGCGCGCTGCCCGAGGTCGTCGGCGACGCGGCCGTCCAGGTGGCGCCGGGCGACCCCGAGGAGCTGGCCGCGGTGCTGCGCCGGCTGCACGACTCCCCCGAGGAGCGGGAGCGCGTCGGCAGGGCCGGATACCAGCGGGCGATGGAGCGGTACACCTGGCACGTCGTCGCCAAGCGGACCGTCGAGGCGTACCGCGAGGCCATCGAGGCCCGCGGTAAGGCGAAAGGGGAGCGGTAAGTGCTGACCGTCGACTTCGGGAAGCTTCCGGTCGGACCCGGTGTCCGCGTGCTCGATCTGGGCTGTGGCGGTGGCCGCCACGCCTTCGAGGTGCTGCGGCGCGGCGCCGACGTGGTGGCGTTCGACCAGGACGCGGCGGAGCTTTCGAGCGTCGCGAGCATGTTCGCCGCCATGGACAAGGCAGGCGAGGTGCCGCCTGAGGCGACCGCCGAGACCGTGACCGGTGACGCGCTCGCCATGCCCTTCCCTGACGCCTCGTTCGACCGGGTGATCGCCGCCGAGGTGCTGGAGCACATCCCCGACGACATGGCGGCGATGCGCGAGATCCACCGGGTGCTCAAGCCTGGCGGCCTCGCGGCGATCACCGTCCCGAGCTTCCTGCCCGAGCGCATCTGCTGGGCGCTGTCCGAGGCGTACCACACCGCCCCCGGCGGGCACGTGCGGATCTACACGCTCGCGGAGCTGACCGCCAAGCTCAAGGCGACCGGCCTGGAGGTCGGCCCGCACCACCACGCCCACGGCCTGCACTCCCCCTACTGGTGGATCAAGTGCGCGGTCGGCGTGAACGACGACGACCACCCGCTGGCCAAGGCCTACCACGAGCTGCTCGTCTGGGACATCATGAAGCGGCCCGCGGCCACCCGCCTCGCCGAGGCCGTGCTGAACCCTCTTATCGGAAAGAGCGTGGTCGTCTACGTCCGGAAGCCCGCTTGACCGCCCGTGCCGGCCGGGCGGCCGTCCCGGCCGTACCCGGGGTGATCACAGCGGAGCAGATCGTCGAGACGGCGCGGAGCATCGCCGCCGTACAGGAGAGCGACGGCGGGGTGCCGTGGCCCGAGGGGCACGTCGACGCCTGGAACCACGTCGAGTGCCTGATGGCCATGTCCGTCGCCGGGCTGACCGCCGAGGCGCGCAAGGGCTACGACTGGCTCGCGCGGCAGCAGCGGGACGACGGCTCGTGGCCGATGAAGGTCGTGCGCGGCGAGGCCACCGAGCGGAACGGCGAGAGCAACCACGCCGCGTACGTCGCCGTGGGCGTGTGGCACGAGCTTCTGGTCACCGGTGACGAGGATTTCGTCCACAAGATGTGGCCCGTCGTCAGGAAGGCGCTCGACTTCGTCGTCGACCTGCAGACCGCTCGCGGGGAGATCGTGTGGGAGCGCTCGGCCTCGGGTCTGCCCGCCGAGTACGCCCTGCTGACCTGCTGCTCCTCGATCTACCAGGGGCTTCGCTGCGGCGTGCTGCTCGGCGAGCACCTGGGTGAGCGGCAGCCCGACTGGGAACTGGCCGCCGACCGGCTCGGGCACGTGCTCTCCGCCCATCCCGAGGCGTTCGCCGACAAGAGCCGGTTCTCGATGGACTGGTACTACCCGATCCTCGGTGGCGCGCTGCGCGGGGCCGGGGCACGGGAGCGGCTGGAAGAGGAGTGGGACACCTTCGTCGTCCCCGGGCTCGGCATCCGCTGCGTCTCCGACCAGCCGTGGGTGACGGGCGCGGAGTCCTGCGAGCTGGCCCTGGCCTTGGACGCGATCGGCGACTCGGAACGCGCGCTGACCGTCTACCGCGACATGCAGCACCTGCGGCACCAGGACGGCTCGTACTGGACCGGCTGGCAGTTCGTCAACGAGGCGTGGTTTCCCAACGAGCAGTCGGCCTACACCGCCGCCGCCGTCATCCTGGCGGCCGACGCCCTCTCCGGCGCCACCCCGGCGGCGGGCCTGTTCCGCGAAGCCGGTCGCTACGCCATCCCCGTCACCGACCCCGACACCTGCGGCTGCTCCCAAACCTCCAGCCGAACCTGAGCCCCCTCCTGCCTCCGCCTGGAAATCCTCCTCGCCTTCGTACTGGGAGAGGCCTTCGCCTCCGTACTGGGAGAGGCCTTCGCCTCCACCTGGAAACGGTCCTCGCCTTCGGCCCGGGCTGTACCTCCAGGGCCTGACGGCCCCCTACGCTTGCGCCTATCCTCGTCGTATTTTCTGCTCACTTACTCGTCATGCGTTGGCACGGCGGCCGCAACCGGCATTGCCGAAGGCGAGGACCACTTACCGGATCGGTGATGTCGTACCTCGCCCATAGTCTCGTCCTTGGAACCGCACACGTGAGAAGGACGGACCGATGAGCACCCTGCACGACACCCTGAAGACGCACGTCAGCAACGGATCGGTGCCGGGAGCGGTCGGCCTGGTGGCTCGCGGCGACCAGGTCGAGGTGCAGGTCGTCGGCTCCGCCGACGTCGAGGGCACCTCCCCACTGGCCAGGGATTCGATCTTCCGCATCGCTTCGATCACCAAACCCATCGTCGCCGCGGCGGTGATGATGCTGGTCGAGGACGGCCAGATCGCGCTGGACGACCCTGTCGAGCGATGGCTGCCCGAGTTGGCGTCACGCAGCGTCGTCCGTACGCCGGCCAGTCCGGTCGACGACGTGGTCCCGGCCGCCAGGCCGATCACCGTGACCGACCTGCTCACCTTCCGCGCGGGGTACGGGTTCCCGTCCGACTTCTCGCTGCCGGCGATCGGCCCCTTGTTCAGTGAGCTGAAGCAGGGACCGCCGAGGCCGCAACTCGTCGCGGCGCCGGACGAGTGGATGGCGGTGCTGTCCAACATCCCGCTGCTGCACCAGCCGGGCGATGTCTGGCTGTACAACACCTGCTCCGACATCCAGGGCGTTCTGATCGCCAGGGTCTCGGGCCGTCCGTTGCCCGAGTTCCTGGCCGAGCGGCTGTTCGAGCCGCTCGGCATGGCCGACACCGGGTTCGAGGTGCCGGCCGGCAAGCTCGGCCGGCTCACCAGTCTCTACCAGGTCGATCCGGCGGGCGGTCTGAAACTGGCCGACGCCCCTGACGGGCAGTGGAGCAGCACACCGGCGTTCCCGTCCGGCGCCGGCGGGCTGGTGTCGACCGCCGACGACTGGCACTCCTTCGCCCGGATGCTGCTCGCCGAGGGGACCGTCGACGGCCGCCGGCTGCTGTCGCCCGCGTCGGTGCGGCGGACGACCACCGACCATCTGACCCCGTCCCAGCGTGATGCCTCAAGGTTGTTCCTGGAGGGCCAGGGCTGGGGTTTCGGCGGCTCGGTCGACGTCGAGCCCGTCGATCCCTGGAACGTGCGGGGACGTTACGGGTGGGTCGGCGGCACCGGAACGGCGGCGCACATCACCCCGTCCACCGGCACGGTGACCATCCTGCTCAGCCAGGTGGAGATGACCGGGCCGACCCCGCCCGCCCTGATGCGCGACTTCTGGCAGTACGCGGCCGGAGCCTGAAGCCCTGGAGGCCGGAGCGGCCTGTCACCCCCCGACGCGATCAAGTTCCTCGACCGCGTCGGCAGGCAGGTCGAGACCCGCGGCGGCGACGTTCTCGCGCGGCGGCCCCCACACTCCGGGCGGTGCCGGAGGCCGGCTATCCGGCGGCGGGGTCGACGCGTTCGAGGATGCGGAGGGAGCCCTCGGTGCTGATCTCCTTGAAGTCTCCGGAGGCCAGGGCGCGCTGGTAGACGCGGAAAGGCGCCTGGCCGCCCTTGGAGGGGTCGGCGTAGATGTCGTGGAAGACCAGGGCGCCGCCCGGCATGACGTGCGGGGCCCATCCGTCGTAGTCCTTGGTGACGGGCTCCTCGGAGTGACCTCCGTCGATGAAGAGCATCGCCAGAGGGGTCTTCCAGTAACGGGCGACCGTCTCCGACCGTCCGACGATCGCGATCACCTCCTCCTCCAGCCCGGCCGACGCGATGGCCGCGCGGAAGAACGGCAGGGAGTCCATCTTGCCGAAGCGCGGGTCCATCAAAGTGGGGTCGTGGTGGGCCCAGCCTGGCTGGATCTCCTCGGAGCCCCGGTGGTGGTCCACGGTGAACACCACGGACCCGACCTCACGTGCGGCGGCTCCCAGGTAGATCGCCGACTTGCCGCAGTAGGTGCCGATCTCGCAGATGGGGCCGAGCGAGCCGTACACATATGCGGTGTCGAACAGGGCGGCCCCCTCGTTCGACGGCATGAAGCCCTTCGCGCGCTCGGCCGCGTGACGTAGGTCCGCCGGCAAAGACACATGAGTCATGATTTTTCCCTTGTGTACGGCAATGCTGGAGCACCCTACCCATCAACGCGCCCAACGTGTGAAGCATGCCCCCTTTCTTGATCGAACTGAGCCGAACAATATTCCAACCCACCCTTGCCGCACCTGGTGGAACGTGTTCTACTTTGCAGCGTGAACCAGCGTGCTCGCATAGTGATGTCCGATGACGAGGTGACGGCGTTCCTGAAGGAGTCTCGCAAGCTCCAATTGGGCACGATCAACCCCGATGGGACACCGCATATGGTGACGATGTTCTACGGCCTCATCGACGGCCAGATCGCTTTCTGGACGTACGGTAAGGCGCAGAAGACGCGGAACCTGGAGCGCGATCCTCGGGTGACGTGCCTGGTCGAGGGCGGCGACGACTACTTCGAGCTCCGCGGTGTCCTCCTGTACGGCACCGCACACCTGGTCGACGAGCCGAAAGAGATCCTCGACATCGGCATGAACATCACCAAGCGGATGACGGGAACCTCCGAGGCCGAGGCCACGAACGAGCTCCGCGGGTACGTCGAGCAAACCGGCCGCAAGCGCGTCGCCTACATCGTGGAGCCGACACGAGTGGTCTCCTGGGACCACCGGAAGCTCTCGGCCCCCGCTTCGGCCTAGTCTCGCTCTAGCCGTACACACGCGAGGAGGGCTCCGATGAGAATCAAGGTCGATTACGACGTATGTGAGGCCAACGCCGTCTGCATGGGCCTGGCGCCCGAGGTCTTCGAAGTGGACGACGACGACAACCTGAACGTCCTGCTTCCCGAGCCACCCCCGGAGATGCTCGACCGCGTGCGCCACGCGGTCCGCTCCTGCCCCAAAGCCGCGCTCTCCCTCCAAGGAGAGTAGTCGCCCCTCAAGGAGGTCCCCTAATGCGAGCCGCGCTCCTGCACGCCGTCGGCGACGACAAGCTCGACATCCGCGACGACTTCACCCTCACCCCGGTGGGTCCGACGGACGTCCGTGTGAAGATCAAGGCGACGGGTGTATGCCACTCGGACCTGTCGGTGCTGTCGGGGGTGCTTCCCATGCCCCTGCCGGTGATCCCCGGGCACGAGGGCGCGGGCGAGGTCGTCGAGGTCGGTGACCACGTCACCACGATCCAGCCGGGCGACCACGTCATCCTCAACTGGACGCCGGCCTGCGGCAGCTGCCCCAACTGCATCGTCGGCCAGCCGTTCCTGTGCATGACCTACGTCATGGAGAGCTTCACGCTGGCGCGGTTCAGGTACGGCGGCGAGACCCCCGCGTTCGGCATGGCCGGCTGCGGCACCTGGGCCGAGGAGATCGTGGTCCCCTGGCAGGGCGCGATCAAGGTGGACCCCGAGGTGCCGTTCGAGATCGCGGCCCTGATCGGCTGCGGCATCACCACTGGCGTCGGCGCGGCGATCAACACCGCGAAGGTCAGGCCCGGCTCCACCGTGGCCGTGATCGGCTGTGGTGGCGTGGGCCTGTCGGTCATCCAGGGCGCCCGGGTGTCCGGTGCCACGACCATCCTGGCGGTCGACCCGCTGGAGTCCAAGCACGCGCTGGCCAAGCAGGTCGGCGCCACGGACGCCTGCACGCCCGACCAGCTCATGGAGGCCATCGGCTCGCTGACGGGCGGCCAGGGGTTCGACTACGGCTTCGAGGTGGTCGGCAAGTCGGCGTCCATCATGTCGGCGTGGCAGGCCACCCGCCGCGGCGGGGACGTCATCGTGGTCGGCGCAGGCGCCATGGACGACATGGTGCCCCTGTCGGCGTTCAGCCTGCTGTTCGAGGGCAAGAACCTGCTCAGCTCCCTCTACGGCGGAAGCGACGTGCGTCGCGACTTCCCGTTCTTCGCCAACCTGTGGAAGGCCGGCAAGCTCGACCTGGAGAGCATGATCAGCTCTCGTATCAAGCTCGGCGACCTGAACGACGCCGTCGCGGCCCTGCGGGGCGGCGAGGTGCTGCGCCAGGTCGTCATGTTCGACTGACCCCCGTCGATGCTGCCGAGACGTCCCCCGACCCTGATGGGCGGGGGACGTCTCATTGATCGAGGTGGGTCATGAGGTCGACGCGCTGGACGCGAGCAGCCTTTCGGGCTCTTGCGGCGTGGGATCCGTCCACCTGCCGCCGAAGCTCAGGCGTTTCAGCACCCCCGCGGCGTCGCACAGGCGGAACCAGCCCTTGGCCGCCCGCCGTGCCACCGCATTGTCCGAGATCATGAAATCGGTTAACCGGAGCGCCGTCCGTACGGCCTGGAAGCCGTAGTCCGCCATCTGCTTCTCGTACGCGCCGACCGCGTCCAGCAGGGATCGCTCACCCCGGTGGACCGCCGTGAGGTGGCTCGACAGCAGCGCCGCGTCGCGCAGCGCGACGTTCGCGCCCATCCCCATGGCCGGGGTCATGTTGTGGATCGAGTCTCCGATCAGCGTGACCGCCGAGGCGGGCCACGAGGGGACGGGCGTCGCGGTCTTGAACGGCATGAGCAGGAGGCTCTCGGGGTCCGAATCGGCCACCATCCTGCGCAGGCTGGGATGCCATCCTTCGATCATGGTGCCGAGCAGCCCTTTCAGGCCCTGGCCGTCGAGGGTCGCGGCGTGCCCGGGATAGGCCCGCCGGTGCGCGATGAACGCGAACAGGACGTAGTCCTCCAACTCGTCGGCGAGGGACCGAAGGTCGAGGCCGGACGCGGCCAGATCGCCGCCTTCCAGGGACTCAGACGCGTGCTGCATGCCCGTGAAGGAGGCGGTGAACATCGCGCACCCCTTCTGCGGCAGGATCAGGTTCAGGCCGTTCGTGAGATGTCCTGGCAGCCGGTTCCGGGTCTCCGGGGTGAGGGGCAACCGCCCGCCGATCGCCACCGCGTCCGTCTCGACGCGCCTGGCGTGGGGCAGGTACTGCCGCCGGACGGTGGAGTTGGCGCCGTCCGCGCCCACCAGCAGGTCGCCGGTGGCCGAGGTGCCGTCGGAGAAGAACGCCGTGACGCGCCCGTCGGGCCGCGTCTCGTAGCGTTCGAAGACCTTGCCGAACCGGACGACCTCCTCCATGCCGGTCAGGAGCAGCTTGCGCAACACCAAGCGGTCGGCCGCGTAGTGACGGTCGGCCGGAGCGGTGGCTCCCCCGTTCATGAGGCTCTCGTCGACGAATACCAGCTTGTCCAGCTGCTCGGTCTGGAAGCGGAACCCCGGCCCGGGGTCGCCGGCCGTGGCCACGAACGCCTGCCACAACGGGCGGGGAAGGCACTGCGACAGCGACCGGCTGCCCATCTGGTTGACGTGGATGCGGTATCCCTGCAGCCACGCGCCGGCGTCGGCGCCGCGCTCGTAGACCTGGACGGGGACGCCGTCACGGTGCAGCGCCTGCGCCAGGCACATGCCGCCGATGCCGCCGCCTACGACGATGACTTCAGGACTCTTCGCGAACATGTCGGTCCTCCTGGTCCGCCGAGGTCTCCGCGCCGTCACGCGGCGGTGTGGGCAGCTCCTTGAGGAGCCTTTCGTGCCAGGCCACCTCGGTCTCCAGGCGCATGGAAGTGTGGTCGAACCCCAAGGACTCCACCGGGGTCAGGTAGGGAGCGGACATCTCCCTCAGCCGGCGCCATCGTTCGAGCTCGGCGCTCAGGGCCAGCAACCGGTCCTCGATGGCGCTGCGCAGCTGGTGCGGGGGCATGTCCTCGCCGACCTGGAGGGCCAGGTCGACGGGGTCGGGCGCGAGGCGGGTGTTCCGCAGGGTGGCGTCCCGGAGGGCCTCCAGCTCCAGGCGGCCGTCTTCGGTGATCTGGTAGATCGTGCGCGCAGGGAGGTTCCCCTCCTGCTCCGTACGAACCTCCTCGATCAGGCCCTCGTCGGCCATGCGGCGCAGTGCTCCATAAAGGGATCCGACCTTGACGTCGGACCAGAGCTCGGTGCGGTCGGTCTGGGCGTTGTGCCGGATCTGATGCCCATGCATGGGCCCGTGCCTGGCCAACGCTCCGAGAATGAACAATCGAGTACCACTCATGCGAGTACTCAAACACGAGTACTGTGGTGTAGTCAAGTGAGAGTACTCGTATAGGAGTAGTCGAGTGGAGAGTCTGCCGGTCCTCCGGTCTCGCCGTGCCGACGCCGGTACGGCAGGACGAACGACCGAACGGGCAGCGACCAGACCTCAGCGAGCATGAACCTGAAGAGTGATCGGCCAGAACAGGCCCCGACTCACCCACCCACCCCAGGTTGCTCACCGCACACGACACCGAGCTCACCGCCCAGCCACCCCGCCGCATCGGCGCCAAGTTCATCGAACCGTCAAACAGCAGTGCGGACTTCCCCATCCCGCCGCACACGGTTCCGACACCCCCCTCCCCGCCGCACCGGCGCCGGTATGGCGGGACGAACGATCGGACAGGCAGAGACCAGACCTGCCCATCAGCGAGCATGAACCTGAAGAAAGATCGGCAAGAACAGGCCCCGACTCACCCACCCACCCCGGGTTGCTCACCACACACGGCGCCGAGTTCACCGCGCAGCCACCCCGCCGCATCGGCGCCAAGTTCATCGAACCGTCAGACAGCAGTATCGAACCGTCAAACAGCAGTGCGGACTTCCCCACCCCGCCGCATCGGCGCCAAGTTCATCGAACCCGTCGGACAGCGGTGCCGCACTCTGTAAGGCCAACGTGACCTTCTCCATCTCTGCCGAATGACTAACACCCGGCCCAAGCAACGATCAGTAAGCCAGCGCAGGTCACAGCGGCGATCAGCGCCGGCCCTGGGTGATGCTTGCCACGCGCGACGTCGACGGACGCCCGCGCGGGATCGATCCCGGTGACCGTGATCCCGCGCTCGGCGAGCAGCAGCGCGAACACGCCTGTACCGCACCCGATGTCCAGCACGGACCGCGCGCCGAACTCCTCCGCCATCGCGAGATACGCGTCGAGATCGCTGCGGTCCGGATCGAGCGCGTCGTAGATGGCGGCGAGGCGCGGATGCCCGAAAGTCGCGTCAACCATGGAGGCGAACGTAGGTGGCCCCGAGCCCGCGCGGCCACCGCCACTCCGCATCGGATGGTTCATGGCGACGTATCACCCGACCATGATCCACTACTCAAGATTGATCGAAGACACGCCCTGGGCCGATCACAACTGTGAACCCGGCGCCAACGTACGGCGGGAAACCCGGGGAGGGTGGGCGAGTCGGGGCCCATTCTCGCCGACCACTCCACGGCATTCATGCCCGCCGGAAAACACTTCGCGCCGGAAGTCATGTGTGGCGGCGCCGATGCGGTGGGAAGCCACACGGTGAACCCGGCGCCGCCGTACGGCGAGAAACCTGGGGAGGGCGGGCGAGCCGGGGCCCACGCTCGCCGACCATTCTCCCAATCGATTCTTGCCGTCCCGCCCAGGCGACCCTTGCCGTCTTTGCCAGGCGACTCTGCCCTCTTCCCAGGCGACCCGCGGCGCCACCCGACCAAGACGCCGAAACACGCGGCGCCACCCGACCAAAGACGGGTGGCGCCGTCGCCCCGGCGAGAAGCCGCAGGAGGAATCGCTACTCCTGGGACAGACCCGCTAGAACCGGTGCTAAAACTCCGCAGGAGGGATCGTCACTCCGAGGAGAAGGCCGCGTCGAAGGAGGCGGTGGGGGGTGTGATGGCGTTGAGGGCCTTGACGAAGGTGAGGGCCTCGGGGGCGCCGGAGAGGCGGTCCATGCCGGCGTCCTCCCACTCGATGGAGATGGGACCGTCGTACCCGATGGAGTTCAGGGCGCGGAAGCAGTCCTCCCACGGCACGTCTCCCCTTCCGGTGGAGACGAAGTCCCAGCCGCGGCGCATGTCCGCCCAGGGCAGGTGGGAGGACAGCCGGCCCCGGCGCCCGTCGCCCGACCGCACCTTCGCGTCCTTGCAGTCGACGTGGTAGACCCGGTCGGCGAAGTCCAGGATGAACCCCACCGGGTCGAGCTCCTGCCAGACCATGTGCGAGGGGTCCCAGTTCAGCCCGAAGGCCGGCCGGTGCCCGATGGCTTCGAGCGTCCGCACGGTGGTGTGGTAGTCGTAGGCGATCTCGCTCGGGTGCACCTCGTGGGCGAACCGCACTCCGACCTCATCGAAGACGTCCAGGATCGGGTTCCACCTGTCGGCGAAGTCCTGGTAGCCCGCGTCGATCATGGAAGGGGACACCGGCGGGAACATCGCCACGGTGTGCCAGATCGACGAGCCGGTGAACCCGACGACCGTCCGAACGCCCAGCGCGGCCGCCGCACGGGCGGTGTCCTTCATCTCCTCGGCGGCGCGGCGGCGCACCTCCTCGGGGTCACCTGACCCCCAGATGCGGGCCGGCAGGATCCCCTTGTGACGCTCGTCGATCGGGCTGTCGCAGACGGCCTGCCCGACGAGGTGGTTGGAGATCGTCCAGACCTTGAGCCCGTGCTTGTCCAGGATCTCCAGCTTGCGGGGGATGTAGGACTCGTCCGACAGCGCCTTGTCGACCTCGAAGTGGTCGCCCCAGCAGGCGATCTCCAGGCCGTCGTACCCCCACTCTCCGGCCAGGCGGCACACCTCCTCGAACGGAAGGTCGGCCCACTGGCCGGTGAACAAGGTGATCGGTCGCGTCATGTCCGCTCTCCTTCGATGCTCTCAAGTGCTTGCGGGTATCGCTTGCGGAGCCGGACCCCGGGCTGCCGGGGGCCCGGCTCCAGGAAATGCTCACCGCGGGATCGGCGTCCAGCGGCTCTCGTTGGCCGCGCTCTCCTCGACGGCCGCGAGCACCCGCTGCACCCGCAGCCCGTCGGCGAACGAAGGGGACGGGTCGCTGCCCGTGCCGATCGCCTCCAGGAAGTCCTTCACCTCGTGGCTGAACGTGTGCTCGTACCCGAGCCCGTGCCCGGGCGGCCACCAGGCGCCGGCGTAAGGATGCCCCGCCTCGGTGACGAGGATGCGCCGGAACCCGGCCTCCTCGGCCGCAAGAGTGTGGTCGTGGAACCACAACTCGTTCATCGACTCGAAGTCGAACGCCAGGCTGCCCCGCGAACCGTTGATCTCGATGCGCATGGCGTTCTTGCGCCCGGTGGCGAAGCGGGTCGCCTCGAACGACGCCACCGCCCCTCCGGAGAGCCGCCCGACGAACAGCGCCGCGTCGTCGACGGTGACCGTGCCCGTGGAACCCGCACCCGCCGCGCCCGCGGCCAGCCCTGCGGACTCCTCCGCCAGCGGCCGGTCGCCGATGAAGGTCTCGGTGATGCCCGACACCCCGGTCAGCGTCTGACCGGTGACGAACTGGGTGGTGTCCACGATGTGCGAGCCGATGTCGCCGAGCGCGCCCGACCCGGCCTTGTCCTTCTGGAGCCGCCAGACCAGGGGGAAGTCCGGATCGGCGATCCAGTCCTGGAGGTACTGCGCGCGGACGTGGCGCAGTTCCCCCAGCCGTCCTTCGGCCACCATCTGCCGTGCGAGCGCGATGGCCGGGACCCGCCGGTAGTTGAACGCCACCATGCTCCGCACGCCACGCGCGGCCGCCCGCTCCGCCGCCGCCACCATGGCCTCGGCTTCGGCGACGGTGTTGGCCAGGGGCTTCTCGCACAACACGTGCTTGCCCGCGTCCAGCGCGGCGATCGCGATCTCGGCGTGTGAGTCACCAGGCGTGCAGATGTCGACGATGTCCACATCGTCCCGCTTGATGAGGTCCTTCCAGTCGGTCTCCACCGCCGCCCAGCCGAGGTCGGCGGCGGCGGCGGACGTACGGTCCTTGGATCTGCCCGAGAGCACCGCCATGACCGGCGCGACCGGCAGGTCGAAGAACGCGCCGACGCTGCGCCACGCCTGGGAGTGGACGCGCCCCATGAACGCGTACCCGACCATGCCGACCCCGAGCGCCGGCCTGTTGTCACTCACGAAATAACCCCCGATTTAGGATTCGAAGCCCAGCGGCAGGTACTTCTGGGCGTTCTCCTTGGTGATGGTCTCCGACGCCAGCGTGATCGACTGCGGCACCTGGTTCTCGACGAGGTCGCTGAGACCCTTGCCCTGGGCGATGAGCCGGGCGAGCTTGATCGCGGACGAGGCCATGGTGGGGCTGTAGGTCACCGTGGCCTTCAGCACGCCGCTGTCGGCCTGGATGTCACGCATGGCGTTGGCCGATCCGGCGCCGCCGACCATGAAGAACTCGTTGCGGTTCGCCTCCTTGATCGCCGCGAGCACACCGATGCCCTGGTCGTCGTCGTGGTTCCAGATGGCGTCGATCTTCTTGTGCGCCTGGAGCAGGTTGCTGGCCACCTGCGTGCCCGACTCGACGGTGAACTTGGCGTCCTGCTTGGCGGTCACGGTGAAGCCGTAGGTCTTCAGGGCGTCGGCGAAGCCCTTGCTGCGGTCCTGGGTGAGGGGCAGCGTCGCGATGCCCTGGATCTCCAGGATCACCGGGTTGGTGACGCCCTTGTCCTTCAAGGTCTTGCCGATGTAGGTTCCCGCGGCCACGCCCATACCGTAGTTGTCGCCACCGATCCAGGTCCGGTACGACAGCTTGTCGGGGAAGACTCGGTCGAGGTTGATGACCGGGATGCCCGCGTCCATGGCCTTACGGGCGACCTGGTTGAGCTGCTCGCCGTCGTTCGGGAGGATCACCAGGGCGCTGACCTTGGCGGCGATCAGCGACTCGACCGCGGAGATCTGCTGGTTGATGTCGTTGGTCGGCTCCACCGGCTTGAACTCGACGTCGGAGAACTGCTTGGCCTGGGCCTCGGCGTTCTTGGCGATGGCCGCGATCCAGCCGTGGTCGGCGGCGGGGGCGGAGAAGCCGATGACGACCTTGGTACCCGGCTGGTCGTTGCCCGAGGCGGCCGTGGCGGGCTGCGGGGCGGCGGCGCTGGGGGCTGCCGCGGGCTCGTTGCTGGTGCAGGCGCTCACGAGGGCCCCTGCGCCCACGACGGCTCCGCTGACGAGGAACCCTCGCCGGCCGACGTTCTTTTCCATGATGACTTTCTCCTTTTAGTACGGGGGTTACGGCGAGCCTCTGTGCGGGGCCTTCCGGATTCCGCGGCCACGGGCCTCACGGCACGGCCGACCGGACCGCGGAGGAGCCGCGGCCCTGCGGGCGTGCGTCGAGCCCTGGGCACGCGGTCCCAGGCGTGGCCCTACGTTCGCGATTCCAGGCTGCGCCGCTGCAGGAGGACGGCGATGACGATGATCAGGCCCTTGGCGACCAGCTGGTCACTGGTGTTGAGGCCGTTGAGGATGAACAGGTTGGTGATGACCGTGAAGATCAGCAGCCCGAGGATCGAGCCGATGATGGTCCCCCGGCCACCGGTGAGGAGGGTTCCCCCGATGATGACCGCGGCGATCGCGTCGAGTTCGTACAGATCGCCGTGGGTGCTGGAGCCCGTGGTGGTACGGGCCATGATGATCACTGCGGCGATGCCGCAGCACAGGCCGGAGAGCGCGTACAGCATCATCGTGTGACGCCGCACGTTGATTCCGGCGAGCCGGGCGGCCTCCGGGTTGCCGCCCACCGCGTAGGTGCGCCGCCCGAAGGTCGTGCGGTTGAGCACGAGCCATCCGACGGCGACCACCAGCGCGAAGATGTAGACGAGCAGCGGCAGGCCGAACAGCCGTGTGGTGGACAGATCCACGATGGCGCTGTTGTCCGGCTGGATGAGCTGGGTCCTGCGGTCGGACATGCGCTGCGCGAGGCCACGCGCCGCGACCAGCATGGCCAGCGTGGCGATGAACGGCACCATCCTCCCGTAGGAGATCAGGAAGCCGCTGACCAGCCCCGCGCCCGTGCCGACCAGGATGGCGCAGATGGCCATCACGACCGGTCCGTACGCCTGGGTGGCCAGTGTCGTCGCCCACACCGACGCCAGCGCCATGGTGGCGCCCACCGAGAGGTCGATGCCCCCGCCGATGATGACGAAGGTCATGCCGACGGTGATGACGCCGATCGTCGCGGCCAGGGCGAGGATGCTCACCATGTTCGACGAGGTGGCGAAGTTCTCCGGGGTGGTCACCAGTCCGACCACGGCCAGCAGGATCAGCGCCACCACGAGGCCGAGGTGGCGCGCCTGACCCACCCTGCCGAGCATGCCCGGCCTGGCGGGCTGGGCGGCTTGCGCCTGGTCCTCCACACGGGTGTGCTCGTCGGCGGGTGGCTGCGTGCTATGGGCGGTGCCGCCCTCCGACGCCTGTGCGTCCGTCACAGCGCGCTCCCTTCCATGATCATGTCTAGAACGCGTGATTCGTCGAGGTCGCGTGCGTCCGACTCGTGGATGACCTTGCCTTCGCGCAGGACGAGAACCCGGTCGGCGAGGCCGAGGACCTCGGGGACCTCGCTGGACACCAGCAGCACGCCGACGCCCTCGTCCGCGAGCCGCCGGATGACCGCGTAAAGCTCGGCACGGGCGCCGACGTCGACACCCCGGGTCGGCTCGTCGAGAAGCAGCAGCTTGCGGTCCTCGACCAGCCATCGGGCGAACACGGCCTTCTGCTGGTTGCCGCCCGAGAGGGTCCTCACCGGGCGCCGGGGGTCGGGCGGCCGGATGTCGAGCGTCTCGGCGAGGCGTACCGCCATGGCGTTCTCCTCCCTGCGGTCGACCCAGCCGAACCGGGAGTACTTGGTGAGCCCGGCGATCGTGATGTTGCGCGCGACCGATTCGTTCATCAGCAGGGCCTGCGACTTGCGCTCTTCGGGCGCGAGTCCCATGCCGAGCTGTACGGCCTTGGTCGTGCTGCCGGGAGGCACCGGCTTGCCTGCCAGCACCACTTGACCGGAGGAGGCCCGGCGTGCGCCGAAGACCGTCTCGACGATCTCCGACCGTCCCGAGCCGACCAGCCCGGCCAGCCCCACGATCTCGCCCTCCCTGACCGTCAGCGAGACGTCCGCGAAGCGGCCGGGCAGCGTGAGGCCGGTGACCTTCAGCACCTCTGGGCGGTCGTCGTGAGATCCGGGCTCGGGGCGAGTCGGGAAGACGTACTCCACGTCCCGGCCCGTCATCAGCGACACGACCGTGGAGGTCGGCGTCTCGCGGGCGGGAAGCCCGACTGCGGCCGTCCTTCCGTCCTTGAGCACGGTGACCCGGTCGCCGATCTCGCGGATCTCCTCCAGCCGGTGCGAGATGTAGACGACCGCGACCCCCTGCGCCGTCAGGTCCCTGATGACCCGGAAGAGGTTCGCCACCTCGTCGTGCGCGAGGGCGGCCGACGGCTCGTCCATGACGATGAGGCGGGTCTGGTGGGACAGCGCCCGCGCCATGCTGACGATCTGCTTCCCGGCCGCGGAGAGCCGGCCCACCTCGGTCGCGGCACGCATCTCGCCGTGACCGAGACGGCTCAGCAGCTGCGAGGCCGCCTTGTTCATCTCGCCGCGACGGGTGAAGCCGAACGACGCCTGCTCGTGGCCGAGAAAGATGTTCTCCGCGACCGACAGCCCGTCGACCAGGTCGAGCTCCTGGTAGATGGTGGAGATGCCCGACTTGATGGCCGCGATGGGGCTCGCGAACCGCACCGGCTCGCCGCCGAAGGTCACGGTGCCCTCGTCGGGCTGGTGGGCGCCGGCGAGGATCTTGATGAGGGTCGACTTGCCCGCGCCGTTCTGCCCGAGCAGGCAGTGGACCTCACCGGCACGGACGTCCAGGTCGACGCCGTCCAGGGCCCGTACGCCGGGGAACTGCTTGACGATCCCACGCATGACCAGCAGGTCACTCACGAGGGCCTCCAGACGTCGTTCCATATAGGGGAGAAAGCTCTGCAAGAGGGAGAAGCTCGATCACTGGCATCGGTTTCCTGAGGAGCGTTTCCGCGATAGGGACGGGAGCGGTTCGGACGACAGGTTCGCGGAGGCGGACCGGGGCCGGGTGGCGGGACAGGCGGTTCACGAGGCGGAGAAGACGTGGTCGCTGATCAGACGCGCGCCGCCGATGACGCCGGCGGTGTCTCCCAGCTCGGAGAGCACGATGGGCAGGTTGCCGGTCGCCAGCGGCAGCGATCGGCGGTAGACCACACTCCTGATCTCCGCCAGCAGTACGTGGCCGAGGCTGGCCACGCCTCCTGCGATGATCACCAGACCCGGGTTGAAGAAGCTCACCAGCCCGGCGAGCACCTGTCCCATCTGGCGGCCGCCGTCCCGGATCAGGTGCAGGGCCGCGGCGTCACCGAAGGTCGCGGCGGCGGCGACGTCCTGGGCCGTCAGCGCTCCGGCGAGGGTCAGGCGCTCGGCGAGGTGCGGCGACCGAGGTGCGATCCTGACCGCCTCCCTGGCGAGGGCCGCTCCGCCGAAGTAGGCCTCCAGGCATCCGGTGTTACCGCAGGTGCACGTCGGCCCCTGGTCGTCGACCCGGATGTGGCCGATGTCCCCGGCGCTGCCCGACACCCCGCGGTAGATCCGGCCGTCGACGACGATGCCGCAGCCGATGCCGGTGCCGATCTTGACGAGCAGGAAGTCGTCGACCTGCTTGGCCAGGCCGGCGTGCAGCTCGCCCAGGGCCATGAGGTTCACGTCGTTGTCGACCATGGCCGGGCAGCCGAGCTTCTGGCTGATGGCCTCCCTGACGGGGTAGCGGTCCCAGCCGGGCATGATCGGGGGTGCCACGGGGACGCCCTCGCGGAAGCTGACCGGCCCTGGAACGCCGACGCCGGCGCCGTGAAGCTGGGTGAACAGCCCCTCGTCGCGCAGCTTGTCAAGAAGGCCGGTCGCCCTGTCCAGTACCGCCGCCGGCCCCTCGCGAACATCCGAGGCCTCCGCCAGGTGGCCGAGGACCTCCAGCTCGCCGTTGGTGACCGCGACGTCCACAGAGGTCGCGCCCACGTCGATGCCGGCGAACCTGAGATGGGACGACAGCCGCACCATCCCCGACCGCCTGCCCCCGCGGGAGGCGGCGAGCCCGGCCTGTTCGACCAGGTCCATCTCGATGAGACGGTCCAGCTCCAGGTTGAGCTTGGACCGGGAGAGCTCCACCACGTCGCCGAGTTCCGCGCGCGACCGGTTGCCGTCCCGCAGCAGGCGAAGCAGGGTCGCCTGGTGGACGTTCTCAGGCCGGACGGGCATTCGGTTCACAGGTCCTCCGTGGCGGAGTGATTGAGCAGAAGGTAAACCACTTACGGTCGGCCTGTGAAGCCATTTTCACGGCATTTTTCGTAACTTCTGTCGTTATAAACGAAAGCCTCTTGACCGGAGTCACGGATCACGGTGTCGTCGCGGCCCCCTCCGGATGCCCCCCGCACCGAGGTCAGCGAGCGAGAAGCGGGCGGGTCCCGTGATCGCGATGCTAAAGAGGCTTATGCCGAGGGTCAAGCAAAAGTAAGACATCATGCGGCATAATGACGGCGGCGAGCGATACAACTCGCTGTGACGCCGGCGAAGGGAGCCGTGTTGACTCGCGACGTGCTGGGCGAACCCAGCGAGCCGGGCGGGCCGGTCGTCGGCGCGGGCGCGCTGCTGTCGATCCTCAGGGACGGCCAGGCCCGCACGCGCGCGGAGCTGGTACAGCTCACCGGCCTCGCGCGCTCCACGGTGTCGCAGCGGCTCGACGCCCTGCTCCACAACCGGCTGATCGTGCCCGCGGACGACGCCATCTCCTCAGGCGGGCGACCGGCCACCGCGTTCACCTTCAACAGCGGGGCCCGCATCGTGCTCGCCGCCGACCTCGGCGCCACCCACGCCCGCGTCGCCGTCACCGACCTCGGTACGGCGGTGCTGGCCGAGCGCACGGCGGACCTGCCGATAGACCGGGGCCCGGAGTCGACGCTGAACTGGCTGGTCGACACACTTACGGGGCTGCTCACCGACACCGGCCTGGAGCTCGACCAGGTCTGTGGCGTGGGCATCGGCCTTCCGGGGCCCGTCGAGCACTCCTCCGGACGGCCGGTCAACCCGCCCATAATGCCGGGATGGGACGGCTTCCCCGTGCCCGAATGGCTGGGCTCACGGCTGGGCGCGCCGGTCCTCGTCGACAACGACGTGAACATCATGGCCCTCGGCGAGCACTGGGCCGCGGAACCCGCGGCCGGCCACCTCATCTTCGTCAAGATCGGCACCGGCATCGGCTGCGGCATCATCTCCGAGGACCGGCTCCACCGGGGCGCCCAGGGCGCCGCGGGGGACATCGGCCACATCAGAGTCGCCTCGGCCGCCGACGTGATCTGCCGCTGCGGCAACATCGGCTGCCTGGAGGCGATCGCCAGCGGCTCCGCGCTGGCCGCCCAGCTGCGCGGGGTGGGCATGGAGGCCCACGGCAGCCGTGACGTGATCAAGCTCGTACGCGCGGGCAACATCAAGGCGGTGCAGCTCATCAGGCAGGCCGGTCGCGAGATCGGCTACGTGCTCGCCTCCATCGTCAACTTCTTCAACCCGTCGGTGATCGTCATCGGCGGGGACATCGCCGAGGCGGGCGAGCACGTCCTGGCCGGGGTGCGCGAGGTGATCTACAGCCGCTCGCTGCCCCTGGCCACCCAGCACCTGAGCATCCGGGCCAGCCAGCTCGGCGACCGGGCGGGCGTCATCGGCGCGGCGGTGATGGTCATCGAGCACGTGCTCGCCCCCGACGCCGTCGACCAGACCATGGCCGGGTGAGACGGGGGCGAGGACCGAAGCACGTCCGCCCTGCCGGAAGGCCCGCCGATCGCCGTCAGAAGGCGGACGCCGGAACGACGGGCCGTGTCGCTGTCACAACATCGCCTTCATGGAGGCGCTCGCCTGCTCGCCGAGAGTGGTCGGCTGCAAGTAAGGCTGCTCGGTGAGGATGGCGTCCCAGTTGTCGCGGATCGACTCCATGCTGAGGTCGTCGGTCCGCCAGCCCGGGCCTTCGGCGACGAACACGCGGGCGATGCGCCCGGCGCCGACGCTGAAGACCTCGCCGCTGGTCTCGCAGCTCTCGTGGGCGAGGAAGGCGACCAGCGGGCTCACCCGGTCGGAGGTGAACTTGTCCTCGAACTCGGCGGGAAGCAGCGCCTCGGTCATCCGCGTCCAGGCGATCGGCGCGATGGCGTTGGCCTTGATCCCCGCACGGGCGCCCTCGATGCCGAGGGTCTTGGTCAGGCCCACCAGCCCCATCTTCGCGGTGGAGTAGTTGGCCTGCCCGAAGCTGCCGAACAGGCCCGAGGGCGAGGAGGTGTTGACGATGCGGCCGTACCGCTGCTCCTTCATGTGCGGGAACGCGGCCCGGCTGACCAGGAACGACCCTCGCACGTGCACGGCCAGCACGGCGTCGAACTCCTCGACGGTCATCTTGCCGAAGGACTTGTCGCGCAGGATGCCCGCGTTGTTGATGACGATGTCGACCCGGCCGAACGTGTCACGGGCGGTCTGGATGATCGCCTCGGCGCCCTCGGGCGTCGCGACGTTGTCGGCGTTGGCGACCGCCTCGCCCCCGTTCTTGGCGATCAGCTCGACGACCTCGGCCGCCGGCCCCGTGGACGCGCCGGTGCCGTCGAGCGCCCCGCCGAGGTCGTTGACGACCACCTTCGCGCCGCGCTCGGCGAGCAGGAGCGCGTGCGACCGGCCGAGCCCGTGCCCGGCGCCGGTGACGACCGCGACCTTCCCGTCGAACCTGAGTTCAGACATGCCGCCCACCCTTCGAGGAGAACAAGATTCTAGTGATCACACAATAGCTTGCGCCGCCCGCCGCACCCAGAGGCGATGGCGGGCACGGCGTGTGACGTTGCGGATAGTGATCAGAAGGGTCAAATTCTGCTATAGTTTCTGCCTCGCATGGGCGTGGGTCAGCGTCGACCCCTATTTCTGTACGGCCCCGCCCGATATTCGGGCTGGAGGCCTCGCATGCCCGCACAGCCGCCTCTCCGTGTGATCCAGTGGGCCACGGGCGCCGTCGGCAGCTACGCCCTGCGCAGCGTCATCACCCGTCCGGAGTTCGAGCTCTCCGGCGTGCTCGTATACGACCCCGACAAGGTCGGGCTGGACGCCGGAGCGCTGGTGGGCCTGCCCGAGGTCGGTGTCGCTTGTGTCGACGACGTCGACCGCATCCTCGCCACCGAAGCCGACTGTGTGCTGCACATGCCGCTCCCCGCGGCCTACTTCGGCGGCGACTACGCCGCCGACCTCCAGACGGTCTGCGCGCTGCTGGCCTCGGGCAAGAACGTCATCACCACCACGGGGTTCATCTACCCGCAGGTGTACGGGCCCGGAGTGGTCGAGCGCCTGGAGGCGGCATGCCGCGAAGGCGGCACCTCCGTCTACGGCACCGGGATCAACCCCGGGTTCATGAGCGACCTGCTGCCCCTCACCCTGACCGGGCTGTCCACCCGGCTCGACCAGATCTATGTCCGCGAGTCGTCCGACTTCCTCGGCCACCCGTCGCGGCAGATCGTCATGGATCTGATCGGGTTCGGCCGCGCCCCGAAGGACTACGCCGTGGCCATCCGCCCCTTCAGGAGCGTCCAGCGGGCGCTCTTCTCCGAGAGCGTCCAGCTCGTCGCCAGCGCGCTCGAGGTGAGGCTCGACGAGGTCGAGGAGACCGACGAGTACGAGCTGACGACCGAGGAGTTCGAGATCACCGCGGGCGTCATCCGCCCCGGCACGGTCTGCGCCTCCCGGTGGATCTTCTCCGGGCTCATCAAGGGGCGGCCGTTCATGACCGTGGAGTGCGTCTACAAGGCGGACGCCGCCAAGGTGCGAAGGTGGCCCAAGCCGGGGTTCGCCATCCACATCGAGGGCCGCCCGCAGATGATGATCACCATCGACGAGGTGTCCCACGGGCTGGCGGGCGCCGCCGCGCACGCGGTCAACTCCATCGCCTCGGTGTGCGCGGCCCCGTCGGGCATCCGCACCCTGCTCGACCTTCCCCTGGCCACCGGCCGGGGCGCCATCCGCCTCGCCTGACCGCCGCGAGACTCGCGATCAGGAGAGGTGCTGGACGATCTCCGCGACCCGGGCCTTCTGCGTGGCGGCGATCTTCCGGGCGAGCTCAACGGTCCCGCGGTCCTTGCCCTCGTCGCGCGCCTTCTCGGCGAGTTCGACGCCGTAGCCGGTGTGCCGGGCGAGCGTCGTCAGCCAGAGCCGGTCGAACGCCGGGCCCGACCTGCCCTTGAGCAGGAGGAGCTGGGCCGGCGACAGCATTCCCGGCATCTGGTGCTTGGGGGGGTTGTTCGCGTCCGGCACCGCGAACTCCCACGCTTTGAGCGAGCCCACCATCACGTCGATCTGGGCGGCCTCCTCTTTGATGATCTTGTCCGCCAGGCTCTTCACGTACTGGTCCTGGCCACGGCCGGGGACGAGCCGCGCCATCGTGATCGACTGCCGGTAGTGCATGATCATCTCCCGCGAGAACAGGACGTCCGTCAGGTTGTACGGGACGTTGGCGGTGGCCGCCACCGAGACCGCGCGGTTCGGGACCGAGGCACAACCGGACAGCCCCGCGGACGCCAGCACGGCGGCGAGTGCCATGGCCGGAATGCCCAACGTCCTGCCCATCGGCTGCCCCTTCCCCACGACGGCACCTGGCGCGAGATGCCGGGAGCACGAAGGCGATCCGTGCCCTGTTCGTACCGAGATACGTGCATCTCGCCAGAAGTGTTCAGACGTGGAGGTGAAGCAGCGGCTCCAGGGTTCGTGCGGGGATGGAGCCGGATCGGGGATGCGGTCGTAGCCGGCTCAGGGGTGCGGGGTGAAGCGCCCGAACCGGCCCTGGTGGTAGAGGAGGGGGCGGCCCCCCACGTCGATCCTGGTGCCGGTTACCAGGCCGACCACCAGGATGTGATCACCGATCTCGACGGTGGAGTGCGGTGCGCAGATCAGGTGGGCCGACACCCCCTCCAGCAGGGGAACCCCCTCGGGCCCTGGCCTCCACCTGGTCGGCTCGGCGAAGCGGTCGGCCCCCTTGCGCGCGAACCGCGCCGCGAGCTCGGCCTGGTCACCGGCGAGGACGTTCACCGCGAAGCCGTCTGCCTGGCGCAGCCACGGCCAGGTCGTGGACGACTGGTCGACGTAGAACGACACGAGAGGCGGGTCGAGGCTGACGGAGGAGAAGGAGGTCGCGGTCAGGCCGACGGGCACTCCCTCGGTCCGGGCCGTCACCACGACCACCCCGGCGGCGTGCACGGCCAGCGCCCGGCGGAAGGCCTCGCTGTCGACGGCCCGGTCAGAAAGGGTCCTGGTCATGCCGCCGCACCTTCCCTCAGCACGATCTGGGGAACCACCCGGTCCGCCCATCGTCCCAGCACCTCGTCTAGAACGGCGATCTCGGATTCGAGCAGCGCCAGCCCGGGGGTGGGCACGGTCGCGCCGAGCTCCACCAGCAACGGCCGCAGGTGGGTCTCGACCGCCAGCGCGTGGCGCGGATCCCCCATCACCAGGATGGGGAGCGCGGTGGTCCCGGCCAGCGCCTGGGACGGGAGCCGGTCGAGGAAGACCTTCAGCAGTCCGGTGTAGGTGCCCTTGTACGTGGGGCCGGCCACCAGCAGGACCCGGGCGCCCGCGACGAGCTCGAGCGCCTCCCCGACCTCGGACGGCGGCCGGGGGTGCAGCAGGACCGGGGCCAGCCCGGCCAGGTCCACGACCTCTCGCCTTCCCATGTAACCGAGCCGCCCGGCCACCAGATCGGCCGCGTGCTCCGCCGCCGCCCGCGTGCGTGACCCTTCGCGCGGATTGCCCACCAACGTCACGAAACTCATTTGTCGCCCACCACTCGTCTTCTCCCGGTCTGCGGTGGCACCGGCCGCGTCGAGCCGATGCGAGAAGTGCTCGGAGATCGCCTTGTTCTCAGCTCATGCGGCGACAACCGGCGCTGGTGACGTGGCCGAAGTCCACGTGTGCGCGCCTGGTCAGGGGAATGCGGCTCATGTTCGAAACCTACGTAGACCGAGCCGTATTGTCAATATTCCCTACTTGTATTACCTGGAATTGACTGCATACCAAAGCTCGGGCTCACCGGACACGCGGCGCAGGCGGCCACGGGCCTCCAGGTAGACCAGGTGCGCGAGGGTCTCGTTCGTGGCGGCCCTCCGCATGAACGCGGGGATCGTGTCCCACGGCCGCGACCAGGTCAGCCGGGTCGTGATGTCCCAGCAGGCGGCCCCGTCGGCGTTCGCCACCGCCGCCTCGACCTCCGCCAGCCGCTGCGCGTGATGGGACATCACGTAGTCGACGCGCTCGGCCAGCTCCAGGAACCGGTACTCGTGCGCCGGCAGCACCTCGTCCACCTCCAGGTCCCTGACGGCCGCGAGGGCGTCGAGGTAGTCGGCGAGCGGGTCGGGCGCCGACTGCGGGTGGACGGCCACGATCGGCGTGATGCGGGCCAGCACGTGGTCCCCGGAGAACAGCACCCGTCGCGAGGGCGAGACGAAGCACAGATGCCCCGGCGAGTGACCGGGCGTCCAGATCGCCCGCAGGTCCCACCCGGACAGGCCGAGGGCGGCGCCGTCCTCGATCAGCCGGTCGGGCCCGGCCATCGTCACGTAGTGCCGGATCATCCGCGAGGCGCCGCTGAGCTCGTCGACGCTGAGCGGCGGCACGCCTGAGCGCACCAGCATCGCCCGCTCGCGGTCGATCAGCGAGTCGATCGCCGACTCGTCGTAGCGGTCGTGCAGCAGTGCCGCGTCCGCCGGATGCAGGCCGATCCAGGCGCCCGAGGCCTCGCGAACCCGCCCCGCGAGGCCGTAGTGGTCGGGGTGGATGTGGGTCACCAGCACCGCGCGCACGTCGGTCATCGCGTATCCGGCCACCGTCAGGCCGCCGGCCAGGGCGGCGTACGCCTCGTCGGTGTTCCACCCGGCGTCGATGATCGCGACACCGTCAGGCAGCTCCAGCGCGTACACCAGGACGTACCTGAGCGGGTTGATCGGGATGGGCACGGGAATCGACCACAGCCCCGGACGCACCTGCTCCACCGCGGGCATGGCGCCACTCACCCACGCCTCACGCTGCTCCTCACTGGCCGGCGTCACCCTCCGCCGCTCCGGACCCTCCGCACTCGCGCCCGCCTTTGCGGCCGGCGTCACCTCGCCCATGGCCGGTCCCGCCCCCTGATCGCTCATCCCCGCGCTCCCTTCGGCCTCCGACGCCATGATTCTGCACCGATCACCGAACGTTGTTCTACTCGGGGTGGGTCCGAGCGGCCGGGCGCCGCACGTACAGCAGGGCGGCGAGGAGCGTCGCGCCGGCCGCCACACCCCACGCGGGCGCGGGCCCGGCCCGGGACGCCAGGTACCCGAGGGCGAGCGAGCCGAGCATCCCGCCGAACTGCAGTTGCAGCGAGTCCACCGACATCAGCGTGGCGCGACGCGAGGAGCCGACCCTCTGGTGCATCATCTCCACCCGCTGGATCTCGGCGATGCCGACGGCCGCGAACAACACGATGTACGCGCCACCGGCCGCCACGATGCCCGCCGGCCCGGAGAGCACGACCGAGGCCGCCAGTACGGCCAGCGCGCCGGCACCGGTCACCGTGCCCGCGATCGCCGTCCTGGTCGCCCCTCCCAGCACCCGCGCCACCCACGGCGCCGACCAGGAGCCGAGCGCGCTGGCGCCGAACCCCGCCGCGGCGACGAGGGCGTACGCCGAGGTGCCGGACTCCACGCCGCCGGTCAGCGAGGCGAGCCGGCCGGGGGTCAGCAACTCGATCGCGTTGAGGCCGATCCCGATGGCGAAGACGACGCACAGCAGCCGGCCCAGCCTCCGGTCGGTGAGCCCCAAGCGGAGCCCGGAGCCGATGGTGACCGGCACGTCTCGCAGGACCGATCGGATCGACGGGCGCGGGCGGGGCGGCTCGGGCATCGCCACCAGGACCACGAGGAAGAGCACGGCCGCCGCCACCGCCGCGGCGATCATCGGTGTAACCAGGCCTCCCGGCAGGAACGACGGCATGAACCCACCGGCGGGCACGGCGACGAAGAGCGCCAGCGACCCCATGGCCTCCCCTCTCGCCAGGCCGGGCTTGAGATCGGCCTCAGGCCCCCGCGTGGCGTGCAGCATGTCGACGTACCAGGCCTGGGCGGGCCCGCTCGACAGGGCACGGGCGAACCCCTTGAGCACCGAGGCGATGACGAACGGCCACATGGACGTGGCGAACGCCATCAGGGTGAGCGCCGCCACGCTGAACAGCGCCGAGGCGGCGAGCACCAAGCGCCGTCCCACGACGTCCGCGAGCCCGCCGGTGGGAAGCTCGAGGACCACGACGACCACCGAGTAGACGGCCACCACCACGCCCACCTGCGCGATGTCCAGCCCTCGCGAGGTCATGAGCAAGACCATCGCCGACATCATCAGCCCCGGCGGCAACCACGTCAGAAACCCGATGAGCGCATAACGCCGCAGAGCAGCCCGCGGCGAGACGACATGAGCACCACCAGAGGCATCCCCCCGAAGCACCCCCACGGCGACCGGCGGACCCTCGCCCCCCGACCCCACGGCCAGACCGGCCTCACCCGAACCCTGGAAGACGCCCGCGTCACCGGCAAGCTCGCGATCGCCACCGGGCTCGCCCCGGGACTGGAAGACGTTCGGGTCACCGGCAGGCTCCCGGACATCGCCCTTGTGATCGACACCGAGCTCACCCGAACCCTGGAAGACGCCCGCGTCACCGGCAAGCTCGCGATCGCCACCGGGCTCGGCCCGGGACTGTAAGGCGTTCGGGTCGCCGGTCAGTTCGCAGACGTTGGCCTCGTGATCGATGTGGCCGCAGGGCCCGGAGGTGGGGGGTGGGGTGTTCATCGGTCGTACCCCCGGCTCGGGTAGGCGGCGAAGTGGAGTGAGACCCGCTGCACGTCGGGGCTTCCCTCGTCCTCGGCCTCCATCTCGCGGACCATGGCCGAGAGCCGCTCGTAAAGGCGCGTGATGGAGCCGGGGGCGAGCCTGGCGTAGTCATCGGACATGCCTGCGGCCTCCACCCACGCCGGCCCCCAGGACTCCCGCTCCCGCTCGAACCGCTCGCGGTTGCCGCGCATGACCTCGAACTGCCGGTCGCGCAGGAAGGCCGACGCCTCCCGGCCTTCCGGGCTGGCGCCCAGCTCCAGGTTGCTCCACGACGTGTAGCGGTGGACGGACCGCCAGCGGCGTTCTCGCGCGTCGCGCTGCTCGGGGTCCTCCTCGACGAAGCCGTACCGCGCGAGCTGCCGCAGGTGGTAGCTCGTGGAGCCGGAGCTCTCGCCGAACCGCACCGCCAGCTCGGTCGCCGTCGCGGGCCCGTCCATGCGGAGCGCGCCCAGCAGCCGCACCCGCAGAGGGTGGGCGACGGCCTTCAGCGTCTGGGGGTCGCTCACCCGGTAGACGTCAGGAGAATCGCTCATACTGCAAAGCTTACTTTGCAAATCTAGGTTTGCAAAGCTTCCTTTGCAATATTGCCGGCAATGAAACTTTCACAAAGCGAGCGAACGCGAAGTGCGCGCCCCGGCACGGCGACGGGCGCAAGCCGTGCCCGGGAGTCCCCCAGGGATCACCAAAGGACGAGGGTCCATTGACGGCCACGAAAGCCGTTGGAACCATGCGGGAACCGTTGTTTGGGAGCGCTCCCATACAGCGCTCCATTCCACGACTTCCTGGGGAAATCGCGTGATCAGACCATCTCGGCGGTGGACGGGCTCCCTCGCCGTCACCGCGGCGGCCACGCTGGCCGCGTCCGCCCTGTACGCCCCCACCGCACGCGCGTCCGGTACGGACGCGACGTCCACCGACGCCGGAAGATCCATCGCCGCCGAGGAGGGCCCCGAGCAGATCGTCAACGGGACCTTCGACACCGGCAGCGATCCCTGGTGGCACACCGCCAACATCGCGTTCGACATCAGCGGCGGCCGCCTCTGCGCCGACATCCCCGGGGGCACCGTCAACCCCTGGGACGTCATCATCGGCCAGGACAACATCCCGCTGGTCAAGGACGAGACCTACGCTTTCGGCATGTACGGCTCCTCCGACCCGGCGAAGGTCGGCCGTGCGATGGTCCAGCTCCCCGTCGACCCGTACACGGCCTATCTGACGGCCAACCCGCAGCTCGGCCCGGACGGGGCCACCTACGCCTACACGTTCACCTCGCCCGTGGACCTGCCCAACGCCCAGGTGGTGTTCCAGCTCGGCGGCAGCGCCACCCCATGGCGGTTCTGCCTGGACGACGTCTCCCTCAAGGGCGGGGCCGATCCCGAGGTGTACGAGCCCGACACCGGCCCCCGGGTCCGCGTCAACCAGGTCGCCTACCTGCCGAAGGGGCCCAAGAACGCCACCGTGGTGACCGACGCCACCACCGCCCTGCCCTGGCAGCTCAAGAACGCCGGAGGCGACGTCGTCGCCTCCGGGAACTCCACGCCCCGCGGTGTGGACGAGAGCTCGGGGCAGAACGTCCACTCGATCGACTTCGGCTCCTACACCACGGCGGGCACCGGCTACACGCTCACGGCGGACGGCGAGACCAGCCGGCCCTTCGACATCGGCGGCGGCGCGTACGCAGCGCTGCGCACGGACTCGCTGAAGTTCTACTACCCCCAGCGCAGCGGCATCGCGATCCTCGACAACCTGCGGCCCGGCTACGGCAGGCCCGCCGGCCATGTGGGGGTCCCGCCCAACCAGGGTGACACCAACGTGCCCTGCCAGCCCGGCGTGTGCGACTACACCCTCGACGTGGCGGGCGGCTGGTACGACGCGGGAGACCACGGCAAGTACGTCGTGAACGGCGGCATCTCCGTCGCCCAGCTCATGAGCGAGTTCGAGCGCACCAAGAACGCCGCGACCGCCAAGCCCCACACGGATGGCACGCTGGAGGTCCCCGAGAGCGGCAACGGCGTGCCCGACATCCTCGACGAGGCGCGCTGGGAGCAGGAATTCCTGCTGAAGATGCAGGTCCCGGACGGCAAGCCGTTCGCGGGCATGGCCCACCACAAGATCCACGACCAGAACTGGACCGGCCTCCCGCTGCTGCCCCACCTGGACGCCCAGAAGCGGGAACTGCACCCGGTCTCCACGGCCGCCACGCTGAACCTGGCCGCCACCGCCGCCCAGGCCGCCCGGCTGTACGCCCCGTACGACGCGGCGTTCGCCGCACGGAACCTGACCGCCGCCCGCAAGGCGTGGGCCGCCGCCAAGGCCAACCCGGACAAGCTGGCCTCCCCCGCGGACGGCACCGGTGGCGGGGCCTACGACGACGCGGACGTACGGGACGAGTTCTACTGGGCCGCCGCCGAGCTCTACATCACCACCGGCGAGCAGGAGTTCAAGGACTACGTGCTGGCCTCGCCCATGCACACCTCCGACATCTGGGGACCGCGCGGCTTCGACTGGGGCCACGTGGCCCAGCTCGGCCGGATCGACCTCGCCACCGTGCCGAACGCCCTTCCCGGCCGCGACCAGGTGCGCCAGTCGGTGGTCGAGGGGGCGGAGAAGTACCTCGCGACGCTGACCGCGCATCCGTACGGGATGCCGTACAACCCCCCGACGTACGACTGGGGATCGAACAACCTCGTGCTCAACAACATGGTCGTCATGGCCGCGGCGTACGACATCACCGGCACGCGCAAGTACCGGGACGGAGTGCTCCAGGGCATCGACTACATCCTCGGGCGCAACGCCCTGAACCACTCCTACGTGACCGGCTACGGCGAGGTCGCCTCGCACAACCAGCACAGCCGGTGGTACTCCCACCAGCTCGACCCGAGCCTGCCCAACCCGCCCAAGGGGACGCTGGCCGGCGGCCCGAACTCCAGCATCCAGGACCCGGCGGCGCAGGAGAAGCTCCAGGGCTGCAAGCCGCAGTTCTGCTACATCGACGACATCAACTCCTGGTCCACCAACGAGCTGACGATCAACTGGAACTCCCCGCTGGCGTGGATCTCGGCGTTCGTCGCCGACCAGGGTGACGGCACCGTCAAGGCGCCGGGGAAGTGCCGGGTGACGTACTCGACGCACGCGCAGTGGCGTGAGGGGTTCACCACCCAGGTCACGGTCAAGAACACCGGCTCGGCCACGATCGACGGGTGGACGCTGAAGTGGGCGTTCCTCGGCGGCCAGCAGGCCGGGCAGTCCTGGAACGCGAACCTCTCCCAGAGCGGCGCCACGGTCACCGCGAAGAACCTCGGCTGGAACGCCAAGCTCAAGCCGGGCCAGTCGGTGACGTTCGGCTTCAACGGCAAGGCCGCCCCCGGCGCCAACCCGACGCCGGACCTGTTCACGCTCAACGGCGCCGCCTGCGCCTGACGACCGCGTGGATCACCGGTCAGGGCCGCCACCACACCAGGTGGCGGTCCTGACCGGCCACGGAGCCCGGTTAGGGTATTCGGCATGATCGAAGCCATCTGGATCGACGAGGCGGTCACGGAGCTGCGGCCGGACTTCAAGGTGCTGGTCATCGGCGCGTACGGCCTGCGGAACGGGCCGTCCGACGACCGCTCCCGCGGCTGGCTGGCCGGGGCGGCGGCGGAGGCCGTGGGGACCGATCACGAGAAGATCGTCGCCTGGCAGGACGCCTACCGCGCGTTCGGCGCCAAGCCGCAGCGCACCCGCCCCTCGGTGGACGCCCTCGTGCGCCGGATGCCGCCTCCGGAGATCAACCTGGTCGTCGACGCGTACAACGCGGTCAGCATCCGGCACGCGCTGCCCATCGGCGGGGAGGACCTCGCGCACTATGAGGGCACGGCCAGGCTCGTGCGCGCGAACGGCGACGAGCCGTTCGACGCGATCGAGAAGGGCGAGGCCGTCATCGACCACCCGGAGATCGGCGAGGTGGTCTGGCGGGACGACCGGGGCGTCACCTGCCGCCGGTGGAACTGGCGCCAGTGCGTGCGCACCCGGATCACCGAAGAGACCGTGGACGCCCTTTTCCTGCTCGAACGGCTCGCGCCGATGTCGCTGGAGGAGCTGGCGGCGGCCGGGGACGAGCTCACAGGATTGCTCCGGGAGATCGATCCCGGCGTGCGGGTCGAGTCGAGGCTCGTGGGCCCCGGCGCCTGAGCCGTACGCGCAGGTGGTGCCGGGGACCAGGGGTAGGACGTTCGTGGCCGTGCCGCGACAGAAAGCGCTCGCCCAGGTAAGCATGGCCTCACCCCCCGGACTGACTACCCGAGCGTGACCAGTTTGAACGGTCCTGGGATGATCGGGCGGTGAGCCCACCCGAGACCGCACACGCCACTTATTTGGGCGAGTAGCCTTGGACAGGTTCTCTAATCAACAACGCCGATCTGCGGAAGAGGGCGATTTCCGCCGTGTCGTCTGAGTCGTCGCGGACAAACCCACTGACCAACTTTGGCCAGAACGAGTGGCTTGTCGACGAGCTGTACCAGAAGTACCTCCAGGACCCGGAGTCTGTCGACCATGCCTGGTGGAACTTCTTCGCTGACTACAACCCCGAATCCGGTACGAGCCGCGCGCCGGCGGCGGGGGGGGCCAACGGCGCGACGGCCGACGCCGCTCCAGCGATCACCACCCCACCACCGGCCAAGCAGAGCGCACCGGCGAAGGCCGCTCCCAAGCCACCCCAGGCGACGACTACGGCTCCGAGCCCGCAGACCGAGCAGGCCAAGCCCGCGGCGGCCAAGCCGTCGGGCGGCGAAGAGGTCCGCCTGCGCGGCGCGGCGGCCCGCACCGCGGCCAACATGGACCTTAGCCTGGCGGTTCCCACCGCCACCAGCGTCCGCGTGGTCCCGGCCAAGCTGCTGATCGACAACCGCATCGTCATCAACAACCATCTGTCGCGCGGGCGCGGCGGCAAGGTGTCGTTCACCCACCTCATCGGCTACGCGATCGTCAAGGCGCTCGCCGTGATGCCGGACATGAACTACTCCTTCGCCGAGATCGACGGCAAGCCGACCCTGATCAAGCCCGACCACATCGGTCTTGGCCTGGCGATCGACGTGCAGAAGAGCGACGGCAGCCGCCAGCTCCTCGTCCCGTCGATCAAGGGCGCGGAGTCGATGGACTTCCGCCAGTTCTGGACGGCCTACGAGGAGGTGGTCCGCAAGGCACGCGCCGGCAAGCTCGGCGTCGACGACTTCGCGGGCACCACGATCAGCCTCACCAACCCCGGCACGATCGGCACCGTGCACTCGGTCCCCCGCCTGATGCAGGGCCAGGGCACGATCATCGGTGTCGGCGCGATGGAGTATCCCGCCGAGTACCAGGGTGCCTCCCCCGAGACGCTCAACCGGCTCGCGGTGAGCAAGGTCATGACGCTCACGAGCACCTATGACCACCGCATCATCCAGGGAGCCCAGTCCGGCGACTTCCTGCGCCGCATCCACCAGCTCCTGCTGGGCGAGGACGGCTTCTACGACGAGATCTTCCAGGCGCTCCGGATCCCCTACGAGCCGGTGCGCTGGGTCAAGGACATCTCGGCCACCCACGACGACGACGTGGCGAAGTCCGCCCGCGTCATCGAGCTGGTCCACGCCTACCGCGTGCGCGGCCACCTCATGGCCGACACCGACCCGCTGGAGTACAACCAGCGCAAGCACCCCGACCTCGACATCAAGTCCCACGGCCTGACTTTGTGGGATCTGGAGCGAGAGTTCGCCACGGGCGGCTTCGGCGGCAAGCCGCTGATGAAGCTCCGCGACATCCTGGGCGTGCTGCGCGACTCCTACTGCCGCACGGTCGGCATCGAGTACATGCACATCCAGAACCCCGAGGAGCGGGCCTGGATCCAGACGCGGGTCGAGAAGCCGCACGCCCGGCCGAGCCGCGAGGAGCAGCTCCACATCTTGCGCCGCCTCAACACCTCCGAGGCGTTCGAGACGTTCCTGCAGACCAAGTACGTCGGGCAGAAGCGCTTCTCGCTGGAGGGCGGCGAGTCGCTGATCCCGCTGCTCGACTCGGTGATCAGCGCCGCGGCCGACGAGCAGCTCGACGAGGTCGTCATCGGCATGGCCCACCGCGGCCGCCTGAACGTCCTCGCCAACATCGTCGGCAAGTCCTACGCCCAGGTGTTCGGCGAGTTCGAGGGCAACCTCGACCCGCGCAGCGCCCACGGCTCCGGCGATGTGAAGTACCACCTCGGCGCCTCGGGCGACTTCACCGCCCCTGGCGGCAAGAAGATCGCGACATCGGTCGTGGCCAACCCCTCGCACCTTGAGGCCGTCGACCCGGTCCTCGAAGGCGTCGTCCGGGCGAAGCAGGACCTGCTGGAGCGTGGCGAGGAAGGCTTCACCGTGTTCCCCGTGCTGGTGCACGGCGACGCGGCCTTCGCCGGCCAGGGCGTGGTGGCCGAGACGCTGCACCTTTCGCAGCTCCGCGGTTACCGCACCGGTGGCACGGTGCACGTCGTGGTCAACAACCAGGTGGGCTTCACCACCTCGCCGGCCTCGTCGCGGTCCAGCGTGTACGCCACCGACGTCGCCCGCATGATCCAGGCGCCGATCTTCCACGTCAACGGTGACGACCCTGAGGCCGTCGTGCGCGTGGGCCGGCTCGCCTACGAGTACCGCCAGACGTTCCGCAAGGACGTCGTCATCGACCTGGTCTGCTACCGCCGCAGGGGCCACAACGAGACCGACAACCCGAGCTTCACCCAGCCCCTGATGTACGACCTGATCGACGCCAAGCGGTCGATCCGCAAGCTCTACACCGAGGCGCTGATCGGACGCGGGGACATCACGGTCGAGGAGGCCGAGCAGGCGCTCCGCGACTACCAGGAGCAGTTGGAGCGGGCGTTCACCGAGACCCGTGAGGCCGGCAAGAAGCCGCTGGAGCCGGGTGCGGTCGTCAAGCCCGCCTCGGGCGAGGTGGTGCCGTGGTCGCACAACGACACCGCGTCCGCCATCTCCGAGGAGACGGTTAAGCGGGTCGTCGAGACCCAGCTCAACCTGCCCGAGGGGTTCACGGTCCACCCGCGTCTGTCCCCGCTGCTGCAGCGCCGCGGCCAGATGATCACCGAGGACGCCATCGACTGGGCCATGGGCGAGACCCTGGCCTTCGGCTCCCTGCTGATCGACGGCCATCCGGTCCGGCTCGTCGGACAGGACTCGCGCCGTGGCACCTTCGGCCAGCGGCACGCCGTCCTGGTCGACCGGGTCACCGGTGAGGACCACACCCCGCTGAAGGCGTTCAACGAGGGCACCACGAAGTTCTACGTCTACGACTCCCTGCTGTCGGAGTTCGCGGCGATGGGCTTCGAGTACGGCTACAGCGTCGTGCGCCCGGACGCCCTGGTCGCCTGGGAGGCGCAGTTCGGCGACTTCGCCAACGGCGCCCAGTCGATCATCGACGAGTTCATCTCGTCGGGTGAGCAGAAGTGGGGTCAGCGCTCTTCCCTCGTGCTGCTGCTGCCGCACGGCTACGAAGGCCAGGGGCCCGACCACTCCTCCGCACGCATCGAGCGGTTCCTGCAGATGTGCGCGCTGGACAACATGACGGTGGCCCAGCCGACCACTCCGGCGAACTACTTCCACCTGCTCCGGTGGCAGGTGCTGTCGAACCGCCACCGGCCGCTGATCGTCTTCACGCCCAAGTCGCTGCTGCGGCTGAAGGCGGCGGCGTCGGCGACCGCCGAGTTCACCTCCGGAGCGTTCCGCCCGGTGATCGGCGACGCCACGGTCAACCCGTCGGACGTCCGGCGCGTGGTGCTCTGCTCCGGCAGGGTCTACTACGACCTGGCGGCGGCTCGTGACAAGCAGGAGCGCAACGACGTGGCGATCGTGCGGCTGGAGCGGCTCTATCCGTTCCCGGCCGAGGAGCTACGGGCCGAGCTCTCCCGCTACAGCCTCGACGCCGAGCTGGTCTGGACGCAGGACGAGCCGATCAACATGGGTCCGTGGCCCTACCTCACCCTGAAGCTCACCGAGGACCCCGGGCTTCTGGGCGGCCGGGGGCTGCGCCGGGTGTCGCGTGCGGCCAACTCGTCGCCGGCGGTCGGCTCGCACGCCGCCCACGACGCCGAGCTGGAGCACATGATCGCCGACAGCCTCGGCTAGCGACCGCCGACCGGTCGGCACCGTGCCGGTCTCGCGTACAGGAAGTCCCCCACGGCTGGTTCTGTGGGGGACTTCCTCATATACCTGTTCATGGAGATGCGATGTATTTCACCGATAAGGGAATCGAAGAGCTCGTCGAGCGGCGTGGCGAGGAGGAGGTCGGCATCGCCTGGCTGGCCGAGCGGCTGCGTGAGTTCGTCGACCTGAACCCCGAGTTCGAGACTCCCGTCGAACGCCTGGCCACCTGGCTCGCCCGCCTCGACGACGAGGACGACTGACCACCCCGTTCCCGGCTGCACCGGCGTGAGGTACTGTCGATCCTGTCGCCTGAAACGCGATACATCTTGACTTTGGGAAATCGAGATATATCGTGTGAAGTGCAACGTTACCGATCAGAGCCGTCGAAGGGCGAGACCATGCCCAAATGGATCATCGAGAAGCCCGAGAAGCTGACGTTCGAGGCAGTGAGCTCGCTGAGCGTCCGCATCGTGGCCGGCCGCCTCGCCGTGCTGGCGAGCGACGGGCCACCGAGCCTCGAAGTGAGCGACATCGAGACGCCCCCACTCCTTGTCGAGCATGACGAGAACGGCCGCCTGACGGTGGCGTACAAGGATCTGACCTGGGACGGCATCCTCGGCTGGCTGCGGCCGGGCAGGCGGGAGACGACGCTGACGCTGACCCTCCCCCAGGACTGCCCGATACAGGTGGGCGTGATCTCCGCCTCGGCCGTGGTGGCCGGCTTCGAAAAGCGCATCAACGTCAAGAGCGTCTCGGGAGAGATCGTGCTCGACGGGGTCAGCGGCGAGATCGAGGCCGAGACGGTGTCGGGTGCGGTCGAGAGCCGGGGCCTGGCCGGCGACCTCTCCTTCACCAGCGTGGCCGGCGAGCTGACCGTCGCCGGAGGCACCCCACGCCGGCTGCGGGCCAACACGGTGTCCGGCCGCATCACGGCCGACCTGGAACTGCCGCCCACCGGCCACGTCACCCTGCACAGCGTGTCCGGCGCCATCCTCGTTCGGCTGCCGCAATCCGTCGACACCGACGTGACCCTGCGCTCGACCTCGGGCCGGCTGCACAGCTCATTCTCCGGCCTTGACAATTCCAGCCGCCCGGGGGCCAAATCGGTGTCCGGCCGGATCGGCGGAGGGATGGCATCCCTGTCGGCCAGCACGGTGTCCGCCGACGTGACGCTTCTGAGGAGAGACCAGTGAGCCCCGTTTTCGCCCATGGACGGCTCCGGCTGTACCTGCTCAAGCTGCTCGAGGAGAGCCCGCGCCATGGCTACGAGGTGATCCGGCTCCTGCAGGACCGCTTCCTCGGCGTGTATTCCCCCTCCCCCGGCACGATCTACCCGCGGCTGGCGCGCCTGGAGGAGGAGGGCCTGGTCACCCACGAGGTCGTGGACGGCAAGAAGGTCTTCACGATCACCGACAGGGGCCGGGCCGAGCTCGAGTCCCGGATGGACGAGCTCGCCGAGCTGGAGCAGGAGATCTCCCAGTCGGTCCGCGACATCGCTCGCGAGGTCAAGGAGGACGTACGCGACACCGTGCGGTCCCTGCGCGACGAGCTGACGCAGATGGCCCGTGACGTGCGTCAGGGCTCCAAGGACGAGCAGCGTCAGGCCAAGGACGACCTGCGCGCCGCCAAGGAGGACTACCGCCAGTCGTGGCGCGAGCAGAAGCAGGCGTGGCAGGAGCAGAAGCAGGAGTTCCAGCGCCAGAAGAAGGTGTGGCAGGAGGAGACCAAGCGCTGGAAGGACGACTGGCTCCGCGGCGTCTGGGGGGACACCTGGCAGGGCCGGGGCTCCCGCGACCACGACGCCGAGCTGGGGCAGATGCTGGCCGAGTTCGTCGAGGAGGTCCGCGGTGCGGCGGCGGCGTCCTCGGTGTCCGAGGAGGCCCTGGCGACCGCTCAGGAAGCGCTCTACGAGGCCGCCACCCGGATCCGTTCCGCGCTGCGATGATGGGCTTCTACGGCTTCCGGCCACCGCTGCTGCGGATCGGCCCGCAGAGGCCGCTCGACTTGCAAGCCCCCGGCCCGCCACCGCCCGGCTTACACGCCGACTTCACACGACTCGACCCACCACCGGCCGATCCCCACGTCGACCTCCAGCGGCCCGTCTCACCGCCGCCCGCTCCACACGCCGACGTCACGCCGCCCGGCTCTTCACCGGCCGGTCCGCTGGAGGGATCGTGGTCCGCGGTTCCGCCGGCGGCGGCCGTTCCGCCACCACGGCCTCCGGCATCCCCGGTCGGTGTGGGCCGCGCTCACTCCCGGCGCAGGGCCTGCGACAGGCGTTCGCGCGACCGGGCCGCCCGCCGCGCGTAGTACGCGATGGGCATGTACCTCACGCGTTCGGGCAGCCGGGGGAACGCGGCGGCGACCGTACGGCCGAAGGCCCGCAGCCGCCGCTCGTCCCTCTTCGTCCAGCTCAGCCTCAGCTTGTCCCGTACCGCGGGAGGCAGGGTGCCCACCGTCACGAAGTGGTTCATCCTGCCGGAGGTCATGCCGATGGGTTTCCAGAACGCGTGGAACGACTTCGGCACCATCGGCGGCGCTCCCGCCGTCCTTGTGACCCTCAGCACGTCATGCGCGGTGGGGTGGTTCTCCAGGGTGTTGTCCACCATGTCGTCGAAGTACCGCCAGTAGTCGTCGACGGTCGGGGGGAACATCCGCTCGGGCACGCGCAGGATGCGGCCGAGATGGATGATTTCCTGGTAGGTCCGGCGTTGCTCGTCCTTCGACAGCGGCTCGCCGAAGTAGCGCGCCATCGTGACCGACCGCTCGAAGGCCGTCAGGTGCACCCAGGCGTACGGCTCGGCGCTCAGCGCATGATATTTCCGGCCCCGTTCGTCGACGCCCTTGATGTCCTTGTGCAGCTCGCGGAGCCGGTGGCCTTCGGCTATCGCTTCCGGCCCGCCGTACACCCACTTCTGCAGCGAGGTGAGCGAGCGTGTCAGCCGGCCCCACGGGTCGGTCCGGTAGATGGAGTGCTCCCCGACAGCGGCGCCGACCGCGGGGTGCATGACCTGCATGATCAGGGCGCCGCCGAGGAGGAACAGCAGGCGTTGGTCGCCCATGCCCTCCCACAGCAATGAGCCCGGCGCGAACGGGGGAACGGCCTCGGCGGAGGGCTCCAGGCCTGTGGACGCGGTCATATCCGACCTCCGGGTGATACGTCGTCCTTGTCCCTATGTACCACCCGGAGGCCGTAAAAGTAATCCCTTACTTATGGCCTGGCCGCTCGCCAGAGACCGCCGGCCCCAGCGGATCCGGCTCACGCCCGGCGGCTCCCCGGCGGATCCGGCTCACCGCGGCCCTACGCGGTGAAGACGATCTTGCCGAAGATCTCGCCGCCAAGAAGCGCCGTGAAGCCCTCATCGGCCCGCGTCAGCGGCATGACCTGGTCCACGACCGGACGTAGGCCCGTCTGCTCCAGGAACGTGGCCAGCCGCCCGAGCTGGGCGCGCGTACCCATCGTCGAGCCCACGACGGAAAGCTGGAGGAAGAAGACCCGGTTGAGGTCGGCCGGCGGCACCGCGCCGCTGGTGGCGCCCGAGACGACGATCCGGCCGCCGGGACGCAACGACTTGAGCGAATGGTCCCAGGTGGCCTGACCCACGGTCTCCATCACGGCGTCCACCCGCTCCGGAAGCCGGGACCCCGGGGCGAACGCCTGGTCCGCGCCGAGCTCCAGCGCCTTGGCGCGCTTCTCTTCCGAACGGCTCGTCACCCAGACGCGGTAGCCGCCCGCCCGGCCGAGAGCGATCAGCGCGGTGGCCACGCCGCCGCCGGCCCCCTGGACGAGCACGGTCGAGCCCGGCTCCAGGCCGGCCTTGTCGAACAGCATCCGGTAGGCGGTCAGCCACGCCGTCGGCAGGCACGCGGCCTCCTCGAACGACAGCGCGCCGGGCTTGGGCACGAGGTTCCCGCGCGGCACCGCGACCTTCTCGGCGAACGTGCCGTCGTAGGTCTCGGAGAGAAGGGAGCGCTTGGGGTCCAGGGTCTCGTCCCCGTGGACCGGAGTGCCGATCACCGAGTGGACGATGACCTCGTTCCCGTCCTCGTCCACTCCGGCGGCGTCGCAGCCGAGGACGATGGGCAGCCGATCCTGGCGGATGCCGACGCCCTTGAGCGTCCAGAGGTCGTGGTGGTTGAGCGCTGTGGCCCTGACGGTCACCGTGGTCCACCCGTCGGGGAGCTTCGGCTCGGGGTGCTCACCGAGCGTGAGCCCGGCGAGAGGGTTGTCGGGGTCGGTACGTGTGCACGTTACGGCGAACATGGCGGAACCCTATCTCCGCGCCACGATCCACCCGCCAGGCCCACCCCTCCACCGGCCGCGTTCACGGGATGCGCCGAGCCGGGAAACTCCCGCGAGCAGCCGCAAATTTGCGGATGGCGCCCGTAGGCCTCATCGCCATTCACAACGCATGATCATCCGCGCCTACGGCGATTACCGGCGAGTCACTGCAACACCGACCACATCACCACATATCGCCTCGCCGACACACCGGCACAAAAAGAAAAGTGGGTCGACGCACTGAATCCCTGAAGCTCGCAACTCCACATTTATGGAGGCCCGGTTTCCTCGGCAGGACAGGGCTTCCGGCCTGCGGTGGCGTCGTTGAGCTGCCCGACTTATCACGAAAAAATGGTGAGTAGCCACCTTCGATTTTTTACTATTAACTCGCTGGTAGCGCGAATCTCCCGCATGTCGGACAACGGTATTGAGGTCGACGATGAGTAGGGTCGGAAATGCAGGCGCGCCAGCATCGAGGTGCTCCTTTACTTTGAACTGCAAAAAAGAAAAGGACCGCTTTATGATAGACGTCGGTCACCCTCGGTCTCTACAACGTAATGTCGGTCGTTCATGGCTGACCGCAGCTCTCACGGGCGCTCTCGCGATGGGCGCACTCGTCGCGACATCAGGCAGTGCGAGCGCGAACCAGGCGCCGCAGAACCTCGGCACGAAGGCGGCATCCCTGCTTCCGGCCGCGCCCGTGAAGACCGGGTTCATCGTCACCGTACGAAGGGCCATCGCGACCACCACGACACTGACCTCGTCACAGAACCCCTCCAAGAAGGGGCACTCGGTCACCTTCACCGCCACGGTGACGGCGACGGGGACCAACATCCTGCCCACGGGCACCGTGGTCTTCCGTGACGGATCGAAGGACCTCGGCACGGCCCAACTCGAAGGGGTCGCCCAGGCGACCTTCAGCACCTCGGGCATGGAAGAGGGCACGCGCAACATCACCGCCTTCTACCAGGGCAACACCTCCTTCGACCCCAGCACCTCGCAGGTGGTAATCCAGAAGATCGACCCCAAGGAAGAGAAGAAGGAAGAGAAGAAGAAGGAGGAGGAGAAGAAGAAGGACGAGGAGGACAAGTCCCACGAGGACGACCATGGTGACGACAATGACAAGACCGTCGTCCATCACCATGACGACGACAACCTTGAGCACCGCTGCCGTCAGTTCAAGGACCACGAGGATGACGAGGGCGACCACCACGGGAGCAGCGGCCAACACCACGGCAAGGCGTGGGAGGACCTCCGCCGGCGTTGCGAGAAGTGGTGGCACAAGCACGACAACGACTGGCAGACCATCGTTGACAAGGGCATCCGCCGCCACATCGAAGGTCACTACGACCACGGGGGCGGCCACCGTGAGCACTGGGACAGCCGGCGCCACCGGTGGGTTCCGGAACACAAGGAGGAGCACCACTACGAGAAGCCGGTGCACCACCAGAAGAAGCACTACCACAAGCCGAAGCACAAGGTAGTTGTGAAGCACTTCGCCGTGACCGGTTGATCCACCGGCCCGGCACCCAGAGGGCCCGCCCGATCCGTTTGGGCGGGCCCTCCGGCTCATCCGAACCGCGCTCCCACCCGACAAGCCGTCGACAGGACAGACCTTCGATCCCGCTCACCCGGACCGGTTCCAACCCGCACCCCCGACCAGCCCGCACCGAGCGGGCCCCACCACAGCACTCACCCTGAAGCGCCACTCAGCACGAAGCGGCACTCGACCCGCCCGACCACGGCGCTCAACCTCCAGACCAAAGTGGCCAACCCCACCGCGGCGCTTCCACCACAGCGACGTGTCCGCCGGCCGCGACACTCCTCCCATCTCGATGCGATCTGCCACACCGCACCGACCGTTCAAACGCACCGTCCCTCGAACCGCACCGAGCAACAGCCAGTAGTCCCGGGGGGTCCCATGTACGTTCGCCGTCGATCCACACGTACCACTGTCACCATCGTCGCGGTGGTCGCCGCGGCCCTCGCGGGCCTCGCGCTGATCGTGATCTTCACCAACCGGAAGGTCGACCGAGAACTGGCCAAGCCGGCCCCACCGGCCCCACCGGTGGAGCCCGTCAAGGTCACAGCCAAGGAACTGGCCGGCCTTCCCCGGTCGACGACGTGGACGAAGATCCACAAAGCGGAACGGGACCCACAGCCTTTCGCCGCCAACGACGGGCTCGTAGTGCACCCGAAGGTGTCCAAGGTGGTGTTCTCCCAGCCCGGTGGCCCGCCGATCGCGGTCGTGCCCACCCACCAACTCGACAACCCCACCTGGCTCCCGGTGATCGAGACGCGCCCCGAGTGGATGCGCGTACTCCTCCCGAGCAAGCCCAACGGGTCGACGGGCTGGATCCACACCGGTGACGGCAAGACGAAGCAGACCTACAGCCCTTACCAGGTGCGCATCAACCTGACGGCACGGCGGCTGACCCTGCTCAAGGGCGGCCAGGAGACCGGATCGTGGCCCGTAGGAATCGGCACCAAGGAGACCCCCACACCGGTTGGCCGTACCTTCCTGCTCGCCGCCCTGTCCCCACCCGAGGTCACCTACAGCCCGGTGATCCTGCCGCTCGGCACGCACTCGGAGAAGCTGGAGACCTACGACGGAGGCCCCGGCACGGTCGGCCTGCACGGCTGGCCTGACAAGAGCGTCTTCGGAAAGGCCGTCTCCCATGGCTGCGTCCGCCTCCCCAAAGAGGGCCTGGACGCGGTATCCCACCTCCCCCTAGGCACCATGATCATCATCACCAACTGACCGCAAGGCACCACCGCCCACCAAGCCCACCCCTCACCACCAAGCCGCTCTCCTCTCCACCACCAAGGGGTCCCATACCAGCGCCGACGCGGAGAGGAGTGGTACGGCGAAGCCGGCGCTGCCTTACGGCGGGCAGGCTGGCGATCATTAGTGGGGATCGCGTGTCATCCCGCTGTGACGGCTCGGCGGTACTCGCCGGGTGTCACGCCGAAGTAGCGCGTGAACCAGCGGGTGAGATGGCTCTGGTCGGTGAAGCCCGTCATGGCGGCGATGTCCGCGAGCGAGTGGCCCTGGAGGAGCAACCGCCGAGCAGAGCGCAACCGCAGCTGTCTCTGGTAGTCACTCGGCGCCATGCCGTACACCGCCTGGAACGAACGGTACACAGCGAACCGGCTACGCCCTGCCGCACTGGCGAGGTCACCCGCGGAGATCTCCCGATCATCGATGTCGTGCAACATCTCTCGCACGACCCGCGCCGTCTCGACGTTCGAGCGTCCCGGACTCGCGTCGAAAGCAGGTCCCCGCGCCACCATCTCAGGCGACCATCCCAGCTCAGGCACCCGTACGCTCGCACGCCGCGCCATGGCCACCACCACACTGTCGAGCAACTCGTCCCGGCGCAGCGAGGTCGCTCCTCCGAGCAGGGCCTCATGCAGGGTAAGAAGCCCTCGGGCCAGCTTCGGCTCAGCGATCACGGGCTCGGCGAACAGCGGCAACCCGACCTTCCGCCCGGCCGCCTCCGCCAGCACATCCGCCACCAACTCCGGACCGATGTGCACCATGCGATAGGTGAAACCCTGTTCGTCCGTCGCGTGCCCGTCATGGGGATCGTCGGGATTGAAGACCATCACCATGCCCGCCGCGCTCGTATAAGCCGCCCCCCGGCAGGTGAAGCTCTGTGCCCCTTCCTCCGTGAAGCCGAAGGAGTACGTCTCGTGACTGTGCCGGTGATAGACGTGCCGCTCGAAGTGCGCGTGCATCGCCTCCAACGGCCGATCAGCCGAACGCCAGTACCGCGACCAGTCCCCAGCCATACCCGCCATTCTCTCCCCGCTCTTCCCTCCCCGGCTTCCGCACTCCAGCGTCCGCTCCCCCTCCCCAGTTCCAGCCTCCGGCGTTCCCCCCGCACCGCCGTACAAGACACACCAGACCGCACCTCGCCAAGCTGCACACATGCGTTTCGACACGAAGATCGGCATCGTCGTCCGGGAGGACCTGGCCGTCTGGCAGAAGCTCAACGTGACCGCGTTCCTGGCGAGCGCCATAGCGGGAGAAGCCGAAGAGGTCATCGGCCAGCCGTACGCCGACAAATCCGGCAACACCTACCTCGCCATGTTCCGCCAGCCGGTGCTCATCTACTCCGCCGACGCCGAAGGGCTCATCCGTACCCACACACGAGCCCTGAGCCGAGGCCTCCCCACAGCCGTCTACATCGAGGAGATGTTCAAGACCGGCCACGACGACGACAACCGCGCCGCCGTCCAAGCCGTACTCGCCGACGAACTGCCCCTGGTCGGTCTAGCCGTGTACGGCCCCAGAAACGCCATCGACAAAACCCTCAAGGGCCTCCCACTACACCCCTGAACAGCACCGCCCCGCCACAGCCACCGTCTCGTGTACGAACGCGGGTAAGCCCGCCTTACGAACGCGGGTCAGCCCGCCCTTCAGGAGCCGGGGTTTCACGGGCGCTCAGCCTGGAAGACTTCTCCTCCGCGCCGAGAACGGCGCGCCCACGTGCGGCGGCCCGCCGACGAGCCCGGCGGCCAGGCGCCGGATACGGAGGAGGCGCTCGTGGCATTCGTATCCATCGTCGAAACGGCGGGCAAGGCGATCGACATCGCCGGCGTGGGTGTCATCGTGCTCGGCGCGCTGCTGGCAAGCGCGGTCTTCGTGCGAAACGACTGCCGGCTCCCTGGCAGAATTCAGGTCACTCTCGTTCGTGAGATCAGATGAGGAAGGTCCGGGCCTTCATTAACCCCTCTGATGTCCTATCTCTAGGAGACAGGCTGACCCGTGCTCCAAGAACCTTGGCCTACCTCCGTAGAAGAAGCGTTGGCCCTTCAAGAGAGACTTCGCACGCTGGTCACGCATACCGGACCGAGCATCGAAGATGTCCGGCGCCTGGGAGGCCTTGACGTCTCCTACAGCAAAGACGGTTCCAGGCTCTCCGCGGCCGTGGTCGTCCTCGACATGGGCACGCTGAACGTCGAACAGGTGACGACATACGAGGACACGCCCAAGTTCGGCTACGTCCCTGGCTTGTTCTCTTTCCGCGAAGCGCCTCCATTGCTCGCCGCACTCGAGAACGTCGACCCACTACCCGATGTCCTCCTCTGCGATGGCCACGGAATCGCCCATCCTCGCCGGTTCGGTCTCGCATGCCATATCGGGGTCATCACCGGCATCCCTACCATCGGGGTCGCGAAACAGGCCATGATCGGCCACTACGAGGAGCCGGACGGACCGCAGGGAAGCTGGTCACCCCTGATGGACGCCGGGAAGGTCATCGGACGCGCGCTACGAACGGCCGACAACGTCAAGCCCGTCTTCGTGTCCATCGGCCACAAAATCAGCCTCGACACCGCCTGCGACATCGTCGTACACAGCACCCCGAAATACCGCATCCCTCAACCCATCCGCCTGGCAGACCAAGCCTCACGACACGTCCTCAGAGCAGGGACCGTGACCTGACCCTGACTGCTGGCCGTCGAGCTTGGACGAGCCAGGATCGTCGCAACTCGATGCTGACGCGGCGGTCGGCAGAGCCCTTCCTGAAATGCAGACACCCTGAGCAGTCCGTGAACGCTACTCTACGTTGAGTGGTCATCGAGCTACGGTCCGGCATTGGTTAACGTGGAGGGGGGACGAGGTGAGCCTGCACCTGACCGAACATCTCCAGCGGCGCGTCAGAGAGGCCGCTCGGCGACATCACGTTTCCGACGAAGAGTGCATGCGGAGTGCCATCGAAAGATCGCTCCAGGACGATGCTCCACAGCTCCTCGAACGGCAGCGCCCCCGGCTCCCACTTTTCCACAGCGGTGATCCGACTCTGGCCGAACGCCTCGACGAGGTTCTTGCTGAGGGATTCGGGGCGCACAGGCTCCCAGATGATCGTCCTTGACACCAGTGGCCTATGGCCGCCATAGACGCAGACCAACGACAGCATGAACCGGCCAGGCGAGCCATCGAGGCGGATCCCGGCCCTTTCCTGCTGTCGCCGTTCGTGCTCGCTAGCTCGACTACCTGCTTCTCACCCGTTTGGGGGTCCACCGGGAGTGCGACTTCCTGCGTGACGTCGCCGCAGGAGCGTACGAGTTGGTGCCGATGACCAATGACGACGTGGAGCGTTGCGTCGCCGTCACGGAGCAGTACTTTGATCTTTCGCTGAGCTTGACGGACGTGTCCGTCGCCCTCCTCGCCGCGAGGTACCGCACCACCCGTGTGCTGACTCTGGACCAGCGGCACTTCAGGCCGCTGAAGCCGCTGTGGGGTGACGCATTCACGATCCTTCCCAGCGTAGCCTGAAGTTGCATATGGGACCGTTGCATTAGCGGCCGATGATCGTTACGCCAATCTCATGGGTGCCAGCGTTTAGGCAGACGTGCGGACGGGGGCCGACCGTGTAACCCGTCAGCGGGCAATGGCCGCCGGATGTGGTGGTCAGAAGTCGAAGACGGCTCCGGTGGTGGCGCGGAGTTCGCAGCGGTTGCCGAAGGTTCGTTCGTACGAGAGGCGACTGGTGTCCCACAGGCCGGCACCGTAAACCGTCACCGGGTCGTACTCCTTGGTGCACCTGGTGTCCGGGGACACGTTCAGGTCGTTGAGGTTCGCCGAGACGCGTTCGAGCTGCTTGCAGGCCTCAGCCGCCTTCGGGTGCGTGCCTCCGGTTGCGGGGCACTCCAGGAAGGCGACCCGGTCCGTCGGCGTGGGCGACTCGCCGCGTGCGACCGTCAGCAGCAGTACACGGCTCACCGGCTTGGCCGGAGCCGAGGAGACGGCGCGGTCCTGCGGGGTCCAGGAGACGGAGTGGGCGCCCGGTCCTCCAGGAAGGGGACGGGGGATGGCGGCCACACCGTACGCGCCCGCCCCGATCGAGGGTGCCGTCGTACCCGTGACCACCCCGATCCAGGGTGCCGTCGTACCCGTGACCGCCCCGATCGAGGGCGCCGTCGTACCCGTGGACGCGCCTGCCGAGGTCGCGGCCGCCGTGTTCGTGGGTGCCGTTGGCCAGGTGGCCGCCGTGGTCAGCAGGAGGGCCGCCGCTGTGGCCGGGAACAGGGTCGCGTAGGTGAGGCCCTTGGTGAGACGTCGCATGTGGATCCCCCGATGTCGCATGACGTTGAGCGGTCGTCGTCCTTCCGCGTGGCGATCGTCGATCATGCGCCGAACCCTCGATCGAGACCCCGCCGAGGCCTGATCGATGAGCGAGATTCGACGCACCAGTTATCTCTCCGGTTCCGCCGGTTTCATAACAAGCCGGTAACGGACATCCAGATTTGTCCGGTTTGTGGCCCACTGGTCAAGATCGCCGGAGTACGGTCTTCGTTGTCTCTTTACGTACGCATGGGACCTTCCCGGGCATCCCATGACAAAGAAGGAGTTCAATGAACACCCGAGCAAAGCGCCTCCTCCTCCCTCTGGGTGGCGCCATCGTCGCCTCCAGCATGATGGGCGCGACCCTCAGCACCTCCGCCAGCGCGCAGGCCAAACCGGCTCCTGTGAAGTCGGGCTCGCTGGCCAACGGGACCGACGCGAAGGCCATCGCGGGGTCCTGGACGCCCAGCAAGCTGAAGTCCGCGAAGAGCTACCTCGAGGACTCCTCGCTCTCCGGCAAGCTGCGGGCGAGCACCAGTAAGGCCTCCGCCGACGGCAAGGCCGGAACGGTCGCCCCGACCGGCGCCGGAGGCAAGACCGCCGGCACCTCCAAGAACGTCAACCTCCCCACCAACGTGGGCAAGGTGTTCTTCCAGGTCGAGGGCAAGCCTTACTGGTGCTCCGGCACCTCGATCCAGTCGAAGTACCGCAACCTGGTCGCCACGGCCGCCCACTGCGTCTACGACACCGACAAGAACGTCTACGTCGACAACTTCGTCTTCATCCCCGGCTACTACCAGGGCAAGGCGCCGTGGGGTATCTACGTCGGCTCGAAGGTCAACCTCCACGACGACTTCAAGGTCTACGAGGACTACGACTACGACTACGCCTTCGTCAACGTCTTCAACGGCGTCAAGCAGACCGGCGAGAAGATCGTCGACAAGGCCACCTTCGACGCCTACAAGGGTCCGAAGTGGGCCAAGGACGAAGAGATCACCAAGGACGAGTACCAGAAGAAGGTCGACGAGAAGGGCGGCGAGACCGCCGACGCCTGGTCGAAGACCACTGGCACCGAGACCGTCCTGCCGTGGGGCACCGCCGGCGGCCAGCGGGTCGTCAAGGAGGTCACCAAGGACGAGTACGACAAGGCTCCCGCGGCCAACTCCAAGGTGAACTACGCCAAGGCGCCCGGCAAGACCGCCACGGAGATCGTCGACGAGGTCACGTACAACAAGTACACCGGCCCCGGCTACAAGAAGATCGTCGACTCGGCGTACACCATCACCCACTACTTCGTGAAGTACTGGGTGAAGAAGACCACCACGGTCAAGTACTACAAGACCGTGTTCCACATCAAGACGTTCGTGGACGCGGGCCGGCTTGGTGACAACGTGGGCGGCCAGGGCTTCACCTGGAACCGGAGCACGAAGTCGAAGTTCTTCAGCTTCGGCTACCCGACCTCCGCGCACCTCGACGGCGACAAGGTCTACACCGGCGAGACGATGAAGTGGTGCTACGGCCAGGCGGGTGCCGCTCCGGCCGTCGCCAAGTACAAGGCCGAAGAGCAGCTGGCCATCAAGTGCGCGTTCACGCCCGGCGCCACCGGCGGCCCATGGCTGCTGCAGTACAAGAGCAGCAAGCGGACCGGCTACGTCAACGGCGTCGTGAGCCTGACTCTCGACACCGACGGCAACGGCCGTTACGACCGCATCACCACGCCGTACTTCAACAGCGACACCTACGGCATCTACAAGTACGCCGCCAACCTGTGGACCGGGAAGCTTACGACGAGCTGACGCGAGTCACGGCAAAGTAGGGGGGCCGGCCCTGTATCCGGCCCCCCTACCGGCCTACTTGCGCACCCGTCCCCGATCACACGTCCGATAACGAAGTGAACCCAGGTCAGCCAACTACGGTGCCTATTGCCGGATGATCTGGGAAAATCGCCCTTCACCGTTGTCTGCACTCTTCTGATCTGTGGAAGGTACGAAATGCCACCCCGAGCGAAGCGGATCGCGCTCACATTCTGCGGCGCCCTCGCGACCGCGAGTGTGATTCTCTCCGCGGGCCCGGCACCAGTACAGGCGCTGGCGTCGAGCCGGACGGCTCCCGCCGGCATCACCTCGGTTCCACTGGCTCAGAGCGACGCGGACCTGCGGAAGGTGGTCGACTGGTGGACACCAGACCGGCTGAAGCACGCCAGCAGCTACGCACCCAAGACAGCGGCTTCCAACTCCGGCACGAACGGCACGAACGGCACCGGTAGTGCGAGTGGCACGACCCCGAGCGCCACGACCGCCGCCGTCACCCCCGCCGCCGCCGCGGCGGGCCGTACGACCTCCACACCCGCCAGCAATACGACCGCCCTTTCGGGTTCGGCCCCGCCGAAGGCGTCCACGGCCTTGAAGCTGAGGAACCCCAAGCTCCCCCCAACGGTGGGGAAGGTCTTCTTCCGCAATGGCACCACCGAATACTGGTGCTCGGCCTCGTCCGTGCACTCCAAGTACGGGAACGTCGTCGCCACCGCCGCCCACTGCGCCTACGACGTCAAGAGCGGCAAGCCCGTCGAGAACTGGGTGTTCATACCCTCCTACGTCGGCAACGGCGAGACGCCGTTCGGCATTTACGTAGGGCACACGCTGCATCTCAACGACACCTACGCGGCTACCGGCGACTTCGACTACGACTACGCCTTCGTCACCGTCCACCACGGCTACCAATGGGTTCAGGACAACGACGCGAACGGCAACGTCAAGAAGGACGCCAAGGGCCAGCCGCTGTACAAGAGAGTCGACATGGGACGGCTCGAGAGCCAGGTCGGCGGGCAGGGCTTCGCCTGGAACAGGGGGTTCACCGTCGCGGCGTACGCGTTCGGCTATCCCGCCGGTCCGCATCCCAACGGGAGCCGGCCGTTCACCGGGCAGACCATGGAGTCGTGCCTGACGAAGAACACCAAGAAGATCTCCACGCAGAAGTGGGAGCTCGACAAGGGTGTGCTGTTCAGGGGATGCGGGTTCACCGCAGGAGCCAGCGGCGGCCCGTGGGTGATCAAGTACAGCAGCACCCGGCGCATCGGGTACCTGAACGGCGTCAACAGCCTGACGTGGGACCTGAACGGCGACGGCCGCTACGACGGTGTGTCCTCTCCGTACTTCGACACGGCGACCTACCTCGTGTACTCCTACGCCGCCCGACAGAAGACCGACTGACCGGCTTTCGAGCGAGACCCTCACAACGCCAGAGGACCCGGCAACTGCCGGGTCCTCTGGCGTTGTGAGGGTGTGGGGCCTGCTGGTCGCGGTGTGTCGCGACGGCAACCCTTCAGATTTGGTTCGGTCCCGCGAAGGCTTCTCCGAAACCTGGCCCGTTCCATGTCGAACCGCACCAACACCTTGGGCGTTTTGTCTGGTTCGAGGATCCTGCGGAGCCGTTAGACGTACCTAGACCCCGGATCGGCTCCATCGGTTCCATGTGATCTGCGTCACATGGGCACCAGCCTCGCGCTTGTGGAGTTGACTGGCATCACATCGGTCCCATTATTCACACAGGTGCCCTGATCTGCGGCGATGGCACGTGGTTCGCGGCTCTTGACGACAGATGTCCACCGGCTGGGTGATCACAGGAAGATCACGTGACTCTCGGCGGCGAAAAACCCGTTGGAACGAGTTACCGCTAGCAAGATCTTGTCTGTATCTTCCTGGTTATCCCTTTACTGACGCATGGGGCGCAAGATGCGTTCCACGACAGGCCCAGGAGTTTCCTTGAACACCCGAGTTAAGCGTCTCGCCCTCCCGATCGGTGGCGCCATTGCCGCCACGAGCATGATCGGCGCCACCCTGGTCACCTCGGCCAGCGCGACGACCGCCCCCACCAAGAAGGTCGTCTCCCTCTCCTCGGCGTCCAGCGCGCAGAAGGTCAGCAACTTCTGGACCGCCAACGGTGGCGCTGCGCTGAAGGCTGCCACTCAGGCCACCAGCGA
>NZ_BAAAZR010000042.1:0-892 GCF_039537005.1 Sphaerisporangium flaviroseum | reverse complement strand
GTCCGGCAAGATCGTCACCTCCGATGGCGACCTCGTCACCAAGGCCTGACGTTCTAGTCAGCTAGAGCACAGCACCACCTAGCAGGGCCCGGCATTCGTGCCGGGCCCTGCTCTGCGTTGTGCTCACGATCCAGCTCGGTTCCGGCGGCTCAGGAGGTCCTGGAGGGGCCAGCGTGAGAGCGCGGAAGCCCGACGGCATGGAAGGTTCGGGGCTCAAAGCATGACGGGAAAGCGGGTCGATCCCAACTGTCAGTGAAGATCCGGCGACTCTTCGGATCATGAATCCGGCTTCGAAGGGTGCCGGCGGCGGCCCGTGGACGCGACTTCGGCTCCGTGAGGGGCGCTTAGACGTAGCCAGACCCGGATCGGCTCCATCGGTTCCATGTGATCTGCGTCACACTGCATGCGGCCGGAGCCGACGGCGGTTCACTTTGTTCACACAGGAACCACTCGGGAGGGACCCATCCTGATCTGCGAGTAAGGCCGGAAGTTGCATGTCTCTGACAGGAACTGTCCGCCTAGCTGGAGGGTTACGAAAAGGTCACGCGCGGGCGAAGGTCAAAATTCCCCTCGAATCGCCCCCACAGACGAAGATCCTCTCGCTATCTTCTGGTTATCCCTTTACTGACGCATGGGGCGCAAGATGCGTTCCACGACAGGCCCAGGAGTTTTCTGTGAACACCCGAGTTAAGCGTCTCGCCCTCCCCATCGGCGGGGCCCTCGCCGCCACGAGCATGATCGGCGCCACCCTGGTCACCTCGGCCGGCGCGACGACCGCCCCCCTCAAGAAGGTCGTCTCCCTCTCCTCGGCGTCCAGCGCGCAGAAGATCCAGAACTTCTGGACCGCCAACGGTGGCGCTGCGCTGAAGGCTGCCACTCAGGCCACCAGCGA
>NZ_BAAAZR010000041.1:0-19653 GCF_039537005.1 Sphaerisporangium flaviroseum | reverse complement strand
GGGAAGCGATCTTCGCCAGGGCGTCATCGTCGCTGCTCAACCACACTCGTGAACGCCCCACCCAAGGGCCGTTCTTGAGTTAGCTCGGGAGCGGTTGACGAGATCCCGTCTGATCATCGCGATCAGGCGGGATCTTGTTGTTTCAGGGGTTTCCGAATCGGGTTCGTCCTGGTTTGGGAGCCGCGGAGCAGGTGCCTGGGGAGGCCCGGGTGGTGACAAGGCCGCTGGTCGAGGTTCACGTTCGCGTCGCTGGGCATGGCGAAGCCGACGCCGGGCTGGGTGCTGCGAGAAGGTGATCTGGATCCCGGGTTATGGGGCGGGTGGTGGCCTGCTCTGGCCTGCGGGTGGCGTGCGGTCGAAGGTCCCGGCTGGTGTCTGCGGGGTGTCGGCGGGTGTGACGGCCTGGTCTTGGGGCTGGTGGGTGTGGCGCCACTGGTCGAGGAAGTGGTCGTTGGCGACCGTGATGAGCAGCGCGGTGAGCAGGCTCTGGGCAACGCGGCCGTGGGCGAGTCGGTTCTTGGGGTCGCGGAGGTCGAGGTCGTGTCCCTTGACTCTGCCGTTGAGGCCTTCGGTGTTGGCGCGGACGGACTTGTAGGTTCCGATCCAGGCGGGGCTGAGGTAGGGCAGGTCCTGGCGGAACTTGTCGAGGTGTCCGAGGTCGCCCTTGCGGACGGTGATGGTGTGCTGGTGGCAGATCCTCGGCAGTTCGCCGGTCTTGTGGTCGGGCTGTGGGGGAAGGACGCGGGGTTTGGCCGCGGGGTGGGCGGCTCGTTGCCGGGTGTCGGTGAGGTCGATCGCGGTGGGCCGGTTGGGTTCGCGCTGGTGGAGGCGGTCGAAGCGGGGGCAGGTCAGCGATGGGGAGGTGCCTGCTGCCGGGCATTGGAAGCGGACGGTGCCGTTGGTGTTCGGGCTCTGCTTGAGGCGCAGCAAGTACGGCTCTCGGGCGTTGATGAGCGCGGTGAGTTCGTCCGATGGGGTGCGGATGGCGGTGTCGTCCAGACCGGTGGTGGCCTGGGCGAGTCGGTCGGGCATCAGCGGGCAGGCCAGGGAGCCGTCGATGAGCAGGGCGCCGTGGGCGCTGCCCTGCACCCCTCGTTGATCCACTTTGTAGTCGAGTGCGAGTCGGTAGCCGAGTTCGCGTGCGGGTTGAGCGAAGTGGCCGGGCTGCTGGTCGGTGTAGGCGCGGTCGACGACGGCGAACGCTGCGGGCAAGCCGAGGGTGGGCAGGGGTTTGAGGGTGGTGATGGCGTTTTCGCCGATGCGTTTGCCTGGCGTGTCCAGGACCAGGCCGAGCGCCAGTTGCGGAAAAGACCCGGGGACAGAGCGGGTGCGGGCGGCGACGGTGAGGGTGGCGCTGTAACCGTACTCGGGTGGATCGTTTCCGGCCGAGTGGTGCCAGCCTGCGGTGATCTCGGTGGAGGCGATCAGTTCGCCGGTGGAGCGGCGAGCTCGGGGTGGGCGGGCGAAGACCGGGGCGGCGGTGGTGTCATGCCGACGTCGCCGCCAAAATCCTGCCAGGTAGCCGCGGCCTTTGCCCCAGCGGGCCGGGGTGAGCACGAGCGCGGTGACGATGTCTTGCAGCAGGTCCCGCTTGCGGATGTGGTCGGGATCGTCGTCTTGCCAGGCGGTGGCGAGCAGGTCGGCCTCGTGCTGTGGCAGGCGGATGCGCCGGTCGTGCCGGGCCACATCCAGCAGGCTGGTGAGCCGGTCGAAAGCGCGGTAGAAACGCCGGTTGTCTCACCAGTCGCTGAAGGCGGGACCGCATTCCTTCCACCTGGGAGCGGGTGTCCGGCTTACCCAGAGCTTGCACGACCTCCCTCGCCCGCATCGGTCGCTCCGCCGTGGCCAGCAACGCCACCGTCTGCTCTCGCCAGCCGCGCAAGACAGGCAACGGCGATGTCGCATCCTCCGGATCATGGGGGTCGAGGCCGGGCTGCTCTCCGGCGTCCTTGCCGTCGTCCTCGCCGTCGTGATCGGTGAACAACGTCAGGGTCTGCCGGGTGATGGCCAACCGCCGGACCTGCTCTTCGGCCTCAGCCAGCCGCGTTCGCAGCTCATCCACCTGCTGCAATGCGGACCTCTCGGCCCGGGCCAAGCGTTCCAGCAGCGACGTCACCGTCGTCTCCCTGAAGACAAAGCAGTCACGATCACGTGTTGCATTCACGCCATGCAGTCCTGCAACTCCACACTGTAAATGGCAAGGCACTGGCAGTCACTATCGAGCGCAAGATCCTTATCGCCGCAGCCAACACATCGCCCACCGGGTAGGGCCGCGAACCCCCTGACGAGCGGCAGTAAAGGGCGCTATGCCGACCCGTGAACACTTGAAGGGGGTCGTGGCAAGACATAGCTGATGACACCGCAGAAATAGCTGATGACACCGCAGAAAGGGTACTAATGACCGCGCAAGGCCCCCCATGGTGACCGACACGCTGCACGCGGTGGATGACGCCGGGATCATCACCGACTCTCTCAACGATCCGGAGGTGTTCGCGGCCCTGTTCGACCGCTACAGCACGATGCTCTACCGGTACATCTCCTTCCGGCTCGGCCCCGAGGTCGCCGAGGATCTCGTCGGGGAGACATTCCTGATCGCGTTCCGGAGGCGTGGATCCTACGACGTCTCCTACCGCGAGGCCCGGCCGTGGCTGTTCGGGATCGCGACCAAGCTCATCACCCGGTACCGCAGGGCCGAAGTCAGCCGCTACCGCGCCCTGGAACGGCAGGACCCCGTCCAGGCCGTCGACGGGCCGGAGGAAGCGATCACGCACGACCTCACCGCCGAGGGGTCACGGCCGGCTCTGCTCCACGCGCTCTCGCTGCTGCCGCGAGGCGACCGTGACGTGCTGCTCCTCGTCGCCTGGAGCGACATGACCTACGAGGAGGCGGCCCGAGCACTCGGCATCCCGGTCGGCACGGTCAAATCACGGCTCAACCGAGCCCGTCGCAAGGTGCGCGACGGCCTGGGCGGCGTCAACCCATTGAAGGAGGACATCGATGGATGAACTGAAGAGCCTCATCAAGGAGCTGGAACACCAGCCACCGGAGTCCCTGGCCCGCCAGCGACTCCGGCTCCTCGAAGAAGCCACCACCCGAAAGCCGCGATGGACGCGGGTCCTTCTCACCGGTCGAGCAGCGCGAGGGCTTGCTCGAACGCCGGGACTGCCAGGACTGAGCGGACGACGGCTCGCGCTGAGCGGCGCCGTGGCGGCGACGGCCATCGTGGCGAGCTTGGTCGCGCCGACACTGATCGGATCTGCAGCATCCGCCTACGCGGTGAGCAAGAGCGCTGAAGGCACGATCAGCGTCCAGATCAACGAGTTCAAGGACTCCAAAGAGCTGGAGGCGGATCTGCGCGCCCTTGGCATCTCGGCGGTAGTGGTGGACTACCTGCCGAAGGGCAAGTTGTGCAAGGAGCCGCGTGCCCGGTACCGGCCGGGTGAGGAGTCCCTGCGTGTGAGCAGATGGAACTCCGGCCCGGACGGTGCGATCTCCTTCACTCTTTACCCCGACCAGATCAAGCCCGGCCAGACTCTGGTGGTGGCCGCCTCATTCGACAACCCGGACGACGGCGGCTCGGCCAGCTTCCGCCTCGCCGACGGCCCCGTTGCTGCCTGCCAACCAGTGGACGAAGCAGACGCGTTCTCCTTCGCCCCCGAATAAGTCCTTGCCCCTTGGATGCGCCGCCCGCCGAGCCAGGTGACCACCCCTTGATGGGCGGCGCGTGCCATGAAATATCGGCAAGCAGACGTATATAGGAATCCCAATATTTTCTGAAGCTGCATGTGGCGAGGCCGCAGGATCAATGTGGGGCCGACACCCGAGTCCGGCTGGTCGAGGCGGTTTCCAGCCTGTTCACCACACCCACGTCCCGCTCACCAGCGGTCAGGAGACGGTAGTCGCTTACGCGCCGACCCATCGCATCGGGAAACGATCACGATGGATCTGGGAAGCGATCACCTGACCGCCCCTTCCGGCGCAGGCCGGGCCTACTCGTGAACACCCCACCCTGGTCAGAGGCCGTTTCCGTAGATCGGAAACGGCCTTTTTGATCTTCAGGGTGACTAAGGCTCCGACCGCCCCTTGAGGACTCGGTCCATGGCCTCCGCCCCCTCGACCAGCACCGGGCATCGCCTCCAGTTCTCGGTAGCGGGCCGCGATCCGTCGCGCCGCTGTCTCAGGCGCGGAGGAAGGGCACCAGGTGTAGACCCATCGCCCGGTCTGGTCCGACACTCGAAGACGGCGTGATCCAACGGCCTCGATCGGAAGATCGTGAGCAATTGACGGTACTGCGGCAGAGCTGGTGAAGTCGCCATCGAGCAGACCGCCGCGGCGTGGGCGACGGTGTCCGACGACACCGAGACCGTTCCGACGCCGCTGCCGCACGGTGACCTGCCCACTCCGGTCGCCGCGGTGATGTGCGCGCTCGACGCCGCCGTGCACGCATGGGACATCGCGATCGCCACGGGCCAACCGTCCCCGCTCGACGACGAGCTCGCGGGCCATCTTCTCGCCGCCGCGCAGGGAATCGTCGAACCGCTGCGCCAGTGGGGCGCCTACGCTCCCGTGGTGGAGGCTGAGGCTGCCGACGGCCCTACCTCCACCCCGGTTCGTCGACGACCTGCTCCGTTACCTCGACCGCGCCCCGCGCTGACGATCGACATCCACGACGCCCACATGACCTTGGCGATCGCGATCATCGGATGGCGTCGCCTCGTGCGCTGAGTTCCTTGTTCGGAGTCCTCAGCGCCCGGCCCACCAGTAGGTGATCACAGAGGCGGGACTGTCGGTGGTGAAGGCTACGGTGACGGGACAGGAGGTGATCATCAGTGGAACTCACCCCCCAACAGGTGCTCGGCCTGCGGATGTCCAGCCTGCTGCTACGAGCGTCGCCCGATGGCGCCGGCCGGGCGACGGGCATGGCCGAGGTGGTGACCTGGCTCGGGGCGATGCAGGGGCAAGACCTGGCCGGCGGTCTGTGGTCGTTCGGCGCGCGACTGCCGGGATACACCGCCGCCGACGTCACCGCCGCGCTGGAGCGGCGTGAGGCGCTGCGCACGTGGCCGATGCGCGGCACCATCCATTTCGTCCCGTCCCGCGACGCCCGCTGGATGCTCGAACTGATGGGCGTCCGGGTGCTGAACGGCGCGGCAAGGCGGCGCGAACAACTCGGCCTCTCGCAGGAGACCGCCGTCGAGGCCCTGGAGGCGCTGGGCGCGGCCCTGGCCGGCGGCGGGCGGCTGAGCCGGTCGCAGTGCCTGGCCGTGCTCGCCGACAAGGGCATCGACACCAGCGGCCAGCGCGGCTACCACCTGCTGGGGTACGCCAGCCGGCGGGGCCTGCTGTGCATCGCCCCCAACATCGGCAACGAGCAGAGCTTCGTGCTGCTCGACGAGTGGGTCCCCGACCCGCACCGGCCAGAGCGCGACGAGGCGCTGGGGACCATCGCCCTGCGTTACTTCCGCGGCCGCGGGCCGGCCACCCGTCACGATTTCGCGGGCTGGACCGGCCTGACCGCTGCCGACGCCGAACGCGGCATCGCCGTGGCCGGCGACGCCTTGGCCCGCGTGACCGTCGGCGGGGTGGAGACGTACCTCGACGCCGCGCTCCTCGACACCGCCGCTCCCCCGGCCGGCGACGACGAGGTGCTCGTGCTGCCGGGGTTCGACGAATACCTGCTGGGCTACAAGGACCGCTCGCTCATGGTCGCCGACGAGCACAAGGCGGCCATCATCCCCGGCAACAACGGGGTCTTCCAGTCCACCGTGGTACGCGCCGGCCGGGTCGTGGCCACCTGGAAACGCAGCCTCGCGAGGAGCCGGGTGCGGATCACCGTTCAGCCGCTCGTACCGCTCCACGGAAGCGACCGGGAGGAGGTCGCGCGGGCGTTCGAGCGGTACGCGCGGTTCGTGGAACGCACCCCGGAGGTGCGCTGGCCGTGACCCGTCGCGGGTTCAGGACAGATGGCTCAGGCGGGGACGGGATCGACAGCGGCTCCTTCCCGGTCGGTGTCGGCCCTGGAGGCCGACGCGCGGGCGATGGCACACCTGATCGAGGAGAGCGAGGCGGTGGGTGTCAACGCCGAACCGCCGAAGTTGATCAAGGCGATGGCCGGCCGTTCGATCGCCGCCGGACACGGTGGGGAGCAGTATCCCGTGCTGATCGAAGAGTTCGGCAAACCCCGCAACGACTGACCGATCCACGACACCGGGATCTCAACGGTCTCGGAGAAGTCAACTGCTAGTAGGGAACGTGATCATCGCGAACCGCGCCGTGCACCACCCTCCGACCTGAGTCTCCGGTGGGGGAGCAGGGTGGTTGTTCCGCCTGGAAAGCGGACGCTCGCTCTCGCCTGTCAATGAGGGCGTGTCGTCCGGGTCGTCGGATGTGGCGATCAGCGTCGTGCGGAGAAGTACGCGACGGCGCCGTCACGATCGACGCTGATCTCGCGGAGGCCGGCCGCGGCGAGCCAACACGTCAGATTCTCGGCCGATCCCACGGTGCCGAAGATCCCGCGGCGTTGGAACAGCGAGATCACCGCGTCCTGACGCAGGCCGCTCCCACGCACGACCGCGGTTCCCTGCAACCGCCCACCCGGCCGCAGGATGCGGGCCATCTCCGCGAGAGCCGCCTGCGGATCGGCAAAGCAGTGCAGGCCGAAGTAGCTGAGGCACAGATCGAAGCCGCCCTCCTGGTAAGGCAGCGCGGTCACACTCGCCTGGACGAAGCCGATGTCCCGCAGCCCGTGCCGCTCCGCATTGGCCTGCGCCCGCCGCAGCATCACCGGAGAAAGGTCGAGCGCCACATATCGATGGGAACCTTCCTTCCGCAGTCCACGGAAGGCGACGCCTCCCCCGCACGCGACATCGAGTACCCGGCAGCCGTTCACCCGCGTCCGCAGACCGTGGATGTCACGGTAGAAGCGGCTCAGGTCCGCTCCCCACACCAGTCTCCCGCCGATCCGGCCGAGCCGTTCGTGCTCGATTCCGAAGTCGTAGACCAGAGCGGTCAGGCGTGCATGCCGCCAATCATCCATGTCCCAATCTTCTGTGACGCGGTTGCCATCGAGTTAGGTAAGGGAGCCTTTCCGTCGATACGGACGAGATCGGCGTAGACGCCCGCCGCGGTCCGCCTGTCCAGGGAAGGGCTGTCGTAGACCACGATCAACCGTCCGTCGTCCAGGACGGCCAGGCCCTCGGGATGGTCCCTCCCCGTGCTCTGCCCCGGGCGGGGACGGTAGAGCGTGTCAGGAGGAGAACAGCCTCCAGTGGCCCTCGGAGACGACGTCGACGGTGCCGTCGGTCACTCTGATGGCGGTCTCGTCGTCGATCGCATACGCCGGATTTTCGATTCCGGCCGCCCATCTTTCTGCGTCGGCCATGGTGTTCTCCGGCAGGAGCTCGTGATCCAGGTGCGGGAAGATCGAGAAGTCGACGATGCCCAGTGTGCTGTCGCTGCCGGTGGGCGGCTTCCAACCGACGAAGTCATCCCCGATACGGGGGGTCATGACCATGCTTCCGGCGCTCAGCCCCACCCAGACCGTCTCGCGCAGCGACGGCAGGAGATCCGCCAGCCCCGACTGCCGCATCCAATGGCACAGGTACAGGGCGTCGCCGCCATTCACCAGCAGGACGTCTGTCTCTCGGACCCAAGGGATCCAGCGCTCTTCGCCGATGCTGGGCAGCGCGGTGAGCTCCAGCACTCCCAAGGACTTCCAACCCAGCTCGCACATGGGTGTGGAGGACTGACCGCTGATGAAACGCCATGCTCCGGCTGGACTGCCCTGGGGGTGCCCGTACCCCGCAGTGGGGATACAGAGGGCATTGGAGTCGGCGATCGGTTTGCCCAGTAGCTCGACGAGCGCGTTCTGGATGCTCGGGTTCTTGACGCCGGCGGAAGTGAGAAGAAGCCTCACGCTTGCCTCCTGTACGTAGCGGTCATGACGCTCTCGTCGCGGCCGCCGCGAGAGCCGCGGTTGTTCGGATGGGCTTCCGAGGTGAGGTCGGCGCGGATCAGGTCGAGATCTGTCCACTGGCCCGTGCCATCGATCCACCAACTGACATCGCCGGTGGCCGCCATTGCACTCCTCGATGGAAGGTACGGGATATATGGACGCCGATCATGGCGTACGAGGCCGACAATTTCGGGCCGGCGGGAGGGCGTTCTCCGGCGGTCATGGCCATACCGGCCTGCGGACGGTTAGGTGGAGCCGGCGAGCCTGATTCCTTTTGGAACAGTCCACGGTCTCGAGTGTGGCGGCGGTGTCGAGGTATGCGGCGGGTAGCGTGCAGATCATCGTACGGATGAGGCATCGCCCCTACCGTCGCAAAGTATGCAGACAGTGGATGTACTGGTCGTGGGTGCGGGCCTGGCCGGTCTGCGCACAGCCCGCCTGCTCGCGCGACGGGAACTGAACGTGATGGTGGTCGACCGGCGCAGGTCGCTGTCGACGGGCATCCGCACGACAGGGATCTTCGTACGCCGCACCCTTGATGACTTCGACGTGCCGGATCACCTGCTCGGACCAGGCGTCCGGGACGTGCTGCTGTATCCGCCGTCGCGGCGGGCGCCGATCCGGCTCACCAGCGACCGGGACGAGTACCGCGTGGCCGACATGGCGGCCGTTTACGAGCACGCGCGCCGCGCGGCGGAGTCGGCCGGGGCGCGGGTCCTCTTGGGCGTACGGTATGTCGACGCGTCGAACGGTTTTGTACGGTTCGCGGGTGCGGAACCGGTGAGGGCCCGGTTCGTCGTCGGCGCGGACGGCGCCCGCTCCCGGGTGGCCCGTGATCTCGGCCTTGATGTCAACCGGCGCTTCCTCGTCGGTGCCGAGATCGTCCACCCGATCGCGTCGGGCACGACCACCCCGGCGTTCCACTGCGTGCTGGACCCCCGGATCGCCCCGGGGTACCTGGGATGGGTCATCGACGACGGCCGGCACGCGCACGTTGGCGTCGCGGGATATCCGAACGCGATGCGCACCGGCATCCGCCACCTGCTGGACGCCTTCGCCGCTGATGCGCCCGGCAGCACACCGTCGGCCGGACCGGTCGAGCGTCGAGGTGGTCCGATCCCGGTCGGCGGTGTGCTGCGACGGCTGGCGTGTCCCGCCGGACTGCTCGTCGGAGACGCGGCGGGCGCGGTGTCGCCGCTGACGGCCGGTGGGCTGGACCCTTGCCTGCGCATGTCCGAACTGGCCGCGGCGGTGACCGCCGGGTACCTGCGTACCGGCGACCAGCGCATGCTGAGCCGGTACGACGGGGACGCGTTGCGGACGCGGTTCCGAGGCCGGCTGTTGCTGCGCCGCGTGTTCGCCGGCATCCGATCCCCTGCCGCGGCAGAGGCGGCGGTGACCGTGCTACGCGGTCGTACCGGTCGTGCCCTGGCGGGGAGGATCCTGTTCGGCGACGGCTCGTTTCCCGAAGTCGACCCACGGCTCGCGGACCTGGCGTTCGACCACCCTTACCGGTGATGCCGACCGGCTCGCCTATGAAGCACCGGGTGCGCAGAGCTCCGTGCGGTTTGTGGCGGCCACCATGGCGATCGAGACCAGAATGCCCGGCCGGTAACGTCGGGCGACAGCGGCAGGTGATGGCATCGCCAGCGCGCCCAGGGCGAAGTCAGGATGGGGCGAGGCGCAGGATCTCGTCGCGGAGGCGGGCGTCCAGGTCGGCCTGGAGTAGGCCGTTGTCGATGGCGGGGACGCAGCTCAGCGAGATGGACACCGCGGCGGCCGGTCCTTCTGGATAGTCGAATATGAGCCGGATGCCGCGCTCGTGAGCGCCTCCTGTGCCCTGGCACATGTTCCGGCTCGGCACGGTGTCCAGGGAGTTCAGCGTCTCGGCCAGAGCGCGGGCGATGTCCCTGCCATGTCGTTTGCGGTAGGGCGGCCTTACGTACGTGGCGTCCCTGCACACGGTGAGCCGGCCCGGTCGTCCTGGGACCATCAGTTCGTCCTGACCCCGCCGGTCACCGGAGCCCCGGCAGGGGTCGTCCGGCGGTGCGGAGCGCCAGACGCCGTCCTTGTAGGCGGTGGTGACGGCGGGCCCGGCGTAGGAGGCGGTGCCGACCGTGCCGTTGGTGGTCCTCACGCAGTGGTTGACCTCCTCGGCGGTGCCCAGCCACAGGGCGCGGCCGTCCGGATAGGCGAACCGGATGAGGTAGTTGGTCATCGGTCCCGCCGCCGTCGTGCATGGGCGTTCTGTGTCGGCGGTGGTCACCGGCAGGTAGGCGAGGTCACGGGCCATCGCCGCCGTCTGGTCCGTCAGTGAGCGCGAACCGGCCAGCCGCTCGCCGCCCGGATGCACGTTGTCTCCGGGGTAGGCGCAGATGAGGGCCTTGACCGGCGAGCCGGGGACGAGCGACTCCTCCACGCCGTCGATGCCGGCGGCGGCGGCGGGTACCCAGCCGCCGATGTCGTCGCCACCCCAGCGGTGCGGGCAGGTGGACGGTACGGGCGGTGATGCGCCGACCGAACCCGAGAGCACCATGGCCCCTGCGCACACCCCGGCCGCCGCGAGACCGAGACCGATCAACCTGGAGAGCTTCACAGTTCCTAGACGTTCGCTCCCGCTCGATCGGTTCACTTCGCGCGTCCCTACCCGGGCGTCGGGTCTGGTCTACGAAGGCCGGCCCCGGCTCTTCGTTCGTTGAGATCGGCGAGGCCGGACAAGGGCCGTGCCATCCGGAACCGGCTCATCGGGTGGAACGGCCGCCGCGCGCTTGGAGGATGACCTTTTCGGACAAAGTGCGCATTCACGCAGAGTATCCGTCCAGCGACTTTTCACATTTTCGTTGACAAGCGCGATATTCCATCCAATGCTTTCTCCACGTACGCCCATCTTTCGACCACCATGCCCATTATTTGGGCATTCTGAATGGGAAGTCCACGCCCGTGTTCGCGATTCATGACACGAGATCCGCGGTCGAGCCTCCCCCTGTGGCGATCCGAGCGAGCCTGCGGTGAACGCCGCCACCGGCGCGGAGGAGAGACAGCGCTCAAGCTGGTGCGATCTCCCCGGCTCGCGGCTCGCCCCCTCCATCGCGCGCCGCTGGGTGTCGGCGATTCTGGGCTACTGGAACATCCGCCTCTCCCCGTCCCACGAGGCGACGATCGCGGAGTTGACCAGCGAACTGGTCACCAATGCCGTCCAGCACGCGGCGCCCACCGCCTGCGACGGCCACGGCATCAGGATCAATGTGAGGGCGGAACGCGGCACGGTCTGGCTGGCGGTCTGCGACCCTGACCCGACCTTGCCCACGCGGCGGACGCTCGACCAGCTCACCGAGAGCGGTCGTGGTCTGTTCCTTGTGGCGGCGCAGGCCGACCAGTGGGGTGCCGTCCAGTGTGAGGGGGGTAAATACGTCTGGTTCAGCGTGGAATGCCATGGCGGCGCGCAATGCATGGATGCGGCATCGTCGCCAGGTGTCCCACTCGGTTTCACGTCCGGCGTCATGAACCCGAAGGAGAATCCGCCATGTCCTCCGTCGTTCTTCCCCACGACGTCCACGGCTCCGGGCCGCATCGTGTGATCGTGTTGCACGGCTGGTTCGGCGACCGGAGCTCCTTCCAGAAGATCCGGCCGTACCTCGATGACGACGCCTTCACCTACGCGTTCCCGGACTACCGCGGCTACGGTGAGGCCCGCGATCTCACCGGTGAATACAGCATCGCGGAGATAGCGGACGACGCGATCGCGCTCGCCGACAAGCTGGGCTGGGAGACGTTCTCCTTGATCGGCCATTCGATGGGGGGCATGGCGATCCAGCGGGTGATGCTGGACGCGCCGGGCCGGGTGCGCAAGCTCGTCGGCATCTCCCCGGTGCCCGCCTCTGGCGTCCCCTTCGACGACCAGGGCTGGGCGCTGTTCTCCGGCGCGGCCGACGAGCCCGCCAACCGGCGCGCGATCATCGACTTCACCACCGGCAACAGGCTTCCCGGCAGGTGGCTCGACGAGATGGTCGCCAACTCGGTGCGGAACTCCACGGTGCCGTCGTTCCGTGCCTACCTGGACGCCTGGGCGCGTACCGACTTCCACACGGAGGTCATCGGCGACACCACGCCCGTGCTCGTGATCGCCGGTGGGCACGACCCCGCGCTCTCGGCGGAGGTCATGCAAGGCACGTGGCTGCGGTGGTTCCCCAACGCCGAGCTGGTGACGTTGCCCGACGCCGGTCACTACGCGATGGAGGAGGCGCCGTTGGCACTGGTGTCCGCCATCGAACGTTTCCTGGTCACCTGACAGCCGTAGGAGGGGGCCGCCCATGACCGACATTCGCACAACGCTCGACGTCTTCGACCCGAACGTCTACACCCAGGGCATCCCCCACGAGATGTACCGCCGGCTGCGAGACGAGCACCCGGTGCACTGGCAGGAAGAGCACGAGGTCGACGGCTGGCCGGCCGGGCCGGGCTTCTGGGCGGTGACCCGCTACGCGGACGTCGTCCGGGTCCTGCGCACCCCCACCGAATACAGCTCCTCGATCGGCGCCACCCAGATCCGCGACCCGGACCCCGCCGACCTGCCGTTCATCCGGCAGATGATGCTCAATCTCGACCCGCCGGAGCACGGGCGCCTCCGGCGGGTCATCTCCGGGGTGTTCACTCCCCGGCGCGTCGAGCGGTTCATGGCCGGTGTCGAGCGACGAGCGCGGCTGCTGGTCGACCAGATCGCGGAGCGGGGGGAGTGCGACCTGCCGGTGGACGTGACCGACGACTACCCGATCCAGAACCTGGCCGATCTGCTCGGCATCCCCCCGGGCGACCGTGACCTGATCCTCGGATGGACCAACCGGGTCGTCGGCTACCAGGATCCCGATCACGCCACCGTCGTCCGTGGCGGGGACGGCGGTCCGGTCAACCCCCGGTCCCCGGCCATGCTCGCCGACATGTTCGAGTACGCGCAGACGCTCGCCGCCCACAAGCGACGCGATCCGGCGGACGACGTGCTCACCGCACTGGCGACGGCCGAGGTGGACGGCCGCCGTCTCACCGCTCCCGAGCTGTCGATGTTCTTCTTCCTCCTGGTCATCGCGGGCAATGACACCGTACGCTCGGCACTCCCCGGCGGGATGATCGCGTTGCTCGACCATCCTGAACAGCACCACCGGCTGCTGGACCACCCCGGCCTGCTCGACTCGGCGATCGAGGAGATGCTGCGCTGGCATCCACCGGTGCTCAGTTTCCGGCGTACCGCCGTACGCGACACCGTCCTCGCCGGACGGCCCATCGCGGCCGGAGACAAGGTCGTGGTCTTCCACGGTGCCGCCAACTATGACGAGCGCCACTTCCCCGAGCCGATGCGGTTCGACATCGCACGGCGCCCCAACGACCACGTCTCGTTCGGCGACGGTCCCCACGTGTGCCTGGGGGCGCACTTCGCCCGCATGCAGCTTCGCGCGTTCTACCGGGAGATCCTCTGGCGACTACCGGACATCGAGCTCGCCGGGCCGCCGGCCCGGCTGGTGTCGAACTTCATCGCCGGGGTCAAGCACCTGCCCATCCGCTACACCCCGGCTCCACGGCTCGGTGTCGAATGACCACTGATCAGTACGACGCGGATGCCGGCCCCGCCCCCTCCTCCGCGGCGGGTTCGAAGACCATCGACACCGGTCTGCGGCTCCTGGCGATCCTCAGGGACCATCCGGACGGGCTGACGATCACCGAGCTCGCCCAGCTGGCGGACGTCCACCGCAACGCGGTCTCCCGCAATCTCACCGCGCTCGGCAACCACCGGCTGGTCGCCCGTGTCGGCACCCGCTTCACACTCGGCCTCGGCATCGTCGAGCTCAACGCCGCCGTCCGGCATGGGCTCCGCGCGGCGGCGGCCTCCGCGCTCCAGGTGCTGGCCGACACCTGCCACGCCACCGCCTTCATCACCGTGCTCGACACCGACGACCAGGCCGTCGTGCTCACCGTCGCCGAACCGCGCGGCTCGACGTTCCACGTCGCCTACCGCGCGGGCAACCGGCACCCCGCCGACCGCGGCGCCTCCGGCATCGCCATCCTCGCGGGCCGGCCGCCCCGGCCCGGGGAACGGGAGGCGATAGCGGAGGCCCGCGTCGCCGGCTACTCGGTGACGACCGGTGAGCTGCAGCGCGGGGCCTGGGGCGTCGCCGCACCGATCACCGCGGGCGGGCTGCCTGCCGAGGCCAGCGTGGGCGTCGTGACCATCGGCGAGCGTGACGAGAGCCGCATCGCCCCTCTGGTCCTTTCGACCGCGGCCCAGATCGCGCGCCTACTTTGACCCGTCCGGCTCGCATTCGCAGCACTCGTCGCACGTGTCGTCCGTACCAAGGGTCTCGACCTCGTCCTGGGGCGGTGTGGCGGCCTTCTTGACGGTCTTCGCCTTGGACTTCTTGGCCTTGTCTGGTGTGATCACGATGACCTTGAGGGTGATGTTGCAGACCTTGGCGTGCCGGCACAGGGCGTTCTGGATGCTGGTGGTCCCGCCCATGGTTTCGGCCGAGGTGTGCTGGTAGCCGCGGTTGTTCGTCGGGCTCCTCACGGAGACGATGTTCCGGTTCTTGGAGCCGTTTCCGTCATGGATGCTGTCCCCGCCGCCCGGATCGGTGGCATCGCCGCCTCGATGGGTGCGGGAGGCATGTGGCGTGCGTTTGGTCTTGCGGTGGTCGGCGTCCGCGCTCGCCGGGAGCGACGAGACTCCGAGGGCGAAGGCGATCGACGTGAACGCGCAGAGCAGCGGGTAAACGACAAGGCTCCTTTTACCGGAAGCTCCGCCGTTATGCTGACAAATCATCGATTGTCGCCCCCCTGCTGCGTCGGACAAGACCAGGCAGGCGGTCCTCTGACCCCAGACTCCCGCGCTGGAAGCGTATCGTCCGCTGGAGCATGGATCGCGTTTCCCACGATCCAGGCGCATGTGATTATTACCCCGTCATTACCCGGGTCAGTGATGAAATTTACCGAGCATGACAGAGCTCTGAGATACCGAAATATCAGGTCGCTACTTGTGGGAGACCCGGAGCTTCTGGTAGATCGAGCAGACGCGATGCCGCTTCTTGCAGAGGGCCTGCTGCGTATAGGTGCCTCCGCCGGCGATCGAATTGGCCACCTGCTGGACGCCCCGGTTGTTGGTGGGGCTGTGCACGGCCGAATAGCTATTGTTCTTCGAGCCGTTTCCGTTGCGTATGTAGATGGCCCCGCGATCGTCCCCGACGGGGGTCGCGCCGAATGCCCGCCCGGACGCCGCCGCGCTCGCGCCTTCCTGCGGTGAGAGGAAAGCCGTCGAAACGACCACCACAAGTGCGAACAGCGTCAGCCATCGGGCGTTGGCGGACGCCCGGAAAAGTGAAATTCCGGCACAGCGACCCATCATTCGGTTCGCACCTGCCCTTTCCTGTCGTGGAGGCGGACACTTCCGTCTGTTCGGACATCGGTGACGTCAGGCTCCCTACCCGTGGGCGGTCGTGGGTCCCGCGCCGAACCGGCCAACGGTGCAGATGATTACCGAGACTTTGGCGTCACGATCACGGCGTCCGCCGGCGCCCGCCCGCGGCGCAGGTGATGCAGGTCCTCGCCGCCGGGCGCGCCCGCAGGCGTTCGAGGTCGATACGACGCCCGCAGCCCTCGCACGCTCCGTACGTGCCGTCGCGGAGCCGTTCGAGCGCGTGGGCCAGGTCGACGAGACGCGCGTGGGCCTGGTCGAGCAGTGACTGGATGTGTGCTCGCTCGAACGCCGTGGAGGACCCCTCCGGGTCGTGCTCGTCGTCGGCGCCCACGAGCGCCGACGTTTCGACTATGTCCTCCCAGTCACTTCTCAGCGAGGTGACCAGCGACATGGTCTGCTCGCGTTCGTGGTCGAGAAGGTCCCGCATGGCGGCCTGGTCCGAGGGGGAGAGCCCCGCGTTCCGCTCGGCCATCACGTGCCTCACCTCCTGCTCCAGCCTATTCACACCGCGCGCGTCCGCTCTGTCGGGCGCCGTCGCCGGCGTGTGGGGAGAGGCGGACGGCCCGGCTCCGCGACCATGGCGCTGAAAGGCACGCTAATCCGGTAAACCCCGGAAATGCTATAAATCACCTGACAAGGGGATAAGCGTTGTTTGCCGGATCAGGCGTTTCCGGATTACCGCTGAACGAGCCTCCGCGGCGTGCCAGAGTGGTGGACCGGTATTCGTGAGATCCCGCGCCGGCGCGCGTCTATTCCGTTGGAGGTCTGAGTGGCGACAGTCGGCGACGGAGACGGGAAGAAGTCCAGATGGCCACGAATTCTGGTGCCCGCTCTGATCGGGACCGCCGTGGTGCTCATCGCCTCGGCGATCGGCCTTTCCGCCACGACCAAGGCCAATTCACCTTCGGCCGCTCCCTCCGCGTCCTCGGCCCCCCAGAGCTCGTGCGAGCGGCTGGCTTCGCGGGTCCAAGTACGCCAGGTGAGCGGGGCCATCGTCTTCCCCGACGTGTCGTACTCGGTCGAGGACGCCGGTGACCGGCCGCGCGTCGATCTCGCCGGAAGCTTCCAGGGGGTCATCGAGGAGGGCAAGCGGGTCGTCGTCATCGTGCAGGCGGACCCGGGCTCGTACGACTCCACGCCCGGTCACCATCCTGGGGACGGCCGCTACTACTACGAGCAGGAACTGCGGGTCGACGAGCAGACCCACTGCTGGTCGGCGCTCTCGCTCACCCCGGCGTACAGCGGGTCCAGGGGTCTGGCCTGGCATATCTACCTGGTCTTGGTCCCGGCCGACTTCAGCGTCACGTCCGTGTCCGCGCGGAACCAAGTGGAAGACGGTCTTTTCAAGAGCCTGCACATTCTCGCCCTGTTCACCGTGAATACCTGACAATGCTGGTATGTCCCGGAGGTCCCCGCAATACCGGACGAATGGTGGGGTCCATAGGAAGTGCCTCATATCTCCTTATTCATACCTATCGTTGCGAGCCATGGCGAAGGGTAGGAAGGTAGCGTCAACACGTCGCTTTCGAGGGGGGCATATGATCAGGGCACTCAACAGAATGGGAATCCGGTCCGGCATGATGTACACCGCCGGCATCCTGTCCGTGGGCGCGTCATTCGTCTCGTGGGTCCTGTCCAAGGAGTACGAAGGCGACCTCGCCCGCGCCGACCGCTGGGGCCTGTTCGTGGGCGAATGGGCGCCGACCTTCTTCGCGATCGGCGTCGCCCTGCGCATCGAAGAGACACGCGAGGAGATCCTGACCGGGCGCACCAGCGAGGAGCGGCGCCAGCAGGACCGCATGGGCCGCCGCATGGGTGGCCGCATGACCGCCGGGGTCTAGCGCCACCACGACTCCGACCAGACAGACCGCAGGGATCCGGTCCACCCCCGGCATGGAAGAGGCCGGCCGCGCGCCTGGAGGGAGGCAGGCGGCCGGCCCGCGAAGCCGTCAGGTGAGCCCTTGCGCCTCGCTGAGCGCGCCGCGCCGGCGCTAGGTGAGCGTGACGTACTGGCGGGGGCGCAGGGCCTGGCCGCGCAGGGCGGTGAGGGCGGCCGCTCGCCCCGCAGGGGTCAGCGTCGCCAGTGTGGCGCCGCAGGAGAGGGCCTCGGACGCACCGCCGGTCGCGGGGCCGGAAGCGGAAGAGGACGCTCCGCCGGTCGCGGGGCCGGAAGCGGAAGAGGGCGCCCCGCCGGTCGCGGGGCCGGGAGAGGAAGAGGGCGCTCCGCCGGTCGCGGGGCCGGGAAAGGGCGGCCCACCGGCGGCGGAGGGTGGTTCGGCGGCCGGGAGGCACAGGTCGAACGCCTCCAGCCGGTTGCGCAGCTCCGCCAGGGGCCGGAGCACGTCGGCCGGGGTGGCCGTGCGCCAGCCCTCGCCGACGACCACCTCGGTGACACGCTCGGCCAGTGACCCGCAGGGCAGCTCCCTGGCGTCGGTCAGGAGCATCAGCCCGACCTCACGTACCGACATCTCCATCTCGCGCTCGCCCGCCGCCGGGGTCAGCAGCGACGAGGACGCGGCCTGCCACAGGGCCGCCGGGTCGTCGAGTAGCCGTTCGCCCGCCGGGGTGATCAGGAGCCTCCTGCCGGTGCGCCGCACGGCCTCCATCTCATGCTCGGCGACGCGGCGGAGGGTGCGCAGGGCGGTGACGCCGTTCTCGCTGCGTGTGGGCGCCATCTCCCAGCCGAAGCGCGCGGCGCCCTCGACGACGATCGCGCGGGCGATGTTGTGCCGCTGGGTGAGGGGCACTCCGCCGGGACGGGCGGCCATCTCCAGCAGCCAGCGCAGCGCCGCGAAGTGCGACCCCTCGGGAGCGGGGATGGGCGCGTGCAGGCGTACCTCGAAGGGCTGCGCCAGCTCGCGGCGGGCCGCGCCACGGCCGAGGACCCACCGGTTCAGGCGCTCGCCGTGCACGCGGTTGAGCCAGTTGTCGCCGCCGAGCTCGCTGCGGGGCGCGGTCAGCCAGCGGCGGGTGAGCGCCTCCGCCTGCGCCTTCCACGTGGTCGCGGCCGGCTCCAGCTCACCGGAGACGATGGCGAGCTCCAGCGCGGCCGAGCAGGCGAGGTGCGCGCCTAACTCCTCCGGCCCCATGATGGAGCTCCAGAGCAGCTCGGGCACGTCGGGCGGGAGCACGCCGGTGGCGCCGAGGGCACGCTGATAGGCCGCGGTGCCGGCGTCCTCGCCCTCGCGGTCGTAGGTGCGCAGGATCTGGGACGTGGCGGGCGACGCGCACAGGGCGGCGTAGCGGTCCATGCCGCCGAGACGCAGCAGCCTTCCGAGGGCCCTGGCGATGTCGCCGTGGTCGCCGGTCACCTTCAGTGGCAGCGTGTACCAGAGGAACTCGCACACATCGAGCTGGGTGATCGTTTCGAGCGGCTCGCCGCCGGTCAGCCATTCGACGGCGATCCTGGCGTCGTCGGCGACATCCGGATCGGAGCGCTCAAGCTCGGTCAGGAGCGCGGCCACGTCGGGTGCAGGCATGCCCCGCAGTCTGCCGTATAGGCCTGGGCCCTGACGACGACCACCACCACGGACGATTTCCACGTCACCTACCTGTTAAGACCGGAACGAGCGGAAGGGCTGAGGTGTACCGGTTGGGGGTCATATCCAGCGGTCAAGCAGCATGCGCCGATGCCAATCGTCGTAGGGGATGATCTCGGCGGCGATAACGGGGTACAGCCACCAGAAGTTAATCAGTGTTACGAGCACGAAGGCACCCGAAAGCACGGCTCCGATGATGCGGCGGCCCGATGGCGCGTTGGCGGGTCCGATGAGGAGCCCGGCCGCGAGGGTGATCGCCAGGATCATGAAGGGCAGCATGGGGGCGGCGTAGAACAGGAACATGGTGCGGTGGTCGGCCACGGCGTAGTAGAACCAGGGCAGCCATCCCACCGCGTAGGCCAGCAGCACCGCTCCGGCTCGCCAGTCGCGGGTGGCCACGTACCAGGCGATCAGGGCGATCAGCGCGATCACCGCGCCGTACCAGATCACCGGCGTGCCCACCCCCAGCACGGCCTGTGAGCACTTCGCCGCGCCGCAGCCGTTCGGGCTCTCGTAGAAGAACGCGACCGGCCGCAGCAGCAGGGGCCACTGCCAGGGCTGCGACTGGTAGGGATGCGTGGAGTCGAGACCGGTGTGGAAGTTCAGCACCATCCACTGGTAGTTCCACCAGGAACGCAGGGAGTCGAAGATCCAGTAGACCCAGCCGCTGGAGGTGGCCTGGGCCCAGTTGCGCCCGTAGCCGT
>NZ_BAAAZR010000040.1:0-208578 GCF_039537005.1 Sphaerisporangium flaviroseum | reverse complement strand
GAGGTCTCACAAGCCGTTCTCTTCGCACGTCGCAAGCTCGGCGAATAGTTCAGAGAAGGCACCGGGACGAAGTGGTTGCGGCGAAACCATCCGATCTGGCCCTCCACGCCGCCCTTTTCGTGCGCGCCCTCGATACCGGGGCGGCAGTAGAAGCTTTCGATGCCGTAGTGAGAGCGAAACGCGGTCCAGCGTTCGGTCTCTACCCGCTGGCGTGAGAATCCCAGGATCTGGGCGACCGCGGCTTTGAGGTTGTCGTAGCGGATCTTGCCGAAGGGCACTCCGCCCAGCACGGTCAGAGCGTGGACGTGGCCCTCGAAGAACGCCTCCTGGCCGCAAGAGAGGAAAACCCGGTGCACCGCCTTACCGGAGTAGGACAGGCGCAAGCTGAACAGGTAACAGATCACCTGCTCCCCGGCCAGGCGCACCGTCACATCACCGAAATCGACCTCGGCCTCGGCGCCGGGGCGGTGGCTTTGGGCGATGAACGCCTCCACCGGCCCGCGACCTGCCTCGACGCGGATCTGCGGGCGCCTTTCAGCGACGTAACGGCGCACGATCCCATAAGAGACGTCCACCGCGCCGTGCTCATCGACCAGCCGGTCAAAGATTCTCGTTTCAGTGTGGCGCTGCTTTCGAGGGGCGTCCAAGTCCGCCAGGAGCATCGCGTCGATCAGCGGCTTGTAGACATCCAAACGGGTCGGCCGCGCGGACGGTTTTTACGTGGTTCGGGCCACGCCGACGTCATCGCCTTGGTCACCGTGGGATAGGACACCGAGTACTTGCGCATCGCGGCGCGGATCGACATCCCACCTCGCACGTCGCGTCGGATCGCCGCGTAGAGCTCAGTCTTGGACTGCGACGCATCGGGTCCCCTTTGCGGCGAGCAGCACTTTGATGCTCTCACCGCAAGGGCCAGGGTGTTGCCAAAACTCATCGACACGACATCGCTGTGATCAGGGGTGTTGCCGAGTTTCATCGACAAACGTTCCTCCTGGACGCGAACAAAACCAAGCAGTGCACCAACCTTCACCCCGGGCCACTGGAGGAGCTCCACAACCCCTGCCCGACACCACCACCGCCCAACGCGGCCACCACTCCGCTGGACGTGACCCCACCAAGGGAACCGAACTGACCGACAGGCCGGGAGCAGTGCACCAATCATCACCGGGGCCACTGGAGGTGCTCTACAACCCCCTGCCCGGCATCACCACCGTTGGATTCGGCCGCAAGTGGGGCCGAACTAGGTCGAGAGCAGACCCGAACTGGCCGACAGGCCGAGAGGGGCGGAGCTTGAGGAGGTGGGGACCCAGCGTCGTGAGAGCCGTTGCGGCTGAGGCGGTGGGTGGTGTGCTGGCCGGTGGCCGGAAGGGTGTGACTCGGCGTCGGCCTGTGCTTTGATATACGACCCTTTGATGCTTTGCCGGTGCCATCGAATCAGATGCGACTGGTCTTAGCCGGCTTGGTCGGGCTGTTCACTTTGCTGTCGAGCGAGGAGCGTATCGGTATTTCTTAGGACTGGAGAACCGTCAGATCCGGATGCGGTTCATCGTATGGTGTTCGCTGATTTCTTATTCTTAGTCCCAGGTGGTTCCGGCGGCGCGGGAGTAACCGTCCCAGGTGGTTCCGGCGGTGCGGGAGTACGAGTCCCAGGTGGTGCCGGCGGAGCGGGTGGAGATGGTGGAGTTCGTCATTTCTTTGTCTCTTTTCTTGAGGGCTGTGTATTTGTTCTCTCACAAACAACTCTGCGGCATTCACAACCCACAAACCAGATGAATGGACGGCAGCAAGCTGCGCGCCCGTGACCACTTCCTGCCACCCATACGCGTGACATGTCTCCGGCATCGCCAAGGCGCCGTCATCACCGCTGGCCAGGGCGTTCCCTGTCTGCGACACCGAGAGGGGGACGACGTCGGCACAGGGCCTCCGCCGACGTCGGCACAGGGCCTCCCGTGTCCATCGGGAGCTACACGACAGCCGCCACGTCATCCCTGAAAGGCAGGCCGGACCCGTCCGACTCGGAGTCGGGCTCACGCGGGACCGGAGGGGGCCGGGTAGCGGAAGGCGGGGCCGTGGTCGTCCCGGGTTCGGCTGGGCCGATGGGGCACGGGCGTGGGACCGGCTGGTGTGTCGGTGTGGCCGGTCGGCCAGGGAGGCGGGTCTCGGCGTCGGAGACTCGTCCGGGAATCGACGTTTGATGCTTTGCCGGTGCCATCGAATCAGATGCGAATGGTCTTAGCCGGCGCGTCGGGGATCACTCATGTGCTGTGGAGCGGATGTGCTTTTCAGTTGTTCACCGGGGCCCGGGATGTCATCCCGGATTACATTTGGTGCGTCGTTTCGGATTCGGCGGTTCGTATTCTTAGTCCCAGGTGGTGCCGGCGGCGCGGGAGTAACCGTCCCAGGTGGTTCCGGCGGTGCGGGAGTACGAGTCCCAGGTGGTGCCGGCGGAGCGGGTGGAGATGGTGGAGTTCGTCATTTCTTCGTCTCTTTTCTTGAGGGCTGTGTATTTGTTCTCGCACAAACAACTCTGCGGCATTCACAACCCACGAACCAGATGAATGGACGGCAGCAAGCTGCGCGCCCGTGACCACTTCCTGCCACCCGGATACGCGACATTCAGCGACGGCCGACATCACCCCTGATGGAGGCATCCACCTCATCCAGGCCCCGCGTGATCACGCTTGACAGCTCGCACGAAGCCCCTGTATAAAACCATCAGGTTATTAAACTGAAGGGTTATAAAGCATGAGTCCGGACCTGCTCGACGCGACGTTCGCCGCGCTGGCCGATCCGACGCGCCGGGCGATCCTCGCCCGGCTGGCGTCAGGAGAGGCCACGGTGACGGAGCTGGCGGCGCCGTTCCACATGAGCCAGCCGGCGGTGTCCAAGCACCTCAAGGTGCTGGAGCGCGCCGGCCTCATCTCCCGCGGCCGCGACGCTCAACGGCGGCCGTGCCGGCTGGAGGCGCGCCCGCTCAAGGCCGCCACCGACTGGCTCGAGAACTACCGGGACTACTGGGAGGACAGCTACCAGCGCCTCGACGCCCTGCTCGACGAGCTCAAGGGCGAAGAGCCCTCCAAGGGATAGGCGCTCATGAACGACCCCCAAGCCCTGAGCGTGACGACGCCGGGCGACCGGGCGATCGTACTGACCCGGACCTTCGAAGCGCCCCGCCACCTGGTGTTCGACGCGTGGAGCAAGCCCGAGTTGCTCAAGCGCTGGCTCGGAGCGCGCGGCTGGAACCTGGTCGTCTGCGAAGTCGACCTGCGCGTCGGCGGGAGCTGGCGCTTCGTGTCTCGTGGCCCCGACGGCACGGACATGGGCCATGGCGGTGTGTACCTCGAGATCGTGCCACCCGGCCGCCTGGTCTACACCGAATTGTTCGACGACCAGTCCTACCCTGGAAGGTCACTGGTCACCCACGAATTCGCCGAGCACGACGGCAGGACCACGCTGACCAGCACGGTGCTGTACTCGACGCGGGAGGGCCGGGACACCGTACTCCGCTATCCCATGGCCCGCGGCGTCGCAGAGGGCTACGCCCGGCTCGCCGAGTTGCTCCGGTCCCGCTGACCACCGACAAATCACAGCAAAGAAGTGGAGACATCCATGAATTGGACGCTGGAAGTGGTCATCGTCCCGGTATCGGACGTTGACCGCGCCAAGGCGTTTTACGCCGATCAACTCGGCTTCGCCGTCGACCACGACACCAGAGCCGGCGACGAGGTGCGCATCGTCCAGTTGACCCCTCCGGGGTCGGGCTGCTCCATCGTCATAGGGAAGGGAGTCGCCCCCGACATGCCGCCAGGCTCGCTCCAGGGCCTGCAACTCGTGGTCTCCGACATCCACAAGGCGCGGGCCCAGCTCGTGGAACGCGGGGTGGAGGTCAGCGAGGTCCAGGTCCTCGGCGAGAATCCCCGGCCTGTACCGAACGCTCTCGACAACGTCGGGTTCGTCTTCTTCAGCGACCCGGACGGCAACCGCTGGGGCGTACAGCAGATATCCACGCGGGGATAGGCACCGTCCCGTAGATCCCCGCGGCACGTGGACCGGTGAGGACCGGGCACCTTCGGCCCGAGGAGGGCACGGGTGAGTAACACCAGGTCAGGCACCACCCGAGGGAATAGCGCATACGCAGCCATGTGAGTGCCGGACGCCGACCGGCCGTCGACGGCGGTCGGGTCAGTGCATGAGACCTTCCCCTGGCATGACCGTGTCACGGTCTCCAGCGGGTGTCAGCAAGAGGTGAGCGGCGAGAGTGCCGGCGCGGCGGGCCGCTGTACGGGGTGATCGGGCCGGTCGGGCCTTGAGGGAGATGCCTCGGCGTTGACCTGGCCGCCGCGATGTGCGCCGGTGCCATCGAATCGATATGGATGGTCTCAGCCGGCTGGGTGAAGCTTGTCTGTACTGTCGAGCCGTGTTCTTTTGTATTGGGTTCGATAAGCGGTTACGCGGGTTGGTCGCGATTCTTAGTCCCAGGTGGTGCCGGCGGCGCGGGAGTAACCGTCCCAGGTGGTTCCGGCGGCGCGGGAGTACGAGTCCCAGGTGGTGCCGGCGGAGCGGGTGGAGATGGTGGAGTTCGTCATTTCTTCGTCTCTTTCTTGAGGGCTGTGTATTTGTTCTCGCACAAACAACTCTGCGGGAATCACAACCCACGAACCAGACGAATGGGCGGCAGCAAGCTGCGCGCCGGTGACCACTTCCTGCCACCCGGATACGCGACATTCCCCGACGGCCGACGTCCCTGCTGGTGACGTGGCCACCACCGGGCTCTCGTCCATGGCGGGTGCGCGGAGAGCTCGGCGTTTCTGGAGGAAGAACCTCCTGCGGATGTGGCCGTAGACCGTTGAGGCGCGCACGTCGGCGGCGCTCCGGGGCCGGACGACGTGGTCGAGGAAGAGACCCTTCAGGTGACCGGTGTGGCGCACGGCCACCTGGATGACGAAGTCGTCGCCGCCGGTCACCACGATCGGCGGCGAGGACTTTCGTGCTATTCCGCGGGCCCCCTGGGCCCGCGATCGGCCGTTGAGCGCCTTACGGGAAGACACCTGCCACTGCGCTGGTACTCCGTATTTTAAAGGCTATCAGCATGGTCGGCCAGAGCCATTCTCACCGGATGAGATAACGCAAGAGAATAGGTTGCCTCACCCTTTCCTGAGCGGATTCCCATTTCGGAACCAGGGCATGGCGAGTAATCACCCAGGATGGTGGAAAGTGCCGTCCCGACGATTGATGACCGCCGGACGTCGCGCCTGTGGCGGCTCAAGGCCTGCGGGTCGAATCCATGATCCAGTTGGTGATCCAGGTCTTCTCGCCGTCCACGGAGAACGCCTGCTCCCAGCGGGCGGAGTCCGCGGTGATGCCCGACCAGATGTAGCGCACGCGGATGTCCTTGCCGACGAGGGTGTCGTCCCCGTAGAACTCGCCCCGCCCGTCGACGAACCGGCCGACGACGGGCGTGGTCAGCTTGCCGTCACGGCTGTTGACCCAGTACAGGGACCATTCCTCGCGTTCGGGGTCGTACAGCCGCAGGGTGAGGCCGCCGAAGCCCTTGGTGGGGAACTCGATCTCGTCGAAGTTCGCCCCGCCCTCGAAATGACGGGAGGCGCGGCTGACGGCCGGGAACTCCTCCCACTCGGTCGCTTCCTCGTAGAAGCACGTTTCCTGGAGAAAGTCCGTCCGCCGCCGGTTGGTGACGTCCCAGGTGCCGGTGTAGAAGTCGAAATCGTTCATGAGCGGTCTCCTTCACTGCCTCGGGGGGTGCGATCAGGCACGCAGGCCGGGAAGCCATGCCTGGACCGTAGGGCCACACCACTGACGCCTTGTGTCAGTGAAGGAGAGCCGGTTCGGCCGCCTCGGCAAGGTGGCGAGGGAGATCACCACCGCCGGAAGGCCGGCTGAGGCAGTGCGGCGCGGCGGCCATGGGCCGCCGCGCCACAGGTGCGGTGTTCCGGGTGCTGGAAGGTCAGCCCGCGCTGCAGGAGATGCTCGGCCAGTTCGTGTTCCCACTGTGCTGGACGGTGATGCCGAAGGAGTTGCCGGCACCGTTCGGGCGCGCCGTCACGGTGTTCCCGCTGGTGCTGACACTGGCGTTCCAGGAGTTCTGCAGCGTCTGGCCGCTCCCAAGCGTGATCGTGACGGTCCAGTTGCTGGCGCCCGAGACGTTGGCCGTCAGGTTGAAGCGGTCGGACCACTGCTGACCCTGGCTCCAGCTGGCCGAGCAGCCACCGCCAGTGGGCGGAGGCGTGGTCGGGTTGCCGGAGCCGCCGATCGTGATGTTGGAGCTTCCGCTGCTCTGGTAGCCCTCGGTCGCCATGATCATGTAGTCATGGTTGCCCAGGCTCATGCCGGCACGAGACCATGCGTCGAAGTGGTTGCCCGCGTTGATGGTGCCACCGGTCTTCTTCTGCTGGCGGACGCTCCAGTACTGGTTGAACGTCCTGGTGCCCTCGATGGACGGGGCGTTGTACCGCGTCGTCTGGTAGATGTCGTACGTCCCACCGTCGCTGGTGACCGTGCCCTTGAAGGTTCCGGTGGGCCGGTAGGTGCCCCAGTTGTCGACGATGTAGTACTCCACGAGCGGGTTCCTCGTCCACCCGTAGAGGGTCAGGTACGCGTTGCCGGACGGGTTGAAGCTCCCCGAGTAGGTGACGGTCCGACGCCCCCCAGGGTTCCAGCCCTTACCGGCGACGAAGTTCCCGGTGTTGCGCCATGAGGTGCTGTAGTTGCCGCCGGATCCCAATTCCATGGAGACCGACCCCTGACTGTCGGTCCAGAACGAGTAGAAGTAGCCGTTATTAGTGCCGGTCTGATTGGTGGTTATGGCCGCGTTGGCGATGCCGGGCAGCATCGTTATGACCGCGACCAGCACTACGGCGCAGGCACGGCCGACGAGCCGTATCGTCTGGCCACGTCTGCGGCTGTACGGGTGGGCGGGGCCCTCGTTCATGTGCGTGCTTCCTTCTCGGGAAGGCCGGCCGGGAGGCCGGGCAGCGTGAGACAAACCCGGTAGGGCTGTCGGCGGCACAGAGGTGACGGCCCGCCGCGCGCAGACGTCGTACACGCGGCGGGGTAGCCGGTCGTCGTGCGATCGACGACCGGTGGACCAGGTCGTGGCGGGTGACCCGGATCGAGGGCCGATGAGGTCCGTCGATGGCGAAATTATGTGACTGACGCTTCTGACTGTCAATAACTTTCAGAAATATATCGGAAACTTGATCTTGATGAGAGTTTTTCCAAAGGGGTATCTAGCCTGTTCAGCGAGTTGGACCTATTGATCTCGCCGACAGGCACTTCGATGAAAGCCTCTGACTAATGATCAGATCAAAGCCACCACCGCCGAAAGTTTCAGATAACTTTCGGTGATGTTGCGTAGAGTGTGCTGAAACAGGTGAGGCCCATGCCGTGCGGCATGGGCCTCATAAGACAGGGCGTTATCTGGCGGCCTTGAGGTAGTCGCGGTTCATCTGGCCGATGACGTCCAGCGAGATGCCCTTGGGGCAGACCGCGGTGCATTCGCCGGTGTTGGTGCAGCCGCCGAAGCCTTCGAGGTCCATCTGTTCCACCATCGCCACGGCACGCGCGTCGCGCTCGGGCTGGCCCTGCGGGAGCAGACCCAGGTGGGTGATCTTGGCAGCGGTGAACAGGGACGCCGAGCCGTTGGGGCAGGCCGCCACGCAGGCGCCGCAGCCGATGCAGGTCGCCGCGTCGAAGGCGTCGTCCGCGTCGTCCTTCTTGACCGGGAGGCTGTGCGCGTCCGGAGCCGAGCCCGCGGGCACGGAGATGAAGCCGCCGGCCTGGATGATGCGGTCGAAGGAGCCGCGGTCGACGACGAGGTCCTTGACCACGGGGAAGGGGGCCGCCCGCCAGGGCTCGATGGTGATCGTCGCGCCGTCCTCGAAGTGGCGCATGTGGAGCTGGCAGGTCGTGGTGGCCCGCTGCTCGCCGTGGGCCACACCGTTGATGACCATGCCGCACATGCCGCAGATGCCCTCGCGGCAGTCGTGGTCGAAGGCGATGGGGTCGTCGCCTTCGAGGATGAGCCGTTCGTTCAGGACGTCCAGCATCTCCAGGAAGGACATGTCCGGCGACACGTCCTTAACCTGATAAGTCATCATCCGTCCGCTGTCGGCGGGGCCGTTCTGCCGCCAGACCTTCAGGGTGAGGTTCATGGGTTCCGCTTACCGTTCCTCGGTCGCCGTACGGGGCTCTTCGTGGCCGACCGCGCTCACTTGTAGCTCCGCTGGGTCATCTTGACGTATTCGTATTCGAGCTCTTCCTTGTGCAGCACCGGCGCCCCGTCAGGGCTGTACTCCCAGGCGGCCACGTACGCGAAGTTCTCGTCGTCGCGGAGCGCCTCGCCGTCCTCGGTCTGCGACTCGGCCCGGAAGTGGCCTCCGCACGACTCGGTGCGGTGCAGCGCGTCCAGGCACATCAGCTCGGCGAGGTCGAAGAAGTCCGCGACCCGGCCGGCCCGCTCCAGCGCCTGGTTGAGGCCCTCCTCGTCGCCGGACACCTTGACGTTGGACCAGAACTCCTCGCGCAGTTCCGGGATGCGCTCCATGGCCTTGCGCAGGCTCTCCTCGGTGCGCTCCATGCCGCAGTACTCCCACATGAGCTTGCCCAGCTCACGGTGGTAGGAGTCGGCCGTGCGGGTGCCGTCGACCGACAGCAGCCGGCCGATCTTGCCGGTGACCTGGCCGAGCGCCTCGTCGACGCTCTCCTGGTCGACCTCCCCGAAGGGGCCGTTCGCCAGATAGTCGCCGAGGGTGGTGGGGAGCACGAAGTAGCCGTCGGCGAGGCCCTGCATCAGGGCCGAGGCGCCCAGCCGGTTGGCGCCGTGGTCGGAGAAGTTGGCCTCCCCGATCACGAACAGGCCGGGGATCGTCGACTGCAGGTCGTAGTCCACCCACAGGCCGCCCATCGTGTAGTGGACGGCCGGGTAGATGCGCATGGGCCGGGTGTAGGGGTCCTCGCCGGTGATGCGCTCGTACATCTCGAAGAGGTTGCCGTACTTCTGCTCGACCGCCTCCCGGCCGAGGCGGCCGATCGCGTCGGCGAAGTCCAGGTAGACGCCCAGCCCGCCGGGCCCGACGCCGCGTCCCTCGTCGCACACGTTCTTGGCCGCCCGGGAGGCGATGTCGCGCGGCACCAGGTTGCCGAAGGCGGGATAAATCCGTTCTAGGTAGTAATCGCGCTCGTCCTCTGGAATGTCGCTCGGCACCCGGTCGTCGCCCTTGCGCAGCGGCACCCATACCCGGCCGTCGTTCCGCAGCGACTCCGACATCAGCGTCAGCTTCGACTGGTACTCGCCGCTGACCGGGATGCAGGTCGGGTGGATCTGCGTGTAGCAGGGATTGCCGAAGTAGGCCCCGCGCTGGTGCGCCCTCCAGATCGCCGTGGTGTTGCAACCCTTGGCGTTGGTCGACAGGAAGAACACGTTGCCGTACCCGCCGGTCGCCAGGACCACGGCGTCGGCGAGGTGCGTCTCGATCTCGCCGGTCACCAGGTCGCGGACGATGACGCCGCGCGCCCGGCCGTCGCTGATGACCAGATCGAGCATCTCGTGACGTGTGTGCATCTCGACGGTCCCGGCCGCGATCTGGCGCTCCAGCGCCTGGTACGCACCCAGCAGAAGCTGCTGGCCCGTCTGCCCGCGCGCGTAGAACGTACGGGAGACCTGCGCGCCGCCGAAGGAACGGGTGTCGAGCAGGCCGCCGTACTCGCGGGCGAAGGGCACGCCCTGGGCCACGGCCTGGTCGATGATGTTCACGCTCACCTGGGCGAGCCGGTAGACGTTCGACTCGCGGGCACGGAAGTCGCCGCCCTTGACGGTGTCGTAGAACAGCCGGTGGATCGAGTCACCGTCGCCGCGGTAGTTCTTGGCCGCGTTGATCCCGCCCTGCGCGGCGATCGAGTGCGCGCGCCGGGGCGAGTCCTGGTAGCAGAACGACTTGACCTTGTAGCCCAGTTCACCGAGGGTCGCGGCGGCCGATCCCCCGGCCAGCCCGGTGCCGACCACGATGACGTTGAGCTTGCGCTTGTTGGCCGGGTTGACCAGCTTGGCCGAGAAGCGGCGCTTGTCCCAGCGCTCCTCGATCGGCCCCTCGGGGGCCTTCGCGTCGCGAATCGGCTCGCCGATCGTGTAGTTCACTTCACTGCTCCGATCATCACGGCGATGGGGACGGCGACGAAGCCGAGGACCAGCAGGGTGGAGAAGACCGCGGCGAAGAGGTTCAGGGTGCGGCGCCGGCCGCCGCTGGTCAGGCCGAGCGTCTGGAACGCGCTCCACAGGCCGTGGCGCAGGTGCAGGCCCACCATGACCAGGGCCACAAGGTAGAAGGCCGTCACCCACCAGCGCGAGGGGTCGAAACCGGCCACGACGCGGTCGTAGGGCGTGGCGCCGAAGCCCTTGGGGTTGACCGTCCCGAAGGTCAGGTCGAGCAGGTGCCAGATGACGAAGAGCACGATGATCACGCCGCCGTACCGCATGGTGCGCACGACGTACCCGCTTGCCTGCGACTTCCTCCTGGCGACGTACTTCACCGGCCGGGCTTTGGACGCGCGGCGGGCCAGCGAGACCGCCGACCACATGTGCAGCGCCACCGCGCCGGCCAGCACGATCTCGGTGAGGGTCAGCACGGTCCTGGCGGGCACCGCGGGCTCACCGACGGTGCGCAGCCACTCGGCGTACGAGTTGAAGGACTCCGCACCGAGGAAGATCTTCAGGTTGCCCACCATGTGAGCGATGAGGAAGAGCACGAGCACGGCCCCGGTCACCGCCATGACGGCCTTCTTGCCGTTGGAGGTCCTGAAGAAGCCCCGGAGTCCCGGAGACCTCCCCGGCGCCGGCGTCTTCGGGGGCGTGGCGCGGGGCGTCACCACTGCGGTGGCCGCACCTCGGTCGATCGTCGATGTCACGTCTTCGGACGCTAGATACCAAAGCTCCAAGCGTCCAAGTCATGTGATGCCTGGTTCCGATAGCCAATGGCTATAACCATGGCTCCGTACGGCTCGGGGGCCGAACGGCGGCACGCGGATGCGAGCAATCTCACAATGCGGACAGCCCGGCGCGCCGCAGACGCGCGGCGGCGGTCACCGTACGCTGTGAGACGTGCAGCTACAGCAACTCGCCTCGTTCGTCGCTGTGGCCGAGACCTCCCACTTCACGCACGCGGCCGAGCGGATGCGGGTCGCCCAGCCGTCGCTGAGCAAGCAGATCAAGTCCCTGGAGACCGAGCTCGGCGCGCCCCTGTTCAGCCGTGCCCGGGGCAACGTGACCCTGACCCCCGCGGGTGAGGCGCTGCTGCCTCTCGCACGCCGCATGCTCGCCGACGCCGACACGGCCCGGCGCGAGGTGGCCGAGCTGGCCGGGCTCCGCCGGGGGCGGGTGCGACTCGGCGCCACACCTTCTCTTTGCGCGGGGCTGCTGGCGGACGCGCTGGCGCGCTTCCACCTCGACTATCCCGGCATCGACCTGCTGGTCGAGGAGGGCGGATCGCGCGATCTCGTACGTGACCTCGCCAGGGGCCAGCTCGACCTGGCGTTGATCATCCTGCCGCTGCACAGCAGCGATCCGTCGCTGATCACCGAGGAGATCCTGCAGGAGAGCCTCGTCGTGGCGTCCCCCACCGCGACGCGCGTGCGCAAGCCGTACATCCGGATCGACGAGCTGCGCGGCCGGCCGCTGGTGATGTTCCGCCGGGGGTACGACCTGCGGGACGCGACGCTGAGCGCGTGCCGCCAGGCCGGGTTCGAGCCGCGCTTCGCGGTCGAGGGCGGCGAGATGGACGCGGTGCTGCGCTTCGTCGAGGCGGGGCTCGGAGTCGCGGTGGTGCCCTCGATGGTCCTCGACGGCCGGCCGGGCCTGTCGGGCACTCCACTCGCCCCTCCAGGGCTACGTAGAACAATCGCCCTGGCTCACCGCAAAGACGTCGAACCGACCAGGGCCGCCCAAGCCTTCCGCGCTACGCTTCTTTCCTATCTGTCCGAAGCCGCCGAGGAGGGAACGCTGCCGCAGGGTGTCGGGTTGGCCGGCTTACCGGCCCGGTAACCTGCATGGTTACTGGTCAGTACCGCAGTGGCATTTCATATGGTTCATACCCCTAAGTCACGGTTTCGTACATTCATGCGTCTGGACGACTTTCGCTATATGGTGCAGGGCAACAGGCAAGGTCAACCACCACTTCACAAGAGGCACCTGTGACCGCGCTCTCGCCCGGCATGCCGGAGGCGCCGACCGAGATGCAGACCATCCTCCTCATCGAGGACGACGCGGGTGACGCGTTCCTAGTTGAGGAGCTGCTGGCGACAGCGGCGACGCCTCCCAAGATCATCTGGGCGCGCAGTCTGGCCGAGAGCCGCGACCGGCTGACCTCCGAGGTGCAGTGCGTGGTGGTCGATCTCTCCCTGCCCGACGCCACCGGTCTGGAGGCGCTGCGGCAGGTGCTCGCGATGGCGCCCAACACCGCCGTGCTCGTGCTCACCGGCCTCAACGACGCCCACGTGGGGGTCGAGGCCGTCGCCGCCGGCGCGCAGGACTACTTGGTCAAACAGGACGTCGACGAACGGCTGCTCGCGCGCGCCATCAGCTACGCCATCGAGCGCAAGCGCGCCGATCTCGCCCAGCGCAACCTGGCCGACGCCCAGCACCTCAGCCGTGAGAACGCCCGGCTCGAGCACGGCCTGCTGCCCGTGCCCATGCTCAAGAAGGAGCTCGAACGAGACGGGCTGCAGCACCAGGCGCGTTATCTGCCCGGACGCAGGCAGGCCCTGCTCGCGGGCGACTTCTGGGACACCATTCAGACTCCCGACGGCGCCGTGCACGTCGTCATCGGTGACGTCTGCGGCCACGGCCCCGACGAGGCGGCGCTGGGCGTCGCCCTCCGCATCGCCTGGCGCACCCTGGTCCTCGCCGGCCACCAGGGCAACGAACTGCTGACGACGCTCGACAAGGTGCTGCGCAACGAGCGCAAGTCACCGGAGATCTTCACGACCATGTGCATGGTCACGATCGAGGAGGACCTTCGCCAGGCCCGGCTCCACGTGGTCGGGCATCCGCCGCCGCTGCTCGTACGCGGCGGGGTCGACGGCGGCGTCCTCGACATCGTGCCCGGTACCCCTTCCGGGCCACCGCTGGGCATCTTCAACGACGTCGACTGGACCACGATCGACCTGGAGCTCGGCGACGACTGGTCGATGCTCCTCTACACCGACGGGCTGATCGAGGCCACGGTGGGCGGCGGCCCCGACCTGCTCGGCACCGAAGGGCTCATCCGGCTGATCCGCGAGCAGGGTGAGATCGACCTCGACCGCATCATCACCGCCGTGCAGGAAATGCACAGGGATGCCCTCAGCGATGACCTCGCCGCCGTGCTCGTCGGCCGGAGGGCCCGGTGACCGACCCCCTTCCACCGCCCGCGCCGCTGCCCTCGCCCGCGCCGCCGAGCGGCTTCGGGCGGCTTCCCCTCGGACGATGGTTCCTCATCGCCGGGATGACGACCGCGCTGATCTTCGTATTGGCCGGAGGGCTCACGATCGCGACGATCAACCAGTTACGGCTCGCCCGCGAGTCCGTCGTCGACGTGATCGACCCGGCCGTCCTCGGCACCCTGGAGGCCGCGACGGCCCTGTCCACCCAGGAAAGCTCCATCCGCACCTACGGGCGCACGAACGAGGCCCAGTACCTCCAGGACTACAAGGCCGGTCTGCAGGGCGAGAAGATCGCGATCGCGAAGCTGACCAGGCTGATGGCCCAGATACCCGACCGGGAGAGCAAGGCCGATCTCGTACGCCTGGTGGAGACCTCCGCCGCCTGGCGCCGCGACTACGCCGAAGTGGTGATCGCCAAGGTGCCGACGCTGAAGAAGCAGACGGCCACCGCCTACGCCCCGATCAACAGCCGGCGCTACACCGCCGTACGGGCCGCGCTCTCGGCGCAGCAGGACGATCTGAGCCGCATGCACGACACCGGCAGCATCCGTATAGAAGAGGGCTGGCGGACCTTCTACTTCGTGCTGAGCCTGCTCGCACTCGTCTTCGTGGGCGCCGCGGTGACCTTCACCCTCATCGTCAGGTACATCGTGCTGCGGCCGATATCCCAGCTCACCCAGCAGGTCAGGGCCGTGGCCCTCGGCGACTTCGACCGTACGCTGCAGGTGGACCGCCCGGCCGAGCTGGCGGAGCTGTCCGGCCGGGTCGACGCCATGCGCGGGCGGATACTGCGCGAGTGGCGCCGCGCCGCCGACGCCCAGCGTCTGCTCTCGGAACAGGCGGCGGAGCTGCGCCGGTCCAACGCCGAGCTGGAGCAGTTCGCCTACGTCGCCAGCCACGACCTGCAGGAGCCGCTCCGCAAGGTCGCGAGCTTCACGCAGATGCTGGACCAGAGGTACGGAGACCAGCTCGACGAGCGCGCCAAGCAGTACGTCACCTTCGCGGTGGACGGGGCCAAGCGCATGCAGCTGCTGATCAACGACCTGCTCGACCTCTCACGCGTCGGGCGTCTAGGCGGCGAGAAGGCCTCCACGGACGTCCAGAAGGTGCTGGAGACCGCGATCGGGAACCTGTCGGCGCAGATCGAGGACACCGACGCCATCGTGACCCACGACGACCTCCCTTCGGTCTTCGGAAACAAGGTGCTGCTCACCCAGCTCTTCCAGAACCTCATCGGGAATGCCTTGAAGTTCCGCACCAATGAGCCGCCGCGCGTCCACATCTCCGCGCAGGACCAGGGCGACATGTGGGAGTTCGCGTGCGCGGATAACGGCATCGGCGTTGATACCAAGTACGCTGACCGAATCTTCCTGATATTTCAGCGCCTGCATCCACGAGACGTCTATCCCGGAACCGGCATCGGCTTGGCGTTGTGCAGGAAGATCGTCGAGTATCACGGTGGGAAGATCTGGCTGGAGGACCTTGATCCCGGACGGTCAGGCACGACCTTCCGATGGACCTTGCCCGCGATCCCTGGAGAAACGCATGGATGACTACCGCTTCATCGACGTCCTTCTCGTGGAGGACGACCCAGGGGACGTCCTGCTGACCAAAGAGGCCTTCGAGCACAACAAGGTCCAGAACAAGCTGCACGTCGTCAGCGACGGCGAGCAGGCCATCGCCTTCCTGCGCCAGGAGGGTGAGTACAGCGACGTGCCCAGGCCCGACCTGATCCTGCTCGACCTCAACCTGCCCCGTAAGGACGGCAGGGAGGTCCTGGAGGACATCAAGGCCGACGCCGACCTCCGCAGCATCCCGGTGGTCGTGCTCACGACCTCGGAGGCCGAAGAGGACATCCTGAAGAGCTATCATCTGCATGCGAACGCGTATGTGGCCAAGCCAGTGGACTTCGACCAGTTCATTAGGGTGGTTCGCCAGATCGACGACTTCTTCGTGACGGTCGTCAAACTGCCAAGAACGGGTCAACGTTCCTGAGCCTGACTGGTACGTGACAGGAATCACACCAGGTCAGTCGAAAAAGTGAGTGACCGTTCTCACACATAGGTATCGCACCGTCGTAACGTAGACCCCCACCGGCACGCGCGCGGCTGTGTGACCGGCGCGAAACCACAACGCGCGCGGCACCCAGCCAAATGTGAAAGCCCGGACCCCGCACCTATGAGGCGAGGGGGGTCCGCGGGAGGTGGAGAGTTCTCCGATGACCCAGACAACGGCCGGCCGGCCGACCAGTGAACCGGCGCAGAGAAAGCAGCGAGCCCAGATCAAGGCCCGCACCCTGCGTACGGACCGATGGTGGTTGGCCCCGGCTATCACATTCGCGGCGCTCACGTCGTTTCTCGTCTACGGCCTGTGGGCGATCTTCGACACGAATTACTTCATCGAGCCCTATATCGCCCCGTTCTCGTCGCCCTGTCTCGCGACGTCCTGTCCCGAGGGGGCGCGGTTCCTCGGGCTCGCCCCCTTCGGCGACTGGTGGAAGCTGCCGCCCGGCATCCTGATCCTCGGCTTGCCGGCCGGGTTCCGCTTCACCTGTTACTACTACCGCAAGGGCTACTACCGCGCGTTCTGGCTGTCGCCGCCGGCCTGTTCGGTCTCCGAGCCGCACAAGAAGTACACCGGAGAGACCCGCCTGCCGCTGATCATGCAGAACGTGCACCGCTACTTCTTCTACGGCGCCATCCTCATCGCGGGTGTGCTGACCTGGGACGCGGTCCTGGCTCTGCGCGACGCCCACGGCAACTGGGGTCACTTCGGCCTCGGGACGGCCATCCTGTGGATCAACGTGGTGCTGATCTGGGCGTACACGCTGAGCTGCCACTCCTGCCGCCACATCACGGCCGGCCGGCTCAACCACTTCTCCAAGCACCCCGTGCGCTACAAGATGTGGACCTTCGTCTCGAAGCTCAACTCGAGGCACATGCTGCTGGCCTGGCTCTCCATGTACTCCGTGATGCTGGCGGACCTCTACGTGCGGCTCGTCTCCAAGGGCATCATCAACTTCCCGTTCGCTTAAGGATCACAGTGGAAATCGAGCGTCACGACTACGACGTCGTCGTCATCGGAGCGGGCGGCGCCGGCATCCGGGCGGCAATCGAGGCCCGGCAGCAGGGGAAGCGAACAGCCATCGTCTGCAAGTCGCTGTTCGGCAAGGCCCACACGGTCATGGCCGAAGGCGGGGCCGCCGCGGCCATGGGAAACGTCAACTCCGACGACAACTGGATGGTGCACTTCCGTGACACCATGCGGGGTGGCAAGTTCCTCAACAACTGGCGCATGGCCGAGTTGCACGCCAAGGAGGCCCCGGACCGCGTCTGGGAGCTGGAGGCCTGGGGCGCGCTGTTCGACCGCACCAAGGACGGCAAGATCAGCCAGCGCAACTTCGGCGGCCACGAGTACCCGCGGCTGGCCCACGTCGGCGACCGCACGGGCCTGGAGCTGATCCGCACCCTCCAGCAGCGGGTCGTCGCCCTCCAGCAGGAGGACGAGAAGCTGCACGGCGACCCCGAGGCGTTCATCAAGGTCTTCGCCGAGTGCACGATCACGCAGTTGCTGAAGCAGGGCCCCGCCGAGGGTGCCGCCATCAGCGGCGCGTTCGGTTACTGGCGCGAGACCGGCCGCCTGATCTGCTTCGACGCGCCGGCGGTCGTCCTGGCCACCGGCGGCATCGGCAAGTCCTACACCGTGACCTCCAACTCCTGGGAGTACACCGGTGACGGGCACGCCCTGGCGCTGCTCGCCGGGGCCAAGCTGATCAACATGGAGTTCATCCAGTTCCACCCGACCGGCATGGTGTGGCCGCCGTCCGTGCGCGGCATCCTGGTCACCGAGTCCGTACGCGGTGACGGCGGGGTGCTGCGCAACTCCGAGGGCAAGCGGTTCATGTTCGACTACATCCCCGAGGTGTTCAAGGACAAGTACGCCACCACGGAGGAGGAGGCCGACCGTTGGTACAACGACCAGGCCAACAACCGCCGCCCTCCGGAGCTGCTGCCGCGTGACGAGGTCGCCCGGGCGATCAACTCCGAGGTGAAGGCCGGTCGCAACTCCCCGCACGGCGGGGTGTTCCTGGACGTGTCGAGCCGGCTTCCCGCCGCCGAGATCATCAAGCGGCTGCCCTCGATGCACCACCAGTTCAAGGAGCTCGCCGACGTCGACATCACGGCCGAGCCCATGGAGGTGGGTCCCACCTGCCACTACATCATGGGCGGCATCGAGGTGGACGCCGACACCGCCGCGTCGTCGGTGCCGGGGCTGTTCGCCGCGGGTGAGGTGTCGGGCGGCATGCACGGCTCCAACCGCCTCGGCGGCAACTCGCTGTCCGACCTGCTGGTGTTCGGCCGCCGCGCCGGCGCCGGCGCGGCGGAGTACGTCGACGGCCTCGCGGCCCGGCCCGTCACGCCGGAGGAGACGCTGAAGACGGCCGAGATCGAGGCCATGGCCCCCCTCTCGCGGACGGGCGGGGAGAACCCGTACGAGGTCCACCACGAGCTCCAGCGCACGATGAACGAGCTCGTCGGGATCATCCGCAAGGCCGAGGAGGTCAAGGAGGCCCTGGAGGTCGTCGAGAAGCTCAAGGAGCGTGCGGCCAACGCCGGCGCGCCGGGCGGGCGCGTCTACAACCCGGGCTGGCACCTGGCGATCGACCTGCGCAACATGCTGCTCGTCTCCGAGTGCGTCGCCCGCGCGGCGCTGATCCGGGAGGAGAGCCGCGGCGGGCACACCCGTGACGACTTCCCCGGCATGTCGGCCGAGTGGCGGCGCAAGGTGCTGCTGTGCGGGGTCACCCCGGACGGCGAGGTCACGATCGAGGAGAAGAACCAGCCTCCCATGCGGGAGGACCTGATCAAGCTGTTCGACCGGGCGGAGCTCAGTAAGTACGTCACCGGCGATGAGCTGGCGGACTACGACACGCTCGTTAAGGAGTCCTGATGGGTTACAAGGCCAAGTTCCGCATCTGGCGCGGCGAAGGCGGCGAGGGCGCCCTCGAGGACTTCGTCGTGGAGGTGAACGAGGGCGAGGTCGTCCTCGACGCCATCCACAGGTTGCAGGCCACACAGACACCCGACCTCGCCGTCCGGTGGAACTGCAAGGCCGGCAAGTGCGGCTCCTGTTCGATGGAGATCAACGGCAAGCCCCGGCTCGGTTGCATGACGCGGATGTCGACGTTCGAAGAGGACGAGACCATCACCGTGACCCCGATGCGTACCTTTCCCGTCATCAAGGACCTGGTCACCGACGTGTCGTTCAACTACCAGAAGGCGCGCGAGATCCCCTCGTTCACCCCGCCGGACAACGTCAAGCCCGGCGAGTACCGCATGCAGCAGATCGACGTCGAGCGGTCCCAGGAGTTCCGCAAGTGCATCGAGTGCTTCATGTGCAACAACGTCTGCCATGTGATCCGCGACCACGAGGAGAACAAGACCTCCTTCGCCGGTCCGCGGTTCCTCATGCGGATCGCCGAGCTCGACATGCACCCGTACGACGTGGCCGACCGCAAGGACTCCGCGCAGGAGGAGCACGGCCTCGGCTACTGCAACATCACCAAGTGCTGCACCGAGGTCTGTCCCGAGCACATCAAGATCACTGACAACGCGCTGATCCCGATGAAGGAGCGCGTCGTCGACCGGAAGTACGACCCGCTGGTGTGGCTCGGCAACAAGATCTTCAAGCGGTCGAGCTCATCGGGCTCCAAGACCGGTTAGAACGGCGACACCGCACTCGGGCCGCCCACCGTACGGCAGACGGTGGGCGGCCCGTACGCGTGTCAAGGGCCGTACCCGGCGCGTACGCGTGCCGAGGGCCGGACAACCAGCCGGTGGACGCTCGTAGGCCTGCCGGGGGCCGTACTTCAGGCCGTGCGCGGGCAACGGACGCCGTAAGGCCCCGAGGAGCCGTCTGCACGGTCTTTCCGTAGATCAGGAGGAGCCGCGCCGGAAGCGGCCGAGGAGGCCACGGCGGGGCTTTCCGTGCGCCGGTAGCGGGCCTTGCAACGTCGCCTTCTCGCCGCCGGTGGGAGGCTGCCCCGGCACCGGAAAGCCTCCGGCCATCGGCTCGCCGGGAAGCGGCGGGCGTGCGCCGGCGACCGGGAAGGCCGCCGTGGCGTCGGGGCCGTGACCCAGGTGCTCGTAGTCGTCCCTGCGGGGCCACGGCTCGGAGGGCGCGGGCGCCAGCGGAATCTGGGCGCCGTGCCCCTGGCCGTAGGGCGCCTGGTCGTACGGCGCCTGGTCGTACGGGCCGTGCCCCTGCCGGCCGTGCGGCAGCGGAGAGCCCTCTACGGGGTAGCCGCCCTGCACCGGCACGAAGCTGATGATCGGCGCGTACGCCGTGCCGCCGTGGTAGATCGGATAGCCCGGCATGGGATAGGCGCCGGGGAAGTCGTCGCCGCGGTGCCTGCCCGCCGCGCGGGGCCCCGCCTTGCGGATCGCCGCCGCGTGCGCCATGCGCCGGATGCGTCCCTCGAAGATGAACACCCCGAGCATCACCAGGACGGCGAGCAGCACACCGGGGATGGCCAGCTTCCTGCTCAGCTCGAGCTGGTTGTACTCGGGTGACGCGTTGCGGATCTCGATGGGCACCGAGTCGGGCGTCGGCTCCTCGAAGGACGGGCTGGGTTCGGCCGTCTCGGACGGGAGCGGGGTCGGCGTCGGCGAGACCAGCGCCAGCGACACCTGCGGCTCCGGCACCAGGCTCTCCACCGGAGGCTGCGTCGAGGGCAGCGGGTTGGGCGGGATCACCGGCGCCGTCGTGGGCACGCTCTGGGTGGACGGCGGCATGACGGGGGTCCGCGTCACGGTCACCTTGGGAGTCTTCGGCGCCTTGGGCTTGGTGGTCGGCTTGGCCGTACGCGTGATGGTCACCGTCGGAGCGGGGGTGTCGATGATGGTCACCGTCACGGTCGGGTCGGGCTCTTCCGGCTCGGCGCCCGGCTCGTCGGTGATGGTCGGGTCGGTCGGCTCGATCTTGGTGGGCTCGGCCATCACGGCTTGGGCCGCGTTCGCCCGGGGCGCCGTCATCGGCGCGGTCACCAGCAGCACGGCCCCGGTCAGGCCCATCGAGGCCACCACCGCGGACACGGCCGTCATACGCACGCGTCCGCTCACCACTGCCCTCCACCAACTATTGCCTGTCAAACCAATCCACATACTAGTTTGGCAAAAGTAACAGTAAAGGCAGTTTAGCGACACCGCTCCAAGGCGTCTGCTATTTCCGGGATGCCCACCGGCGCCGGAGCTTCAGCTGCAACGCGAGCGCCGCGAGCAACAGGACCACCGCGGCCACGGCGGCGGGCAGGCCCCGCACCATTTCGAGGTCACCTTCCTCCGTATCGGCCGTCAGATCCCGCTTGGCAGGGCGGATCTCCTGAGGGAGGGGCGCGCCCAGGGCCGGAGCCGGCGCAGCGCCCGGGAAGCCCTGCACGGCCGGGCCGGGAACCGGCGCCTGCCCGGCCGCGGCGGCCGGAGTCTGGACGGGCATGGGCGCCGGTACGGCGGCCTGTGCGGGCATGATCGGCGGTACCGTGCCCGCCTGAGGCATCTGGATCCCCGTGGCGCCGAGCGGTGCCACGGCGGGAGCCTGTCCCAGTGCGGGGACGGGAGCGGCGACCGGTATCTGAACGGGCATCGGCGCCGGGAGAGCGTTCGCGACCCTGGCCGGCGCGGCGGGTCTGGCCGGGATGCCGGGGGCCGGGTGCGGGATCGGCGGCGACGCCTTCGCCTTGGCAGGCGTCCGTGTCGCACCGATGAAGGGCTGGGCGAGAGCCGGTGCGGCCCCGGGACCGGAGTGCGCCTTCAGCCCGCCGGTCACCTGGGGCGGCAGGGCCGTCAGGGCGACGAACCTCTCCGGCCTTCGGGCACTCGCGTCGGCCGGGCCGCGAGCTTCCGTGGGCTGAGAAGCTTCGTCAGGACTCACACTGTTTTCGGGTGCTTCTAGGCGCTTTACTGTGCTTTTTGGGGTTTTATCCGTTTTATCCGGAACATTCTTAGCGGCGGTTTCGGGGCTCTCCACCGAGCCTGCGGGCTCCGACAGGAGGTCGACCAAGCCCGGCGCAGCGAAGTACCCCGCTCCCCAGTTTTTATCGACGTCACCCTTCGCGGCCTCAGCCTTCGAGATCTCGCCCTTCGCGGCCTCGGCCTTGCCTGCGTCGCCCTTCGCGGCCTCAGCCTTCGAGATCTCGCCCTTCGCGGCCTCGGCCTTGCCGGCGTCGCCCTTCGCGGCGTCGCCCTTCGGCGTCTCGACCTTGCTGGCCTCGACCTTGCCGGCCTCGGCCTTGCCCGCGAGGGTCTCCCCCTTCGCGGCCTCGCTCTTCGACGCGTCACCGTTCGAAGCCTCGGCCCTGCCCGCTTCCGCCTTCTTCGCGGCGTCGCCGGCCGGATCCTCACCCTTCCCGGCCTGGCTCTTCGCCGCCTCGGGAGCCGCCGGTCCAGCCGATGCGGGGGAGGCGATGTCCGGCACCTTCGGCGCCGCACCGTCCACCGGTGGGCCTCCGGCGGGCCCGGATCCCTCGATGAACCCCGGGCGCGGCGCGTCGCCGCGCGACTCCGGATCGGGACCGGCCCCCTTGGCCCTGGATTCGGACTCGACCTCCGGCTCACCCAGCTCGGGGACGGAGCCCCGCGGGCCCGACGGCTTCACGATGCGGAACTTGACGTCCGCCATGCGGCGGACCCACTGGACGCCTGCCGGGTCCCGCATGTGGGCGACGGCGGTGACGCCGACCATCTCCGCCTCGCCGGGAACCCGCAGCGCCACATCCACGTTCTTGGTGCCCGTGATGTCCTCGAACTCGCAGACTCGCGGATGCGCGGCCGGCTTCACCGGCTTGTCGGCGGCGTCCTCACAGCCGAGCGAGGAGAGCGCGTCCTTCGGCGTGGCGGCCACCGCGAGGCGCGCGCGCCGGGCCGGGCCGCCGAGGCTGATACGGAAGTGCAGGACGTCACCCGCACGGATGGGCGTGCTCGGGCGGCCGGCAGCACCGTCCCGCACCAGACGCACGCTGAGCCGCGCACCGTCCCCAGGATCCGGCGGCTCCGCGGAACCACGCTCCGCCGCGATCGCGGTGAGTGCCGAGCCCCCACCGCTGAGAACCAGCGCCCCAGCGCCGACTACGGACATCACCTGGGCACGTCGCCACCAACCGGCCACAGCAAATCCCCGTCCCCCGATACGATGCGCGACAAACTTGTCACGCTGTGTAACTGTTATCTCACACCGTGCCGGGCTTCAACCCTCGGGGATCAGATCTCGTACGACCCGGACAATGGGCAGGTCGGCGGGCAGCCAAGCGATGTCGAAGAGCTCGTCAGGGGCCAGCCAGCGCAGCGCCAAGTGCTCATGGGGGTGGGGAACCCCCGAGGTCAGGCGGGCCAGCCAGACGCGCATCACATATCCAGGGCTGAGTGGCCAGTCGCCTCCGATCCGGTCCCCCACGGCGATTCCGACGCCGAGTTCCTCCTGGCACTCCCGGATCAGCGCCTCGTGGTCGCTCTCCCCCGGGTCGACCTTGCCTCCGGGGAACTCCCAGCCACCGGCCATCGCGGGCGGCCCGGCACGCTGGGCGGCGAGGAGCCTGCCCCCATCGACGATGGCCGCCGCCACAACAATCCTCTCCATGCGGGTAAAGACTAAGGAGTCTCCACCCGATGTCCCTCAGCGGCGCGGCGAGAATGTGACAAGTGGGCAGAATGACCAGATCTACGTGAGACCCAGCCGCTTGAGCTGCCCGAGAACGGTCGGATTCTGGAGCGGGCGCGTGTACCCGACGATGTTGGGCCGGTCGCGGTAGGTCGCCATCTTGATCGGCCCGCAGAGGGTGCAGCGGGCCTCGACCATCTTGCCGGGGGAGACCACCAGACCGACGTGTCCCGGGTTGTTGGAGGAGGTGCCAGGCCCGGAGTTGAAGAAGACCAGGTCTCCCGCCTGTTCGGAGCCCTTGGGGATCTTCACGCCGAACGGCCACTGGCCGAAGGTGGTGCGCGGGATGGAGAGCCCGGCGGACCGGTAGGCCATGTAGATGATCCCCGAGCAGTCGAAGCCGTCCGGCCCCGTGCCTCCCCAGCGGTACGGCTTGCCGCGCTGGGCCAGGGCGTACTCCAGGATCTTCCGCACGGCGTCGGTGGGGGCCGCCTCGACGAGGGGCGTGTCGCACGCCGGGTCGTCCGCCGGGGGCAGTTCCAGCGTCCCGTCAGAGGCGTACCGCCTGGCGATCTCGAGCACCTGCTCGACGTACCACATCGCGTGGTTGTAGGCGAAGAGTGCCCGCTTCAGGTCGCCTGGAGCGCCGTTGCGCTTGAGCATCTTCGCCGCGCCGAGAACCGCGTCCGCCGGGTTGTAGACGTCCGCGATGCCGTCCTCGTCCCCGTCCGAGGCGTACCCGTTGAACTTGGAGGGGATCTTGATCTTGGCCTTGCCGCCCCACGTGCTGATCAGGAACTGCATCGGCCCGGCCGCGCCCGCGTAGTTGGTGCCGCTCTTCACCCCGGCGAGATTGGAGCGGCCGTGGTCGGTCTCGCGCTTGCCCACGGCGGCCAGAACGGTCCACTGGACGCCGGTCTTCTTGCCCCATTTCTTGTAAATCTGGAGGTAGTTCGAGGGGATGTCCGACTGGGCGGTATCCGAGACGTTCGTGACGTTGGTGACATCGTCGCCGCAGTCGCCCGACGTACCTTCGCCGCCGAGGAAGGAGGGGAACGTGCTCATCAGCATCGGCGCCATGATGAGGGTGACCAGCACGACTCCGGCCAGCCCGACGAGCAGCGCGATGCGCACCCGGGACGTCATTGCGTGGTCCCGTCGCCGGTGTCCCCGTCCTGACCTGCGTCAGCGGGCTGCATGTCGAACACCCGCCAGTCCGTGCCCACCTGGGTGAGGGTGATCGCGTAGTCGGCCCTGCGCTCCTGCGGCCCGCTCTTGGCGGTGATGCGCTGGACGGCGGTGACCACGACCACGACCGACCCCTTGGAGATGTCCCTGATCGACTTCAGCGTCGCCGACCCCTGGGAGATCACCTCATCGGCGCGGTTCTGCTCGACCGTGGCCGGTGTGGTGACGTCCCTGGCGAGGATCACGCCCAGGTCCGTCGTGGTGAAGCCCTTCAGCCGTTCGGCGAAGGAGACGGGATCCTCGTCGTACCGGAACGTCGCGTAGGAGGCGGTGAACCGCTGGGCCACGTCGGCGGCCTGGGCGATCTGCTCCTTGGACAGCGGCAGGTAGCTGTAGATGTCGAAGGAGCCCGGAGTGATCGACGGAGCGGTTGACGCGCCCTGCGACGACGACGCCTGAGGGACGGGGGCCGAGGAGACCACCGCCACCCTGCCGGAAGGCTCGACGCCGTCGGAACCGCCTGACGCGGGCCGCATGGACAGGTAGATGCCGACGGCCGCCAGGGCGACGACCACACCGGCGAACACGAGCCCTCGCCGGTCGTTGACCTGCACCATCGTCAGTCCTTGTCGCGGTCGGCCGGTCGGAGCCAGAAGGGCGCGGACTCCGGCTCACCACGTCCCGAATCGGAGCGTGGCGGCAGCCAGAGCGGCGGAGCCTCGCCGGACCCCGACCGTCCTCCTCCTGACAGCCAGCCGGAGGAGCTTCCCGATGACCTGCCCGGCCTGCCGGAGGAGCCGCCTGACGACCCGCCCGACCCTCCGGAGGAGCCGCTGGACGACCTTCCGGAACCGTTCGAGGATCCCCGGCCGGACGAGCTGTTCGACCTGCCGGACGACCCGCCGAACAGACTGCCCGCCGAACCACCCGAGGAACGTCCCGACGACCCGCCGAACAGGCTGCCCGCCGAGCCGCCGGAGGAACGTCCCGACGAGCCAGACGACCGGCCGGAGGATCCGCCGGACGAACCGGCGGCCGAGCCGCCGCCACCCGAGAAGCCACGCGGGCCACCGGCCGTGGAACGCGGAGCCCTCGGCGCCGTTCCCTCGGAACGGCGGGAGGAGCCACTCGACGAGCCACCGGACGACCCGCCCGAGGAGCCGGACCGTGAGGCCCAGCCGCCGCCGGCCCTGCCGCCGAACCAGCCACCCGCCGATCCGCCGCCTCCCGCACCCGCCCCGGCGCCTGCGCCTGTGCCGGGGCCCGTGCCGGTGCCGGTGCCGGTGCCGGTGCGGACCGCGGGGCGTGGCCCCGTCGCGCCCGGTCCCCCGGCCCGTCCGGACCCGCCCATACGCCCGGATCCGCCGGGACGCCCTGACAGGTTGAGCGGCGGGGCCGCCCCAGGACGCGGGACGGCGGTGCCGCGCCCGGTCGCCTTGCGCCGCGCGCCCGCCTGCCCGTCGGCGTCCAGCGGCGCCGGCTGGGCGCCCACCGGCACGCGGGTACCGGACTGCTGCGTGGCGCCAGGCGCGACCTCCTCGCCCCTGACCCGGCCCTGGGCGACCTGCGAGGCGGTCGCCGCGGCCACGCCGCCACCCGCCATGGCCGCCGCGTTGATGACCGGCTCGGCCTTGCGCAGGCCCCAGCGGCCCACCCGCGCCGCGGCCACCGGCGGCAGCGCGTTCGCGGCACGGGACAGGGTCGGCGCGGAGGCCGCCTCGCCCAGCATCCTGGTGGTGAGGGTGTGCCCGTCCATGGAGGAGAACAGGTGCTGGAAGGGGCGCCGGTAGAAGAACACCGCGATCGTGAGCAGGGCGATGAACATGATCTGCATGCCCCACGGAAGGTTCGTGGAGATGATCAGCGCGTAGCCGTACACGAGCACGCCGAGCACGAGAGCGAGCACGGCCTGGCGCAGCAGCGTGCCGACCAGCATCTCGACCCAGCGCATGGCGATGATGCGCCCGGATCCTGGATGCACGCCGATCAGCAGGAACACCGGGCCGAGGATGAGCAGCAGCAGGAAGCCGATCTTGAGCGCGATGAGCGACACCGCCACCAGGAAGATCAGCACACCGGTGACCATGGCGGCCATCAACGCCCCGATCGCGATGCCGAGCCTGCTGGTCCAGTCCTTGCCCTGGAAGAGGAAGAACATCGGGGTGTTCTCCAGCGGCTTCGCGACCTCTTCCTCGAACCTCGCCTGGTGCGCCCCTGAGCTGGGTCTCTGGCCGGAGGTCTGCTCCTGCGCGTCGGTCGCCTGGATGTCGAGCATCTTGGCCCCGAACGTCTTCACGATGGGGGCGTTGGGGTCGGCCGTGCCGAACGTGCCCATCAGCCACGGCTTGCAGACGAGCGTGGACCACAGCGCGTCGGCGTTCTGCGCCACGCCCGGGGTGCCGCTCTGGCCGTACCCGCCCGGTCCCGCCTTGGCGTTGGTCTGGCCCTTGGTCGGCAGGCAGGACGCGCCACCCGCGCCGGGCAGCCCGCTGAAGGCCGAGTTCACGACCTCGCCGGTCTTGTCGGTCACGGTCTTGCCGAGGCCGGTGAAGTCACCGGGGCGGCTGAAGAACCACACCGCGACCGTCACGGCGAGGATCATCCAGATGACGCCCTCGGCCGTCGTGCTGGCACGCTTGCGGATCAGGCCGTACCAGGCCAGCCAGACCGCGCCGAGCAGGATGATCACCCGCAGGTACGGCCAGTACATGGCGTTGGCCAGGTTCGTGACGATGTCGTCGACAACGTCCTTGATCGACTGGAGTGGGCCTTCGGTGGCCGCCGCCTGGTAGGTCGTGATGGTCATCCGGTCGATGGCCTTGGCCCAGGAGAACACCGTGTTCGCCCAGGCGTTGCCGAGGACCGCCGCCATGTCGGTGCAGCCCAGACCGTAGGTGTGCCAGAACTGCCCGGCCATGCCGTACCGGTCGTAGTTGGTCAGCGGCTCCGCCACGCCCTTGGTGGTCGTCGTGGCACCGGCGCCCGTCTGCCCGCCGACGCCCTGGCCCCCGGTGCTCGCGCCCACGGCCGAGTCGGGTGGCGGCGGCTTGACGAGCCCGTCGACGCCGCCACCGACGATCTCGGGGGCGAGGTCCGGCGACATGTCGCACGGCGCGGCGAGGGCCGCGGTCGGTGAGACCACGATCGGGACCACGACCACGCTCGCGAGGATCGCGAGGACCACAACGACCTTGCGCCGCAACCGTCTCATGCGCTCGCTCCTCAGTCGCGTCACCGGCACGCCCTCACGGCTTTTCATGACCGCACACCCTGCGAGGTCCCCGACCTGCTCACTCCCCCACGACGCTCCTGCGCGTTCTCGTCGGGTCTGTCGTGGGTCGGGTTGGTGTCCAGCCAGCGCAGGAGATCCTCGGAGATGAGGTCGACCCCGATGCGGCCGGCCCGGCCGTCCAGATCGCGGAAGATGCACTCTCCGTTGCCCAGCGCGCGCAGCGCGGCCTTGTGCTCCTCGGACGGCTCCACGCCGAGCAGCGCCATCACGTGGTCGACCTCGACACGCTCGGTCGAGCGGAAGGCGAACACCGAGGACAGACAGTTGGTGACCTGCTCGTTCAGCAGGTCGCCCGCGTTCTGCGAGACCAGGACCAGCGCGGTGTTCCTCGACCGGCCCATGCGCGACACCTCCGGAACCAGCTTCGCCCCTTCGGGCGTGGAGGTGATCGCCCACGCCTCGTCGAGGAAGATCGCCTTGGGCGCCCTGCGGTCGAGGCCGTTCATCAGCCGCCGGGCGAACTGCGACACCAGGTAGAGCAGCGCGACCGAGAGGCGCTGCTCGTAGGAGTAGTCGTCCCGCGCCGTGGTGACGTCGGGAAGGGTCAGCCCACCCAGGGTGAACACCGTGGTCCACCCTTCGGTGTCGATCTGCTCCCCGCCGGAGGGGTCGAAGCACAGCCGGGCGAGCCGCATCTCGGCCATCGAGCGGAGCACCGCGCCCAGGTTCCTGGACGCGGGATCCTCGGCCGCCTCAAGGTGGTCGATGACCCGGCCGAGCGACGGGCTGGGCCCGTTGGACACCGTGGAGACGGCCTGGATCATGGCCGACTCGCGCTCCTCCGACATGCGCGGAAGCAGCAGGCGCAGGGTCTCGGTGGCCATGGTCTTCTTGGCCGCGATGTCGTCGCCGAAGGAGAACGGATCGAGCAGGCCGGGGGCCGCGGAGCCCAGCGGGATGATGCGCGCCTTGCGCCCGCGCTTCTGCAGGAGCCGGACCAGCGACTCGGCGTCGCCCTTGGGGTCGATGACCGCGACGGTCACCCCGCGCAGCGCCATCTGGTAGATGAGCAGCAGCGCGAGGGTGGTCTTGCCGCCGCCCGGCTCCCCGGTGATGGCGATGGCCGTCGGCCGGTTCCTCGTGGCGGCCACCAGCGGATCGAAGTGGACGATGGAACGTGCCCGCCCGAGGGTCTCCCCGATGTACGGCCCGGCCCACCCGGCCCCGCTCTCGTCGACGCGGTCGCCGAGATCGACGGTGGCCGTGGCCATCCCGCCCGCGATCGTGCGCAGCGGCTGCCGCTGGGCGTAGGCGTTGACCCGCACGCGCTCGCCCGGCAGCGCCTCGCAGAACAGCGAGAACTGGTCGCCCGTCGAGTTGACGATGTCGATGCCCATGTCGCGGTAGTGCTCCACGACCGCTTCGACGCGCTGGACGCACATCTCCTCGGTGGGAGCCGCCACGATCAGCCGGTGCCAGCCGTACACGAACGGCAGCCGCTCCTTGGTGATGCCGTGCTCCAGCATGCGGGCCGCGTCGATCTGCTCGGCCAGGGCGATCGGCGCCTCCGCGCCGGCCTCACGGATGTGGATGTCCATGTCACGGGCGTGCGCCAGCTTGCGCGCGACGTCCTTGCTCGCCTTGATCGGAGGGATCAAGCGCATCCGCGAGCTGACCTCCACCGGAAACGGTAACTGGTCGATGAAGTGCAGCCACGGCTCGCCGTCCGGGAACGGCATCAGGTCGGGGAACCGCGCGAACGACAGGTGCGCGACGTAGGAGTCGCCCGCCGGCTGCTCGATGCGCAGCAGTGACCGGCCGTTGTGGATCTGGCCCTCCACCAGCGACTCCACCTCGCCCTTGCCCCATCGCCTGGACGGGGTCGCCGACGGCGGCGGATCGCCGAGCGAGCCCGACGCGGCGTGCCGGAACAGCCACGCGATCTCACCGGACGAGGCGTGGCGGGCGTACAGGGCGCTGGAACCGAGGGCGCGGCCGAGGCGCTCCGCCTGTTCGGTCCACTTGTTGATCTCGTTGTCGGGGACGTGGTCGTCTTCCAGCCCGAGGGTCTTCTCACTGCGCTGGTAGAAGCCGAGCATCTGCGCGAGCACGCCGGTGCCGAGCTGGGCGCCGCGAGGCCCGAGCCGCACCCCGAGGAAGACCTCCTTGCTCCAGAAGTCCTTCGCCCAGACATGCCGGTACATGTCCTCGAGGTAGTCGCGCCAGCCCTCCCCCTCGTCCGAGGTGGCGTTGAGCGCCATCGCCCAGTCGGCGGCGGGATAGGCACGGTGGGCCACCCGCAGGTGCACCTCCGCGTCGGTCATGCGGATGGCGGCCAGGGCGATGGTGATGTTGGTGGCCAGTGCCTCCCGCTCCTCCGCGGTGACGAACTCATAGCTCACCGTCGGAAGCCGGAAATATGCCCACGCTGACGAGTCGGTAAGGAGGATCCGGTCGTCGAAATAACGCACGGCCAGTCTGCTTCTCGACCGCGACGATTTCCCCATCAGCCGGTCCGCTCCCCGCGCCGGGCTCGCTCTCTCGTCACTGAGCCACTTCCTCCTCGCTCGGGCGGCCGGCCGCCGCCAGGCCGCTTGCCACAACTCCGGCGAGGGCGATGTACGCCCTGCGCCCTCCGGACCTGAGATGCGTCAGTTGCGCGGGACCGGCATGTCCGGGGGCGAGCTCGTCCTCCCAGGGGACGCGGACGATCGCGCGGCAACGGCCGCGGGCCACCGCCTCCGCCTGCTCCACGCCGCCCATGCTCCGCCGGCTGACACCGTTGATCACCATGATCGCCCGCCGCCGGAGCTCGGTGGACCCGTGCCCGTCGAGCCAGTCGAAGGTCATGGCCACCGCCTCGGGCGCGTCCTCGCTCGCCGGCGCCACCAGGATGAGCTGGTCGGCGTGCGGCAGCATGCGCGCCGCCACGGACGCGGCGGGATCGACCAGGATGAGCCTGTAGTGCCGGTCGAGCACCCGCATGGCCTGCGCGAGCCGCTCGTCGGAGAAGAGCCCCTGGTCGGCGAGGCGCCGCGCCGCCGCCGCGTCGGAGTCGGACCCGATGACCTCCAGCCCCGACTCGCAACGGGTGGTGTACGTCCGCATGCTGAGGTAGCCGCTCACACCGTCGAGGCCGGCCAGCAGGGAGGTCAGCGTCTCCGGCGAGTCGGCCGGGATGCGGCCGGTCATCGTGTGGTCACCGGTGTTGGCGTCGACCGCGACGACGCGGTCCTCGCGGTAGCGGGCGAGGGTGTGGCCCAGCATCAGCGCGGTGGTGGTCTGTCCGGCGCCGCCGGTGCAACCGAGCACGACGACGCGGCGGCTGCCGGTGAGAACCGTGCGTGCCCTCGCCTCGTCGGTCTCGATCCCGTCGTTACGGCTCGGAGCGCCGCCGCCGACCACCACCTGGGCCAGACGGCGCCAGCCGCCGGACTGGTCACGGCCCACGACGGACTCGACCCGGCGCACACGCGGCTCGTCGCCCGTACGGGGCACCGGCACGGGAACGGAGGGCGCGGCGGGATCGGCCGTCCGCCCCGACGCCGCCGGGACCGTGCGGATGGACAGCGGAGGGGGCGCCTGCTCGCGGGCCGTGGAGCGCACCGGGATCCTCGGCGGGGCCTGCTTCGAGGGCGCCGCGGGCTTGGACGGCACCGCCTGCTCCGGCCCGACCTGCCCGGAGCCCGTGGCCAGTGGCGTCTCGGGGGTGCGCGACCGGGAGGCCGGCCAGACCGTACGGGCCTCGGGGAGGCGGCTGTGGGCGGCGGGACGCGGCGGCTGGCCCTTGCGGTGCTTCTCTCGGACGTCCGGCTCGGCATCGGGAGCGGCCCCCGCCGGCGCGTGTGCCTGAACCCCGGTCATGGAGCCTTCCGCCATAGCCGCGGGGTTCTTCTCGGCACTGGCCGTGCCCTCCGCGCCCGCAGGCGTGCTCTGGAGCCCTGTGGAGGGAACCTGGGGTGCGGCGGCCGCTTGGTGCTCTGGCCCGGCCGTTTGACGTCCGGGGTAGGCGATCTGCGGGCCGGATGCCGATTGAGGGCTGGACGCCGGCCGAGGGCCGGATGCCGACGCGCCGCGGCTCTCGGCGGAGGCCGCGAGCCTCCGCAGGCGGCGCAGCGCTTCGGTGCCGATCGGCGCGGGAGCGGACGGCCCCGCCTCCGGCTCGCGGGCGGCCGGCGTGGATGAGACCGTCTCCGGCTCGTGGACGGGCGGCGGGGCTTGCGGCCGCACCGCGGACAGCCCCGAGACGGCGGTCTCCGCGACCGCGGGCCGCTCCGCCTGCGGTCCAGCGGGCGTGGTGCCGAGAACCTCCGGGCTTCCGGCCGGGGGCTTGGCGGACACACCGGGCACCGTGGGAGGAAGCAGCACCTTCGAGGCGGCCGGCGGGAGTCTGTAGACCACCGGCTCGGCGGGCGGCTGCGGATTCGGCCGGGGAAGACCGGTGATGCCGCCCGGCTTCTGACTCCGGGGGTCGACCACCCGCTCCGGCTCCGGTGCCCGCGATTCGGGGACGCGGTCCGGCCTGGCGACCGGGTACTCGGCGGCCCGGTCCGGCTGGTACGCCGGGGACTCGGGGACGCGGTCCGGCCGGGAGGCCAGGGATTCGGCGGCCCGGTCGGATGTGAGCCTCGGGATCTCGGTGATCCGGTCCGGGGACGGGCCGGAGGCGCCGGTGGACCGCGCGGTGGCGGAACCAGGAGGAAGCGCGGCGGCGGGCTGGTTGACCACGCTGCCCCAAGTGACGCGCGGCCTCTCGGACACGCGCACCGGCCTCTCGGACACGCGCACCGGTGACTCGGTCACGCGCAGCGGTGTCTCGGCCGCAGGCAGCGCGGCCGCGGCCGCCGCGGCGGCCGCCACGGCCGGACGTACCTCGCCCGGAGCGGGCACGCCTCGACGCGAGCCCTGCTTGACGGACGGAAGCTGCCGCGAAGGGCTCCAGGCCTCCAGCGGCCTGCGCCGGGGCGCGGTGTGCTTGGGCCTCGCCCTGGTGCCACGCCGGGCCTTGGCGGCCGACTTGACGGAGTCGGCCGACACCAGACGCGCGGCGTCCGGAGCCGAGCGCCACACCCTGGCCGAGAACGTGATCTCGTCCGGCTCGTCGACCGGCGCGAGGCGGCACCAGGTCTTGGGCTCACCCAGGTAACGGACCTGGGACTGCAACAACTCGTTGAGCCGCTTGCTCTCGATCACCGGCCGGGTCGACAGCCAGGTCACGATTCCCGGTGGCACGAGGTAGAGGACGTGCCAGGGCGCGTCGAAGGGGATGTTGACGAGCGCCAGAAGGATCGACCATGGGACCAGAACGCCCACGAACACACCGATCCAGACGATCGGAAGCGGCATCGGCAGCCGGAGGTCGTACAGCTTGTAGAGCCGCTTCTCAATGCGCCAGATATTGGTATAGGTAGGCAGGTCCACCCGATCCTCCTCTCCCTCTCACGGCCATCGGGTCGCGCTCACTTGATGCCGAGCGCTCCCGCGATCGCCCTGGCCGTCACCTCGATGACGTTGGGCACATAGAAGATCACACCGATGGCGATCGCCAGGATGATGAACTGCACGAATCTGGTGATCTCCCGCGTGAAGAGGAAGAAGATCGCGACCACGGAGACCACGACGAGGAACAGCGGGGCGAAGAACTTCCGCAGGAAGTCCGCGAGACCCGCGGTGTTCACTCCACCTGCCGGCGGCGCCGACGGTGCCACGGCCTCCAGCGCGTTCTCCACGATGATTTTCAGAATCAACTTTCGTCCTCCTGCTCATGGTCGCGCTGGCCGGTCCGTGATCCGGACCGGGATCGTCGCGCTCCCGTTGCCGCTCCCTCGCTCCCCATCGCCTCCCCGGCCTCACTCCGCGGACCGGACTGCACCGCGAATGTCCTTGATGTACCAGTTGTCGCCCTGCTTCTCGACGGTAAGCCGGTAAGCCTGCTCCAACCCACCCGCCTGGGCGGCCGGATCGGTGGGGGTGGCCCCCGGCGTCGGGGTCGCCATCGTGGCGATGTTCCACACGACCACGGCCGTGATCTCGCGGCTGGTCCCTCCGGGAGGGGCGCTGACGCTCTTCAGATCGGCGAGCGTGACCCTCCCATCGAAACCATCGAGTGTCACTCCTTGGGCGACGTAACGCTGCAACTGCGTTGCGTCTCCCGCCGCGTACGCCTTGAAGAAGCCTTCGAGCTGCGGCCGCAGCTCGTTCTCGGCGGTGTCGTCGTGCTCGACCTGGGCGGACAGGGGCAGGCCCGCCGCCCCTCCGGCCGGCAGCAGGGCCGGCTTGCCGGAGACGACGAACTTGCCATTCGAGTAGTAAACCGGGACGGAAAGCCGCCAGCGCTGCGCGCCAGACTGGGCGAAAACCGTCACAACGGCATTTTGCGCATCGAGCACCTCGACGTTGGAGAGCTGGAAAGCGCCCGCTGACATGCGGCCGAACCCATTCCAGCCGAACTGGCGCTCCTCGCCCTCGGGAATGAACGGCTTCAGCCGCTCCGCCCTGTCGTCGGGATTCTTGCCGTCGAAAACCAAATAGGCGGCCGCGAACTGGCCGGCGAACGCCGCCGCGTCGGCCTCGGGGAACCCAGAAGACGTCGGAGTCACCGATGAGCCCGCGGGCTGGTCGCCCTGGGTGAAACGCTCGATCGGCGCGCGGACCCCGTTGACCACGATCACGATGATCACGGCCCACAGAACGGCCCTGCCCGTCCACACGAGCCAGCGCCCGCCCCCGCCGGACCATCCACCGCGGCGCGAGGCCTTGCGTCCCCGAGCCGGCACGTACTCAGGATCCGGGTCGTAGGGCGACGGAGGGTACGTTGAATGCTCGGGTTCGCCAGCGGTCCGCAGACCCTGCTGGACGTTTGACCTGCGAGCCATCACGCCTCCGCTTGCGCCGATCCCCCCGGCTGACGCGCTGTCGTCTTACTGTCGTTCCGGTTATCCATGGTGAAGTATTCACTTTAGCGGCCTCGCCAATTGTTCCAGGAAAGCCACGCCCATGCTGCAGGCATCCACGTAGCAGACCAAGTCGGTCTTCCTCCGGTTTCAGGAACGTGACCGCAGAGTTCTCGCAGGACACAGGGGTTGCGCTCGCTCGCGAGCCATGACTCACCTCCGCGACAAAATACGCATCAGGGACAAAGCTCGCACCGCACAGGAAACCACTGTCATTTCGGCATGCCCTGGAGGCATGTTTCCTGCTCAGGGAGGACTTCGGATCGCACGCGCCGATCCGCATGGACCTTCCGATGGCGATGAAGGCGTCAGGCTCGCCCGGGAGGCTGCGAACCATCGGCACGCACCGGCCTCCCTTCCACCAGCCTGCTCGTGCGAGTCGGCGTACGGCTGTCGCATACACCGCGACAGGCCCCGGCGGGGCGCACAACCGACCAAGACTGGAGGTTACGCGGGGCAGTCGGCCAGGCTCGATTACCTGACAGCCAGGCCTTGCTATCCGCAGGTCACAGGGGCGGGCACCATCGGCGCGTTTGGTGAAGGCAACACCGCCACGGCAGGGGCCGGCGGGCATCGTGAACCGCCCTGCGGATCGAACAGCCCTGCCCAGGGAGAGACACAACAAGGTGAACACAGTTGAACACAAAGCGAAGATCACTCTACATCGCACTATGTTGCCCTCTGTGAGTACGCCACCCTCTCGATTCCTGGTCGGGCGTTACCGCCTCATCTCCCTGCTCGGCAAGGGGGGCATGGGCACCGTCTGGCTGGCCTCCGACGACCTCCTGCGCCAGCACGTCGCGATCAAAGAGGTACGGCTGCCACCCGACCTGGACGAGGGCCTGCGCGCGGAACTGCGCGAGCGGACCCTGCGCGAGGCACGGGCGGCGGCCCGGCTGCGCGCCCATCCCTCGATCGTCACCGTGCACGACATCGTCATCGAGGACGAGCGCCCGTGGATCGTCATGGAGTTCGTCCAGGGCCGCTCGCTCGGCCAGATCATCCGCGACCAGGGCCCCCTGCCCGCGCACCAGGTCGCCGACATCGGCCTGCACATGCTCGACGCGCTCGGCGCCGCCCACGGCTCGGGCATCCTGCACCGGGACATCAAGCCGCCCAACATCCTGATCACCGCTGAGGGCCGGGTCGTGCTGACCGAGTTCGGCATCGCCACGGTCTCGGGGGACCCCTCTCTCACGCAGAGCGGGATGCTGACCGGCACCCCGGGCTTCGTCGCCCCCGAGCGGCTCAGAGGCGAGGACGACGGGCCCCCGTCCGATCTGTGGTCGCTCGGCGCCACCCTGTTCGCCGCGGTGGAGGGCCAGGCCCCCTACGCGCGGGAGAGGCCGACGGCCGTACTCGCCGCCGTGCTCATGCAGGAGCCCAACCCGATGAGGCTGGCCGGGCCCCTCGCACCCGTGCTGACCGGCCTGCTCGAAAAGGACCCCGCCCGGCGTATCACCCGGGAACAGGCGATCCTCCAACTACGCCCCATCGCCGCAGGTACCGCCCCGCCTCCCCTTGGCGTGCCCGGCGGCCCTGCCTCCAGTACTCCGCCGAGACGCGGCACCGCCGCGTCGACCCAGCCGTCCCCGCGCGGCGGCGGAACCCAGGCCACGGCTCCCGAGCCGAGGCCGGCGTCCCGGAAGAGGTCGGTCATCCTGGGCTCGGTACTCGCGGTGGTCATGGTCACCGCCGCCGGGGTCGCGACCCGGGACGTGTGGCTGAGTCCTCAGACGACGGCACGCCCGCCAGGCGGGACCACCACGCGCGCGACCTCCGCGGCCGCTCCTTCTCCCGCGAAGGAGAAGGAGGCCCTCTACAGGGGAGACCCGGAAGCCTGCAAGCTGCTGACCGACCAGCAGGCCGGACGGATCATCGGCACCCCGGTGAAACGCCAGTTCCAGACCCACAGCGGTTGCATGTGGATGAAGGGCGACACCGGCGTCTTCATGAACCTCACGACGATCCGCTCGGCGACCTCCGACTTCGCCCACATGGTCTACTCCACGACCCGCACCACCATGGAGGAGGAACCGAGAAGGACCCCCGGGACCAGGCTCCGCTCGAGGTCCACGGCGGGCGACGAATCCTTCGCCTACACCCGAGAGGAGGTCATCGTCAGCACGCGCATCTACCGGACGCAGATCCTCTTCCGGAAGGGCAACATGACGATCGTCCTCTACTTCACGCTCCACACTCCCGGGTACGCCCGCGCGGACCTCGCGGCGAGATTGGTCGAGAAGAACCTGGAGGCGTTCCGCTGACCGCATGCCGAGACGGCCCTACGCGGCCGTGCGGGGCGGGTCTTCTAGACGTTGAAGCGGAACTCCACCACGTCGCCGTCGCGCATCACGTAGTCCTTGCCCTCGATGCGGGCCTTGCCCGCCGACCTGGCCGCCGCCAGCGACCCCGCCTCCACCAGGTCGTGGAAGGAGGTGACCTCCGCCTTGATGAAACCGCGCTGGAAGTCGGTGTGGATCACTCCGGCGGCCTCGGGGGCCGTGGCGCCCTTCCGGATGGTCCAGGCCCTGCTCTCCTTGGGCCCGGCCGTGAGGTAGGTCTGCAGGCCCAGGGTCTCGAACCCCACGCGGGCGAGCTGGGTGAGGCCCGACTCCTCCTGGCCCACCGACTGGAGCAGCTCCAGCGCCTCGTCGTCGGGCAGCTCGACCAGCTCCGACTCGATCTTGGCGTCCAGGAAGACCGCCTCGGCCGGTGCGACCAGCTCGGAGAGCCGTCCGCGCAGCTCCTGGTCGGTGAGCTCGTCGGCGTCGAGGTTGAAGACGTACAGGAACGGCTTGGCCGTCAGCAGGTGCAGCTCACGCAGGTCGGCGAGGTCGAGACTCGAGGCGTAGAGCGTCGTGCCGCCGTCGAGCACCTTGGAGGCGGCCTCGGCCGCCTCGAGCACCACCTTGCGGTCCTTGTTGAACTTCGACTCCTTGGCGAGCCGGGGCAGGGCCTTCTCGATGGTCTGCAGGTCGGCGAGGATGAGCTCGGTGTTGATCGTCTCGATGTCGCGCCGCGGGGAGATCTCGCCGTCGACGTGGGTGACGTCGGGATCGTTGAAGACCCGGATCACCTGGCAGATGGCATCGGTCTCACGGATGTTGGCCAGGAACTGGTTGCCGCGCCCCTGCCCCTCGGACGCGCCCTTGACCAGGCCGGCGATGTCGACGAACTCCACCTTGGCCGGGAGGATCTTCGCGGAGCCGAAGATCTCGGCCAGCTTCCCCAGCCGGGCGTCGGGCACGCCGACGATGCCCACGTTGGGCTCGATGGTGGCGAACGGGTAGTTCGCCGCGAGGGCGTTCCCGCTCTTGGTCAACGCGTTGAATAGCGTGGACTTGCCGACGTTGGGCAGGCCGACGATGCCGATGCTCAGGCTCACGTTGGCCGAGTTTACGGTGCTCCGGTCGTACGCAGGACACCCGCGGGGGTCACGGGCCTGGAATCATGCCGGAGGTGAACGTCATCGCACTCGCCTTCCAACTGGCCGTGGGCCTCGCCGCCGGGCTGGTCATCGGCTTCGCGCTCGGGCGGGTCCGGGCGACGGCCCGGGCGTCGGAGGCCGAGAGCAAGGTCGCGCTCGCCGAGGCCCGGGCGCAGGCCGCCGAGGAGAAGGTCGCCTACGTCGAGGAGCAGATGACCCAGCGTTTCCAGTCTCTGTCCACGCGGGCACTGGACGTCAACAACCTGCGCTTCCTCGAGCTGGCGGAGGGCAGGCTCGCCGCCTCCCGGGCCGACGCCGCCGGGGATCTGGAGCAGCGCAGGCAGGCCGTGGAGAACCTCGTCGCCCCGCTGAGGGAGACCCTTGCCAGGGTGCAGGAGCAGCTCCGCGAGAGCGAGACGGGCAACCGTGTCGCCCAAGCGGAGCTCGGCAAGCAGATGGAGTTCGTACGGGAGAGCTCCGAACAGCTCAAGACGCAGACGACGGCCCTCGTGCGCGCGTTGCGGCGACCGGAGGCGCGCGGCAGGTGGGGAGAGCTCCAGCTCCGCCGGGTCGCCGAGATCGCCGGCATGGCGCGGCACTGCGACTTCGACGAGCAGGCCTCCGCCACCACCGCCGATGGAGTCGTACGGCCCGACATGGTCGTCCGCCTCGCGGGCGGCAAGAACATCGTCGTGGACTCCAAGGTGTCGCTGGCGGCCTACCTGGACGCCGCGGAGGCCGGTGAGAGCGAAATGCAGGAAGCGCGGCTCGACGCCCATGCCCGTCACCTGCGCGAGCACGTCGACAGGCTCGCCGCCAAGGCGTACTGGCAGGCGTTCAGCCCGGCGCCCGAGTTCGTGGTGCTGTTCATCCCCGGGGAGGCGTTCCTGGCCCCCGCGCTGGAGCGTGACCCGAGCCTGCTGGAACACGCCATGAACAGGCGGGTGCACATCGCCACCCCCACCACGTTGATCACCATGCTCCGTACGGCGCAGTACGCCTGGCAGCAGGAGGCGCTGAGCGAGAACGCCCGGGCGGTCTTCGATCTCGGCAAGGAGCTGTACGAGCGGCTCGGTGCCATGGGCCGCAACGTCGACGCGGTGGGCAAGGCGCTGAGCCGGGCCGTCGTGGCCTACAACAAGACGGTCGGCTCGCTGGAGAGCCGCGTGCTCGTGAGCGCGCGCAAGCTGAACGACCTCGGCCTGGTCGACGGGCCGCTCCCCCAGCCGGAGCTCGTCGAGGAACTGCCGAGGCCACCGTCCATGCCGGAGCTCGTCGGCGAGGACCTCACGGAACCGCGGTCCGGCGCCTCCCAAGAGGAGCCGCCACCAACGGAAGCCCACGCCTCCGCGGATGCTCCGCCGCGGAGGGGACCCCATGCCTTCGAAGACGAGCCGTTCCCGGAGGAGGAGATCGACGGTTCCGAGGCGGAAGCGCATGGTGAGGTGTCCGAGTGGGGCCGCGCGGAGCCGCCCGAGCCGGCGGGGGAAGAGACCCCGCAACCGCACGGTGAAGAGACGGCAAGCCCGTTCCCGGCCCCTCGCCTGAACGGTAAGTTGGCGCGAGACTCGTCGTAGGGCCAGCCTGCCGGCCATGAGGCCGCCGACCAGGCTCGGAGGGGGCGACAGTGGTAACACAGGAACGGGCGCGACCGGGAGTCAGGCTGACCGCCCGGGGTGCCATCGCGCTCATTTTCGTGATCACGCTCGCTTCAGAGGTGACCGGTTCGACGTTCATCGTCGGGCTCGTCTTCACCGTGGCGTGCCTGGCCGCCGTCCTGCTCGTGCAACCACGTGATCTGCTGTCCCTTGTGGTCGCGCCGCCTCTGATCTTCTTCGTCGCCACGTTGATCAGCGCGGTGATCGGCGTGTTCGGGGCGCCGTCGCTGATCCAGGCGCTCGGCCTCGGCATGTTCACGAACCTCTCGGCGGCGGCGCCGTGGCTGTTCGGCGGCTCGGCGCTCGTACTGGCCATCGCCTGGTTCCGTGGCCTTCCCGCGAACATCGGCGAACTGCGCGCGGACCTGCGCGCGAGCCGCCCCGCCGCCGACACCAGGCGCAGACAGCCGGGCGACGAGCAGCACTTCGTCCCCGAGCCGGAAGGCTACTTCGAGCCCCGCACCTACGGATCCGCGAGGGAGCAGAAGGACTGACCGACGCCTTCCCCGCAGATCGCTCACCGCCCTGCCGTGACGGCCGTCGCCCCCGAGCCGTCGCGCCCGCGAGCCGTCCCGCACCCAGCCGTCCCGCCCCTGTGCCGTGCCGCCGTGAAGCCCGCCGAGTCGCTGTGAACCGCGTGAGACCCCTGTCCCAACCTGCTGCGAGAACAGAGCGTGGAGCCGTACATGGAGTTGCTGAGCCTGCTGTGGAAGAAGCACCTGTTGGCGATCATCCGGGGAGTCGACCCCGAGTCGTCGTTCCGCGCCGCCTGCGTCCTCGCCGAGGAGGGCATCGACGTCATGGAGGTCTCGCTCACCGGCGCGGACGCCCTGAAGGTCATCGGCAGGATCCGCACCGAGCTCGGTGACCAGGTGACTCTCGGGGCGGGCACGGTCCTGACGCGTGCCGAGGCCGACGGTGCCCGGGACGCCGGCGCGGAGTTCCTGGTCACCCCCGCCATGTGCGAGGGCGCGACGAGGGGCATCGAGCTGGGGATGCCGACCCTGGTCGGGGCCCTGACCCCGACCGAGGTGTGGACGGCGTCGGTGGCGGGCGCCACGGCCGTCAAGATCTTCCCTGCCTCGGTGCACGGCCCCTCCTACATCGCCGGGCTGCGCGAGCCCTTCCCCCGCGTCCCGCTGATCCCGGTGGGAGGCGTGCGGGTGGACCAGGCGGGCGCCTACCTCGACGCGGGGGCGGTCGCCGTGGGCGTCGGCTCGCCGCTCATCGGCGACGCGGCCGACGGCGGCGACCCGGTGGCGCTGCGCGAGCGGGCACGACGGTTCCGGCGAGCCCTCCCGCACGGCGAAGTGCTGCCATGAACCCGGCGACCCGCGTGGCCGGAGCCACCCGGGTGATCGCCGTGGACGGGCCCTCGGGGTCCGGCAAGACGACGATGGGCAGGGCCCTGGCCGGCGAGCTGGACGCGGCCCTGATCCACATGGACGATCTGTATCCCGGCTGGGACGGCCTGCGCGACGGCGTCGACCGGCTCGTGGAGTGGATCCTGCGCCCGCTCGCCGGCGGGGAGGCCGCCCGCTGGCGACGCTACGACTGGACGCTGGGGGCGTACGCCGAGTGGCGCGAGGTGCCGCCGTCGAAGGTCGTGGTCGTCGAGGGTGTGGGAACCGGCGCGGTGGCCGCGCGGCCGTACACATCGTTCCTGGTCTGGATGGAGGCCCCCGTCAGCGTGCGCCGGGCGAGGGCGCTGAGCCGCGACGGCGAGACCTACCGCCCCCACTGGGAACGATGGGCCCGCCAGGAGCAGGCGTACTTCGCCGCCGACCGTGTGCGGGACCGGGCCGACGCGATCATCGACACCGGTACGGCCGGCGACGCGGAGTGACGACATCGCCGCACTAAGCGAAGTGACGGCTCAGCGAACGCCACGCGAAGCGGAGTGACGGCTGGCGTGGCGCCACGCGAAGCGGGTGACGGCTCAGTGGGCGGCGGCGCGTAGGTCGCGGCGGAGTTCGTGGGGCAGGGCGAAGCGCACGCTCTCGGCCACCGACTCGACCTCCTGGACATCGTCGAAGCCGTGTCCGGCGAGACGGGCCAGCACCTGCTCCACGAGCTCCTCGGGCACCGAAGCGCCGCTGGTCACGCCCACGGTGGTGACGCCGTCCAGCCACGCGTCCTCGATGAACGAGGCGTTGTCGACGAGGTAGGAGGCGTCGGCCCCGGCGTCCCTGGCGACCTCGACGAGGCGCTTGGAGTTGGAGGAGTTGGTCGAGCCGACGACGATGACGAGCTGCGACTCGCGGGCGATCTCCTTCACCGCGATCTGGCGGTTCTGCGTGGCGTAGCAGATGTCGTCGCTCGGCGGGTCGATGAGGTTGGGGAAACGCTCCCTGAGCCGCGTGACCGTCTCGTTGGTCTCGTCGACCGACAGCGTGGTCTGGGAGAGCCAGACGAGCCGCTCGGGGTCGCGCACCTGGACGCGGTCGACCCCGTCGAGGCCGTCGACGAGCTGGATGCTGTCGGGGGCCTCGCCCGCCGTACCCTCGACCTCCTCATGGCCTTCGTGGCCGATGAGCAGGATGTCGTAGTCGCCGGCGGCGAACCGCTTGGCCTCGTTGTGGACCTTGGTGACCAGCGGGCAGGTGGCGTCGATGGTCTTCAGGGACCGCCGGGCCGCCTCGTCGTGGACGGCCGGGGCGACACCGTGCGCGGAGAACACGACGATGGCACCCTCGGGCACCTCGTCGGTCTCCTCGACGAAGATCGCGCCGCGCTCCTCGAGGGTCTTGACCACGTGGGTGTTGTGGACGATCTGCTTGCGGACGTAGATGGGGGCGCCGTATCGCTCGAGAGCCTTCTCGACCGCCTGAACTGCGCGGTCGACGCCCGCGCAGTAACCGCGCGGCTTGGCCACCAGGACACGACGGGTCGCAGAGGTCTCCGAAGTCATGCCTCAATGCTATGTGCTCGGGGATTCCTTCCCGCCTTGATGCTTGCGATCCATCGTCACGCACCGTTTATCTGCTTTCCTATGCTTGAGGGAGTGTGCGACGGCCCTGTCCGTCCGCCCCTTGACCTCATGCGGCACAGTCTGGTCAGACTGGTCGTCCAATATCAGAACCTCTAGGGAGCCGGCATGTCAGTGACCGACATCGTCCGCACCATAGCCAACAACGTCCGACAGACCGTCTCCAACCCGAGCGAGTTGAAGGAAAAGGCCAAGGACCTGCCCCTCAACGTGCTGCAGACCGCGCTCACCGGAGTCGGGCAGGCTCTGATGCTGAGCGACCGCATCCGCACCGGCATCAAGCGGCTGCTGAACGAGGACGAAAGGGCGGCGTCCGACACGCAGCCGGCCGGTCGAACGGCGGCGGCCCCCGTGGCGGCCGAAGATCGAGATGAGAAGCCGGCGAAGCGTGAGCCCGTCATCTTCGCGCCGCGCCCGAGCGCTCCGGGTGACAGCCTCAACGGGTCCGCGCCGAAGACCGAGTCCACCGTGGCCGCCCCGCCCCCCGCACCCGCGCCCACGATGAGGCCGGCGCCCGGCGCGGGGACGGCCTCCCCGGCCGCGGGTGAGCAGGGGCGTGCCGAGGCCGCCACCGTCACAGAGCAGCCCGCCACCGTCACAGAGCCCGCCACGGTGACCGAGCCCGTGGCCGGGACGGCGAAGCCGGCGACCAAGGCGAGGAAGCCCAAGTCCACTCCGGCGAAGCCCGAGTCCAAGGCGAAGCCCAAGATCAAGGCCGAGACCAAGGCTGAGACCAAGGCCAAGGCTGAAGCCAAGGCCGAGGCTGAGCCCAAGGCTGAGACCAAGGCCGAGACCAAGGCCAAGCCCAAGGCTGAAGCCAAGGCCGAGACCAAGACGCGGACGAGGAAGCCCCGGGCCGAGGCGGGCAAGCTGGCCGACGCGGTCCAGACCGCTCCCGAGGTGGCCGCGTCCGCGCCGTCCGCCGGTGTCGCCTCCTCGGCCGCAGGGACGACCTCGACCCTGGCCGAGCCCATGCCGGGCTACTCCGACCTCACCATGGCCTCTCTGCGCGCCCGGCTGCGCGGCAAGTCCGCCGACGAGATCCGCACGCTCATCGAATACGAGCGCAAGACCTCGGGCAGGGACGACATCGTCCAGATGTACGCCAAGCGCCTCGCCAAGCTTGAAGCGGGGGAATAGTCGCCGATGGTTTGTAGGCTGCCCGCATGACGGCCAAGACCTCACCGGAGCAGCCACTGCCCATCCGCTCGGTGTTGCAGATGGTGGCACAGTGGATCGGCAAGCTGGGCACCGTCTGGGCCGAGGGGCAGATCACCGAGCTGTCCTCTCGCGGCGGCACGGTGTTCCTCACCCTGCGCGATCCCGTGGCCAACGTGTCGGCCAGGGTCACCTGCCCGCGCAACGTGTACGAGGCGACCGTCCCGAGGCCGGCGGACGGCGCGCGGGTGGTCGTGCTGGTCAAGCCCGACTTCTGGGTGAACAGGGGCTCGTTCGCGTTCACCGCGCTGGAGATCCGGCCGGTGGGCATCGGCGAGCTGCTGGCCAGGCTGGAGCGGCTCCGGCAGATCATCGTCTCCGAAGGCCTGTCCAACGCCGACCGCAAGCGCCGGCTGCCGTTCCTGCCGGGTGCCATCGGGCTGATCTGCGGCCGTGACTCGGCCGCCGAGCGAGACGTCCTGGAGAACGCCCGCCGCCGCTGGCCCGCCGTCCGCTTCAAGGTGGAGACCGTGGCCGTCCAGGGGCCGTACGCGGTGGGAGAGGTGACCGAGGCCCTCCACAAGTTCGACACCGACCGCGAGATCGATGTGATCATCATCACCCGGGGTGGCGGCTCGCTCGAAGACCTGCTGCCGTTCTCCGACGAGTCGCTGGTACGCGCCGTCTCGGCCTGCCGCACGCCGGTGGTCAGCGCCATCGGCCACGAGCAGGACAATCCCCTGATCGATCTGGTCGCCGACGTGCGCGCCTCGACGCCGACCGACGCCGCCAAGAAGGTCGTCCCCGATGTGGGCGAGCAACTCGCCCTGATCGGGCAGCTGCGCGACCGGGGGCGGCGCGTGGTGGTCGGCTGGCTCGAGCGCGAGATGTCGTGGGTGACGGCGGTGCGCTCCCGCCCCTCGCTGGCCGACCCGGTCCGTGAGATCGAGCGCCGCGCGGAGCAGGTCGACGGGCTTCGCGACCGGGCACGCCGCTGCCTGATCTCATCCCTCGATCGCGCGGAGGACTCCATGGAGCACGTGCGCGCCCGTCTGGTCACGCTGTCCCCCGCCGCCACCCTCGAACGCGGCTATGCCATCGTGCAGTTCCCCTCCGGCGAGGTCGTACGCCGCGCGTCGAGCGTCAGCGAGGGCGAGGAGCTGAGCGTGCGGTTCCCCGACGACCGCATCGGCGTCACCGTGACCAAGCCGTCCATCTGAGACGGGGGACGTGGTGGGTGCCCGTAGGGTGGGTTCCGTGGCTGAGGAGAAAGCTGAGACGCCGTCGTACGAGCAGGCCCGTGAGCAGCTGACCGAGGTGGTCAGGCGCCTGGAGGCGGGTGGCCTCACTCTGGAGCAGTCGATCGAGCTCTGGGAGCGTGGTGAGAGGCTCGCCGCGCTCTGCGAGGAGTGGCTGCAGGGGGCCCGGGTGCGGCTCGCCGCCGCCATGGCCCGACGCGAGGAACCCGACGCCAAGACGGAGAACGCCCCCTTCTAGCGCCGGGGTGACCGGGCGGCCGAGCTAGCGCGGCGCGGCCGTGCGGCCGGCCTAGCGTGGGTACCGGGCGGCCGAGCTAGCGCGGTGTGGCCGTGCCGTTGGGTGTGGGCGTCGAGGTGGTCTTGGGCTGGGGCTTCAGCGAGCCGGCGAGCTGGGCCAGCTCGTCCCAGTCGGCCAGGCCGGTGACCACGACGGTCGCGCCTGGCTGGAGGCGGACCAGCGAGCGTTGCTTCTTGTCGGGACGGAAGCGCTCCTGCCAGGTCTCCCCGTTGATCTGCCGGCTTCCTGACACCTTGTCGGTGTTGGCCAGGCGGTTGGCGAACTGGGCGCCCGGCTCGTCGCTCTGGGCCAGCATGGCGTGGGAGCGCTTGGCCGTGGCGAATCCGAGCCGCCAGGTGACGTAGGCGTTCCTGTCGACGTTGGAGCTGTTCGGCACCCAGTTGGCCGGGACCGGCTCGGGCGCCACGACCTCGTACGACGCGGTGCGGCGGAGGTCGGCGAGGGTCATCGAGTAGTCGACCCTGGGGATGTGCTCCTCGCGGCTCTGCGGCGTGATCAGCAGGAAGATCCCGACGAGCGCCAGGCAGAAGAGCACGGCGAACACGTATCCGCGGAATCCTTCGGTGAATCGACGCACAGCCAGCGACAATACCGGCCGGTGAGGGCGGTCGGGGACGCGCACCCCACCGGGGGACCCGGGGCCGGCGATCTACGGGCGGCGGACCCGCGCGTTGATCAAAGAGCGTTCCGGGACGCGCAACCCACCGGGGAGCCGGGCCTACGGGCGGCGGATCTGCGAGATGATCAACAGGACGTCCTCGGCGAGCCTCCTGGAGGCCGCCACGTCCTCCGACAGCGCGACCTCGGACACCGCGGCGGCCAGCGCGCCCGTCACGACCGCGACCAGGGCGCCTCGGTCGTCCTCGAAGAGGGCGGCGTTGCGCCGGGCCCACTGGCGCATGCGGTCTCTCATGATCACCTCGAAGCCGGGAGGCCCGTCTCCGCGCAGGAACAGAGCGGCGAGCTCGCGCTCGTCGAAGCAGCCTTCGAGATAGGCGCGGGCGCCGGCGATGAACAGCCGCATCGGATCGGACTCGCCGTCGGCGCGAGCCGCCTGGACGGCCTGTTTGGTCCGTTGGGTCTGGCGGGCCTGGAACTCGTCGAAGAGGGTGAGGTAAAGATCGGCCTTGCCGGAGAAGTGGTGGTAGAGACTGCCGACACTGGCGCCCGCACGGGAGACGACGTCGGTGACCCCGGCCTCGGCGAAGCCGCGTGTGACGAATATCTCCCTGGCGGCGTCCAGGAGTGCGCCACGCGTGGCGGCGCCGCGCTCCGAGGTGCGCACAGTCACCGGTCGTTCCGTGTCACTGCTCATGGAGGCGACAGTATCCCCCCATCGCCCGCTGGAGTGAGACAACTACGATCGTTGCAGTCGGCTGGATTAGAAAGCGGGGAAGCAGGTAGGTCCAGTACAGGGCGTCCGATCGCCGTTCGCACCAATTAGAAGGGCTTGTCACCATGTCGGAGCAGACGTCCGTACCGCCCGCATTGGCCACAGAGGAGCGCGCGCCCGATCGCAACCTCGCTCTCGAACTGGTCCGCGTCACCGAGGCCGCCTCGATGGCCGCGGCCCGCTGGGTGGGCAGAGGCGACAAGAACGGCGCCGACGGCGCCGCGGTCAACGCCATGCGCCAGCTGATCAATACGGTCTCCATGGACGGTGTCGTGGTGATCGGCGAGGGCGAGAAGGACAACGCGCCCATGCTGTACAACGGCGAGCGCGTGGGTGACGGCAGCGGAGCCGAGTGCGACGTGGCCGTGGACCCGATCGACGGCACCCGGCTGACCGCGCTCGGCATGCCCAACGCCATCTCCGTGATCGCCGTCAGCCCGCGCGGGTCCATGTACGACCCGTCGGCGGTCTTCTACATGGACAAGCTCGCGACCGGGCCCGAGGCGGCGGACGCGGTGGACATCAACGCTCCCGTGGCCGCCAACATCGACGCCGTGGCCCGGGCCAAGGGCGCCTCGCCGTCCGACGTCATGGTGGTCATCCTCGACCGGCCCCGCCACGAGCGGCTCGTCAAGGAGATCCGCGAGACCGGGGCGCGCATCAAGTTCATCACCGACGGCGACGTGGCCGGCGCGATCATGGCGGCTCGCCCGGACACCGGCATCGACCTGATGCTCGGCATCGGCGGCACGCCGGAGGGCATCATCGCGGCCTGCGCGCTGAAGTGCCTGGGCGGCGTGATCCAGGGCAAGCTGTGGCCACGTGACGACGATGAGCGCCGCCGCGCCCTGGACGCCGGGCACGACCTCGACCGCGTGCTGACCACCGACGACCTGGTGACCTCCGACGACGTGTTCTTCGCCGCCTCGGGGATCACCGACGGGGAGCTCATGGCCGGAGTCCGCTATCGCAGCGGGGCCGCGGTCACCCACTCACTGGTCATGCGCGGCCGGTCCGGCACCGTGCGCAAGGTCGAGAGCGAGCACCAGCTCTGGAAGCTGCGGGCCTACAGCGCGATCAACTTCGACACCGCCACCTGACGGGCGGCGCCCCGGCTACGGCCTGCGGCGCCTGGACCAGCCCCGCTTGGGCGGCTTGGGGTACTTGGTGACGACGTTGCCCATCATGATCGTGCCGGTGACCTCGATCACCGGCGCGTCGGGAGGCACCGACGCGGGGACCTGGTTCTTCTTCCCGCCGAGCATCGACGACGCGGGGATGATCACGCGGACGCCATCCGGGACGATCAGTGTGAGCGTCGCTCCCACCACGGTGGCCTGCACCGTGATGTGGCTGCTCTGGAGCAGCGCCTCACGCAGGTCGAGCGAGACGCCGGTGCCGACGGCCGTGACCGAGTAGTGCGAGGGAACCACCCAGCGGCCCCCGCGCTGCTCGGAACGGAACAGCGCCATAACGGGCCGTCCGTCGGCGCGCAGCGGCTGGAGGTCCTCGGGCAGCAGGTCGGCGGTGACGGCGGCCAGCTCGCCGAGGGTGCGGGCGGTGTAGGCGCTCTCCACCCGCTCCTCGTGCTCCTGGTGGGTGAGCCTGCCGTCGGCCACGGCGTCGCGCAGGACGTCGACCACACGCTCACGATCGGCGTCGGAAGCCCTCAGCTCGTGGGGGGCCGGGCCCTGCCTGGTGGTCGACACGCCGTTCAGCATGCCGGAGAGGAACTGCCGCAGGGCCGGTGCCCCTTGCTGGTTCCAACGGCTGTTCCAACGGTCGTAACGCGCGCGGCGCTCGGCTTCCACGCCTCGACAGTAACCCGCGAGGAGGACACCGACGTACCCGATTCGCCACGACCCGCCGGAATGCCACCAGGTACGGAGCACATCAGGACAGAAGTTCGGTCAGAATTATCTGACCTCGGCCATTACGGCCTCTGTGTTCATCGGGGGCAGCACATGATGATCGCCTGCCTGCGCAAGAAGGAGCCCAACGCGTGAGCTACAGGGACGATGCCGCTTTCTGGGCGTGCCCCCATGGGCAGGACGCCCGCCACGGCTGCGTCACCTGCTTCGAGGAGTCGGCGAGCCCAGACGTCGAACTGCCCATGTGGGATGTCGCCGTGTGGTTCACCTCAGACCAACCGATACCCGTGAAGGCTCTGCAGGACGTCCACCGGCACGGCCGCCGGTTCCTCCTCGACAAGCTCTCGGCTCCGCACATCTACCTGCTGACCGGCCACGCGCGTGCCGAGCGGGGGGCGCAGGCCGTGGCGGGCGTCGTCGGCTTCCTCGTGCACAACCGGCACGTGGTCGACGCCTTCACCGTGAAGGACACCCGGGCCGTACGGCTGGCGCCGTCCCCGGACGTCCCCAGCGGCGAGAGAGTCTGGCCGTAGGAACGTACGACGGCCAAGCGCCTACCGGGGGCGGGCCGCCATGGCCATGTGGCCGGGCGCCGTGGCCACATGGGCCGGGCGCGGAAAACCCTTGGAGAAGTGTCGGTGACGTTTCCTATGGTGGCGGTGTGGCCACCTTGCATGCGCGATCACGAGACACACTTGCGCCCGACCCTGCCTTGAGCGCGATCTCGATCCGCGGAGTGGTGAAGCGGTACGGCGACGTCACCGCGGTCGATGGTCTCGACCTCGAGGTCCCCCACGGCATCTGCCTGGGGCTGCTCGGCCCCAACGGAGCGGGCAAGAGCACGACGATGCGTCTGCTGACCGCCCAGTCACGCGCCGACAAAGGTGAGATCACCGTCCTTGGCCATTCCCTTCCCGGCGCGTCCAAGAGGGCGCGCGCCGCGATGGGCGTCGTGCCGCAGCAGGACAATCTCGACGAGGAGCTCACGGCCCGGCAGAATCTCGAGGTCTTCGCCCACCTCTACCGCGTCCCCAAGGACGACCGCGCGGCGGCGGTCGGCCGCGCGCTGGCGGTGGCCCAGCTCGTCGACCGCGCCGACACCAAGACGGGCAACCTCTCCGGCGGCATGAGACGGCGGCTGCTCATCGCCCGTGGCCTCGTGCACCGCCCCCGGCTGGTGCTGCTCGACGAGCCGACCGTCGGCCTCGACCCGCAGGTCCGGCAGGAGCTGTGGTCGCTGGTGGCGGCGCTGCGCTCCGAAGGCGTCACCACGCTGATGTCCACGCACTACATCGAGGAGGCCGAGCGGCTCGCCGACGAGTGCGCGCTGATGTCGCACGGCAAGGTCGTCGCGCGCGGCACGCCCGCCGACCTCATCGCCGAGCACGCCGGCACGCATGTCGATGAGCACTACGGCCCGCCCGAGCGGCTCTCCGAGGTGGAGGAGCTGGCCAAGAACGCCGGTCTCCCGACCCGGCGCACCGGCCCTTCGGTCTCGGTCCTCGCGGCCGAGCGGCAGCCCGAGTCCCTCCGCCAGGAGCTCGGCCCGGCCAACGTCCGGCGTGCCGCCAGCCTCGAAGACGTGTTCGTCGTCCTGACCGGGGAGAGTGTCGAATGACCGCCAGTCCTGCCGTCACGAGCGAGCCGACGCTGCGGTGGTTCGAGTGGGCGCCCGTGCGCGGGGTGTGGCGCCGCGAGATGGTGCTCTACCAGCGCTACTGGGCGTCCACCTCCTTCGCCTCGCTCGTCGAGCCCACGATCTACCTGCTGGCGTTCGGCTTCGGCTTCGGCGCGGTGATCGGCGCCGCGTACGGGTACGACTACCGCGACTTCGTCTCGACGGGCGTGGTCGCCACCTCGGTGCTGTTCATCAGCGCTTTCGGGGCGATGTTCGGCACCTTCATCCGCCGCACCTTCCAGCACACCTACGACGCGGTGCTGGCCGCGCCCGTCGACGTTCATGAGCTGGTCACCGCCGAGGCCTCCTGGCTCGCCGCCAAGGCGGGGGTTTACGGCTGCGCGCCCATGATCGTGGGCATGGCGTTCGGGCTGCCTCCGGGTCCCGGCATGCTGCTGGTGCCGTTCATCGGGTTCCTCACCGGGCTGGCGTTCGCGCTGTTCGGCATCTGGGTGTCGGCCATCGTGCCGACGATCAACACCTTCGACTACATCATCAGCGGGGTGCTGGCGCCCATGTTCCTGGTCGCGGGCACGTTCTTCCCGGTCGACCAGTTGCCCTCGTGGGCTGCGGGGGTCGCCAGGCTCAACCCGCTGTACCACTGCGTCGAGCTCGTCAGGGACGCCGTCTTCGCCAAACTGGGCCTTCACGACCTCATCCACGTGGGCGCCCTCCTCCTCTTCGCCGCCCTGATGTGGATCCTCGCCGTCTGGAAGATGACCGCTCGCCTGATCGACTGACGCCTTCCTCCGTGCGGGCGGCTCTGTTTCGTCAACCGGTCGCCGACTTCACCGGCCGCCCATTGACCGGGGTGGCCGGTGCTCGTACCCTGGCGAAACCTGAATTCGCCTCATGTTTCAGCCCCCCGGAGGCCGCGGTGCCCACCCAACGTGACCGGCGCGCGCGCCTCGCCACCTACGCCGTCTTCTTCGTGCAAGGGCTGACCTTCGCCACCTTGCTCACCCAGGTGGCGGCCCTGCAGAAGAAGCACGGGCTCAGTGACGGCGAGTTGTCCATCCTGCTCCTCGTCGTGCCCGTGATCGCGGGCGTCGGCAGCGTGCTCGCGGGGGAGATCGCCAAGCGGTTCGGCAGCCGGTGGGTGCTCCGGGTCGCCCAGCCCCTCGCGGCCCTGGCGGTCGTCCTGGCAGGGCTGGCGTCGAACGTCCCCCAGCTTGTCGCGGCCAACGTGCTGTTCGGCCTGTGCCTCGGGGCGGTCGACGCGGGCATGAACATGCAGGCCGTCACGGTCGAGCGCAGGTACGCCAAGCCGATACTCACCGGATTCCACGCCCTGTGGAGCGCGGCGGCGGTCATCGGCGCCGTCTGGGCATCGGCGGCCGGAGGCGTTGGGCTGGGTCTTCCGGTCACCTTCGCCGTCGCCATGCTGGCGGGCGTCGTGATCGCCCTGATCGCCGGCCGCACCCTGTGCGGTCCCGAAGAGGAGCACGTGGCGACCGAGACCGTGGCCTCGGGCGCTCGCTTCCCGTGGCGGCCGATCCTGCCGCTGTGCCTGGCGATGGCCTTCCTCTACGTCGGCGACGCGTCCATCTCCAACTTCGGCTCCGTCTACATGGACAAGATCATGCACTCCTCCGCGGCGGTGATCCCGCTGGCGCTCGGGGCGTACCAGGCGACGACCTTCGTGGTGAGGGTCGGTGGCGACTTCGCCGTCCGCAGGTACGGCCCTGCCGCGATCGTCCGCATCGGCGGAGCGCTCGCCGCCCTGGGCCTGGCCGGCATCGTGACCGCGCCCAACGAACCGCTGGCCATCGTGGCCTTCGGCCTGACCGGTGTGGGGCTGTCGGTGGTGGCGCCCCAGTCGTTCTCGGCGGCCGGACGGCTCGACCCGGCCGGCACGGGCGTCGCGATCGCCCGCGTCAACATGTTCAACTACGTGGGCTTCATCGTGGGAGCGGCCCTGGTCGGTGGCATCGCGGAGGCCGCGAACTACCAGATCGCCTTCATCGCGCCCCTCGTGCTGGCGGCGGCCATCATCACGCTGGCCCGGGGCTTCCAGCCGAGGACCCTCACCCCCGCGCACGTGGCCGGCGGAGTCTGACCCGGTACGCCACGCCACATTCGTCCACGGAAGGGCTCACCCGGCGGGCGGAGCGTGACCCGGCACGCCGTTCCCAGGCGGGCGCTGGAAGGGTTACCCGGCGGGCACCAGCGCCCCGCACATCTCCTGGATCAGTTCGAATGTACGAACCCGCAGATCGAAGCGCGGGCATGCCGTGGTGACGGCCAGCTCATCGGGACGGTAGGCGGCGATGAGCTCGCCGAGCTGCTCTTGCACCTCCGAAGGCGTGCCGATGAGCGTCGACGCCGTGGGCGGCCCCGATGGCGCCGCGAGCTCTCGCAACTCGCTCCACGAGGGCATCGTGCCCTTGAGCGCCGAGGGCGCGGACACGTGAGCGGTCTGGAGCCATCCGGCGAGCGCTCCGAGCGCCAGCGCGTCCTCCCGGGAGTCCGCGCAGGCCACCCTGACGCAGAGACTGAAGCGTGGAACGGTGTCCCCGGACGTGAACTGCGCGCGGTACTGGTCGGCCACCTCCGGCTTCGGCCGGTCGTGGATGAACTGCGCGAACGAGAACGGCAGCCCGAGCCGCGCCGCGGTGTGCACGCTGCCACCCCCGCTGCCCATCACCCAGAGCTCCGGTCGATCCGCCTTCGGGAAGAACTGCGGTGCCGCCGAGTCGTCCGAGATCATCCGGACCAGCTCGGAGAGCTTCGGCTCGAACGATGACGGCCCGTTCCCGCCCAGGAGGTAGGCCGTGGCCGGACCCGCCCCAGGTCCCCGGCCGACGCCGAGGTCGATCCGCCCGGGGAACAGCCGTGACAGGAGGTTGAACGTCGTGGCCACCTTCAGGGGCTTGTAGTAGGGCAGCAGCACCGCGCCCGTGCCCACCCGCAGGGTGGTGGTCGCCTCACCGGCCGCCGCCACCAGGATCTCCGGTGAGCCGCAGCCCGACGTGGGCCCGTGGTGCTCGGCGATCCAGAACCGCCGGTAGCCGAGACGCTCGACCTCCCGGGCCAGGTCCACGGTCTCCCTGACCGCGACGCCGGGACCGGCGTCCGAGAAGATCGATGTCTGGTCGAGCACGGCAAGCAGCATGTGTCGATCACTTCCTTCGGTTCGGGATCACGGCACGGCCGGGTCGGGCGCGAGCACGTGGGTCTTGTACATGTCGGCGTAGACGCCGTCCATTCGCATCAGCTCGTCGTGGGAGCCGTCCTCGACCAGCCGTCCCTCGGACAGCACGAGGATCCGCTCGGCGCGGGAGACCGAGGAGAATCGGTGTCCGATCAGCACGTTCACCCGGCCGGGCGCCGCCTCGGTCAGCACGTCCAGCAGGGACGCCTCGGTCACGACGTCGATCGCCGCGGTCGGCTCGTCCATCACCCGCACGCTGGCCTCGCGGATCAGCCCCCGGGCGACGGCCAGCCGCTGCCACTGCCCGCCCGACAGGTCCACGCCGCCCTCGAAGACCTTGCCGAGCTGGGTGTGGTACCCCTGTGGGAGAGCGTCGATGTACGCGGCCATTCCCACCGCTTCGGCCACCCTCCGGACCGCCGGGCGCGGCACCGCCGCGCCTTCCGCGCCTTCCGCGCCTTCCGCGCCGAGCTCGATGTTGTCGGCCACGGTGAACTGGTAGCGCACGTAGTCCTGGAACACGAACGCCACGCGGTCGCGCAGGCTGTCGATCGTGAAAGCGTGTATCGGCTTCCCGTCGACGAGGATCTCCCCGGCCGTGGGCTCGTAGAGGCGTCCGATGAGCTTGGCCAGCGTCGACTTCCCGGCGCCGTTCAGCCCGACGATCGCGGTCGTCTCTCCTGGCCGCAGAGTGACCGACAGGTCGCGGACGGCCGGGAGTTCGGTCCCCGGGTAGGTGAAGGTCACCTCCCGCAGCTCGACGCCGCGTTCGAGGCGGGAGGGGAAGGCGAGCGTCCCCTCGGTGACACCGGCCTCGGGCAGGGCGAGGAATCCCATCACCGAACGCAGGTAGAGCTGGTTGAGATAGGCATTGCTCAGCGACGACAGGATCTGCTGCACGTTCGACTGGAGTGCCACGATCCCCTGGATCACGGCGAACATGTTCACTATCCCCGCGGTGCCGACGGTCACCAGCACCGCCACCACCTGCGCCACGAAGGTCAGCACGGCGGCGACGACCGCCAGGGGAACGCCCTGCCTGAAGTTGCGTCCGGCCAGAGCCTGATCCTCGCGCACCACGCGGGCCAGGACCGCGGAGTGCCGGCCCGCGACCAGCGGCCCGAGCCGCAGTGCGATGAGCTCCTTCAAGGGCTCGGGCTGGGATGCGAGCTGCTGCCAGTACGCGAGCCGCCGCCGGTCCGCCGAACGCGCGTGTTCGAGCGCGTAACCGCGGCGTCCGGCCAGGATCTGGGCGACCAGAGTCGGGAGCGGCGCCACCATCGCCAGCAGCGCCACGCGGTAGTCGAGGGAGAACAGCACCACCCCGACGGCGGCGAAGCCCGACACCTGCCCGACGAGCTGCACCATCTGCTGGAGGAGCATGCCGGGCCGAAAGCCCACCTCCCGGGTCGCCCGCTGGAGGGCGTCCTGGACCTGGTGGTCCTCCGCCTGGACGAGCGTCAGCCGTATCGCCCGATCCACGATGCGGCCCGACAGGTGTGCCGTGAGCTGGGACTGGCACCTCTGCATCGCTCGCGTCTGGACCATGGAGAGGAGCTGGGCGATGAGCCCGGCCGCCGCCATCATGGCGAGGGCGGTGAAGACGCCGCGCAGGTCCGACCGTCCCGTGGCCGCCTCGATGAAGGACCGGGTCAGCGCCGCCATGAGCCACACCTGGACCGCCGGGTTGCCCGCCGCCACGATCGCGCAGGCGAGCGCCTGCGTGACGTGCCAGGGGTCGGCACGCCACGCCACCCGGAAAACGGTCAGGAAGTCCCGGGTGCCGCGCGCTCCGCCGGTCCTGCGCCACGGCGCGGCGAGCCGTCCCATCACCGCGTTCCCCCGGGGGACGGCCGATCGCGGCTGTGGGCCATCCGGTCCAGCAGCCTCCGCCACATGCCGTAGGCGACCGCCTCATCCGCCTTGGTCAGTCCCATCCGGTTGCAGTGCATATGGAGCACGCTCCGGATGATCTGCCGGCGGTCGGACCACAGCTCGCCCGCTTCGGTCACCTCGTCGAGCCGCCTCATGTACGCCGTCGCCGGTCCCTGCCAGAGGTCGGCCACCTCTTCCATCAGCGTCTGGTCGGGCCCGGGTCCTACGAGGGCCTCCCACAGGGGTCGTCCCGCGACCCGGTATTGGGTGCCGCCCGCGTTGCCCGCCGCCCCTGCGGCGAGTGATCGCCGCTCATCGAAGGAGGGGACCATGAGCCGTGTCACCCACTCCAGGGAGAGCACCGTGAGGGGCACGCGGTCGAGCGTCGTCTTGCCGCCGGTCAGGTGGCGCAGAAGCAGGGTGACCGCGGCGCTGTCGTGCCTGAACAGCGACTCGGCGTGTTCGATGAGCGCGGGCCCGCCGTATCGCTCGATCTCCCGGCTGTAGGTCGCGAAGGAGTAGTCCTTGAGCAGTCCGGAGGCGGTCAGGCGGCCGGCCCATCCTGCGACGTCACCGAGCACCCCTGCGCGGGTGCCTTCCTGTGGCACGTGGAACCGCAGGCGGAGGTGGTGGTCCGGATCGACGTAACGGAGGAAGAACGGGTGGCCGACGCCGTACCGCCGGGTCAGGTCACCCGACAGTTCCGCCACCTCGCCGGTGATGATGGTGTCGTGCGCCGGGCGCTCGGCGTACAGCTTCACGTACAGCCAGTCGCTGCCCACCGTCCGCAGGCGGTCCCGCCGCGATGCCAGGGCGCGGGCGGAGCTCGCCGGCTCCGCCTCGGTCTTCCGCGTCTCGACGGGCTCCGCGCCGGCCACCACGGGGACGACCACTTCGGCGGTGTAGCGCTCCCCTTGGGCGTCCTGTACGAACCCGTCGCCGGGTCCGGGCAGTACCTCTTCGAGCGTGGCGCTCTTGTCGCGCAGGCGTATCAGCGCCAGCCGTAGCTCTTCGAGGGAAGGGGCGCTGTCCAGGTCGAGCAGGATGCAGTTGTCCGCCTCGGTGAGCTGTACCCGGCGCGGCACCTTCCACAGCTCCCGCCACTCGCGAACGGCTCTGGCGAACGCCGGAAGGCTCTCGTGGCCTCGTCCTGCGCCCCCGGGAGGGGCGTCCGCCCGCCGGAGTCTCCACCGGGCTCTCCGCAGTACCAGGTCTCCCCGGGTCACGCGGGGCAGGAACGGCATGTCCGTTCCAAGCGTCCCCCAGTCGAAGACGGTCATCGGCCGGAAGAACGCCCGGGAGACCTCCACGAGGAAGCGGCAGACGTTGGGCGCGAGCAGCGGGTTCAACTGGGTGTTCTGCGTGACGTGCAGGTCGCGCGAGAGCCTGGCGCTGCGCAGCCGCAGGCGGCCGTGGTGGCCCACGCTCACAAGGACGTCCTCGAGCGTGATCACACGCTCGTCCGGCACGCCGGGGGTCACGTTGACCGGCAGCTCCCAGCCCAGCAGGCACGGCCGCATGGCGATGTTGGCGTAGCGGCCCTGCAACGGCAGGTACGTGAGCTCGACGGCGAGGTAGGGCGCGAGCCGCTCCTCCTCCTCCCGTGCCAGGTCACGAAACGCCTGGCGCGTCCGCTGGTCGAGCATGTCGTGGAAGCGGGCCGACATGCGGCCGCCGACGGAGAGGCTGTAGAGACCAAGGACGGCGCGCCATGACGGATGGTCGTCACCGGGTGGGAGAAGCTGCATACAGACGTCCGTGACGGACGCCGGCGGGCGGCTGTCCCCCGTGCCGTCGGCGGCGTCGGCCAGCTCGGCCATCCATTGATCGTCCAGTTCGACGGTCCGTGCTCCCCGAGCCAGCGCGGTCGCGACCAGCCGTGCCAGCACGTCTTGCCCCCGCGCCTGGCCGCCGTCGGACGCCGCGCCGGCGAGCGGGTATGCCCGGGGAGGGTTGCGGTATCCGTTGGGTGGGCCGAGCCCGGTCTCCGCGGTGAGCACCTCCAGCAGCGGCACCTCGGCGTGGGATCCATAGTGATCGGTGAAGGCGTTGGCGTACTCCCGCAGATGTTCGGGGTAGGCGCCGATGCGCTGGATCCGGCTCAGGATCCGTACCGCCTCCTCCGCGAGCGTCTGGACCTCCCGCGGTAGAACGGGTCTCTCGACGACCGACAGGTGCGCGTCGATCGACAGGACCGACCCGTCGTGGCCCGACGCCGCCTCCTGCGCCCGCGTGACGAGTTGTCCGGCCTGGTGGAGATCTCCCGTTCGGTGGAACGACTCGATGGTCTCCTCGACGGATCGCAGCGCCTGAGCGGTGCCGTCGTCGGCGATCCCTCCCAGCGATGGGACCGGTGAGACCTCCTCGGGGCCGTTCGTCAGCCGGGGCCGCCAGGCACTGGTGAGGATGCCGAGCTCCAGCAACTGGTCGAGCAGCCCGTCGATCTTCTCCGGTGCGGCGGCCGGAAATGCCTCCGTCAGATGGGCGCGCAGGGCTCCAACGGTTCTCGGCACGCGAAGCTGATCCAGGACGGCACGCACCGGCCGGGTCAGCCGGATGTCCACGACGCGGTTGTCCCCGGCGCCGTAGGTGTCCGCCCCGGGAAGCCACAACCGGCCCCGTGACTCGTACAGCAGGTCGTTGGCCCGCACCAAGAAGTCGGCGGACGCGCTCGCCGCGCCGGCGGCCTGCCGGGCGAGGTGCATGATCCAGCCCATGTCCGCACGGACCCGCAGCGCGCCGATGGCCTCCTGTCCGAGAACGGCGCCGGCGCTGTCGCCGAAACCACCGCCGGCGACTCCGGCCATCAGCCCCAAGGGGGTCGCGCGGACGCTCATCCGGTTGAGGTACCGGCCGAGGCTCATCACGGCGCGACGCCGGTCCTTGTCCGACAGCGCGTCCACCCGGTCCAGGGCGCCGGCCAGGTCGGGTGCGGCCAGCCGGATCGCCGCGGCGACGAGCGGCAGTCGCCACAGCTCAAGGACCTTGGTGGCGTAGAGGTCCTCCCATTCCCGCGAGAGCTCCTCGTGCTCGGCCTGCCATGGGCACATGGCGAGGATCTCGGTGATCCGGCCGACGGGCAGCGCGGGGGTCCGTAGCAGGAAGGCGTCACCGGCCCGGAACGACACCACGGCATCCTCACCGCTCACGGCGCCGCCCGCTCCCCGGCTCGGGCCGTGCCGGCCATGACTCCGGAACCGGCCGGCGTGAGCAGGAGTATCTCGTCCCATTGGACCGCCCCGGCGGCGCCGAGCAACGCCAGCATGACCCCGGCCGCGCCCTCCAGCAGGCCCCGGTTCTGGATGATCGAACCCCGCTCCGGCTCGTCGGCGAAGATGAAGGCGTGCTCGTCGTCGGCGAGCGCTTCGAGCTCGGCCACCTGCGTATCCCTGGCCGCGGCGAACGCGGGCCGCCCGGTCTGGGTGTGGGCGCGCGTGTACATGGTGAGCAGCCCGGCGTGTCCGTGACACAGCGTCGGAGAGAAGCACCCCCGCTCGCGTGACGGCGTGCGTGCGGCCCGCTCCAGGGCCGCGACGGCGTCGGCGTAGACGTCCGGGGCGCCGATCGTCACCGCGGCCGGGAGCAGTGCCGCCGTGACGCCCTCCGGTCCGTAACACCAGGCGGCGCGGCCGGGAGCGACCGACTCGATCATCGGCTCCCGCGTGCCGGGCCGGACGGGGAACGCCGCCGGCCAGGACGGCCCCGTCTCGTCTCGCAGGGCGAGCCGCGCCAGCCAGCCGGTGATCTCGGCCACACGTCCGGGGATCGCACCTCCCCCATACCCCTCGGCCTCGGCCCGGCACAGGGCGGCGAGGACGCCCGGCAGGCCATGGGCGAATCCCAGGTCGTAGAAGCCGTGCGGCTGGGAGGCGGTGCGCCATTCGACGTGCGAGTACAGGTGGGGCGGGACGAACCACAGTGGCAGCCCGTCCTCGTCCAGCGAGGTGACCGCCATCAGGTGCTCGACCAGGTGCTCGGCGGCCTTCCGCAGGGCGGTACGCAGGTCCTCGTCCGCCGCGTCCGCCACGTCGGCGACCGCCAGCAGGGCGGCGAGCTGTCCGGCGCTACCGGACACCATGTCGTAGTCGTACAGTTTTCTCGACGGCACGTGCAACGGCTCCGCGAGCACCTGAGCGCTGAGGTCGGTGGCCACGCGATGGAGCGTGCCGAGGTAGCGCGGCTCCCGCCGTGTGAACTCGGCGAGCACCCAGGCGAAGCCGGCCGTGCCCGTCCACAGGCCGGGATGCTTCAAAGGCCGGTGCGCCGTCGACCGCGCCGCCCGCCGGAGCAGCGTGTGCGCTGCCGAGAGGTGAACCTCGTCGTCCAACGCCTCACCCGCGTGCAACAACGCCAGGGCGACTCCGAGATCTCCTCCACTCAGTGTCGCGGGGGGATACTCCCCGGAGCCGTCGGGGCCGGGCCCCGCGCCGATGATGTCGAGGTTCCCCAGACGCTCCGCCACCCGCAGAGCCAGTTTCATGGCGTCCGAATTGGTGTCCACTTCGCTCCCTGTGCTTCTCCGGTGACCGTGCTCGCAGTGCGGCCGAACCCCGGCCGGTGATCCATCCGCGGCGACCTGCTCCCTGGGGCGCCACGCCGGTGCGGGCGGCCGAGGGCGAAGCCTCGGCCGCCCGCACCTTTGTCCGTGTCAGCTGTGTTCGATCAACAACCCGTGCCGGTGCACGTACCGCAACTGATGCCGTCGCTCCAGCAGTTGTGGTCACAGCTCGGGTCGCCACACGACCAGCACGTGGTACCGAAACTCGTCCAGGCGGGGGTCATGGTGTCCCCGCTGGGCTTGGCCACGTTGACGTTCAGGTCGAAGTCATCGCTCATTTGATCTCCTCTCTTGGGTTGGGTGCATGCATGTTATGCATAACGCGAATTCACGATCAAGGGTCTTCCGTAAAGACGACAAGAAGGGAGGTTTATCCGTTCAAGAGGGCATTTTAAGGAAATGCACGATTTATCCACTTATGGAGGGATCGTGCATGCCGGTATGCCTGCGCGCTCCGGAAGGGCCGAGAACGCGCTCGGAGGGCGTGCGTGGAACGGGCCAGTACGGAACCGCGTCGCAGTACTACGGAGCCCGTACTCGCCATACCACGGCGCCGCGCTGAAGACCACGCTGAAGGCCGCGCTGAAGGCCGCGCCTCAGCCGGCGCGGTAAGGGCTGTGCTCCTACAGGTACGGGTGCTGGTGCCGCTTGGCGGTCATGTATCTCTCGTGGATGTCGGGGGTGCCGGAGACCTCCGCGATCGGGACGTCCCACCACGCGCTGGTCTCAGGAGACGGCCCCGGGACGGTCTCGACGTGGACGACGGTCGTTCCCGTCGCCTCCCTGGCTTTGATCAGGGCGACTCGCAGCGACTCCGGGTCGGCGGCGCGCAGGACGTCGGCACCGAGGCTCGCCGCGTTGGCGGCCAGGTCGACGGGCAGGAACGAGCCGTCCAGCCCGCCGCTCGCCGAGCGCATGCGGTAGGCCGTGCCGAGACGCCGCGCGCCCACGGCTTCGGAAAGGCCGCCGATCGAGGCGAATCCGTGGTTGTCCACGATCACGACGATCAGCTTGACGCCCTCCTGTACAGCGGTGGCGATCTCCTGCGCCATCATCAGGTACGAGCCATCGCCGACGAGAACGAACACCTCGCGGTCGGGCGCCGCCAGCTTCACCCCGAGGCCGCCCGCGATCTCGTAGCCCATGCAGGAGTAGCCGTACTCGACGTGATAGGCCTTCGGGTCGGAAGCGCGCCACAGTTTGTGCAGGTCACCCGGCATGGATCCGGCGGCGTTCACCACCACGCCGTCCGGCCCCGCGACCTCGTTCACCACGCCCAGCATCACCGGCTGCGTCAGCGCGTCGCCACCGTACAGCGCCGACACCTGACCCTGCCAGGCGCGGCTCAGCTCGGTGGCCCGGGAGGTCCAGGACGGGTCGGCCTTCCAGCCGCCGAGGTCCAGCACCGCGAGCCCTTCACGGGCGTCGCCCACGAGCATGGTCCCCGCGTGCTTGGCGGCGTCGAAGGCCGTGACGTTGAGGTTCACGAAGAGGGCGTCGCCGAAGAGCGTGCGCGAGGCCGTGGTGAAGTCGGTGTAGCGCGTGCCGACCCCGATGACCAGGTCGGCCTCGCGGGCGATGGCGTTGGCGGCGGCGGTGCCGGTGTGCCCGATCGCCCCGAGCGCGCACGGGTGGTCGTACGGCAGGACGCCCTTGCCCGCCTGGGTCTCGCCGACGGGCACGCCGTGGGCCTCGGCGAACGCGGCCAGCTCCTCCCATGCCTCGCTGTAGACCACTCCGCCGCCCGCGACGATGATCGGCCGCCGGGACCGCTTGATCGCCTCCACCGCCCGCTCGACGGCGGCCGAGTCGGGGATGGGCCGCGCCACGTGCCAGACCCTGCGCGCGAACAGCTCGACCGGCCAGTCGTACGCCTCGGCCTGCACGTCCTGCGGCAGGGCCAGCGTGACCGCGCCCGTCTCGGCGGGGTCGGTGAGCACCCTCATGGCCGCCATGAGGGCGGAGGGCAGCTGCTCGGGCCGGTTGATCCGGTCGAAGAAGCGCGACACCGGCCGCAGGCAGTCGTTGACGCTGACGTCGTACGAACGCGGGTCCTCAAGCTCCTGCAGGACCGCTCCGGCCGCCCGGGTCGCGAAGATGTCGCCCGGCAGCAGGAGCACGGGGATCCTGTTGATCGTCGCGAGCGCCGCCCCGGTCACGAGGTTGGTGGCACCCGGCCCGATCGAGGTCGTGCACGCGAAGGTGGAGAGCCGGTTGCGCGCCTTGGCGAAGCCGACGGCCGTGTGGACCATGGCCTGCTCGTTCCTCGCCAGGTAGTACGGCAGCGGATCCCCGAGGCCCGCGCCGCGCTCGGCGAGCGCCTGCCCGATGCCGGCCACGTTCCCGTGCCCGAAGATGCCGAAGCAGCCCTCGATGAGCCGCTGCTCCACGCCGTCGCGCTCGCTCCACTGCTCGCCGAGGAACCGTACGAGCGCCTGGGCCACCGTCAACCGGATCGTCGTCATGCCTTCGCCTCCGGCGTGCCGTTCGCAGGGGATGACGGCCCGCCGCCCGGCGTGCCGTTCACAGGGGATGCGCCCGGGCTCGCCGAGGTCATCGGGACGCGGGGGTCGACGGCCTGGCCTTCCCAGCTGGACCGGATCCAGGCGTGCCGTGGGTCGTCGCAGAAGGCCATGGACCGCTTCTCCGCGGGCCCGGCGAGCACGTTCAGGTAGTACAGGTCGTAGCCGGGGGCCGCCATGGAGGGCCCGTGGTATCCGTGTGGCACGAGCACGACGTCGCCGCAGCCCACCTCGGCCAGCACGTCGATCGGCCTGCCCGGCGAGCCGTACACCCGCTGGTAGCCGGGGCCGCCCTCGAAGTAGTAGATCTCCTCCAGCACGGCCTCGTCGTCGGTGTGGGTGTCGTGCTTGTGCGGAGGATAGGACGACCAGTTGCCCTCCGGGGTCAGCACCTCGACGGCGACGAGCTTGTCGCACTCGAATGCGTCGGGCGAGCAGAAGTTGTTGACCTGGCGGCTGGCCTGGCCCGCTCCCCGCACTTCCACGGGGACCTTCTCAGCCGGGCCGTACCGCACCGGGAGCCGGCGCGTGGCGAGGGCCGAGGGCAGCGCGAAGCGTCCCTCGCCGGTGAGGTGGGCCGTCGACCCGATGGGCAGGTAGGCGAAGTCCGTCACGCCGGAGAAGACCGACTCGCGCCCGTGCAGCTCAAGGCGGACTCCGTCGCACTCCACGGCGCAGGATCCCGAGAGGGGGACGACCAGCATCTCCTCGTTCCCCGTGTCGAACTCGACGGTCTCGCCGGAGAGGTTGAGCGTTCGCAGCCCGGCGTAGGTCCATCCGGCGAGCTCGGGCGAGATCCGCAGCGCCCAGGGGGCCTCGGTGGTGGAACCAGCGGGGATGTACGACATCAGGACACCTCCAGCAGCCCGGCGGCGGTGTCGACGGCCGCCGCCACGTCGTCGTCAGGAGGGTAGAGCAGCGCGCGCCCGACCACGAGACCCCGCACGCCGGGAAGCCGGAGCGCCTTGCTCCACGCGGTGTAGACCTGGTCGGGGGCCACGGTGGGGTCGCCGCCGAGCAGCAGGGTCGGGAGGGTGGTCGCCTCCATGACGCGCTCCATGTCGTCGATCACGGGGATCTTCAGCCAGGTGTGCGCCGAGGTCGCGCCGAGCCCCTGGCCGACGTGGATGGCATGGATCATGCCTTCTGGCGACAGATCGTGATGGACCACGCCCTCGTCGCGGTGGGACCAGAACGGCTCCACCATGGCGACCAGACCCTGCCTGGCCAGGCTGGTCACCGCCTGCGCGCAGGACTCCAGGGTGGCCGCCGTCTCAGCGGACCGAAGGCCGATGCGGCAGAGCATCTTGCCCCCGTCGAGCCGCATCCGGACGATCGAGTCGGTGTCGTAGGCCGTGAAACGGTCGTCGAACTCGAATGCCGTCCCGTGCAGGCCGCCCCGGTTCATCGACCCGATCACGACCTTGCCGTGAAGGGCGCCGAGCAGCAGCAGGTCCTCCACGATGTCGGGGGTGGCGAGCAGGCCGTCGACCCCGGGCCGGGCCAGCGCGACGCACAGCCGGTCGAGCAGGTCGATGCGGCTGGCCATCGCCATCGGCCGTCCCCGCACGCCCAGCGCGCCCCTGGCGGAGTGGTCGGCGGCGATGATCAGTAGCTGGTCGCGGTCGGCCAGCAGCGGCCTTCGCCGGCGCTCGGCGGCGGCTTGCGTGATCTTCTCCGGGTACCTGGCACGGTATTCGGCCAGCCGCCGGCGGTCCTCGTCACGCATGGGCTTCCCCCGAGAGCACGGCCTCGACCTCCTTGGCTGTGGGCATGGCGGGTGCGCAGGCGAGCCGTCCCGCCACGATGGCACCGGCCGCGTTCGCGAACCGCAGGGTCTCCTCCAGGCCTCGCCCGGCGAGCAGGCCGTCGCACAGCGCGCCGCCGAACGCGTCGCCGGCGCCGAGCCCGTTCACCACCTCGACGGGCACGGGCGGGACCTCCACCGTCTCCTCGGCGGTCATACCCAGCACCCCCTCCGAGCCCTGCTTCACGATGGCCAGCTCGACGCCCATGTCGAGCAGCGCCCTGGCGGCCTCGTGGGGCTTGCGGGTGCCGGTGGCCACCTCGCACTCGTCGAGGTTGCCGACGGCCACGGTGACGTGCCGCAGCGCCTTACGTACCCATTCTCGGGCCACCTCCGGGGAGGCCCAGAACATGGGGCGGTAGTCGAGGTCCAGCACGGTCGGCGGGGTACGGCCGCGTGCTTCCCAGGCGGCGAAGTGGGCGCTCCTGGAGGGGTCCTGGGAGAGCCCGGTGACCGTCGCCCAGAACAGGCGGGCGTCCCTGATCGCGGCGAGGTCGAGCTCCTCCGCGTGGATCTCCAGGTCAGGAGCCTTCGGGAACCGGTAGAAGTACAGCGGGAAGTCCTCAGGCGGACGGATCTCGCAGAACGTCACCGGTGTCGGCAGCCCTTGCACCTCGGTCACGTGGTGGTCGTCCACCCCGTACGAGCGCAGCGCGTCGTGAATGAACGCCCCGAACGGATCGGCGCCGGTCCGGGTGATCACGGCCGATCGGCGGCCGAGCCGGGCGGCGGCGACCGCGACGTTGGTCGGGCTGCCGCCGAGGTACTTGCCGAAGGTCTCGACCTCGCGCAGGGAGACGCCGACCTGGAGGGGATAGATGTCGACGCCCACCCTGCCGATCGTGAGCACCTCGGTCATGGGCGGCCTTCCGGGCCGGTCCCGTACGCGGAACCGGAACCGGGCGGCGGGTCCTGCCCCGGCATGCCCGACCCCGGCGGGGCCTCGGGCGCGGGGCGCGAGAGCGCGGACAGGTACGCCAGGCTCTCGCGGACGGCCGCTTCGGGCCCCTGGCCCTCCGGCGGCTCCTCGTCGAGCACGACGTCCTGCTCCATGACGTACCAGCCCTGGTAGCCCACGGCGCCCAGCCCGGTGACGATGCCCGCCACGTCGACGTCGCCGCGGCCGAGGGGACGGTAGATCCCCGCGCGCACCGCGTCGGTATAGGTGAGCTTTCCGGCGCGGACCTGCTCGGCGAGCGTGGCGTCCACGTCTTTGAGGTGGACGTGTGCCACTCTGGCTGCGGCCCTGGACACCAGGTCGAGCGGGTCGGTGCCCCCGATGAGAAGGTGGCCGGTGTCCAGGCAGAGCGGCATCTCGGAGCCGTCGAGCACCCGGTCGACCTCGTCGCGCGACTCGATCATGGTGCCGACGTGCGGGTGCAGCGTGACGGACCGCCCGAACCCCTTGGCCTCCGCCAGCACCCGTCCGAGATTGGCCAGCAGCGTCTTCCATCCCTCGGCGTCCAGGACCGGCCGCTCGTCGTAGCCGTCGGCGCCGGTCGCCGCCGCGAGCACGACCGTCTCCACGTCTCCGTCGGCGAAGGCCCGTAGCGTGGCCCGTGCCTCCGGCACCGGGTCGTACGCGGGATCGTGCAGCACCACGGGGACGAAGCCCCCGATGCCGTGCAGGCCGTACGACTCCAGAAGCGTGCGGCGGTGTTCGGGGGACGGCGGCAGGAAGCCGTCGGGGCCGAGCTCGGTGGCGGTGATGCCGAGGGCGCGCATCTCTCCGAGGACGCGTTCCCGGTCGAGTTGGTGGCCCCAGCCCGGAACCTCGCACACTCCCCACGAGATCGGGGCGGCGGCGATCCGCACCGAGCCGGTCAGGCCGGTCATGCCGTCACCTCCGCGACCCGCACGGGGCGTCCGGTGGCCCGGGACAGCTCGGCGGCCTCGGCGACGCGGAGGGCGGCGAGGGCGTCCTGGAGGGTGCAGGGGCTCTGCCCGCCGTCGCGCACGCTGGCGAGGAAGGCCCCGATCTCGGTGACGTAGGCCGCCTCGAAGCGGCTGCCGAAGTCGGGCCACGGCTCCCCGACGGGGAACTCCACGGCGGGCTCGGCCGAGGTGAGCGGCACGCGGTCGTCGAGTCCCACGACGAGCGTGTTGCGGGTGCCGGCGATCTCCATCCGCACGTCGTACCCCGCGCCGTTGTACCGGGATCCCTGCATCGTCACCAGCGTTCCGTCGTCGAGGGTCAGCAGCGCGGCGCTGGTGTCCACATCGCCCGCCTCAGCGAAGAACGCGGCCCCTCGGTTGGCGCCGGTGGCGTACACCGACTCCACCTCGCGGCCGGTCACCCAGCGCAGGATGTCGAAGTCGTGGATGTGGCAGTCGCGGAAGATGCCGCCCGAGAGCGGGATGTACGCGGCGGCGGGAGGCCGGGGATCGGCGGTCAGCAGGTGCACCCGGTGCAGGTCGCCTAGCTCGCCGTCGCGGAGCGCCCGGCGCGCGGCGGCGTACCCGGCGTCGAAGCGCCGCTGGAATCCGATGTGGACCAGCGTGCCGCTGCGGTCGGCCGCCTCGACGACCCGTGCGGTCTCCTCGATGCCGGGAGCGACGGGCTTCTCGCAGAACACCGGGATCCCGGCCGCGCACGCGCGCAGGATCAGCTCGGCGTGGGTGGAGGTGGGGGTGGCGACCACCACGGCGTCGGCCTCGAAGGCGTTTCCGACCAGCGCGCCGACCCGGCCTGCCACCTCCTTCGCCCGCACCTCGTCCGCGTCGGACACGATCAGCTCGCCGACTTCGGGGTGGGCGGCGAGCGTTGTGGCGTGGAACGCTCCGATCCTGCCAAGACCCAACAGACCCACACGCATACTGCCTCCGCGCCTCGATCACCTCATGACGGCCCGTCCCCAGTTCTAGGTATCAGAATGCCGAGAGTCAAGACTTTGTCCTGACATTCAGACGAACTATGGTCTTGGCGATGTCGCGGCGCGCCGGCTCGCCCCAGGCTCACGCGGACCCGCTGACCGCCCCGTTCATGAGATGAGCCCGGGTTCCAGGCGCTGGAAGCCGGGCTCAACGGTGGGGCGGAAGTGTCACCACCACCGCGCCCGTCCGGGGAGGGCGTGCTTCTCCTCATGGGTGCCAATCGGCCGGAGGTCGTCGCCGGCCAGCTCCCGGCCGGTCCACTCGGGGTGCTCACGCCTGCCCGCTTCTTCAGTGCCACCACGCTGGATCCCGGCGGCGCGCGTGTCAGCGCCGGTCGACTCCGACCCGGGCGGGGCGTGTCTCGTGTCGGGGGTCACCGGCCACATGGCGCGCTCTCCCCTGATACCGCGCAGAACGATGGTGACGAGCGCGACCCCCAGGGTGGAGGCGACCACCAGGACGCCCAAGACCACCAGGACGATGTAGCCAGGATCCATGATTCCCCCCATTCATGCCGTTGCACGTACTTTCATTATCAAACAACGACATATAGGACTTCGTCCTTGAGTGGTGCAGGGACGTCACCGCTCGCCCATGATTGGCAAAATTGTGGGCCGCCCCGCGTAAGGGAGCCCCCATCGGGAGCCGTACCCTGCTCAGGACGGCGGCGAGCGCCACGTAAACGGAGGAGCACAGGCGATGCCCGAGTTCGACTACACCGACCTGCTTCCGATGGGGCCTGACGAGACGGAATACCGTCTGGTCACCGCGGAGGGGGTGCGGAAGGTCGAGGCGGCGGGACGTACGTTCCTCGAGGTGGATCCCGAGGCGCTTCGCCTCCTCACCGAAACCGCGATTCACGACATTTCCCATTACCTGCGGCCGACCCACCTCGCCCAGCTTCGCAAGATCATCGACGACCCCGAGTCGAGCGGCAACGACAGGTTCGTGGCCCTCGACCTGCTCAAGAACGCGAGCATCTCGGCCGGCGGCGTCCTGCCCATGTGCCAGGACACCGGCACCGCGATCGTGATGGGCAAGCGCGGCCGCCACGTGCTGACGGACGGCGCAGACGCCGAGCACATCTCGCGCGGGGTCTACGACGCCTACACCAAGCTGAACCTGCGGTACTCCCAGATGGCCCCGCTGACCATGTGGGACGAGAAGAACACCGGCAACAACCTCCCGGCCCAGATCGAGCTGTACGCCGAGGACCCGCACGGCCATCCGGACGAGTACAAGCTGCTGTTCATGGCCAAGGGAGGCGGCAGCGCCAACAAGTCGTTCCTCTACCAGGAGACGAAGGCCGTACTCAACGAGGGGCGGATGCTCGGGTTCCTGGAGGAGAAGATCCGCTCGCTCGGCACCGCCGCCTGCCCGCCGTACCACCTGGCGGTCGTCGTGGGCGGCACCAGCGCCGAGTTCGCCCTCAAGACCGCGAAGTACGCCTCGGCCCGCTACCTCGACTCGATCCCCACCGAGGGCTCCCTCTCCGGCCACGGCTTCCGTGACCTGGAGCTGGAGAAGAAGGTCTTCGAGCTCACGCAGAAGCTCGGCATCGGCGCCCAGTTCGGCGGCAAGTACTTCTGCCACGACGTGCGGGTGATCCGGCTCCCCCGGCACGGCGCCTCGTGCCCGGTGGCGATCGCCGTCTCGTGCAGCGCCGACCGGCAGGCCCTCGCCAAGATCACCCCAGAGGGTGTCTTCCTGGAGAAGCTGGAGACCGATCCGGCCCGCTTCCTGCCCGAGACCACCGACGAGCACCTGTCGGACGACGTGGTGTCCATCGACCTCAACCGGCCGATGAGCGAGATCCTCGCCGAGCTCACGCGCTATCCCGTCAAGACCCGGCTCTCGCTGACCGGCCCGCTCGTCGTCGCCAGGGACATCGCCCACGCCAAGATCGCCGAACTGCTCGACGCCGGCGAGGAGATGCCCCAGTACCTCAAGGACCACGCCGTCTACTACGCGGGACCGGCCAAGACGCCCGAGGGATACGCGTCTGGGTCCTTCGGCCCGACGACCGCCGGCCGCATGGACTCCTACGTCGAGCGCTTCCAGGCCGCCGGCGGATCCCTGATCATGCTGGCCAAGGGCAACCGCTCCAAGCAGGTCACCCAGGCCTGCCAGAAGTACGGCGGCTTCTACCTGGGCTCGATCGGCGGCCCGGCCGCCCGGCTCGCCCAGGACTGCATCAGGAAGGTGGAAGTGCTGGAATACGCGGAGTTGGGCATGGAGGCCGTCTGGAAGATCGAAGTCGAGGACTTTCCCGCGTTCATCGTGGTGGACGACAAGGGCGGCGACTTCTTCCAAGACACCGGTAGTCCCATCATCACCATCGGTCGCCGGGCCTGACAGGATTTGACCGAAGATCTCAACAGAGAATCGGCATGGCCTCTACAGGCGGCGATAAACAAATCGGTAAGCTGCCACCCATGCGCGCCCCGGCCGGATACGAGCTAGCCTCGCGATACCGGCTTGTCGAACCGGTTGGGCGTGGTGGCATGGGCACCGTCTGGCGTGCCCACGACGACCTTCTCGACCGTGACGTGGCTGTCAAGGAGGTGCGGCTGCCGCTGGTCCTCGACGAGGAGCTGCGGGCCGAGCTGTGCGCCCGCACCGAGCGCGAGGGCCGGGCCACCGCGATGGTCGCCCACCCGTCGGTGATCACGGTCTTCGACGTGGTCACCGAGGACGACCGTCCCTGGATCGTCATGGAGCTTCTCCACGCCCAATCGCTGGAGGAGCTCGTCAAGCAGCAGGGCCCGCTCCCCCCGCGCCGCGTGGCCGAGATCGGCCGCCAGGTGCTCGGCGCGCTGCGTGCGGTGCACGCCAAGGGCATCCTGCACCGCGACGTGAAGCCGAGCAACGTGCTGGTCACCGACGACCGCACGGTGCTCACCGACTTCGGCCTGGCCGCCCTCGAAGGCGACGCGTCCATCACTCAGGCCGGCATCGTGCTCGGCTCTGCCGGTTACATCGCCCCAGAGCGGGTCCTCGGCGACAAGGCGAGCCCCGCGGCCGACCTGTGGTCGCTCGGCGCGACCCTGTACACCGCCGTCGAGGGCCGGGGGCTGCATGGCCGCCGTACGGCCGCGGCGGCGCTCGCCGCGCTCACCAGCGGCGAGCCGATCCCCATGGACCTGGCCGGGCCGCTGGCCCCCATCCTGCGTGGCCTGCTCCAGATCGACCCCGATGCCCGGCTCGACGGCATGCGGGCCTCGCTCATGCTCGCCCGGGTGGCGGCGGGCGGTTCGGCGGAGGAGCCGCTCGGCGGCCCCACCCACCGTCCGGCGGCCCGTCAGCAGGCCACGGCCACGATGGGCGGCACACCACCGGGGTCGCACCCCCCGCTGGGCGGCTTGGCCCCGTCACCCCGCAGGGCGTCCCATCGGGGGCAGCACCGGGCGGACCCCAGGCTCGAGCGCCCGGTTCCCGTCCCCTCCTACGAGGCGAACCCGGTCCCCGAACCACGCATGCCGCGCAGGTCGGCCGAAGGCCTGCACCGCAAGCCGCCGGATCCCTCACCGGGCCGCAGGCGGGCCCCGGCGAACCCCGAAGCGAGCCCGATGCTGCGCCAGTTGTCCGAAATCATGCGTATGGTGCTGCCGCGCCGCTTCTGGCCAAAAAATATGCGTAAGTGAGGCGAAAGCAATTCTCAAGGCAGGGTCGCTATCTTCTTACACATGCCGGAACAGCAGATGCGGCTGCTCGCCGACAGATATGAGCTGATCGTCCCCCTGGGCCGGGGAACGATGGGCACTGTCTGGCGCGCTCACGACCGCCTCCTCGGCCGTGACGTCGCTGTCAAGGAGATCCGCCAGGACTCGGGGCTGAGCAGGGAGCAACGAGACGAGCTGCGGGAGCGCATGATCCGCGAGGGTCGTACGGCCGCCAAGATCGCCCACCCGTCCGTGGCGACCGTCCACGACGCCATCGTGGTCGACGGCAGCCCGTGGATCATCATGGAGCTGGTCGAGGCCAGGTCACTGGAACAGGTGATCGACGAGGAGGGCCCGCTCCCGCCCCGGCTGGTGGCCGAGATCGGCGTCGATCTGCTGGGAGCGCTGGGCGCCGCCCACGAGCAGGGCGTCCTCCACCGCGACGTCAAGCCCGGCAACGTGCTACTGACCGACACGGGCAGGGTCGTCCTCACCGACTTCGGCATCGCCAAGGCGGCGGGCGACTCCAACCTCACCAAGACCGGGATGGTGATCGGGTCCCCTGGCTACACCGCCCCCGAGCGTGCCCGGGGAGACCACACCGGCCCAGAGTCGGACCTGTGGTCACTCGGCGCGACGCTGTACTTCGCGGTCGAGGGGCGCCCCGCGTACGAGCGCGACTCGGTCAGCGAGACGCTGGCCGCGCTGATGACCGAACAGGCCGACCCCGCCACCCAGGCCGGGCGTCTCCGCCCGGTGCTGGAAGCGCTCCTGGAGAAGGACTACACCAAGCGCCTGACCTACGAGCAGGCCCTCATCCTGCTCCGCAAGGTCGCCAAGACCTCCGCGACCACGCCCACCGCCGGTCCCGGCTCCCAGAAACCCGCCGGTCCTGGACCCGGCTCCCAGAAACCCGCCGTCCCTTCCGCGATCGCCCCCACCCCCACGTCCAGCCCGGCGGGCGCTCCGAAGCCGACGGACGCTCCTGGGCCGATGAACGCACCGAAGCCGGTGGGCGCTCCGACATCGGCGGACGCTGCGAAGCCGGCGGACGTACCGAAGTCGGCGGACGCAGCCAAGTCGGCGGACGCAGCCAAGCCGGCGGACGCAGCGAAGGTGAACGCTGCGAAGCCGGTGAACGCTCCCAGGCCGGCAGACCCTTCGAGGCCGGCGCCCGGGGGGTCCCCCGTGCCGGTCGTGGCCGCCGGTTCAAGCGCGGAACCCTCCGCGAATGACGATTCCGGCCTGGACGGCGACCTCAACCAGACGATGACGATCATCCGGCCCAAGGGCGGGCTGCGCATTCCCGGTGTGCAGACGCCCCCGGCGGCTCCCGGTGGTCAGGTGGACACCCCAGCGGCTCCCCCGGCGACCCCCCGGCCTTCGCCCTCCGCCTCCCGCCCCGCAGCCCCATCGCCCACCGCCCGGCCCGCGGCTTCACCAACCACCGCCCGGCCCACGACTCCCCCAGCCACCGTCCGCCCCGCGACTCCCCCAGCCACCACCCGGCCCGCGACTCCCCCAGCCGCCGCCCGGCCTTCGGCTCCCGCCTCCGCCGCCCGCCCTTCGGCCGCTCCCGCCTCCGCCGCCGCAGGCCGGCCCGCCGACGTCGACGAGGACAGCCAGGCGACCATGGTGGGGCAGCTTCCCCCCATCCCGGCGGTGTCCTCCGCGCATCCGGCGCCCGCTGCCCCGCGCGTGCGGCCGTACGGCGCGACCCAGCCCTCCGCCGTCCCCGCGAACGAGCCCACCCAGGTCGTGCCCAAGCCGGACGAGCGACCGCGCGACCCCGGCAGAGAGCCTTCGGCATCGCGAGGACCTCGGTCGTCACCGGGGCCCCAGGCATCGTCCTCCCCGCCCAGCACGCCTTCCTCCCCGCCTCAGACGCCATCCGGGGCGCCGATGCCAACGGCCGCCCAGGACACGCCGGAGAACGGGCTCGGCACCGACCTGTTCGCCTTCCAGGGCGCGGCCCCGCCCCGGGGCAGCAGTCCGGCAGGCATGATCATCTTGGTGGCCATCGCGCTGCTCGGGCTGGCCGCCATCGTCATGCTCGTCGCCGCCGCGGTCTCGCACAGTGGCCCCACCACCCCCACCGGAGCGGGATCGCCGGCCGGAGTCCGATCAGGGGAGGTCGCCACCGCATCCGACCTCGACCCCAGTGGGAGGTCGACGGGCGACACAGGAGCGAGCGCGACCGCCGACACGGCGCCCCCGCCCGCGGAAGGACTCCGGCGCTACATCGACAAGACCGGCTTCATCATCGATCTCCCCACCCAGTTGCACGGAATCGCGAAGGGGCGCACCGTCGGCTTCAGCGCCCCCGGCGACGTCCGTACGGTGCGGATCAGCCGTTCGGCGGACGGCACCCCCGACGTCCAGGCCGCCGTGAAGACGGCGGAGACACGGGCCATCGGCGCGGGCACGTACCCCGGGTACAAGCTCATCCGCATGGGCGCGACACGTCCGACGCCGTATCCCGGGACGGACGTGGTCGACTGGGAGTTCACCTACACCGGGCCCTCCGGCCCCACCCACGTGCTCTCCCGCTGGGTGGCCGTGCCCGGCGGCGCCAGCTACGCGATCTACTGGTCCACCCCGGAAGCCCGCTGGAAGACCCACCGGCCACAGCTCGGCACGGTCCTGTCCTCATTCCAGCCCGCCCGCGTAGACACATCCGGCGGTTCGTAGCGCAAAACTGGTGTCATGGAGGATTTCCGGATCGAACATGACTCGATGGGCGAAGTACGAGTCCCGGCGTCGGCCAAGTGGCGAGCGCAGACGCAACGGGCGGTGGAGAATTTCCCGGTATCCGGGCGCGGGCTCGAACCGGCCCACATAGCGGCGCTCGGTCTGATCAAGGCCGTGGCCGCTGAGGTGAACGGTGAGCTGGGCGTGCTGGATTCCGACATGGCCGAGGCCATCTCGGAGGCCGCCACCGACGTCGCCGAGGGAGAGTGGAACGACGAGTTCCCGATCGACGTCTTCCAGACCGGGTCGGGCACCTCGTCGAACATGAACGCCAACGAGGTGATCGCCACGCTGGCCGAGAAGCGGCTCGGCCGCCCGGTGCACCCGAACGACCACGTCAACGCGTCGCAGTCGTCGAACGACGTGTTCCCGACGTCGATCCACGTGGCGGCGATGGTCGACGTGGTCTACGAACTGATGCCGGCGCTCGACCATCTCGCGATCGCGCTGCGTCAGAAGGCCGTCGAGTTCGACAAGACGGTGAAGGCCGGACGTACCCACCTGATGGACGCCACGCCGGTGACGCTCGGCCAGGAGTTCGGCGGGTACGCGACGCAGATGGAGAACGGCATCACGCGCCTGCGCTCCGCGATGCCCAGGATGGCCGAGCTGCCCCTGGGCGGCACGGCGGTGGGCACGGGAATCAACACGCCGCCCGGATTCGCCCAGGGGGTGGTCCAGAAGCTCAGGGAGGCCACCGAGCTGCCGTTCACCGAGGCACGCGACCACTTCGAGGCCCAGGGAGCCCGTGACGCGCTCGTGGAGCTCTCCGGCCAGCTCAAAGTGATCGCCGTGTCCCTCAACAAGATCGCCAATGACCTGCGCTGGATGGGGTCGGGCCCGCGCGCCGGCCTGGGCGAGATCAACCTGCCCGACCTGCAGCCAGGTTCCTCGATCATGCCGGGCAAGGTGAACCCGGTCGTCCCCGAGGCGGTCTGCATGGTGGCGGCCCAGGTCATCGGCAACGACGCGGCCGTGACCTTCGCGGGGGCGTCCGGGAGCTTCGAGCTCAACGTGATGATGCCGGTCATGGCGCGGAACGTGCTGGAGTCGATCCGGCTGCTGACCAGCGTGTCGCGGCTGCTCGCCGACCGGTGCGTCCACGGGATCACCGCCAACGGGGAACGGCTGCGCGAGTACGCCGAGTCCTCGCCGTCGATCGTCACGCCCCTGAACCGCCACCTGGGGTACGAGGAGGCGGCCGCGATCGCCAAGCAGGCGCTCAAGGAGCGCAAGACCATCAAGGAGGTGGTCATCGAACGGGGTCACGTGGAGTCCGGCAAACTCACCGAACCTCAGCTCGACGACCTACTGAACGTCCTGGCCATGACCACCCCACCCCGCCCTCCCACACCGCCGCAGGAGTAGCTCCGGCTGCGGTGCCCGCCCCTCCCTGGGGTGCGGGCACCGCACCAGAAAGGACCTCGCCTCCGGCTCGGGCTGTGTTTCAGAAACCCACGCTTCGCCGATCAGCTGACCTGGAAAATGGGCCTCGCCTTCGGCGAGGGCTGTTTTTCCAAGAACCCACGCTTCGCCGATCATCGAGTAATGGTTTTAATTCATCCGAGGGTGAGAGCAGAAGCAGTCAAGGCGCAGCGGCTGCACGTAGCCGGTTCCCCCTGATCTGAGGCCATCCGGAAGGGCCGCAGGCTCAAAAGAACACAGCCCGAGCCGAAGGCGAGGCCCATTGGCCGTCAGGGCAGGAAATAGAATTCACGTTCGTGTCCAGCGATGATGCGGCATCTGGCGCGGTGTCAGGTCCTCGATGGCGCACGTCGCCGACCGCGCGCGGGGGGCGTCGCGTCTGGGGTGTGCTTCTGGGGTTGGTGACCGGTGTCGCGGAGCTGGTTTTCCTCTGTCTCGCGGGCGGCGTGGCCGGGCTGTTGTCGCCATGGCCGCGGGCACGGCTGCGCGTCCAGCGTGCGTCGGCGACGGGTGCGGCGCGATTCGTCGCCATCGAGCGGGCTCGCCTGGCGGGATGGTTCGACCACGGTGTTGCCGGGGGAAACCTGAAGAGCCGTGCCGGGGAGAGGCTGGAGCATGGCGGATACAGGTACCTGGTGCTTCGCGCCGTCGTCGGGGTGCTGGGCGGCTATGTCGCCGCCGGGATCCTGTTCTTCGGCGTGCTCCTGCTGTTCGGCGGGTTGTGGGCTCTGCGGTCGGGACAGTCGGACGCGGTGCCGCTGAGGTTCCCCGGTGTGCATATGGTGAGCGACACCTGGGTGGTCGGCATCGCCGGGGGCATCGCGTCGCTGGCCCTGTTCGGCCCTTGGTGTCTCGTGGTCGTGGCGGCGGAGAGGCGGCTGGCCGCTCACTTCCTCGGCGCGGACACGCGGGAGGCGATGCGGCGGCGGATCACCGAGTTGACCGTCACACGCACGGGGATGGTGCGGGCCATCGACGACGAGCGCCGGCGGATCGAGCGCGACCTGCACGACGGCGTCCAGCAGCGAGGGCTCGCGCTTTCGATGCTGCTCGGCCGCGCGCGTCACACGCCGGACCCCGGGAAGGCCGCGCGGCTGGTGGACGAGGCGTACACCGAGTCGCGGCGGTTGCTCGACGAGCTTCGCAGCGTCGCCTGGCGGATCTATCCGGCGGCCCTGGACGAACTCGGCCTGCGGGACGCGCTGCGAGGCGTGGCGGAGCGGAGCGGAGTACCGGTGAGCATCGATTATCGGCTGGCGGGGCGGCCCGTCAGCGAGGTGGAGACCGCCGTGTACTTCGTGGTCCGCGAGGCCATCACCAACGCCACCAAGCACGCCGCGGCTCGTGAGATCGTGGTGTCCCTGACGGAGGACGAGCGGTCGGTGAACGTGGTGATCTCCGATGACGGCCGGGGCGGAGCCGATCCCTCCGGGGGCGGGCTGTCGGGTCTGGCGCGCCGGGTGCGCGCGCTGGACGGCCGATTCGATGTGCACAGCCCCGCGGGCGGCCCGACACGCGTGACCGCGACGCTCCCGCTGCTCTTGCAGGAGACCGAGCCCTCGGCCCGGCAGGCTCCCGTCTCGGAGCCGCCATGCGGGTGATTCTCGCCGATGACTCGGTCCTGCTGCGCGAAGGGCTGAAGAGGCTGCTGGAGGACGCGGGTCATGAGGTGGCCGCCGGAGTCGGTGACGCCGGGGCGTTGCTGGCCGCCGTGGACGAGCACCGGCCGGACGTCGTGGTCGTGGATGTGCGCATGCCGCCCACCCACACCAGCGAAGGGCTGCGGGCATCGCTGGAGATCCGTGAACGCCGGCCGGACATCGGCGTGCTGGTGCTGTCGCAGTACGTGGAGACCTTCTACGCCGCCAGGCTGCTGTCCACGGCGCCGGAGGGCCTGGGGTACCTCCTGAAGGACCGGGTGACGGAGGTCCCGGAGTTCCTGGCCGCGCTGGAACGGATCCACGCGGGTGGCACCGCCTTCGACCCGGAGGTGGTGCGCCGCCTGCTGGCCCGGACCGCCCACGTGGACCCACTGGCCAGGCTGACCCCGCGCGAGCGCCAGGTTCTGGAGCAGCTGGCACAGGGCCTGGTCAACTCCGCCATCGCCGAGCGGCTGTACGTATCGCAGAGCGCGGTGGAGAAACACGTCAACGCGATCTTCGACAAGCTGGGCCTCGACCGCACCCCCGGCTACAGCCGGCGGGTCCTGGCCATCCTGCGCTACCTGAACGCCTGAGCGTCGCCTTCGGTCCGCGGTCGTACGAGATGGAAGGTGCGGGTCGCGAGCACGGCGATGGTGAGCAGTGTCGCGGTCACCAGCCAGATCATGAAGGTCGGGTAGATGTAGAAGAGCTGGATCCAGGCGATGTCGCGCCCCCTGGAGAGGACCCGGAAGATCGGGGCGGCGGTCGCGCACAGCGCGGCCGGCAGGACGTAGAGCGCGAGCCGTGACGCCGTGCCCCACCGGGAACGGCCGGTACGGCGCACGGCCCACCGTCGTGAGCGCGCGAGCCCGAGCGCGGCCAGGACGAGGGTCACCGCGGTGGCGACCGCAAGCGTCACGTCGATGAGCAGGAAGGGTGACACCGCCGGTGGTGACACCGGCCGCCTGCCCTCGGCCATGGCCACCAGCGCGTCGGCGATGGCGCCCGCGTCGTCGAACGCCAGGCCGGTGCCGGCCATGACCGCGATGCCGTATCCCGTCTCCGGCAGCAGCACCACCTCCGCGGTGGAGGTGAACAGGTCGCCGCCGTGCTTCACGACCGGGGCCCCGTTCGGAGTGCTGCCCAGTGACCAGCCGAGGGCGTAGGAACGGCCGGCACTGGAAGGCGTACGCATCTCCGCGATGCTCCGCGCGGAGACGACGCGGACGCCGCCGAGTCCGCGGCCCTGATCGTTCTGCGCGATCATCCAGTGCGTCAGGTCGGCGGCGCTGCTGATCACACCGCCTGAGCCGTTGCCGAATCCATGCGGCTCGGGGAGCGGCACGGGACGACCGAGGATGTACAGGTGCCCTCGCGCGCTGGGCGGCAGGTCGCGTTCGGTGTCGACCGTGACACTGTGCCGCATCCCGAGCGGCGCGAACACGTGAGCCTTCATGTAGGCGGCGAAGGGCTCTCCGCCGACCACCTCGACCAGCCGTGCCGCGACCTGGAAGTTGGTGTTGTGGTAGCTCCAGTGGGTTCCGGGCGCGGTGGCGAGCCGGGCGGGTCTCAGCCGTGCGACCGCCTCCCGCAGGGAGTCCGGCTGCGGGAGGCTCTTCTCGTGGAACGTCGAGTCGGCCATGCCCGACGTCTGGTTCAGCAGCTGGCGGACCGTGATCGTGGCGGCACGGCCGTCGGCCATCACGAACTCGGGGAGATGGTCGCGCACCGGCGCGTCGAGCCGCACCTTCCCCTTCTCCACGAGCTGCATGACCGCCAGCGCGGTGAAGGACTTGCTCACGGAGGCCACGGCCATGGGGGTGTCCGCCGTGACGCGCTCTCCGGAGGGTGCGCGGCCGTACCCGGCGGCGTGGACGATCCGCTCACCCTTGGTGACGGCCACGGCGACCCCGGGGAGGCCGGTCGCGCGGCGGTACTGCTCCACGAACCGGTCGACGGACGCGGGGGTGAGCTCGTCGTCCCGCACGTCCCCGAAACCCGGCGGTGCCGAGGCGAGCGTCACGACAAGCAGGAGGAGCGGGACGGCGAAGACGCGGCGCGGCGGCGCGAGTCGCTGAACGCCGCGCACTCGGCGCGGGAGAGCGCGGAGGACCGCCGAGAGGCGGCCCCGCCGGAGAGGGATGCCGGTGTTCCTGAGGTGGACCATCACCTGAAGCTAGGCAGGCGGCCCCGCCGCCACCATTGCGATATCCCGTACTCCACCCTGCGGAAAACCCCAGGATGAGGCATTCAAGTCGCCCTCGCACGCCCGGGTGCTCGCGCTGAGGGCCGGCCGCAGGTGCTCAGGGGTGGAGCGCCGAAGGGAAGACCTCTCAGTCCGGAGGCGGGGAGGGGAGGTAGCGCTGCTGGAGGGCTTGGGCCAGGCGCAGGGCGTATTTGCCGCCGGGCGTGTGGGACATCAGCTTGCCCAGCGTCGAGCGGCGGACCGCGAGGGTGCCCGGCTCGCCGCCGGCCTGGATCCTGGCCCGTCCCCCGCTGCCGATCTCCAGGACGAACCGCAGGTCGGTCTCCTTGCCGTCGACCCTGAGCTGGGGCGCCCACAGCCCGCGTCCCAGGCAGCCGTCGCCGGGGAACCGGCGGACCGGGACCTTGGCGACGAGCTGGCCCGGGAAGCGGCCGGGGACCCCCGGCTCGACGAGCGCGGGAACGGTGATGACCCGTCCCCGGCTGGCGATCTGCCGCAGCACCATCTCCGCCGCCGGCCCGCCGCTCGGCGGGACGTACGGGACCGGCAGGACGACGAACACGTGCCCCTCCCGGTGGGTGACCGACGCTCCGGGGGAGACGAGCAGGATCGACTCGGAGAACGACCGGGGCTCGACGCACACGCTGAGTTCCCGCCTGTCCGACCAGCAGGGGATGACCAGCCTGCGCGGTTGCCCGGCGAGCACGCCGACGCAGCTCAGCTGGGCACCACGGTGTCCCGCGACGCGGGTTCTGGCCTGGTGGGCACCGCCGTACATGCGCACGTGCACCTCCCACTCGCCCGAGCGCAGGGGACGTCCGAGGGCGGCGGTGTCGACGTCGAGCCGGGCCCGGCCCACCGCCCAGACGCGCACCCTGTCGCCTTCCTGGGATCGGCAGACCTCGCCTGCCACCGGGATGAAGAAGATCAGCCCGTAGTCGACGTGGCGGATGTAGATCTCCATCCGGGCTCGGGCCACGGCCTCGGTCACGTCGGCCACCTGCGGCGGCAGGGTGAGATCGCCGAGCGGCGGCGTCCAGAACAGGCGGTCGCCGTCGGCCCTGAAGGTCATGGGCGCCCCCTGACCGTCGACGATCTCCACCGCGAGGTCGAGGATCAGGCTGCCGTCCTCCCAGCGCACATCACGGAGCTCCGCGTGCACTGACGTACCCCGGGACGCCTCGCTGAGGGCCACCAGGCGCCCCAGTTCGCCGGATCTGACCAGAACCGCCCGGGCGCCAAGATGGACCGGCAGATGGCGATCCAGCTCCTCGGGGAATCGCTCCCGGGTCAGCTCGCGAAGCTCGGCGAACATGGCGGCGCGCTGGTCCGGGCGCGCGGACAGCAGGCGGCGCCCGCCCAGCATGCGCAGCACGCCGGTGCGGAACCAGTGGGCGTACAGCTGGTCCCGCTGCTCCCCCGGGCCGCTGTGGGCGTCGATGACGTCGAGCACGGCTCGGATCCCGGCGGCGTGGGCGCTCGGATCCACCGGGCCGTCGGGTTCGGGGCCCAGGTGGCAGCACACCTGGTCGGCGAGCACTGCGATGATCTTGGCGGTCAGGTACGCCTTGACGACGAACGCCTGCTCCGACAGCTCGGGCTCGACCTCGGAGAAGCGGATGTCCCGCGTGTCGAGAAAGGCGCGGCGGAAGAGCTTGTGCGCCGTGGGCAGTGCCAGGAGGCGGTCGCGCAGCACGTCGGCGCGTTCCCGGTTGCGGCTGAAGGCCCTGGCCGGCGGGTTGTCGCCGCTGACCAGCCGGCCGATCAGCACGTCGGCGTCGGTCTCCACGGCGGTCCGGTACATCATCTCGAGCGCCACGCGCTCCAGCCGGTCACGCTGACCCAGCAGGTAGACGTACTCGCCCTTGGCCACGGCGAGGCCCACGTTGCGGCCACGCGCCGGCGAGCCGGTGTGCTCCAGGTGCAGGACCCTGACGTTCGGCCGGACGGCCGCGACGGCGTCGAGGCGTTCCCTCGTGCCGTCCCCGGACCTGTCGTCCGCGAAGATCACTTCGTACTCGTCCGACGGCATGGACTGCTCCAGGAGCGAACGTACGCACGCGTCGAACGCGTCATCGTCCGGGCCTGGCTCTGATACCGGCACCACCACGCTGACCTTCACACCCATGTGGGTCAGCGTGCGACGCGCGACGCCGCGACGCCGTCAGGCTTGCCGAAACGTCAAACAACCCTGACTAAGAGTTCGCGCTGTTCAGAGCCGTTCCAGCAGAGACCGACGGCGGGCGCGGTCAGTACCAGCCGACGGACTGCGAGTGGGCCCACGCGCCGCAGGGGGACTTGTAGCGGGCCGCGATGTAGCCGAGACCCCACTTGATCTGGGTCGCGGGGTTGACCTGCCAGTCGCTGCCCGCGCTCGCCATCTTGGGGCCGGGCAGGGCCTGGGGGATGCCGTAGGCGCCGCTGCTGCGGTTCATCGCCCGCTCGTTCCAGTTGCTTTCCTTGTCCCAGAGCTTCTCCAGGCAGCCCCACTCGCCGGACCAGCCCCTGGCGGCGGCCATCTTCTGGCCGAGCGCCTTGTTGCTGCCGGGATCAGGCTTGGAGCCGGGCGGGAACGCCTGCGGGCTGAAGCCCCCGCCCCCCGGCGCCTCCTTGACGATCTTCACCGGGTCCCATCCGGGAGCGTTCGCCTGGCGGGCCTTCTTGATGTCGTGCGCCCGCTGGGCCTGGGCCGCGACGGCCTTCAGCGCGTCGGTCTCGGGGTCGGGCGCGAACGGGTCGTTCACCCCGCGCATGAGCTCCTCCAGCGTGAGCGCGCTGGACTTGGCGGCCTCGTTCTCCTGCATGGTCTTGACCGTGAAGACACCCAGGGCCGCGACCACCGCGAGGGACAGGCCGATGACCATGATCCGCTTGGGGGTCAGCCGTGAACCGCGTGGTGGCCGTTGCCGGGCACGGCCACGCGGCGGCTTGACGTAATCGTCGTCCCGCCTGCTTCGCCTATCCCGTAACTGCTGACCTGAGCTCACGGCCTATGAGCTTGCCTTGACATGGGGGGTGGTTCGCAACCCAAACGTGGAAGTTATTTGACGGTTACCTGACCTAACCCATCAGTAACGTGCGCTTTTCCGGTCAGATGTGACTTTCGCCACACTCGCGATCCGCGGTCCGCCCTCCGGACCCCCGCGCCGGAGGGCGGCGGAGCGGCGAACCGCCCTGGAGGTGCGTCCGCGGGCAGAGCGCGGATCCCCCCGACCGTCCAGGCGGACATGACCTGAAGGGCGGCATGGGACTCGTGATCGGGCGCGGACCACCTCAAGGCTCCATAGCTACTATCGGGTTCGGGTCGGCGCCAGGTCACAGTTCTGTGACACAGAAGGGGATATCGGACTTTAAGCCATAATGTGCGGGTGGCCGGCATCCTGCTCGTTGAAGACGACCCCTCAGTTCGGACGGGGCTGGAGCTGGCGCTCACGCGGCAAGGTCACTCCGTCACCGCGTACGCGACCGGCGAGGAAGCCCTCGACCATGTGCGTGCCCGCCGTCCCGAAATCGTCATCCTCGACGTGATGTTGCCCGGGATCGACGGTGTGGAGGTGTGCCGCCGCATCCGCAGGCTCGACTCGCTGCCGATCATCCTGCTCACCGCGCGGGGCGACGACCTCGACATGGTGGTCGGGCTGGAGGCGGGCGCGGACGACTACGTGGTCAAGCCCGTGGAGCCGCGCGTCCTCGACGCCCGCATCCGGGCGGTGCTGCGCCGCCTGGAGTCGGCCTCCGCGGACCGCATCAGCTTCGGCGACCTGGTGGTCGACCGGGGAGCGCTGAAGGTGACCCTGGCCAACCGGGAGATCCACCTCACCCCGACCGAACTGCGCCTGCTGCTCGAACTGGTCCGCCACCCGGGGCAGGTGCTCAACCGCCGTTACCTGTTGCGCGCGGTCTGGGACCACAACCACGTGGCCGACTCCCGCCTGGTGGACGCCTGTGTGCAGCGCATCCGGGCCAAGATCGAGCCTGTCCCGGCCGAGCCGGTGTTCATCCACACGGTGCGCGGGTTCGGGTACCGCTTCAGCCCGCCATGAACATCGGCCGCCGTCGTCCCACCGGACTGCGCGGCCGGCTCGTCGTCACCTTCGTCCTCGTCGCGGTGACCGCCTCGGCCCTGGTCGCGGGCATCGGCTTCCAGCTCGTCCGCCGCGCGCTGCTGGACAGGGCGGAGAACGGCGCCGTCGTCGACGTACGGGACGTCCTCGAGCGGATCTCGCTGCCCATCGGCACCAGCGACCTGCTCTGGCCGACCGACTCGGTGGTCACCGAGAGCGACCTCAACGACCTCGCCGAATCGCTGGGCGGGCCGGACCGCCAGGTGATCCTGCGGTACGGCGACCAGGAGCGGCTGAGCACCGGCACGAGCCTCGGGCTCGCCGACGTCCCGGCCGAGGTCCGCAGGCAGGCCGCGTCGCGCATGGTCCGCGAGCGGCTGCTGATCCGGGACGACCCCTGGCTGCTGATCGGCACCCAGGTCCACCGGCTGACCCGTACCGGGGCGGTCAGGCCGACCGGCATGACGGTCTTCGTGTTCGTCTCCCTGAAGGAAGAGGACGGGGTCCTCGCACGGCTGCGCACCGCCCTGGCCCAGGCAGGGGGGATCACGCTGGCGGTCGCGCTCACCGTCGCGCTGGTGTCCGCGCGGAGCGTCCTGCTGCCCGTACGCCGACTCGGCGACGCCGCCCGGGCGCTGGGCGCCGGGCGCCTGGACACGCGCCTGCCCGTGCACGGCAGGGACGAGCTCGCCGGGCTGACCGCGACGTTCAACGACACCGCCTCCGCCCTGGAGCAGACGGTGTCGGAGCTGCGCGCCCTGGAGGCGATGTCCCGGCGGTTCGTGGCTGACGTCTCGCACGAGCTGCGCACTCCCCTGACGGCGATGACCGCGGTGACCGACATGCTGACCGAGGAGGCCGAGCGCCTGCCTCCGGACGCCGGCAAGGCGGTCGACCTCGTGGTGCGCGAGATCAACCGGTTGAGGATCCTGGTGGAGCATCTCATCGAGGCCAGCAGGCTCGACTCGGGCGCCGCCGTGCTGAGCAGGGAGAACGTCGACGTCGGCGTCGCACTGGCCGACTGCCTGGAGATACGGGGATGGACCGGGCGTGTACGCCTGGACGTCCCGCGCGGGCTGTCGTTCTCGCTCGACCCCCGGCGCTTCGACGTCATCGTCGCCAATCTGATGGGCAATGCGCTGTACCACGGCGCGTCCCCGGTGACGGTGACCGCGCGCGCCCTCCGCAGCGGCTTGGAGGTGAAGGTGCGCGACCGGGGAAAGGGAATCCCCCAGGAGGCGCTGCCGCACGTCTTCGAGCGCTTCTACAAGGTCGGCGCGGGGCGGGCGCGCAGCGAGGGAAGCGGGCTCGGCCTCGCGATCGCCCGGGCCAACGCCGAACTGCACGGCGGCACGATCCAGGTCGAGCTCTGCGACCCCGGCACCCAGTTCACCGTCTGGATACCGCACCCATGAGGCCTCCCAGACGCGCCCTGCGGGCCGTGGATCGACGAGGCCGAGCCCCCGGCCCCACGAGTACGGCCCGGCGCGCCCGCCGCCTCGTCGTACCGGCCCTGCTGCTGACCATGGCCGGTACGACGGCGTGCGGCGTCGATGCGACGGACGTGGTCGACGCCGGACCCGCCCCGGTGGTCAGCGCACGGGGGGCGGCGGCGAGCGTGTACCTGCTCCGCGACGGGCGGCTCGCGCCCAAGAACGTCGCCACCGCCTCGGCGGCGGCCCAGGACGTCATCACCGCACTGTTCGAGGTGGGGAAGCGGCCGGGGGACGGTTTCGGGTCGGCCCTGAGAGGGTTCCGGCTGGAACAGACCGTCCTTGGGCGGTACGGGGTCGACAGCGGCGTGCGAAACGACCCGGAGAACCCGGTCGGCCTGCGGCTGCACGTGATCGTGAACGGACCGGGAAGGCTCGGCAGAACGGCGATGGCCCAGATCACCTGCACAGCGCGGCTGCGCGAGGAGATCTGGGCCGTGAAGATCACTCAGACGACGGCCAAGGGGCCGATGGCGCTGGGCGAGCACACCTGCCGCGAGTACCACGACCTCGCGGTCGCCGGCGTGAACCTCCCACCCTGATCAAGATCCGGGGTCCGGCGTGGACCCCACCGCGACCACGGTCCGCCGCGGCCGGCGGGACCGTGATCGCCGGCTGCGGTCAGGGTGTGATGTCCTCCAGCATCTCGGTGACCAGTGCGGCGATGGGCGAGCGCTCGGATCGCGTCAGCGTGACGTGGGCGAACAGCGGATGCCCCTTGAGCTTCTCGACCACGGCCACCACGCCGTCGTGCCGTCCGACCCTGAGGTTGTCGCGCTGGGCGATGTCGTGGGTGAGCACCACCCGCGAGTTGGCGCCGATGCGCGAGAGCACGGTCAGCAGGACGCCGCGCTCCAGCGACTGGGCCTCGTCCACGATGACGAAGGCGTCGTGCAGCGAACGGCCCCGGATGTGCGTGAGCGGGAGGACCTCCAGCATCCCCCGGTCGAGGACCTCTTCGATGACCTCGGGCGTGGTGACGGCTCCGAGCGTGTCGTACACCGCCTGGGCCCAGGGGCCCATCTTCTCGTTCTCCGATCCCGGCAGGTAGCCCAGCTCCTGGCCGCCCACCGCGTACAGAGGGCGGAAGACGATGACCTTGCGGTGCTGGCGCCGCTCCAGCACGGCCTCCAGGCCGGCGCACAGGGCGAGGGCGGACTTGCCCGTGCCGGCCCGTCCGCCGAGGGAGACGATGCCCACCTCGGGGTCCATGAGTAAGTCGAGGGCGATGCGCTGCTCGGCCGAGCGGCCGTGCAGGCCGAACACCTCCCGGTCGCCGCGCACCAGCCGCACGGACTTGTCGGGCAGCATGCGGCCGAGCGCGGAGCCCCTGGCCGAGAGCAGCCGCAGGCCGGTGTGCGTCGGAAGCTCGCGTGCCTCCTCCAGATCGAGGGTGGAGTTCTCGAAGAGCGACTCCACGTCTTCGGTCGTCACCTGGAGCTCGGCCATGCCGGTCCATCCGGACTCCACCACCAGGTCGGCGCGGTATTCCTCCGCGGCGAGCCCGATCGAGGCGGCCTTGACCCGCATGGGGAGATCCTTGGACACCAGCACCACGTCACAGCCCTCGGCCGCCAGGGACCGCGCGACGGTGAGGATGCGGGTGTCGTTGTCGCCGAGCCGGAAGCCGGCCGGCAATATGGCGGGGTCGCTGTGGTTGAGCTCCACCCTGATGGTGCCCTCGCCTATCGGCATGGGCTCGTCCAGCCTGCCGTATTTCACCCGCAGGTCGTCGAGGAAGCGCAGCGCCTTCCGGGCGAAGTAACCGAGCTCTGGGTGGTGCCGCTTGCCCTCCAGCTCGGTGATGACGACGATCGGTAGTACTACCTCGTGCTCGGCGAAGCGGCTCATCGCCGCAGGGTCGGCTAGGAGGACAGAGGTGTCCACAATGTAGGTACGCCTGGACGGCGTCGCGCTACTGGAGGTTGTGGACGAGTTACTCGAGGACACTGCCACGCGTTCTCCCCCGGGCGCCAGGAGTAAGCGCCCTGCCAGATGAGGTGGTGAACGGACCGGGTCCGGTCGTGCGCCCCCATAGGTTCGAGGCGATGCCGGATCCCGGCCCTCCTCGTCGTAAGGCGACGCAAGGGCGGACCCTCTCCCGAAGTAGGCCGTATGGACTGCCTACTACTTACGGTACGTCGTGGATTCCCCCTACCCAACAGCTCGACCAGGGCTAATAGGGGGTATTCACGGGGTGTTTCAGTTCCCGTACCGCCGGTGCCGCGCGGCATACGACCGCAGCGCCCGCAAGAAGTCGACCCTGCGGAAGTCAGGCCAGTAGGCCTCGCAGAAGTAGAACTCGGAGTGGGCGCTCTGCCAGAGCAGGAATCCGGAGAGTCGCTGCTCTCCCGAGGTGCGGATGAGAAGATCCGGGTCGGGGAGGCCGCGCGTGTAGAGATGCTCCGCGATGTGCTCGACATCGAGGACCTCGACAAGCTCCTCGATGCTCGCGCCCTTGCTGGCGTGCTCCTGGAGGAGGGAGCGCACCGCATCAGCGATCTCACGCCTTCCTCCATACCCAACTGCAACGTTCACAATCAGCCCAGGTCGGCGTGATGTCACTTCTTTCGCATCTTTAAGGATCCTGGCCGTGCGATCGGGCAAAAGGTCCAACGCGCCCATCGGGTTCACCCGCCATCCCCCGACGACCAGTCCCTGGACCGTTTCCTCGATGATCTCCATGAGGGGGTCGAGCTCTTCCTTGGGCCGGGTGAGGTTGTCGCTGGAGAGCAGCCACACCGTGACGATCTCCACGCCCGCCTCACGGCACCACTCGACCAGTTCGGAGATCTTGTCGGCGCCCTTCTGGTGCCCGTGGCTGACGTCCCGCAGGCCCATGGCCCTCGCCCAGCGGCGGTTGCCGTCGACGATGACGCCGACGTGCCGGGGTATCGGGTCGGAGGACAGCTTCGTCTCGAGCCGGCGCTCGTACAGCCGGTACACGAGATCGCGCACGCCCATGAAGACCTCCCCTTCGCCGCCCGTCCGCTTCGGGGCGTTGACAACACGCAATTATCGCGTGCCCGAGCGCTCGCCCGCCCCTCGCTTGGGTTGCTGTTCCGTCCCGGAACCGTGCAGCCGGCGTGCAGGGGCCGGCCGCGTACTGGGACGTCATCGTTCCGTACCAGTGCGAACGGCCCTGCGGCGAGCGGGGCCTGGGAGGTTCGAGGGTGATGTCGTACGGCGAGCCGAACACCGTTGCGCCCGTCGGCTCACGGGAACGTACAACCATCACCCTAGTCATAATTTCCCGGACATAACCCCCCAAACGTCCTGAGAGGCTCAGCCCAGACGGCTCACCAGGGAGTGGTACTCGTCCCACAGCTCCTTGGGCAGGTGGTCGCCGAACGTCTGGAAGTGCTCGGGGACCAGCGCGGCCTCTTCCCTCCACACCTCACGGTCGACCGACAGCAGGGTCGTCAGGTCGGCCTCGGAGATGTCGAGACCCTCGGTGTCCAGAGCGTCCTTGGGCGGCACCAGCCCGATGGGCGTCTCCACGGCCTCGGCCTCGCCGTTCAGGCGCTCCACGATCCACTTGAGCACGCGGCTGTTCTCGCCGAATCCCGGCCACAGGAAGCGGCCCGAGGCGTCCTTGCGGAACCAGTTGACGTAGTAGAGCCGGGGCAGCTTGTCGGCGGCACCGGTCTTACCGATCTTGATCCAGTGGGCGAAGTAGTCGCCCATGTTGTATCCGCAGAAGGGCAGCATCGCGAACGGGTCGCGGCGCAGCTCACCCACCTTGCCCTCGGCCGCGGCGGTCTTCTCCGACGCCACGTTGGCCCCGAGGAACACGCCGTGCTGCCAGCTGCGCGACTCGGTCACCAGCGGCACGGCGGTCGCGCGGCGGCCACCGAACAGGATCGCCGAGATCGGCACGCCCTTGGGGTCACGCCATTCGGGAGCGATCGTCGGGCACTGCGCCGCCGGGGTCGTGAAACGGGCGTTCGGGTGCGCCGCCGGTTCGGCCGACCCGGGGGTCCAGTCACGGCCCTTCCAGTCGGTCAGGTGCGCCGGGGGCTCGTCGGTCAGGCCCTCCCACCACACGTCACCGTCGTCGGTCAGCGCCACGTTGGTGAAGATGCTGTTGCCCCAGAGCGTCTTGATGGCGTTCGCGTTGGTGGACTCGCCGGTGCCGGGCGCCACGCCGAAGAACCCGGCCTCGGGGTTGATCGCGTAGAGCCGGCCGTCCGCGCCGAAGCGCATCCACGCGATGTCGTCGCCGACCGTCTCGACCTTCCAGCCCGGGATGGTCGGCCGGAGCATCGCGAGGTTGGTCTTGCCGCAGGCCGACGGGAACGCGGCGGCGACGTAGCGGGTATCGCCGGTCGGCGGGGTGAGCTTCAGGATGAGCATGTGCTCGGCCAGCCAGCCCTCGTCACGGGCCATCACGCTGGCGATGCGCAGCGCGTAGCACTTCTTGCCGAGCAGCGCGTTGCCGCCGTAGCCGGAACCGTACGACCAGATCTCACGGGTCTCCGGGAAGTGGCTGATGTACTTGGTCTTGTTGCACGGCCAGGGGACATCCTCCTGGCCGGGCGCGAGCGGCGCCCCGACCGAGTGGACGGCCTTGACGAAGTCGCCGCGCTTCTCGATCAGCCGCAGCGCCTCCTCCCCCATCCGCGTCATGACCCGCATGGAGACGGCGACGTACGGGGAGTCGGTGATCTCCACGCCGAGCTGGGAGATCTCGCCGCCGAGCGGGCCCATGCAGAAGGGCACGACGTACATCGTGCGCCCGCGCATGCAGCCGCTGAACAGCTCGTCGAAGGTCGCGCGCATCTCCTTGGGAGCGATCCAGTTGTTGGTCGGCCCGGCGTCCTCGGGGTCCTCCGAGCAGATGAAGGTGCGGTCCTCGACCCTGGCCACGTCGGTGGGATCCGATGCCGCGTGGAAGCTGTTGGGGCGCTTGGCGAGGCGGGTGAAGGTTCCCTGCTTGACCAGCAGGTTCGTGAGGCGCGTCCATTCGGCCTCCGACCCGTCGCACCACTCGACACGGTCGGGACCGGTGAGCTCGGCGATCTCCCGCACCCAGGCGATGAGCTCGGTGTGGGTCGTCGGTGCGGTCATTTCAATGGAAACTGACACGGGGCCGGCTCCTTACTCTCAGGCCAAACATCATTAACGACAAACCGCGCCGAATCCAATTGGCGTAGACCAGTCAATGAAACGGGAGTTCAAGTACTCCTCAAGTCGGAAGATCCACCCTTCCCATTTCATTTCTGTTTCACGCCGGTGAATTCGATGCGCCGCCGTGGCCCCTGTCCGCTGCCCGTCCGTACGACGTCACGGCAGGCAGGGACCGCGATGGTCCGTGGATTTTACCCACGTTTGACCGGGATAAAAGAGAGCCACCCGGCCGGCGGTCCCACTACCCAGCCGACGCCGAGTACACATTGGTATAGGCCAATCCGAATGGTCTAGGCCTGTCAAAGAATTGGTTTAGGCCAATCTACGCATTCAACTCCGGGCCGGCGGAACGCACGCGGTCGACATGCTGAAGGGCATCGCGCAGGTCAGCGAGCCAGGTGTCGGTGTGGTGGCCGACCAACCGCACGCACCATGCGAGAGCGTCGCTGCGGCTGCGGGCGACGCCCGCCGCGACCAGCGTGTCGAGCACGCGCCGCTCGGACTGCCTCAGGCGGGTCATGACCGGGATCGAAAGGGTGGTGAACATCACTGTCTCGTCGCCGTAGGAGACCCCCCAGGAAACCTTGCGGCGGAACCGGTGCTCGGCCTCTCGGGCGATCTCCATGCGGCGCTCGCGGGTCTCTTCCCTGAACCGCTGGATGTGCCCGTCGATCAGTGCCGCCTTCTCCGCGGCCGACGCCTCCTCGGCGGTCGCCGGCGTCGGAAGCGTGCCGACCACGGCGATCTCCTCGCGGTCGAGGACGAACTGGTGCTGCCCGGAGAACCACTCCTGGGGCAGGCGACCGGTGAACCACGAGATGATTACTGCTTCATCCGTTTCCATGTAATTGAGATTACACCCATACGTTCAACGTTCAAGAGAGCAATTTTGACCGAGACCATCAGGACGAGTCCGGACCGGGCCGGCACGGGAGAATCGGACCATGAGCTCTCCACCCCGAACCGATCGGCGACACGGTCTCCGCGAGCGTAAGAAGGCCAAGACCCGGCGCGCCATACAGGAACACGCCCTGAGGCTGTTCGCGGAGCAGGGCTACGACGGCACGACGATAGAGCAGATAGCCGAGGCCGCGGAGGTGTCGCCCAGCACGTTCTTCCGCTACTTCCCCACCAAGGACGACGTGGTCATGCAGGACGACTACGGCCCCATGCTGATCTCGGCCTTCCTGGCGCAGCCCCGATCTCTGACCACCCTCGCCGCCCTCCGGGAGGCGGTCCGCGAGATCTCCACCCAGGTCATCGCCGACGAGGAGGAGTCGATCCTGCGGCGCGTGCGACTCGTGTGGTCGATCCCCGCGCTACGTGCCCGCCAGGTCGAGGGACAGATCGCCACGATGGCCATGCTCACCGGCGCCATCGCCGAGCGCACCGGGCGGGCGGCCGATGACTTCGAGGTACGCGTCTTCGCCGGCGCCATCGTCGGCGGCTGGGTGGCGGCCGTCGACCGCTGGATCGAGTCGGGCGGCGAGGAACCACTCGGCGAGATCATGGAGAAGGTGCCGGACCTCCTCGAAGGAGGGCTGTCCCTCTAGCGGACCCGGGCGGCCACACTCGGGCTCACCCGGACGACTCCGGCGAGGTTCCTGGTGTTGATGGGCGCGATCTTCACCACGTCACCCGTACGCGGCGCGTGCAGCATCTTGCCGTCACCCCAGTAGATCGCCACGTGCGAGATGTAGCCGGGATTCGTCGGGTCGCTACGCCAGAACAGCAGGTCGCCCGGCTGCGCCTGCGCCAGGGGAACCTGCGGCCCGCTGACCCACTGCTGGTGGGTCACGCGCGGCATTCGCACCCCCGCCTGCGCGAAGGCCCACTGCACGAGGCCCGAGCAGTCGAAGGTGTCCGGGCCCTCGGCGCCCCAGACATACGGCCGGCCCAGCTTGCCGGCCCCGGCCGTGAGCGCCACCCGTAGCTGGTCGGAGGTCATGAAGGAACCGACAGGCCAGGAGGTGCGCCCCTGGGCGGGGGGTGTGAGCACCGGATTGATCAGGGCCACCTGGCTGCCCTTGGGGAGGATCTTCAGCAGCCTCAGCCGGAGCCTGGTGGAGTCGATGCCCGGCGCGCTCACGAGGAGCGCGTTGCGCTCGGGGATGCCGAGCGAGGTGGCGACCTGCCGGGAGACCACGGCGTTGATCATGCCCATGCCCATCGTGGCGTAGGCGCCGACCCGCAGCTTGCGGCCGCCTCCGGTGATCGTGGAGCCGAGGGCCACGCCACCGTCGTTGCCGAGGGTGAACGAGACGGCGATGTCACCCGCGGCCACGCTGTTCCACAGAGCGTCGGAGCGGGCCGTGGAGCGAGGCGTGTAGGCGCGGAAGGTCGAGGGATCCACTCCCATGGTCTGCACGCGCTTGCCGTCCATCATGACCTCGGCGGCGTTCACGACCTCGACGTCCTTGACGTCCCTGCGGGCCTTGACCTTGCGGACGGCGGCCGCGGACAGCGAGCGGGGCGTCACCACGAACAGGTGCGGCTTGCGGAGCGCGACCAGCGGCGCCACCTGTGTCTGGGCCTGGGACCGCGTCTGCGTCTGCGCTTTGGCGGCGGGCAGGTCGCGGGTGGCCGCGACGTATCCGGCGTCGCGCTTCGGGATCGGCACGCGGGCGGCGGGCGCGGCGGCCCACGACTCGCGCTTGCCGAACTCGCCGAGCACCATGATGTCGGCGGCGAGCACCGTGACGAGGCCGACGGCGATGATCGGCACGGCCCGGCGCAGCAGCCGTGGCACCGGCCGGCGGCGGGGCCGCTGACGGGGATGCAGGCGCGGCCGGTAGCTCAGATCCTCGCGTGCCTCGCTGAGGGCACCGCCGAAATAGGCGCGGACACCGATCAGGCCCCGGGTGAGGCTCTCTCGGACGACGGTCGTGCCACCCGGTCGCCGATCGAGCACGTCGCGCCCCTTTCGCCCTGGTCTCGCAGGTCCCGATCAATGACAGTGCCGCATGCTCGTCGAAACGTCCAGGCGTGCCTCGTCCCCATCAGTGCCTGATTGTTCCGAAGCCAGACCCGCGTGTCCGGTGATTCGCCGTTAATCAGCATGGATCCGCCGAAGCTGCGCTCCGGCGGATCATGTCACTGGCTGGGACGCGGGGGCCGGCCGCGCGGGTCAGTTGCCGATGTACGGCACGGCCTCCAGGATCTCCACGGTGTTCTGCCGGCCGTTGGGCAGCGTGTATGTGGCGCGTTCACCGATCTTCTTGCCGTTGATGGCGGCACCGAGGGGGGACCGGGGCGAGTAGACGTCTATCGGCGCGCCGCTCTCCTCGCGGGATGCGAGCAGGAAGGTCACCTCGTCCTCGTCACCGTCGAACCGGATGGTCACGGTCATACCTGGACCGACAACTCCTTCGGCGCGGGGAGCCTCTCCCACCCTCGCCTGGTCGAGCAGCTGGCGGAGCTGGAGGATACGGCCCTCCATCTTGCCCTGCTCCTCCTTGGCGGCGTGGTACCCGCCGTTCTCCTTGAGGTCGCCTTCTTCGCGAGCGGCTTCGATCTTCTTGGCGATGTCCACGCGCCCGGGCCCCGAGAGATACTCAAACTCCGCCTTCAGGCGGTCGTACGCCTCCTGCGTCAACCAGGTGACGTTCTCTTCGCGGGAGTCGACCACGGGTTCTCCTTGCGTACTCGTGAGAGTTGCGAGCGTTCGAATTCGGGGAGACTAACAAATTAACCCGACCGAACGCTTTCCCAAAAGTCTCATTGTACGAGATAGCAGTACTGCACGTGGCCCGAAGTGGCGCGAGCGCTGGTCTGCAGACGTTCGGTCAGCCGGGAGTCGGCCTGCCCGCGGGGAAGCACGACGTCACGCGTGCCCACCTCGACGTGGTCGGTGTCGGTGGCTCGCAGCCTGCACACGGCCTCGCGATCGGCGGGCTTGTGCGTCTGGAAGGTTATCGTGATCGAGTTCGTTCCGCCCACCTCGAAAGCGATCACTTCGGTCAGCACGTCGGGATTTCCCTTGGCGGTCATCATCACGTAGCCCCAACCGCCCATCGCGATCGCGATAAAGATCCCGATGATGACGAGTGCAATGGCTCGCCCGCTACGCCCCAAGCGTCCTGGACGCTCCGGAAAGGACTCGGGGGTGCCCAGAACCGGCGCCCCAGCGGTCGAACCGGCAGCACTATCGGCCATGGCGGAATCTCCCAGCGGTCCTTCGATGTTGCACGAGACGATTGTCCCCTGCGAGGGCTTCGGCCCTCGCGCCGCCCCAAGAGAAACTAACCTCTCTGGGGAGCTGTCCTGGACACCCTGAGGAGAACCCGAGCCGTGAGTGCACCGCTGAGGCTGATGGCCGTACACGCGCACCCTGACGACGAGTCGAGCAAGGGAGCCGCCACCATGGCGCGCTACGCGGCCGAAGGCGTCGACGTGCTGGTCTGTACGTGTACCGGTGGTGAACGCGGCTCGATCCTGAACCCCAAGATGGATCGGCCCGACATCCTGGAGAACATGACCGAGGTGCGGCGCCAGGAGATGGAGAAGGCCCGCGAGATCCTGGGGGTCGGGCAGACCTTCCTCGGCTTCGTCGACTCGGGCCTGCCCGAGGACGAGAACGAGCCGCTGCCCGAGGGCTGCTTCGCGCTCCAGCCGCTGGAGACGGCGGCGGCCCCGCTGGTCGCCGCCATGCGCGAGTTCCGGCCACACGTGATCTTGACCTACGACGACGACGGCGGCTATCCCCACCCCGACCACATCATGACGAACAAGATCTCGGTGGAGGCCTTCGAGGCGGCGGGCGATCCCGACCGCTACGTCGGCCTTGGCGATCCGTGGCAGCCGCTCAAGCTCTACTACCACATGGGGTTCACGCGTGAGCGCTTCGAGGCCCTGCACCAGGCCATGACCGACCGCGGCATCGGCTCCCCGTACGGAGACTGGATCGCCCGCTGGGAGGACCGCCCGCAGAAGTGGGAGGTCACCACGCGGGTGCCGTGCGGCGACTACTTCGAGACCCGCGACCTGGCGCTGCTCGCCCACGCCACCCAGGTCGACCCGGACGGCTTCTGGTTCGTCTGCCCCCGCGACCTGCAGCGGGAGATCTGGCCGACCGAGGACTTCCACCTGGCCCGGTCGCTCGTCGACACCGAGTTGCCCGAGGCCGACCTGTTCACCGGCATCCACGCGGGCGAGGTGTCACGCGCCGGCCACTGACGGAGGGGCCGACGGTGGCGGGTCACGGGCCGGCCACCGGCCCCGGCGCGGGCGTCGGCGGCGGGTCACCGGCCCGCCGCCGACCGAGCCGCGGACCCCGGGTGGCAGACTTGACAGGTGACTGATTTGACCGCACAGATCGCCGCCGCCCCGGCCACCCCGGTCGGCCCCGGCCTCATCGGCTTCCTGGTGGTCGCCGCCATCGGTGTCGCGCTGTACTTGCTGGTGAAGTCGATGAACAGGCATATCTCCAAGATCGAGGTTCCGCACGAGGCCGATCTGGAGCAGCCGGCGAACGACGAGCAGGAAGCCCGACCACGCCCCAACGGGACCCATTGAGCACCGTGGCCCACGAGAGGAACTCCCCCATGGACCACGCGATCAAGGTGGCCGACAACCCGGGCGCCGCCCGCTACGAGATCACGGTCGACGGCCGGCTCGCCGGGTTCGCGGCCTACCGTGCGCTGCCCGGGCGGCTCGTCTTCACCCACACCGAGGTGGACCAGGAGTTCGAGGGCCATGGGTTCGGAAGCACCCTGGTCCGCGGCGCCCTCGACTCGGCCCGCGAGGCAGGCGTCACGGTCGTGCCCCGGTGTCCCTTCGTCGCGAGCTACATCAAGCGCCACCCCGAGTACGGCGACCTTCTCGCCGCACACGACCCGGAGACCGAGCACGCCGGCAGCCCCGACGCGACCTGAGGCGACGCCGGGGAGAACCGGCTGGAAGACCCGGCCAGGCCCGTCGGGGCCTCAGGTCGTCGTCGAGGGCGGCGCGGTCACTCGGGGGTCCACGCCCGCTCCAGCGCCTTGGGCAGGCCCCACCAGCCCAGCGGGGTGAGGATCGTCTTGTCGTCGACGATGCCGAGCCTCTCCCACAGGGGCGTGACGGAGCTGAACAGCGCCTCGGTCGTCTCCAGGTCCTCGGGGTCGTCCATCTCGACGTCGATGTCCTCGGATTCGGCGACGAACCTGGCGATGCGCTCGGGTGAGGCCAGCACGCCGGGGCCGCGACGGGCCAGCGCTATCACGGCCGCCAGCCAGTCGGCGTGGTGGATGGTGCAGATCGCGGCGAGCGCCGAGTCCTCCTGGCTGAGCTCGCCTTCCAGGTCCCAGAACTGGTGCTCGTCCTCGTCCTGGAGGTCGGAGACCGGCGAGGCGATGCCGGCCGCCACCATGAGCCAGAGCTCGGTGTCGCTCTCGGGAAGCGGCTCGCCGTCGAGACCCGCGCACGCCTTGAGCACCGAACCCGGGTATCCCGGCTCGGCGAGGACCGCGCGGAGCCGCCGGGCCGCCGTTTCCAGGTCGCCGTCGGGGCGCGGTGGCTCGGGCAGGTCGGCGAGCACGCGGTGCAGCTCGCTGAGCGCGAACGCCTCCTCCTCGTCCCAGGAGGCGAACAACCCGTCGTCGAGCTCGTCGCCGACGGCGATGCTGGGCACCCGGCCGTCCGGGAGGGCCGTGGAGAGCCATCGGTCCTGGATGCCCTCGTAGACCTCGCGGGCGTCGGAGTCACCGGAGACGAGGCGGTCGGGGTCGATCTCGCCGATCGCGACGTGCTCCTCAAGGTGGGCCACGAGCTGTTCGTACAGCTCCTCGGCCACCGGGCCGCGGTCGCCCTCCTCGGGCCAGACGAAGTAGCTGCGGGTGATGAGGATCGGCTCGGTGCCGGTGGCCTCCAGCCATCGCTGGACGTCCCCCACCGTCGCCACGCCGGCCTCGATGCCGGTCAGCGTGGCCTTGGCCGAGTCCCAGAAGGCGGCCGACAGAGGGTTGCCCGCCGCCAGCATCGCCCGGCGGAGATCGGGCATCGCCACCAGCGCCTGACCGCTCGGCACGGCGAGCAACGCGCGCGCGACATCGCGCCGGGTGAGGTCGGCCACGGGCCGACCTGCGTGCTCGCTGACGAAGTCCAGATCCACGTTCACGCCCCGTGAGCCTACGCCCATGCGCCGGATGGTGACAGCGCGACCATCCGGCTCACGCGGTCATCGGCCGGACAGACCGGTCCGGCCGCGGGAAGACGCCATGACAGGACAGGACGAAAGGCCCTAGCGGTGACCGCTGAACTGGGCAAAGGGTGAAATGAGGAGATTGCATCGCACCCGAGGAGGGGCCATGACCGTGACCCAGACGTCGCGCGTGAACCGTGATCGTACACAATCGACATCCGCCTCCAACGGCGATCTGATCCAGCTGGACACTCCTGTCGTCAGCCTCCACGTCCACCGTCCGCACATGCCGCAGATGCCGAGGTTCCGGACGCCGCGCATGCCCGGCGGCCGTACCTCCGGCACGACCGGCGAGACCGGCACGATGCAGATGCCCCGAGGGCAGGAGATGGGCCGCGCGGTGGAGACCGCAAGGACGTTCCTGCCACCGCCGGAGCGCATCGCGTACTACGGCGGGCTCGGGCTGCTCGCGGCTTTCGGGCTGATGGAATGGCCCGTCGCGGCCGCCATCGGCGCAGGGACCATGCTGGCGGCGCGCGCCTGCGCCCAGCAAGGACAGCAGGCCGAGCCGGCTCCCACGCCGGCCAGGCGGTCCGCCACTCCTCGGACGTCCAGGGCGGCCACTCCGGCGTCCGAGCAGCCGGCGACACGGGCGAGGGCGTCCAGGGCCCGGACGGCCTCCGAGACGCCCACGCGGGCATCCCGTGCCGCGGGCGCCGCCTCGCGTGCCACCGGTGAGACCGCACGTGCCACGCGTTCGACCTCCCGGGCGACCGCCTCGCGTGCCACCGGCGCCGCCTCGCGTGCCACCGGCGCCGCCTCGCGTGCGACCGGCACCGCCTCGCGTGCCACCGGTGAGACCGCGCGTGCCACGCGTTCGACCTCCCGGGCGACCGGCTCGCGTACGACCGGCGCCGCCTCCCGCGCCACTTCGGCGCGGACCAGCGCCGCATCGAGAACGGCGAATGAGACGGAGAGGCGTTCAACCGCCTGACCTGGGAATACTTAGGGTCGAATGATCAGACCGCCTGCCACGCGGTCTGATCGGCATGTCGGCACCGGGTCGTGGAGGCGTTGTGTTCCTGCTTCGTGAAATCAGGGGTACGGCAGGGCTGCTGGCGTCTCTTCTACCCGAGACCGTGCGGGCGCTGCTTCCCTGTCCCCGGCAGGTCCATGAGTGCGTGGGAGGCATGCGCATCGAGGTGCGGAACGTCGGCGGCCCGGGCACCTCGCGCGAGGCGAGCGCCCTCGAAAAGCGCCTGTGCGAGGTCGGCGGGGTGGACCGGGCGGAGGTCAACGGCGCCCTCCGCTTCGTCTTCGTCGGATGCGACAGAGATGCCGTCGACGTCGGCGAGCTGCTGTCGATCGTGGAGAAGTTCGACGTGGCCGAGCCGGACGGCGACGGCCGGACGGCCCGCCACGCGGTGGAGCACCACGCCCGCGCGATCGTGGAGCTGGGCGCCGGGCTCCTCGGCGTGGGCGTGACCCTGGTCGGCCAGGTGACCCACGTCGCCAAGGCGCCGGCCGCGTTGCCCGCGCTGCTGCAGCTGGCGGAGTCCACGCCCCGGGTGCGCCACGAATTGGAGCGTCGTCTCGGGCGGCCGACCGCGAACATGGTGTTCGCCGGCACGCGCTTCACCGCGCAGACCCTCGCGCTGCGCCCTGTCGCGCTGTTCATCGACTCGCTGGCGGCGGCCGGCCGCTGTGTCGAGGCCGCCGCCGGGCGCCACGCGTGGCGGGTCAGGGAAGAGGAGTTCGCCGCGAGGAAGGGTGGCTACCGTTACATCAGGACCGCCGTCACTCCCCGCCCGGTTCCGCTGCCCTACGGCCCTATCGAGCGTTACGCGGACACCCTCAGCGTCGGGGCGCTCGCCTCGTACGGCCTCACCTCGGCCGTCAGCTCCGACCAGCAACGAGCGCTCGCGATGCTCGTCGCCGGGACGCCCAAGGCCGCCCGGCTCGGCCGGGACGCCTTCGTCAGCGCGGTGGGGCGCGCCGCGGCGCACCGGGGCGCGCTGATCCTGGACCGCGACGCGGTGCGCGGCATGGATCGCATCGACACCGTCGTCTTCGACGCCGAGACCCTCACCATGGGCTCCTGGACCGTGCACGAGGTCATCAGGCTCGCCTCGGGCGCCGATGTGGACGCCGACGAGCTGCACGCCCGCATCTACACGCTCATCGAGGGCGCGGACGCGACCGTACGCCGCGAGCAGGGCGACTGGGCGGCCGAGGCGCTGGCGGCCGTACCCGACGTTGCCTCGCACTGGCGGGAGAAGGGGGTGCGGCCCACCGCCGTGACGTATCGAGGCGAGAACGTCGCCCTGGTCGGCGTGGTCCCCGAGGTGCATCCGTTCGCCGAGGCGCTCGTCTCCGCCGCCGGTGACATGTGCGAGGTGGCCATCGCCGGGGGCGATCCGAGCCTCGGCTGGCGGTTCGGAGCCGGCAGGCTCGTCGACGGAGGCAGCCGGCTGCCCATGTCCATCCGTGCCCTGCAGGCGGACGGGCACGGCGTGGCGCTGGTGACGCAGCGCACCCGGCGCGGGCTGAGCGAGTCGGATCTGGGGATCGGCGTGCTGACCCGGGCGGGCCGCCCGCCGTGGGACGCGGACGTCATCGGCGGGCCCGACGCGGCGCACCTTCTGCTGAGGTCCCTCTCCCTGGCACGGGCCACGAGCGAGCGCAGCACCAAGGTGTCGGCCGCCGGGGCCGCCCTCGGGGGCGCGCTGACCGTCCTCGGCCCGGCCGCGGGTTCCGTGAGCCGGGTGCAGTTGCTCAGCGACGCCACCTCCTTGGTCACGCTGGTGACCGGCGCCTGGACGGGACGCGACCTCGGCCGCGAAACGCTGCCGCAGCACGTCGACCGCACCCCCTGGCACGCCCTGCCGGCGCAGGACGTCCTGGCCCGCGTCTCCTCGACGGCGGCCGGGCTCTCGGAGGCGGAGGCCGCGCGCCGCAGGGCCGCGCCGATCCGGCAGGAGATCGGGCGGCCCACCTCGTTGCTGCGCGCGACCGCCGAGGAGCTCGCCAACCCGCTGACGCCGCTGCTGGCCGTGGCCGCCGGGGTGTCCGCGGCCGTGGGATCGGCTCTGGACGCCGTGCTCATCGGCGGGGTGCTGGCCGTCAACGGGCTCATCGGCGGAGTGCAGCGCACCAACGCCGACCAGGCGCTCACCCGGCTCACCGACGCCACCGCCGTCCCCGTACGGCTGCGCCGGCCGAGCGGGTCCATCGACGCCACCGCCGACGACCTCGTGCGAGGGGACGTGATCGAGCTGCGGGCGGGTGACGCCGTGCCCGCCGACTGCCGGGTGCTCAAGGCCCGCGGCCTGGAGGTCGACGAGTCGCCTCTGACCGGAGAGTCGCAGCTCGTCGCCAAGTCGCCCGCGCCCACCGCCGCCCTCGCGGTGGCCGACCGCAACTCCATGGTCTACCAGGGCACCACGATCGCGGCGGGCACCTGCCTGGCCGTTGTGGTGTCCACCGGTACGACGACCGAGGCGGGCCGTACGGCCGAGCTTGGACGGATGGAGGCGCCGCCGACCGGCGTGGAGCTGCGGCTGCGCGCCCTGAGCCGCCAGATCATGCCGGCCGCCATCGGCTCGGGCGTCGTGCTCATGGGCGCCAACCTGCTCCGGCACTCCACACTCGCCGAAGCGCTCGCCCCCGCGGTCAGCCTGGCGGTGGCGGCCGTGCCCGAGGGTCTGCCGTTCGTCGCCACCGTCGCCGAGCTGGCGGCGGCCAGGCGCCTGTCGACCCGTGAGACGCTCGTGCGCAACCCCTCGACCATCGAGGCACTCGGGCGGGTCGACGTGCTGTGCTTCGACAAGACCGGCACCCTCACCGAAGGCCACATCAGCCTGCGCCAGATCTCCGATGGCCGCTCGGAGCATCGTGTCGAGGAGTTGCCCCAGGAATACCGGCGCATCCTGGCCGCAGCCCTCAGGGCGGGACCCCGGCTCGACGGCGAGCGTGCCGTCCCGCACCTCACCGACCGCGCGGTGGTGGAGGGGGCGGAGAAGCTCGGGGTGGTCCCTTCGGAAGGTCTGGACGGCTGGCACCGGGTCGACGAGTTGCCCTTCGAGTCGGCACGGGGCTATCACGCCGTGCTGGGAAAGGCGGGAGCCGACGACGGGGGCGGCCACCTGCTCAGCGTGAAGGGGGCTCCGGAGGTGGTGCTCACCCGTTGCACCACCATGTTGAGCGAGGGCGAGGTGACGCCCCTGGACGGGGAGGCCGGCCACTCGCTGGCCAAGGAGGTCGACCGGCTCGCCCAGCAGGGTTACCGCGTGCTCGCCGTCGCCGAGCGTGCCGCGTCGAGCCGCCGCGACCTCGACGAGTCCCGTCTTGAGGAGCTGTGCTTCCTGGGCTTCCTCGGCCTGGCCGATCCGGTGCGGCCCACCGCGGCGAGCAGCGTGGACCGGCTCGTGCGGGCGGGCGTCCGGGTCGTCATGATCACCGGTGACCATCCGAGCACGGCCGAGGCCATCGCCGCCGAGCTGAACGTGCTGAACGGCCTGCGGGTCATGACGGGGGCGGAGCTGGACGCCATCGACGACTCGATCCTGGCCGAGGTGCTCCCGCAGGTGTCGGTCTTCGCGCGCGTCACTCCGGCGCACAAGGCGCGGATCGTCGCCGGGCTGCAGCGGGCGGGCAAGGTCGTGGCGGTGACCGGCGACGGCGCCAACGACGCCCCGGCCATCCGGCTCGCCGACGTGGGCGTGGCGCTCGGCTCGCGTGCCACCCCGGCCGCGCGGGCCTCGGCCGACGTGGTGGTCACCGACGACCGCATCGAGACCATCGTGGACGCGATCGTCGAGGGCCGGGCGATGTGGAGCTCGGTCCGCGACTCGCTCGGCATCCTGCTCGGCGGCAACCTCGGGGAGATCGTCTTCACGGTCGGCTCGAACCTGATCGCCGGCCGCAACACCCTGAACGCCCGGCAGCTCCTGCTGGTCAACCTGCTCACCGACATGCTGCCGGCCCTGGCGATCGCCGTCCGGCCGCCGAGCGCCACGAGCCCGGAGAGGCTGCTCATGGAAGGGCCCGAAGCCTCACTGGGCGCGGCCCTCACCCGGGACATCTACACACGCGCGGCCACGACGGCGGCGGCCGCCTCCATCGCCTGGATGCTCGCGCGCCCCACGGGCACGCAGGCGCGGGCCGACACCGTCGGCCTGATCGGCCTGGTGTCGGCCCAGCTCGCGCAGACCCTCGCGGTGGGCGCGACGGACCGTACGGTCGTGGTCGCCGCCTCGGTCTCCCTTGCGAGCCTCTTCGTGGCGGTCTCGGTTCCCGGGCTCAGCCAGCTCTTCGGATGCCGTCCGGTCGGCCCCGTCGGCTGGACCATCGGGCTCGGCAGCGGGGGCGTGGCCGCCCTGGCGAGCCGGTTGATCACCCCAGCTCACGACACCGGTCACTAGACGTTCACCAAACGGACATCTCAAATGGGACAAAACGCTACATACATCCATAAAACTGTATGGAGCAACCAAAACCCTACTGTGAGGTCCCGGTGTACAACTTCCTTGCCTCTGTTCTCGCCAAGGCGGCCGTGATGTTGGTCGAGGCGCTGATCGTGCGCCTCGTGCAGGTCTGCGTCGAAAGGTACGCGCCCCAGGCGGCCTGACGCCGCCACGGCGGCCCCGTTCGCTCCGGGCGGAGGCCGCCACGTGATGTCGGCGCTCGGACCTCGCGGGGTCCATGATTGGAAGCATCCGTCATGGAGGTCCCTCGGTGGCTGAGCGCCCCTACATCCTGCTGTCGGTCGCGACGTCGATCGACGGTTATATCGACGACTCCTCCGGCGGCCCGCTGGCCCTGTCCAACGCGGCCGACTTCGATCGGGTCGACGAGGTGCGCGCCGGCTGCGACGCCGTCCTGGTCGGCGCGAGCACCATTCGCGCCGACGACCCGCGGCTCCTGGTCCGCTCGCCCGCCCGCCGCGCCGAGCGCGTGCGGCGCGGGCTCGGCGAGACCCCGCTCAAGGTCACGCTGACCGGCCACGCCGACCTCGATCCGCAGGCGCGCTTCTTCGCCTGGGGCGAGGTCGAGAAGATCGTGTACGCGACCGGCGCCTGCGCCGGCAGGGCTCGTAAGTCCCTGTCGGAGGTGGCCACCGTGGTGGACGCCGGTGATCCGCTCGACCTCACCGGCGTCCTCGCCGATCTCGCCGCGCGCGGGGTGGGACGGCTCATGGTGGAGGGCGGCACCGCGATCCATACGCTCTTCCTCTCCTCGGGGTTCGTCGACGAGATCCACCTCGTGGTCGCCCCCTTCTTCGTCGGAGACCCGGCCGCTCCCCGATTCGTCGGGGCCGGCGCCTTCCCGTACGGCCCGGCGAACAGGATGCGCCTGGCCGAAGCCCGTCCGATGGGCGACGTGGTACTCCTGCGCTACCTCCCTCCCGAGTCCGGCGACCATGAGCGGTCCGATGGCTGACACCACGGCCGAAGGCCCGGAAGGTGCCGCGTTTCCCTCGGGGCGGACCGACCGGCGGTGGCTGGAGAGGACGGTCGAGCTCTCGCGCGAGTGTCCCCCCTCGGCCACCGCGTTCGCCGTCGGAGCCGTCGTCGTCGGCGGTGACGGCCAGGTCGTCGCCACCGGCTACTCCCGCGAGTCCCATCCGCTCGACCACGCCGAGGAGGCGGTCCTGGCCAAGATCGCCCGCGATGACCCGCGGCTCGCGTCGGCGACGCTGTACAGCTCGCTCGAACCGTGCAGCACGCGATCGTCGCGACCTCGCAGCTGCACCGAGCTCATCCTCGCCTCCGGCATCCGGCGCGTCGTGTTCGCCTGGCGCGAGCCGGACCTGTTCGTCGACTGCGTCGGCGCGGAGACCCTGCGTGCCGCGGGTGTCGAGGTCGTGGAGATCCCCGAGCTCGCCGCGCGTGCCCGGGAGGTCAACGTGCGTCTGTTCGGTGCGTAGGCCCGTTAAGCTGCATGGCGCACGAGTCACCGCGCCACACGACATAGAGGGAGAAGTTGACGGTGTACAAGGAGTTCGCGATCGAGGCCGTAGTGTGGCTGATTCCCGTCGTCGTGCTGCTCGGCATAGCCTGGCTGGTCACGGCCACGGCCTGAAGATCACTCGGCCACACGACGTTCCGGAGACGGCGCGCGCCATCGGGCGGGCGCCGTCTTCGCGTTCTCGCCGCCCTGACCACCTGATCGCCGTCACCGGCTCCTCGCCTAGTGTGAGAAGGACCGTGGGGGTACAAGGGTGGCGCGGCCGATGCGCCCACTCGAGAACCGATACGCAGGAGAGGGTCTTGATGAACCGCTTGAAGGACGCGACGAGCCCCTATCTGCTGCAGCACGCCGACAACCCCGTCGAGTGGTTCGAATGGGGTGAGGAGGCGTTCGCGGAGGCGCGGCGGAGAGATGTGCCGCTGCTCGTCTCCGTCGGGTACTCCGCATGCCACTGGTGCCATGTCATGGCCCACGAGTCCTTCGAGGACGCCGAGACGGCGCGGATGATGAACGAACGGTTCGTCAACGTCAAGGTCGACCGCGAGGAGCGGCCCGACGTGGACGCCGTCTACATGAACGCCACCACGGCGATGAACGGGCACGGCGGCTGGCCGATGACCGTGTTCGCCACGCCCGAGGGCCATCCCTTCTACACCGGCACCTACTTCCCCCGGCCCCAGTTCCAGCGGCTCCTCGCCGGGGTCTCACAGGCGTGGACCCAAGACCGGGAAGCGGTGGTCTCCCAGGGCTCCAAGGTCGTGGAGGCGCTGGGCCAGGGGGCCGCGCTCTCTGGCGGGCTCCTGCCGACGGCCGAGACGACGGAACAGGCCGTGCGCGACCTCGCACGGACCTTCGACCCCGTCCGCGGCGGGTTCGGCGGCGCGCCCAAGTTCCCGCCGTCCATGGTCCTCGAGTTCCTGCTCAGGCACGGCACGCCCGAGGCGATGACCATGGCGGAGAAGACCCTGGACGCCATGGCGCGCGGCGGCATGTACGACCAGCTCGGCGGGGGCTTCGCCCGCTACAGCGTCGACGCCGGCTGGGTGGTGCCCCACTTCGAGAAGATGCTGTACGACAACGCGCTGTTGCTGCGGGTCTACACCCACTGGTGGCGGTCCACCGGGTCTCCGACGGCCAGGCGCGTGGCCCTGGAGACCGCCGACTGGCTGCTCCGCGAGATGCGCACCCCCGAGGGCGGCTTCGCCTCCGCGCTGGACGCCGACAGCGAGGGCGTGGAGGGCAAGTTCTACGTCTGGACGCCCGCTCAGCTGCGCGAGGTGCTCGGCGAGGAGCGCGGCGCCTGGGCCGCCACGGTCTTCGAGGTGACGGAGGAGGGCACCTTCGAGCACGGCGCCTCGGTGCTCCAGTTGCTCTCCGACCCGCCCGACCGCGCCATGCTGGACGACGTGCGCGCGGAACTGCTGACCGCCCGTGCGTCCCGGGTACGCCCCGGCAGGGACGACAAGGTGGTGGCCGCGTGGAACGGCCTCGCCATCGCGGCGCTGGCCGAGACCGGTGCGCTGTTCGGCCGCCGCGACCTGGTGGAGGCGGCTCGCACGGCCGCGGAGGTGCTCGACCAGGTGCATCTCGACGGAGCCCGCCTGTCGCGCACGTCGCGGGACGGCCGCGCGGGAGCCAACGCGGGGGTGCTGGAGGACTACGCCGACGTCGCCGAGGGGTTCCTGACGCTGTACGGGGTCACCGGGGAGGCACGCTGGTTCGACCGGGCGGGAGCCCTGCTCGGCACGGTGCTCGACCGGTTCCCCGACGGGGCCGGAGGGTTCTTCGACACCCCCGACGACGGCGAGCGGCTGTTCCAGCGGCCCCAGGACCCGACCGACAACGCCACGCCGTCGGGGCAGTTCGCGGCGGCGGGGGCGCTGCTGGCGTACGGCGCCCTGACCGGGTCGGCGCGTCATCGGGAGGCCGCCGAGGCCGCCATCGGCACGGTGTCGACGCTCGCCGGCAAGCATGCCCGGTTCGCCGGATGGGGCCTCGCGGTGGCCGAGGCCGCGCTGGCCGGGCCCGTGGAGGTCGCGATCACCGGCCCGCTGGACGATCCGCGTACCACCGCGCTGCACCGGGCCGCGCTCATGGCCGGCGTCCCCGGCACGGTGATCGCGGTCGGCGACGGCGACGTGCCGTTGATGGAAGGGCGGGGCCTGGTCGGCGGGGAGCCCGCCGCCTATGTCTGCCGGCGCTTCACCTGCCGTGCCCCCGTGACCTCCCCCGCCGACCTGACACGGGAGCTGACCGACTCGTCCCACCGCTGAGGCCGTCGTCAGGCCACCCGTCCCGCCGCTGAGGCCGTCGTCAGGCCACCCGTCCCGCCGCCGGCCGCCGTCAGGCCGGTGGGGGTGGGGTCTCGACGGGTTGGCGGGTCTCCGGCACGAGGGTGCCGGTGGGGTCGGGCTCGGGATCCGGGTCCGGGCCGCCGGTGGGGCCCGGGTCCTCCGTCGGCAGGCCCTCGCTGGGCGACGGGTCCGGCGAAGCGGGGCGGTCGTCCTGCGGCGGCCCGTCGCCGAAGCCGCCGTTACCCCAGCGGTCGCCGTTGTCGCCCCAGCCGTTCCCGTCGAAGCCGCCGTTCCAGCGGTCGTAGTACGGGTTGTACGACGTGGCCCCGGGGAAGTCCTTCACCGGCCTGCCCGACATCGCCTCGGACATGAACGCCCGCCAGATCTGCGCGGGCAGTGACCCGCCGAACAGGGCTCCGTACCCGGGGACCGTCACGGTCTTGTTGTCGTCGCGGAACATGTTCACGGCCGTCGACAGCTGCGGGGTGAAGCCCACGAACCAGACGGAGCCTGCGGAGTCGCTGGTGCCGGTCTTGCCCGCCACCGGACGGTCGTACAGCCGGGCGGCCGTGCCGGTGCCGCCCTCCACGACCTGCTCCATGGCGTAGGTCGCGTCGGCGGCCGTTGCCTCGCTGTACGCCCGGACGCCCTCCGCGGTGAACTTCCTGGTGTGCCCCTGGGAGTCGGTCACCGAGCGGATGGAGTGCGCCGCCCTGTGGATGCCGTTCGCCGCGAACGTGGCGAACCCGGAGGCCTGCTGGACGGCGCTGACCGACGCCGTGCCGAGCGGGAAGGTCGGGTAGTCCTTCTGCTTGGCGATCTGGTCCGCCGGGATGCCCGCGGCCTCCGCCGCCTTGGCGACCTTCTTCAGCCCGACCTTCTGCGCCAGGTCGACGAACGCGGTGTTCACGGAGTTGCGCGTGGCCTCGACCAGGTCGATCGCGGACCCGTACGAGGTGCCGCCCGCGTTGGGGATCGGGTCCTTGGCGGAGGCCACCTGTATCGGCGAGTTGCCGTTGACCCGGGTGTTGAGGTCGAAGCCGTTCTCCAGCGCGGCGGCCAGCGTGTAGGGCTTGAACGTGGACCCGGCCTGGACCTTGGCGGAGAAGGCGTTGTCGTACTGGTTGCTCGCGTAGTCCTTGCCACCGTAGAAGGCCATGACCTCGCCGGTGGCGGGATCGACCGCGGCCAGGCCCGTGCGCACCTTGCCGGAGGTGCCCGCCGGCAGCGTCTCCTCGACCGCGCGCTCGGCGGCGGCCATCAGGCTCTTGTCGAACGTCGTCGTGATCTTCAGGCCGGCCTGGTAGATGTCCTCGTCGGTGTAGCCGCGGCTGTTCAGCTCGGCTCGCACCTGGGCGAGGATGTAGCCCTTCTGCCCGCTGAGCGACAGCGGGTTCTTGAGCTTGGCCAGCTCGGGGAAGGTCAGCGCCGCGGCCTCTGAGGGGTCGAGCGAGCGCGTCTTGACCATGGCGTTCACCACGGTCTGCCAGCGGGCCTTGGCGGCGTCCAGGTCGGCGCCCTTGGGGGCGGCGAACCGCGACGGCTGCTGGATCACCGCGGCGAGGTAGGCGCCCTGGGACGCGGTCAGCTTGGACACGTCCTTGCCGAAGTACGCCTGGGCGGCGGCGTGGATCCCGTACGCGCCCCGGCCGAAGTAGATGGTGTTGAGATACTGCTCCAGCACCCAGGACTTGGACTTGGATCGGTCCACCTTCAGCGAGATCATGATCTCTTTGAACTTGCGCGTGGCCGACCGCTCCTGGCTGAGTCCGCTGTAGTAGTTGCGCACGAGCTGCTGGGTGATCGTCGAGCCGCCCTGGACCTGGTTGCCGGTGACGGTCGACCACATCGCACGGGCTGTACCTTGCAAAGACACGCCCTGATCCTGGTAGAACGTGCGGTTCTCGACGGAGATGACCGCGTCGCGCACCACCTGGGGCACCTTTTCGAGCGGCACGGCCTTGCGGTTCACGCCTTGCCTGGCGAGCACCGTCTTGCCGTCTCGGTAGTAGATGAGCGAGCCCTGCGCGGTCGCGAGCTTCTGCGTGGTGTCGGGGATCGGGGTGAGAACCCACACCAGGGCCACCATCGCGGCGAGGCCCAGAACGGCGATGCCACCGGCGATGAGAAACCGGCGGAGAAGACGGCGCCTCGACCTGCGCTTCTTCTCTACGTCCCGCACGGCGTTACCCCCGATCTACTACTCAGCAAACCCCCGTAAGCTGGGCGGATCGTCCACAGTAAACGATAGATAGCGGTGCTCCGCTCGTCGAGTGGGCTCTCATTCTCCGCATGGCCCAGGCTCGCAGATTTCCCGTTCCTTCTATGGGACATGCTCGCGAGTTCCCTGGTTCACGTACGGGACAGACCCGCTGATCGCCACGTTTTCGTACGAAACGGGGGGCGGGTTCTCGCGAGAAAAGCGAGGCCTCAGCGGCCGCGATGGCGAGGCGTGTCGGCCACCAGAGGCAGGACCCGGTAGGCCACCGGTGTGTCCAGCGCGATCACCGACGACGTGCGCACCACCCCCTCGACGTCCACGATGACGTCGATCACCCGTTGCAGGTCGGCGTTGCTCCGCGCGACCACCCTGCACAGCATGTCACCGCCACCGGTGATCGTGTGGACCTCCAGCACTTCCGGAATGGAGGCGAGGAGGCTCGCGACCGGATCATGGCCGCTCACCTGCCGGATCTGCAGGGTGACGAAGGCGGTTACCTGGTACCCCAGGGCGGCCGGGTCGACATCGGGGCCGAACCCGGTGATCACCCCGCTCTCCACGAGCCGGTCGAGCCGCGCCTGGACCGTGCCCCGGGCCACACCGAGCCGCCGGGACGCCTCCAGGATGCCCACCCGCGGCTCGGCGGCGAGCAGGGTGATGAGCCGTGCGTCCAGCTCGTCAATCATCATGCTGTACAGGATTACCGTTGATGTCCGCATTCCACTAGGCAATATGCCTACTAGTTTGGGTAACACTTGCACAGATAGGCCACATCGTCTGAGAGTGACCCCATGAGCGATGTATTTCCCGTACACGGCATGGATTCGGTGGTCTTCGCGGTAGGCAACGCCAAGCAGGCGGCGCACTACTACTCCTCGGCCTTCGGCATGCGCCTGGTCGCGTACAAGGGGCCGGAGACGGGAAGCCGCGACGAGGTGGCCTACGTGCTCACCTCCGGAAGCGCGCGCTTCGAGCTACGTGGCTCGGTACGACCGGGCACCGAGATCGCCCGCCACGTGGCCGAGCACGGCGACGGCGTGATCGACCTGGCCCTGGACGTGCCCGACGTGGAGGCCGCCTACGCGCACGCGGTGAAGGCGGGCGCGCGCGGGCTGGAGGAGCCGTACACGGCCGAGGACGAGCACGGCAAGGTGGTGCTCGCGGCCATCGCGACCTACGGCGAGACCCGGCACACCCTGGTCGGCCGGGCCAACTACAGCGGCCACTACCTGCCGGGCTACGTGCCGGTCCAGCCCTTGATCGAGCCGCCGGCCAAGAGGTACTTCCAGGCCATCGACCACTGCGTGGGCAATGTCGAGCTCGGCAAGATGGACGAGTGGGTGGACTTCTACAAGCGGGTCATGGGCTTCACCAACATGGCCGAGTTCATCGGCGACGACATCGCCACCGAGTACTCCGCTCTCATGTCGAAGGTCGTCGCCAACGGCACGCGCAAGGTGAAGTTCCCGCTGAACGAGCCGGCCGTCAGCCGCAAGAAGTCGCAGATCGACGAGTACCTGGAGTTCTACGGCGGCCCCGGCGTGCAGCACATCGCGCTCGCCACCAACGACATCCTGCGTACGGTCCAGCAGATGCGGGCGGCCGGGGTGGAGTTCCTCGACACGCCCGACTCCTACTACGACGACCCGGCGCTGCGCGAGCGGATCGGCCAGGTGCGCGCCCCCATCGAGGAGCTGAAGAAGCACCGCATCCTGGTGGACCGCGACGAGGACGGCTACCTGCTGCAGATCTTCACCAAGCCCGTGCAGGACCGGCCGACGGTGTTCTTCGAGTTCATCGAGCGGCACGGCTCGCTCGGCTTCGGCAAGGGCAACTTCAAGGCGCTGTTCGAGGCGATCGAGCGGGAGCAGGAGCGGCGCGGCAACCTGTGATCATCGAGCGGCCCGCCGTACGAAGGCGGTTCTCCTCCGTACGGCGGTCCGCTTCCTCGCCGCCTCGGGCCTGGCCGGCCTGACCCGGGATCTGTTGGACGGAAAGAGGCGGGCATTGCCTGACAAAGCCGCTTCCACCATTGCGGCAGATACCTGATGACCTGGGCTTTCTCGCGTAAGCTGCTCGACATGCAGCTCAAGGCGCCCAAGCGGGTGACGACCGCCGTCCTGTCCGCGACGCTACTCGGACTGAACGCTTGTACCGCGTCGAGCGGAGCGGCGGCACCAAGCGCGGCGCCCGGCGACGGCAACGCCCAGTCCGCCGAGGCCAAGAGCGGCACGCCCGGCGCGGCCGGCATCGGCGACCCCGACTTCCCCACCGACGGCAACGGCGGGTACGACGTCGGCCACTACGCGCTGAAGCTCGCCTACGACCCGCCGACCAAGACCCTTTCCGGCACCGCGACCGTCACGGCGCAGGCCGTCCAGAACCTCTCGCGGTTCAACCTCGACCTGCACGGCTTCACCGTGCGCCGGGTGAGCGTCGACGGCAAGGCGGCGAAGTTCACCCGGGAGGGCGACGAGCTCACGGTCAACCCGCCCGCGGTGATCCGCAGGAGCTCGGGCTTCAAGGTCACCGTCGACTACGCCGGCAAGCCGGACCCCGTCCGCAACTCCTCCAACCTCGGCACCTACGGCTTCATCCCCACCAAGGACGGCGCGTTCGTCACCAGCGAGCCCAACGGCGCCAAGACCTGGTTCCCCGGCAACGACCACCCGGCCGACAAGGCGACGTTCGACTTCGACGTCACGGTCCCCGCGGGTACGACGGTCATCGCCAACGGCGAGCTGCGCGGCGCCCCGGTCACCTCCGGCGGGCGCTCGACCTTCGCCTGGCGCGAGACCCATCCGATGGCGACCTACCTCGCGACGATCACGCTCGGGAAGTTCGACGTCCGCACCGGCAGAACCCCCGGCGGCATCCCGATGTACGCCGCGACCGACCCGGCGTTCCGCCACAACCTCGACTTCCTCTACACCACCTCCGCCAAGGTGACCGACTACTGGTCGACGGTCTTCGGGCCCTACCCGTTCTCCTCCACCGGCGGCGTGATCGACGACTTCTCCGCCGGGTACGCACTGGAGAACCAGACCAAGCCGATGTACGGCGGGTTCGAGCCCGACACGGGCATCATCGCCCACGAGCTCGCCCACCAGTGGTTCGGCGACAGCCTGAGCGTCACCCGGTGGAAGGACCTGTGGCTCAACGAGGGCTTCGCGACCTACGCCGAGTGGCTCTGGGCCGAGCACAACGGCGGCCTCACCGCCGAGAAGACCTTCCAGGACTACTACTCGGCCAAGCACGCCCCCATCTGGAGATACCCACCGGGCGTGGCCCAGCGGCAGGACCTGTTCAACACCTCGGTCTACCTCAGGGGCGGCATGACGCTGCACGTCCTGCGCAAGCGGATCGGCGACGAGACGTTCTTCAAGCTCCTGCGCACCTGGACCGACCAGCACAAGTACGGCAACGTCACGACCGACGACTTCATCAAGCTCTCGGAGAAGCTGTCCGGCCGTCCGCTGGGCGACCTGTTCGACGCCTGGCTGTACCAGCCGCAGCGCCCGGAGATCAGCAGCTGACGGCCGGTCAGTTGAAGATCAGCTTGTAGCCGTAGCGCCGGAGGCCGCTGAGCACCTCTTCGCAGTGGAGGGGGCCCTTGGTCTCCAGGTGCAGCAGCACCTCTGCCTCGTCGAGGTGCAGCCGGGGGTCCACCCGCTCGTGGCCGACGTCGAGCACGTTGGCTCCGAGATCGGCCAGGCGGCCGAGAAGCGTGGCGAGCGCCCCGGGGCGGTCGGGGAGCCTGATCCGGAAGGCCTGATAGCGTCCCGCGACCGACAGCCCGTGGCGCAGCACCTTCGACAGCAGCAGCGGGTCGATGTTGCCCCCGGAGAGCACCACCACGACCGGCGGCTCGAAGGCGTGCGGCCAGTCGAGCAGCGCCGCCACACCGGCCACCCCCGCCGGCTCCACCACCAGCTTGGTGCGTTCGAGGCAGAGCAGCAGGGCCCGCGACAGGGTCTCCTCGGAGACCGTCACCACGCTGTCGACCAGGTAGTGGATCATCTCGAAGGTGATGTCGCCGGGCCGGCCGACGGCGATGCCGTCCGCCATGGTCGAGACGGGCTCCACCACGACGGGATGTCCCGCGGCGAGCGAGGCCGGGTAGGCGGCGGCCCGCTCGGCCTGGACGCCCACGATGCGGACGCCCGGTCGCATCGACTTCACCGCCAAGGCGACCCCGGCCGCGAGCCCGCCTCCGCCGACCGCGAGCGCGATCGTGCCGACCTCGGGGAGCTGTTCGAGGATCTCCAGCCCCAGACTGCCCTGACCGGCCACGACGTCGGGGTGGTCGAAGGGGTGGATGAAGACGGCGCCGGTCAGGTCGGCGTGCTCCTTGGCCGCCGCCAGCGCCTGGTCGACTGTCACCCCAGCGAAGATCACGTCGGCGCCGTACGCACGCGTCGCCTCGACCTTGGGCAGCGGCGCGCCCTGCGGCATGAACACCGTGGCCTTGCAGCCCAGCAGGCCCGACGCCAGAGCCACCCCCTGGGCGTGGTTCCCCGCGCTCGCCGCGACCACGCCCCGGGAACGTTCCTCGTCGGTCAGCCGCGCGATGCGGACGTACGCGCCCCTGACCTTGAACGAGCCGGCCCGCTGGAGGTTCTCGCACTTGAGGTAGACCGGGCCGCCGATCAGCTCGGACAGGACCCGCGAATGCAGCAACGGCGTACGTATGACCACGTCGTTGAGCAGCTCACGGGCGGCGACCACATCGTCATAGGTCACCTCTGGGTACGCCATGCCCGAAGTCTCCCACTCATCGCCTCCCCTCGCCCTCACCGGCCCGCCATCAGTCCGGCGGCTGGGGGATGCCCCTACCGGGCGATGGACGCGGCGCTCGGCCGGGACCGGTCAGCTCCCCGGCGGCGGCGTGGCGTCCCCGATGTCGAACGCCCCCGGGTCGTCCACGAGCCTGCACGGGTTGACAGGCCCATCGGTCAGCCTGCCACTGAAGCTCCAGGCGACGCCGGGCTCGTCCACCGTCGGCTCCTTCTGGTTCTCCGCCACCTCGATCACCACGGTCTGGCCGCGCCGGACGTACTGCGGATAGATCGTGATGCCGTTACGCATCCGTATGGCCTTGCCGGAGGGCGAGCCGGCCAGCTTCTCGCGGACCTTCGCCCGTACGGCGGGATCCTCGCTCCCGAGCTCCTCAGCGGTCGGGATGCTCGCCTGGTCCGCCTCCAGGGGACGGAACCCGGGCCTCTCACACCGCTTGCCCAGCGGCATGTACGTGACGTCGGCGCGCACGCCCTCGGCCGCGAGATCCTTCTCGACACCTTCCGGGTCGCGGAGCTCGTGGATCGTGAGGGTGACCGTGCCGTCCGGATTCCTGGTCACCGCGTAGGCCGGGGTGCCGGTCCCGGTCACCAGCGGCACGGCGATGGCCGCCGCGGCGGCGGTGCCGGCGACCGCGGTCACCCCCAGGAGCCTGCGGACGCGGGTCCGGCGCGGAGCGGGGGCACGCCCCTGTGGTGCCCGGACGGCCATCTCGGCCTTGAGCTCCGCGAGCAGTCTGTCCTCGAATGTGTCGTTCACTTGAGTCCTTCCATCACGAGGGGCGGTACGACGCCGGGAACCCGCAGCAGTGAGCGCCTCGCCCGGTGGAGCCTGACGCGCGCGGTGCCCTGCCGGATGCCGAGGGCGGCGGCGGCCTCGGGCACGGTGAGCTGGTCGACCACGACCAGCTCCAGCAGCGCCCGTTCGCTCTCCGGGAGTCCGGTCATGGCCTGGAGAGCTCGCCGCGCCGGGCTCTCCGCGTCTATCCGGTCTTCCAGGCGTGCCAGGTCGTCGCCTTCCAGCAGCCTGCGGCCCGCGATCCGGCTGCCCGCCCGGAGCTCGCGTGCCGCCCGCCGCCGTTCGGCGAGGACGGTGTTGCGCGCCACGCCGTACAGCCACGCGACCTCGCTTCCCCGGCCCGGCCGGTAGGTGTGCGCCGAGTCCAGCACGGCGAGGAAGACCTCCGCGACGAGGTCCGCGACCGTGTGGGGGTCGTCGACCCGGCGTGCCAGGAAACGCGTCATCTGGTCGAAGTGGCGCCGGTAGAAGGCTTCGAAGGCGTCGGGATCGTCGGCGATCTCCGCCAACCCCGGTTGTCTGAGGCGCACCTGCTTCGCTCCCTTCGTCGTCCGAGTGCTTACCTCCCTGCTTGGACGAAGAGCCACAAAGCGTTACATCAGGGCTTGCTGTGCTGTGAGCGATTTCGGCGATTTCAGTGAGCGGTCCAGTAGCGGTCGGGGGCGAGGACGAGGGCGGCGGCGCCGATGAGGCCGGCGTCCTGCCCCAGGTGGGCGGGGACGACGCGGACACGCTTGGCGAAGTCCATTCGGGCGTGCGCCCGCAGCGCCGCTTCGAGCGGCTCGAACAGCAGCGGCCCCGCCTGCGACAGGCCGCCGCCGATGGTCACGATGTCGAGGTCGCACATATGGGTGGCCGACGCGATGGCGATGCCGAGCGCCGTGCCCGCGCGGGTCATCGCGCCGAGGGCGATCTCATCCCCGGCGGCGGCGTCCGCCGACAGCTGCCGTCCGGTCGCCTCGGCGGCCTCGACGTACGTCCCGGCCGGGCGGGCGCCCGTCCGGAAGTCCCCTGCCTCCGCGCCCGTGGTAGAGGCCCCGGTGCCCGTGGTGGAGGCCCCCGCGGCCGTGGTGGGGGCCTCGGCGTTCGTACCGGAGAGGCGGCCGGGGATCCAGCCCTGTTCGAGGGCCCAGGCGGCGAGGCCGGGGCCCCGGGCGACGGCCTCCAGGCATCCTCGCCCCCCGCACCCGCACGCGGGGCCGTCCGGGTCCACCGCGACGTGGCCGATGTGCCCGGCGTTGCCCGTGCCGCCGTCGATCAGCCTGCCGCCGAGGATGAGCCCGCCGCCGACGCCCGTCGAGACGACCATGCCGAGCATGTCGTCGCTTTCCTGGCCCGCGCCGCGCCAGTGCTCGGCCACGGCCACGCAGATCGCGTCGTTGTGTACGCGCGCGGGCAGGCCGGGAAACCGCCCGGCCAGCCGCTCACGCAGGGGGAAATCGCGCCAGCCCGGCATGTTCAGCGGGGAGACGACGCCCTCGGGCCAGGCCATCGGGCCGCCGCACCCGGCCCCGACGCCGATCACCTCACGTCCGGGCTGCCCTTCGAGCACGGAGTCGACCAGCCCGGCCAGGGCCTTCCACAGCGTGGGCGCGTCGCCCCCGGGCGGGGTGGCCACGCGGTCGGCGACGACGATCTCCCCGGCACGGTCGACCAGTGCGGCAGCCAGCTTGGTGCCACCGACGTCGACCGCCACCACGACGTCCGAGTCACGCGCCACTGATCACGCCTCCCAGGTCTTCCCGAACGATCACAGGAACGCGGGCGCCCGAGAGAGGCGGCCCACGCCTCCTAGGATCACATGCCGCACGCGTCCCGATGCGGGGCGGATGGGGCGTCATCGCCGTGCGGGGGCTTCAGACCCCGTGGGCGGCCTTGTTACCTCCGTCGGAGCCTTTCTGGCCCGCGCCGCTGGAGAAGACGAGGATCGAAGCGGAGAACCCGTGCACGTGGTTGTGCCCCGCCACCGGGCCCACCTCGCCGAGGGCGAAGAACCCCGCCATGCCGATCGGGCCGAGGGTGTCGTGGAGCGCGAGCGCGTCATGATCGGGGCTGCCGAACATCGCCGAGCCCCTGCCGTTGCAGGAGAACAGCAGCGCGCCGTCGATCCGTCCGCGCTCCTCGACGTGGGCGTCCAGCAGCGCGTACAGGTCCTCGTCGGCGGTGGCGGCGTCCCGCACCTGGAACCGGACGCTCTGGCCGATGTCGAGCACGTCGCCGACGGCCACGGCCTCCCTCTCGGGGTCGATGCCGAGGATGCCGCGGATCAGGAAGTCCCCCCGCTCGTGGCTCTCGGCGTACTCGTCCATCGCGACGCCGATCTGCAGGCCGGAGGCGACCAGTTCCCTGTCCTCCTCGTCGAGGCCGCTGACGATGTCCTCGAGGCGGGCGAGCGCGGGCTGCCCGGCCAGCTCCAGCAGGAGGTTCTCCTCGGACCGGGTGACGACCATGGTGGGGCCGATGGGGCGGCAGCCCTGGCTGACGACGGTGCTGACGTTGACCGGGCCGCTGAGGATGACGCCGATGGCCCCTTCGGTGTACATCTCGCCACCCGCGAACAGGCGCACCGATCCCTGCCCTCGCATCCCGTTGGCCAGCCCGCCCACGAGCGGGAGGTTCCCGAGGACCTCGGCGGAGTGCTCCACGAAGGCGTCGGTGGGGAAGCTGTACGGATCGGCGAGCAGGATGGCCACCTGGTCGTCGGCACCCCGGTCGGGGAGCCCGATGATGACGAAACGGTCCTCCATGCGCAGGGTCTCCAGCGCGAAGGTGGTCACCCGGCCTCCGCCGAGGCTCCCCGCCCAGGCGCTGACCGCCGAGGTCAGCTCGACTCCCTGGCTGTCGCCGATGACGCCGGTGGCGCTGCAGCCGATCACCTGGGCCCCGGGCGCCATGCGCATGGCCCGCAGCCCGGCGCGGGCCACGTCCTCGGGGTCGTCGCCGCAGATGAAGAAACAGACGAGGTCGGGTGGCCCTGACAGGCCCGAGAGCGCTTGGCGTACCGCGGTCTCGGCGGCCCCCACCAGGTCCGGCCCCACGGCGAGACCGTCCGCGAACCGGCTCGTCAGCACTGCCACACGCCTCGCCTCCTCTTGTCTCGCGAGTCGTCGTGCGTCGTACATTTGCCCCTCTTGGCCGGATTCTCCCCACTACGGCGATAACAACGCGCGCGTAGCGTCACGCAATGGTCAAGATCCGAAATGTGTATAAGCTGCCGCAACCTCCACGGGCGACGTAGTCTCGATCCCGTGCATGAATCGCCCACACCGCGAACTGAAACGCCGCAAGCTCGCACTCTGCATGACCTGCGCGAAAGTGGCCACACCTACCGCACGGTCAAGGCGGAGATCCGCGAGAACCTGCTGGCCAGATTACGCTCAGGCGCGCCGAGATTCCCGGGCATCGTCGGATTCGACGACACCGTGCTCCCCCACCTGGAGCGGGCCCTGCTGGCGGGCCACGACCTGGTGCTGCTGGGCGAGCGTGGCCAGGGCAAGACGCGGCTCATCCGTACGGTCACCGGTCTGCTCGACGAGTGGACCCCTGTCATCGACGGCTGCGAGATCAACGACCATCCATACGCCCCCGCCTGCGTCCGCTGCGTGAGGCTCGCCGCCGAACAGGGCCACGACCTGCCTATCGCCTGGAAGCACCGGGACGACCGATACGGCGAGAAGCTCGCCACCCCCGACACCTCCGTCGGCGACCTGATCGGCGACGTCGACCCGATCAAGATCGCCGAAGGGCGCACGCTCGGCGACCCGGAGACCGTCCACTACGGCCTGGTGCCCCGCACCAACCGGGGCGTCTTCTCGGTCAACGAGCTTCCCGACCTGGCCGAGCGCATCCAGGTGTCGCTGCTCAACGTGCTGGAGGAGCGCGACATCCAGGTGCGCGGCTACAACCTGCGCCTGCCCCTGGACCTCCTGCTGATCGCCAGCGCCAATCCCGAGGACTACACCAACCGCGGCCGGATCATCACCCCGCTGAAGGACCGCTTCGGCGCCGAGATCCGCACGCACTACCCCCAGAGCCTGGAGGACGAGCTCGCGCTGATCCGCCAGGAGGCCGCGCTCAACTGGCGAGGCGACGATCCGGCGAGCGGCGCCGTCACCGGCGGCGTGGCGGGCGAGCCGTCGGGGCTGAGCGCCGAACTGCCCGAGCACCTCATGGAGGTCATCGCCCGCTTCACACGCCTGGTGCGCGAGTCGACGGCGGTGGACTCCCGCTCCGGCGTCTCCGCCCGCTTCGCGATCGCCGCCGCCGAGTCGGCCGCCGCCTCGGCCGTGCGCAGGGCGGCGCTCACCGGCGAGGAGCGCCCGGTGACCCGGGTGTGCGACCTGCCGGGGATCGTCCCCACGCTGCGCGGCAAGGTGGAGTTCGAGGTGAGCGAGGAGGGCCGCGAGGTCGAGGTGCTCTCCCACCTGCTGCGCCGGGCGACCGCCGAGACGTTCCGCGGCACGCTGGGCGGCATGGACCTGTCAGCGCTGCTCGACAAGTTCACCGAGGGTCTCCAGATCGAGTCCGGTGAGATGACGCCGGCCACCGACCTCCTGCACCGCATCGGGCCCATCACCGGCCTCGCCAAGATCATGTCCGCGGTGGGCATGGGCGAGGGCGACGAGTCCCCCGGGCACGCCGCCGCGGCGCTGGAGTTCGCCCTCGAAGGGCTCTACCTCATGCGGCGCCTGTCCAAGGACGAAGTGGACGGGGGCGCGGTCTACCGCACCTGACCCCGGTTCGCCGAAGGCGGCCTCTCCTGGCCGGTGGGCCGCCTTCAGCCCTGCCGTGCCCGGCGCACGGCACCGGACACGGCCCCCGCTTTACCCGCACACCGGAACCACAACGATTAGGCTCACAAAAGATGAGTGGCTACCGATACGGCGAGTACCACGACGGGCCCGATCCGCTGGCGCCGCCGTACGACGTCCGCGCCGCGCTCGATGAGATGGGCGACGCGATCCTCTCGGGGTCAACTCCCCTCGACTCCCTCCGTGACCTGCTCAGACGCGGCCTGCCCGGCGCTCCGGACCGGCGCGGCCTCGACGAGCTGCTCCGCGAGGTGCGCGAGCGCCGCCGTGAGCTGCGCGAGCGCGGCAGCCTCGACGGCACGCTGGAACGCGCCCGAGCCCTGCTCGACAAGGCCATCGGCCAGGAGCGGGCCGAGCTGTTCCCCGACCCCTCCGACGAGGCGCGGATGCGCGAGGCGGAGCTGGACGCGGTGCCGAGCGACACCGCGAGCGCGGTCCAGCAGCTCAACTCCTACGAGTGGCGCTCCGCGGCCGCGCGGGAGACCTTCGAGGAGCTCCGCGACCTGCTGCGCAGGGAGGTCCTCGACAGCCGGTTCCGCGGCATGCGGGAAGCCCTGGCCAATCCCGATCCGGAAATGATGGAACGGGTCCGGCAGATGATGTCGGATTTGAACGACATGTTGGACCGGGATGCCCGTGGCCAGCACACTCAAGATGATTTCGACCAATTTATGCAGAAATATGGGGACTTCTTCCCGGAGAACCCCCGCAACCTCGAAGAGCTGGTCGACATCCTGGCCCGCCGGGCCGCCGCGGCCCAGCGGATGCTCGCCTCCATGACCCCCGAGCAGCGGGAGGAGCTCCAGGCCCTGATCGACCAGACGCTGCGGCAGGCGGGGCTGGGCGAGCAGATGTCCCGCCTCGGGGAGGCCCTGTACGCCCGCCGTCCCGACCTGGCCTGGGACACCCCCGAGCGGATGGACGGCGAGCAGTCTCTTGGCATGGGCGACGCCGTCAGCGTCCTGGAAGAGCTCGCCGACCTGAACCAGCTTGAGGAGGCGCTCCGCCAGGACTACCCCGGTGCCCGGCTCGACGATGTCGACGAGGCCGCGATCCGTCGCGCCCTCGGCCGTTCGGCGGTCGACGACCTGGAGACGCTCAAGCAGATCGAGCGCGAGCTGGAGCAGCAGGGGTACCTGCGACGGCAACGTGGCAAGCTGGAGCTCACCCCCAAGGCCGTACGCCGGCTCGGGGAGACCGCCCTGCGCCGGGTCTTCGACTCGCTGGACGCCGGACGCCGCGGCGACCACGACCAGCGTGACGCGGGATCCGCCGGCGAGCTCACCGGCTCCTCGCGCCCGTGGCGGTTCGGGGACGAGCAGCCCATCGACGTGGTGCGCACTCTGGTCAACGGCGTGCGCCGCGGCAGTGGCCCGGACGCCGACGGCCACGGCCGGGTGTCCCTGTCGGTGGACGACTTCGAGGTGGCGGAGACCGAGCGGCGCACCGCGGCCGCGGTGTGCCTGCTGGTCGACCTGTCGTACTCCATGGCCCTGCGGGGCACCTGGGCACCGGCCAAGCAGACGGCGCTGGCGCTGCAGGCGCTGGTCGCGTCCAAGTTCCCCGGGGACGCCGTGCAGATCATCGGCTTCTCGAACTACGCCCGGGTGCTCCAGGCCGAGGAGCTGGCCGGGCTCGAATGGGACATGGTCCAGGGCACCAACCTCCACCACGCCCTGCTGATCGCCGGCCGCCACCTCGACCGGCATCCCGACTTCGAGCCCGTGGTGCTCGTCGTCACCGACGGCGAGCCGACCGCCCACCTGATGCGGAACGGCCGCTACTGGTTCGAATGGCCGCCGTCCCGCGAGACGCTGGAGCTCACGCTGGCGGAGGTCGACAAGATGACCCGGCGCCGGGCCACGCTCAACGTGTTCATGCTGGCCACCGACGAGCGGCTCAAGGAGTTCGTGGACGAGGTCGCCCGGCGCAACGGCGGCCGGGTCTTCTCCCCCAGCGCCGACCGCCTCGGCGAGTATGTCGTCAGCGACTTCCTGCGGGCGCGCCGCAGCCGCTGACCGCTGACCGGCGGCCGGAAGGGTTCGGTCGTACCATTTACCGGGATTTATGCGTGTAAATGGTGGGCTGCCGTGGTCTGAATTCCTGTCCGCAGGGGTATGTCGTTGTTCCACGGCGCGTTTCCGGGCCATCTCGCGAATACGCTTCCCGGTGGCGCGTTAATCGCTTGCTGATCGATATGCGATCTCGGAGGATATTCATTAGGGGTGTCCGAAGCGGCCCCCCAACGCCCGCCACGAAAGGAGAGTGCGATGTTCGCGGCAGTCGCTCTCCTGGTGCTGATGGTCATCACGGTGATGATGTTCGAGGTCACCGTGAACAACCGCCCCCGGCATCCCCGGCCGCCCGTGGCCGGAGGCACCACGCTTCCCGAGGTCGCACCGGACACGCCGGACGTCCCGAAATCATGAGCCAGCTCTCATGATTTCAAGCGGTCGACGGGGAAGCGTTCCGCGCTGATCACGGAGACGGTAGCCTCAGCGGCATGTCGTTCCTCGACAAGCTTCTGCTCTGGCTGCACATCGGCTTCGCGATCTTCGCGATCGGGCCGCTGACCGTCGCCACCAGCTTCACTCCGCGATATATCCGGGCCCGAGACGCCGGCGTGCTGAACTTTCTGCACCGCACGACGCGCATCTTCGGCATTCTCACCCTTGGCGTGTTCCTGTTCGGCCTCGCCCTGGCCGGCAAGAACATCGGCAAGCCCTATCTGTCGGTCTCGATGACGCTGTTCATCGTGGCGGCGGTGCTGCTGGTCATCATCGATCGTGACCAGCGCACCGCCGTCCGCGTGCTGTCCAACGAGACGCCGGAAGACGACGCCAAGGTGCAGACCGGCCGCATCGCCACCCTGTCCGCGGTCACGGCCCTCATCTGGCTCGTGATCTTGGTGCTGATGGTCTGGTTCGACCTCCGCTAGGAGTCCAGCGCCTGCCTGAGGTCGGCGAGCAGGTCGCTGACCGTCTCGACGCCGACCGACAGGCGCACCAGGTCGGCGGGCACCTCCAGGGCCGAGCCGGCGACCGAGGCGTGGGTCATGCGTCCGGGGTGCTCGATCAGCGACTCGACGCCGCCGAGCGACTCGCCAAGGGTGAAGAGCTTGGTCCGGTCGCAGATCGCGACGGCCTCGGCCTCGCCGCCTGCGACGCGGAACGACACCATGCCGCCGAACCGCCTCATCTGCTTGGCGGCCACCTCGTGGCCGGGGTGCGAGGCGAGCCCCGGATAGAACACCTCGGTGACCCGGGGGTGCGACAGCAGCAGGTCGACCACATGCTCGGCGTTGTCGCAGTGGCGCTCCATGCGCAGGGCGAGCGTCTTGATGCCCCGCAGCGTCAGCCAGGCGTCGAACGGGCCCGCCACGGCGCCCATCGCGTTCTGGTGGTAGGCCAGGTCGTCGCCGAGCTGCCGGTCACGGGTGACCAGCGCGCCGCCGACCACGTCGGAGTGCCCGCCGACGTACTTGGTGGTGGAGTGGACCACCACGTCGGCGCCCAGCCCCAGCGGCTGCTGGAGGTACGGCGAGGCGAAGGTGTTGTCCACCAGCAGGAGGGCGTCCGCCTGGTGGGCGATGGAGGCGAGCGCCTCGATGTCGGCGATGCCCAGCAGCGGGTTGGTGGGGGTCTCGACCCAGATCGCCTTGGTGTCGGGACGGACGGCCGCGCGCACCGCCTCGATGTCACCGAGCGGCACCGGATCGTAGTGCAGGCCCCACCGCGCGAGGACCTTGGCGAACAGCCGATAGGTGCCGCCGTAGGCGTCGTCGGGGATGATGACGTGATCGCCGGGATTGCACACCGCGCGGAGCAGCGTGTCCTCGGCGGCCAGGCCGGACGCGAAGGCCAGCCCGCGTGTCCCGCCCTCGATCGCGGCCAGGCACTCCTCCAGGGCGGTCCTGGTGGGATTGGCCGACCGGCTGTACTCATATCCCGCCCGCAGGCCGCCGACCCCATCCTGTTTGTAGGTGGAAACGGCGTAGATCGGGGGCACGACCGCACCGGTGTGCGGGTCGGCCTCCTGGCCTGCGTGAACGGCCAACGTCTCGAAGCCTTCAATCATGGGTCCACGCTATCGCCCTCCCGGAGGACGAAACCTCCCGGCGGGACTACGGCTAAAGGACGAGGCCGGGATCAGCCCGGCGTCCGATGGCGGCGGTACCCCGCGGCGCCTACGGTCGGCTCAGGAGCGGGCTCACGACGGGACCAAGGCGAATGCTCGACGTCATCGGCAGGCTCACCACCCGCCATGCGTGGTGGGTGCTCGCCTGCTGGGCGGCCCTGCTCGCCGCCGCCGTGCCGCTCCTGCCCGGCCCGCTTCCCTGGGCCTCCGGCACATACGGCCCGCTGCCGGCCGGCGCCTCAGGAGCGTTCGGAACGGGCGCCGTGCTCCTGACGCTGCTGGTCTTTCTCCGCTCGCCCGCCGCGACGCTGGCGGCCGTACTGGTGGCGGTCGCCGCCGACCATCTCTCGGCCGCGCTGGTCTCGGCCCTGGGCCTGCCGCCGACGCCCGGCCTGTTCGCGTACGGCACGGCCCTGGGCTGCGCGACCATGCTGATCCACCGGTTCAGGGAGCGCCTGGCCTCGGGGGACGGGCCGGCGCACGCCGTGTGCACCTCGCTGGAGCAGACGGGAACGGTGATCGCGACAGCGGGCGCGGCCTGGATGGCCGCCTGCGGCGCGCTGCCGCTCGGCGCCTGGACCCGCGGTCTCGGCCCGGCCCTGGCGGTGACGGCGTCGGTCGAGATGCTGGTCGTCCTCACATTGCTCCCCGCGGCGCTGGCGGTGCTGGGCACCCGGCTGTCGTGGCCCGCGCGGCGCCGTCGGCGCACCGGCGCTCCCCCGGCCGCCGCGCGGTTCGGCCGGGCCGTCTCGGCTCACCCGGGCACGTGGACGGCGGTGACGGCGGGGCTCATCATCGCGATGGGGGCGTCCGGGCCGGTGCTCGTGCCCTCCCCGCTGCCCGTCGCCGTCGTGGCCGTGGCCGGGGTGCTGGTCGCGCTCGTCCTCGCGCTGGTGCTCCGGAGCCTGATCTCTCCCGTCTACCTCACGGCAGGGGCGCTCCTGGTGGCGTGGGCCTCCGGCACGGCCGCCGTTCGGCCGGCGGACCAGATGTCCGTCTTCATGCTCGTGCTGGTCGTCAACGTCTCCACCGCCCTGCTCGTGCTCGCGCGGGTGAGAGAGACCTCCCGTACCGGCCGTGATCCCCGGACCTCCTCGGCCCTGGCGGTCAAGTACGCCGCGCCACCCGCCGTCGCCGCCTTGCTGGTCGCGGGAACGCTCATCGGGATCGTCCACGACCCGCTGTCCGGAATCTTCCTGGTAGTCGGCGGCGGCGCCCTGTCTCTCGTGGTCGTCCCCGGCCTCACCGCGATGCTCGGCGCCCGCGCATGGTGGCCCGACGTCGCCCCGGACCCGGCCGTCGACGGAGCGCCCCGGGACGACGGTGGCTCGTCCGAACGGCCGATCCCGCACTCCGCCGCACGGAATACGCTCGATGTCCGTGAGGAACCCCCACCGGCTGGCCACCTTGGTTCAGCGACTCAGTGAGTTTGCACTGATTTGCTGGCTTGGGTTGCTCCTGCTCGCCGACATCGCCATGGCGATCTCTCTGGGCGGCGCGCAGGCCGCGGTGCCGCTGTGCGGGCTCATCGGCATCGGCGCCTACCTGCTGCGCGGCCGGTTCCGGGTGCAGGGCATGGTCCTGCTGATGGCGATGTCCGGCGGGGTGTCGCTGTTCACCGCCGTGTTCCACTGGACCGGCTCGCCAGGTTTCGCAGAGGCCGGCGTCCTCCTGCTGCTCACCGTCGGAGTCCTGCGCTGGGTCACGCCCCTGCGGGTCGCCGTGTCGCTCTCGCTGCTGTCGATGGTCACCCTCGAACTGTCCGCCGGCCTCCGCAACTCGGCGCCGGCGGCCGTCGGCTTCGGCTTCCTGTTCTTCGTCGCCTGGGCGACGGCGGTGGGCATCGGCAGCTACCTGCGCTACCAGCACGAACGCCGCCAGGAGACCGTGAACGCCGTACGGAGGGCCGAACGCCTGGAGCTGGCACGGGAGCTGCACGACCTGGTCGCGCACCACATCACCGGCATCGTGGTGCAGGCCCAGGCGGCCAGGACCGTCGCGGCCGGCAGCCCTGAGGCCGTCGTGCCCTCGCTGGAGGCGATCGCCAACGCGGGAGCGGAGGCACTGGCCTCCATGCGCCGCCTGGTCGGGGTGCTCCGGGCCGACGACGACGCGTCGCGCACCGCCGGTGCCACGATCGCCGACCTGCGCGTGCTGGTCGAGAGGTTCTCGGCCGGCGGCCCGCCGGTCACCTTCGACATCGGTCAGGGCCTCACCGAGTCCACGCTGGCGCCGGAGGTGGTCACCACCCTGCACCGCGTCCTGCAGGAGTCACTGACGAACGTACGCCGGCACGCGCCGGGCACGGGCTGGGTCGAGGCGGACCTGCGACCGGCCGACCAGGGGGTGCTGCTGCGCATCCGCAACCGCCGATCGTCCTCCGACCCCCGCGTCTCCAAGCTCGGCGGAGGGTTCGGCCTGGTCGGGATGGCCGAGCGGGTCAACGCCCTCGGCGGCACCCTGGTCGCCGGGCCGACCTCGGAAGGGGCGTGGGAGGTGCGCGCGTGGTTTCCCCTTGAATACGAGGCGGCCGGCCTCTGAGCCGGGCGCGGCGCCCTCGGGGGCACCGCGCCCGGCTCAGCCGTGACGCCGTGCCGCGTTCAGAGGTTCGCGGCGCTGGCCAGGAAGCCGAGCAGGTCCTGCCTGGTGATGAGGCCGATCGGCTTGCCGTCGTCGAGCACCACCGTGGCGTCGGCCTTCTCCAGGGCCTCGATCGCCACCGAGACCGGCTCCCCCGAGCCGATCATGGGGAGCGGAGCCGACATGTGCTCCTCGATGGGGTCCTCACCACGCACCTTGCCCCGGTAGAGCGCCTCGAGCAGGTCGCGCTCCACGATCGAGCCGACGACCTCGGCGGCCATGACCGGAGGCTCCTCCTTCATGACGGGGAGCTGCGACACGCTGTACTCCCGCATGATGGCGATCGCCGTGCTGACCGACTCGTGCGGGTGGGTGTGCACGAACTCGGGAAGGCCGGGCGACTTGCGGCCGAGCACGTCGCCGACCAGCCCTTCCTCGCTGGTGGAGGTCAGGAAGCCGTAGTCGGCCATCCAGTCGTCGTTGAAGATCTTCGACAGGTAGCCCCGGCCGCCATCGGGCAGCAGGACCACGACGACGTCGTCGGGCCCCGCCTCGGCGGCCACCTTGAGGGCCGCCACGACCGCCATGCCGCAGGAGCCGCCGACGAGCAGGGCCTCCTCGCGCGCCAGACGGCGGGTCATCCCGAAGGAGTCCTTGTCGGAGACCGCGATGATCCGGTCGGCGACCGTGGTGTCGTAGGTGGCCGGCCAGATGTCCTCGCCGACGCCCTCCACCAGGTACGGCCGTCCAGAGCCGCCGGAGTAGACCGAGCCCTCCGGATCGGCGCCGATGATCTGGACCCGGCCCCCGGAGACCTCCTTCAGATAGCGCCCCGTACCGCTGATCGTGCCGCCGGTGCCGACGCCGGCCACGAAATGGGTGATCCGTCCGTCGGTCTGCTCCCAGATCTCCGGACCGGTCGAGTGGTAGTGGCTGTTGGGGTTCTCGGGATTGGAGTACTGGTCGGGCTTCCAGGCGTTCGGGGTCTCACGCGCCAGCCGGTCGGAGACCGAGTAGTAGGACTCCGGATGGTCCGGCGAGACCGCCGTGGGACACACGACCACCTCGGCGCCGTACGCCCGCAGCACAGCGATCTTGTCCTGCGCCACCTTGTCGGGCACGACGAACAGGCAGTGGTAACCCCTGTCCTGGGCCACGATCGCCAGCCCGACGCCCGTGTTACCCGACGTGGGCTCCACGATCGTGCCACCCGGCCGCAGCTCTCCGGAGCGCTCGGCCGCCTCGATCATGCGCAGGGCGATGCGGTCCTTCACCGAGCCACCCGGGTTGAAGTACTCGACCTTCGCCAATACCTGTGCGGATATGCCGGCCGTGACCTTGCGCAGCCGTACGAGCGGGGTGTCGCCCATGAGCTCGATAAGCGAGTCGTGTACGCGCACCGGGAATAACACCTCATTTGCCAAAGCTTTGTCAGCTTGCGGATGCCGGATTCTCGATGGGTGATCTGGTCTCCGGCGGGTTTCAACTCCTCACCGTACCGTCACGACTACGACTCCAACGGACAGGCATCCGCGAGTCGCGCCCCGGCGGGCCAGAACGGGCGCGATCATAGTGCTCAGCTCTATGACAAGGCCATCGAACCAGCTCTTACCCCACTGAAACCACGACGGGAAACCACCACGAAGGTACGAGGATCAGGAAGGAACACCTGAAGTGATATGGACGCCGGGAACGGCACGGGCAGCCCGCCGTATCGCTACCGCCGCCGCCGTCGGCAGCGGGGGCGTCACAGCACTGGGAGCGGCCGTGTACGGCCTTCTCATGGCCGAGGCGATGCTCGCCCGTAAGATCGTCGGTCGTCCCCACGGCATGGTGGGGCCCGCGGCCGACGGTATCTACGGTGACTGGCGCGGCCAGGGAGGCGACGCGCCCGCCGAGCCGATCAGCCTCGTGATGCTCGGTGACTCGACCTCCGTCGGGCTGGGCATGACCGAGCCCTCCACGACCCCCGCCGTGCTCCTCGCCAACGGCCTGGCCGCCGCGGCCGAGCGGCCCGTGCGGCTCAACGTCTTCGGCCGGTCCGGCGCGGTGTCGGCCGACCTCACCCTCCAGGTCGACCGGGCGCTCAAGGTCCATCCCGATATCGCGGTCATCTTCGTCGGCGCCAACGACGTCACCAGCCAGGCCAAGCCCGCGGAGGCCGTGCGGCACCTGCAGAAGGCGGTACGCCGGTTCCGCGAGGCGGGCGCCCAGGTGGTCGTGGGCACCTGTCCCGACCTCGGCACCATCAGGCCGATCGCGCAGCCGCTCCGCTGGGTCACGCAGCGGTGGAGCCGCCAGCTCGCGGCGGCCCAGACGGTGGCCGTGATCGAGGAGGGCGGTCGCACGGTGGCGTTCGCGGACGTCCTCGGCCCGGAATTCGCCTCATATCCGGGCGAGATGTTCGGACCCGACCGATACCACCCATCTGCCCGAGGCTACCAACAGTGCGCTTACGTAGTGCTACCTTCTGTATGCGCTGCGTTGGGGTTCTGGCCACCGGCCGAGCCTGAGCGTGGCGAGGGATCGCAATCGATTTACCTCGCGGCGGCCATCGCCGCGGAGGAGTCCGGCACCGAGGTCACCGCGACCCGCGTCGCCGGCCGAGCGACCGGCCCCCAGGGAAGGTGGGCCACGATACTTCGCCGTCGGCCGGGGGCGATGCCTCGCAGCGCCTGAATCCGGTCACCCTCCGCGACATGGCCGTCACTCTGTCCGCATTGGAGTGGAATGCCCGTGATCCGGCCGATCGCGAAACCGGCCTTGGCGCTTGCCGGGGTCCTGGCCCTGGCTGGCTGTTCCAGCAGCAAGGCCGCCATCGAGGAGACGCATCCGACCTGGCACAACGCCGAGGTGAACGCCGTCAGCCGGGCCACCGTCGCGGCCGGCGTGGCCGCGGTCACCTCGATGAGGCCCGACGGCACGCTGGAGACCGCCGCCCTCGACCTGGCCGGCGGCAGGCGCCTGTGGACCGCGCCCGCGACGATCGCCGGACGTCTTCCCGGCATGGGGGTGCAGCCGCCCGCCGCCGTCGAGACCGGCCCCGGACAGGGGATCATCGCGGCGCTCGACCCCGCCAAGCAGGGCAGGTGGAACGCGACGCTGGTCGCCCGCGACGCGCGCACCGGGCAGCGCAAGTGGACCCGCCCCGTCCAGTCGACCTTCGGCCCGCAGCGCTGCGGCGCCTACCTCTGCATGTCGGAGAACACGGCGCTGGCCTCGGCCCGCATGGTCGTACTCGACCCGCTCACCGGCAAGCTCGCGTGGAAGCTTCCCGGCATCGCCGAGGTCGAGTGGTCCGACGCGTCCAGGGTCGTCATGCTCCACATGGCCAAGCATCCCGCGCTGTCGGCCCATGATCTGAAGACCGGCAAGCCCGCCTGGCAACTCCCGGTGGAGCAGGCGCTCAGCCCGGGCATCGACCTGTCGGGCGGCTGGTCCTTCGGCACCGCCGGGGGGAACCTCGTCGGCTACGTCGCCCCGTACACCAATCCCAAGAAGAACAGGACCTCGGCCTTCGGCCTCTTCTCGGTCAAGCTCGCGGACGGCACGGTCAACTGGCTGCGCCCCTCGGTCGTACGGGTCTATCCGAGCGGGAGCCCCGGCTTCGCACCGGTCGTGCGGCCCATCGACGAGGAGGGGCAGTACGGCGGCTTCGCCCGGCTCGACCCCGGCTCCGGGCGCGTGGTCGGCCAGATCACCGCCGACCAGGTGCCCGGCACGGGCTGGTGGCTCGCGTTCCCGCCCGACCTGGGCAAGCTCGACTTCCTCAAGCCCAACAGCACCGGCGCCGCCTTCGATCTCTCCTCCGGCCAGGCCGCCCCGGTCAAGGGCCAGCGCGGCTGGTCGTTCTGCGTCACCGATCCCAAGCCACTGCCGCTGGCCGGGCAGGCGCCGGGCTTCTACTCCGTGGCGTCGCTGTGCGAGTTCGACCTGGCGACGGGCAAGCGGGTGACCGGAGCGGGTGTCCCACCCCCGTGGTTCACCGGCAGCCAGGAGGGCTGGCGCCTCTGGCGCGACGAGAAGGGCGCCGTCCACGCCGTCAAGGACACCACCGGCACGATCCCGGGCATGTACGGCTGACGCGGCTCCGACAGGCGCGGTCCGCGCGCTCCACCACCCCGGGCATGTACGGCTCAGACGGCCTCTGGACGCGGCTCCCGGGTTGTGGAAGGCCGGCACATATAACGACATGCCACCCGACGCCGAGGCCCCGTAACAGGCTCACGGGGCTTTCGGTGTGCTTGCCGTACATAGTTCTGTTTCTTGGTGCCCCGGCACGTGGCTTCCGGACTACCAGACGGTAACCTCCGCTGGAGGGAGCCCTGCCACGAACCCAGGAGAGCCAGATGCCCGAGGCAGTAATCGTCGCGACGGCACGTTCGCCGATCGGCCGAGCCTTCAAGGGGTCGCTCAAGGACATCCGTCCCGACGACCTGACCGTTCAGATGATCAAGGCTGCGCTGGACAAGGTCCCGCAGCTCGACCCCAACGACGTCAACGACCTGATGCTGGGCTGCGGCCTGCCGGGCGGCGAGCAGGGCTTCAACATGGCCCGCGTGGTCTCGGTGCTGCTCGGCCTCGACGGTGTGCCCGGCACCACGGTCACCCGTTACTGCTCGTCCTCGCTGCAGACCACCCGCATGGCCTTCCACGCCATCAAGGCGGGCGAGGGCGACGTCTTCATCTCGGCGGGGGTCGAGATGGTCTCCCGCTTCGTCAAGGGCAACTCCGACTCGCTGCCCGAGACGACCAACCCGCTCTTCCTCGAGGGCAAGGCGCGCACCGACAAGAGCGCCGAGGGCGGCGGGGCGCAGTGGCGCGACCCGCGCCAGGACGGCATGCTGCCCGACGTCTACATCGCCATGGGGCAGACCGCCGAGAACGTCGCCGGGATCAGAGGCGTGAGCCGCCAGGAGCAGGACGAGTTCGGCGTCCGGTCGCAGAACCTCGCGGAGAAGGCCCTCGCCAACGGGTTCTGGGAGCAGGACATCACCCCCGTGACGCTGCCCGATGGCACCGTGGTCGCCAAGGACGACGGTCCAAGGCCCGGCACCACCTACGAGGCCGTCTCCCAGCTCAAGCCGGTGTTCCGGCCCGACGGCACGGTCACGGCGGGCAACTGCTGCCCGCTGAACGACGGCGGCGCCGCGGTGATCGTCATGAGCGACGTGAAGGCCGCGGAGCTGGGCATCACGCCGCTGGCCAGGATCGTGTCGACCGGCGTCACCGGCCTGTCCCCCGAGATCATGGGCCTTGGGCCGGTCGAGGCGTCCAAGCAGGCGCTGGGCCGGGCCGGCATGTCGATCGGCGACGTCGACCTCGTCGAGATCAACGAGGCCTTCGCCGCCCAGGTGATCCCGTCCTACCAGGAGCTGGGCATCGACATCGACCGGCTCAACGTCAACGGCGGCGCCATCGCCGTCGGGCACCCGTTCGGGATGACGGGCGCCCGCATCACCTCCACCCTGATCAACAGCCTGCGCTTCCACGACAAGGCCATCGGCCTCGAGACGATGTGCGTCGGCGGCGGCCAGGGCATGGCCATGGTGCTGGAGCGGCTGAGCTAGCAGGCGGGGCCGGCTCCTAGCCCATGTAATCGGGGCCGGCCCGCTTCAGGTCGATGCGGACCAGGACATTGCGCTGCTGCGTCATGGCGGCGCGGTATTCGTCCCAGTCGGAGTGCTCGCCGGAGACGCTGCGGAAATACTCCACCAGAGGCTCCATGGCCTCGGGGAGGGCGATCACCTCGGCGGTGCCCTCGACCTGGATCCACTCGCCGATGAACTCGTCGACGAACACGCACAGCGAGACGTCGGGGTTCGCGCGGAGCTGGCGGGTCTTGGCGGCGGTCTCGCGGGTGCTGACGATCGCGCGGCCCTCGGAGTCCATCCCCACGAGCACGGGTGACATCTGCGGGTGGCCGTCGGCGCGCCAGGTCTGTATCACGGCACGATGGTTGTTGCGGATGAAGTCACGGGCCTTGTCGAGATCCATAGGGCAATGATGGCTTATCCGCGGCAAGACCAGCGCCCACACCATCAGATGGCATGGGCGCACTGGGGTCGTGCAGGGGCTTACATGAAGCCCATGCGGGAACGGCGCTGCCGCTCGTGCTCGATCACGATCGCCGCGGCGTAGCCGTGGGTCAGCCCGTGCTCGTCGGCGAGCCAGTTGGCCCGCTCGTCGCAGCGTAGGAAAGCCGGGCCGTTGTTGAGGGCTTGGAACCACTCTGGGAGTGCGCGTCCGGTGATGTCCGGAACCCTGGCAATCAGCTTGTTCTGCGTCTCCGGTGAGTGGTTCAACGACATGGGCACCTCCATGAGTGAAGCCTCTTTTGCTTGACACTGCATCACCAGCCCCGCGATGGCAAGACCCCAATGGCCAGCCTTCTCTTACACGAGGTAGATCATTAGTCGCTGTATGTGGGCTTACCCAACGGTGAGGCGGCCATGCCATACAGAAACGCCCCGCCGGAACCCGGCGGGGCGTCCTTGGGAACAGGAGCTAGTCGTTGCGGAAGAAGATGCTGACGAAGCGGAGGATCTCCAGGTAGATCCATACGAGGCTGACCGTGAGCCCGAAGGCCATCAGCCAGGAGTACTTCTCGGGGACGCCCGCGCGCACACCCTGCTCGATCGAGTCGAAGTCGAGCAGCAGGAAGAAGCACCCGAGCAGGATCATCGCCACGCTGAAGATCCAGCCGATGGGGCTGTCGGAGCGCAGGCCGAGGCCGCCGGCCGTGAACATGCCGACGAGCCAGTTGAGGAGCATCAGCCCGACGGCGGCGAAGCCGGCCGCCACGACGAACTTGGTGAACTTCGGCGTCGGCCGGAAGATCTTGAGTGCGTACACCGCCAGCACGCCGCCGAACGCGACCATGGTGCCGAGGACGGCCGAGAAGACGACGCCGCTGTACAGGTCGTTGTACATCCTGCTGATCACGCCGATGGCGATGCCGTACGCGACGGAGTAGCCGAGGATCAGCGCGGGGTTGGTGCTCTGCTTGAACGAGACGATGAGCCCGAGCACCAGGCCCACGATCACCGCCGGGGCCGCGACGGCCCAGCCCACGTTGAGGTACCAGGCGAGCGCGGCGGACACCACGAGGGTGCCGAGCGTGATGAAGCCGCGGACCACCACGTCGTCGATCGTCATCGGCCGCGCCGCGGTGGGCGGAGCGTACGACGGAGCGTTGTACATATCTTGCAAGTGCTGAGGGCTCGCCGTGGGGCCGCCCCACGCCTGGCGATTGTCCTGCCGTCCCAGTTTGTTCAGGACCGGGTTCCTGCTCTGCATCACTGCCTCCACTGCGACCTGCGATCAGCCTGTTCGGTCGAGCCTCACAGGGAGTGCCGCCTGTAGCACATAGCTTTTACATCTCTTATGGCGGTCAGGATGGCCCCTGCCGTGTTCCACCGCAAGACGCCGGCACACCGACTTCCAGCGGCAACGGGTACAACGAACGGTCCCGCGCCCGAGTTCCGGCCCCTGGATCGCGATTCGATCACTCCTCTGACCGGTTCCCGCCCTGCCCCGGTGGCCGAGGGTCTCGTACGCATGGGCGGCATCGTGCGGGAAGGGCTTCTGGCGGGCCTGGTGCGTATACGCAGGCACGTGGGTGGGCCTGGCTCGGTTCACGCGGGTACGTGGGTGGGCCTGGTTCGGTTCACGCGGGCACATGGGAACCGGAGAGGCCGTCGGCGAGGGACTTTCCGGAGTTCTCGGCTTATCAGGCGCGGCCGGGGGTTCTGTGCCGTCTATAACCCTACTCTTAGACTGATTTTTCCATCGGTGTTGCTAATTAACATGATTGTCGGGTTAGAACGGTATTCAAATGATTCGCGCCGGGGCGATAGGCGGAGGCTTCGGCCTAATCCTCGGTCAGACCCGTTCGGCGTTCACGCGACGGTGTCGTCGAGCCGGGCGAAACCCCGCTCCCACGGCACCTCGGACGGGACGCGAGCGCCTCGGACGGGACGCGAGCGCCTCGGACGGGACGCGAGCGCCTCGAGGGCGTGCACCGGCGGAGCACCGGGATCAGCGCGGCCGTGCCGATCGTCGCCCGCCCGGTCACCGAGGTGACGGTGGCCGGCATCGTCAGCGCCTCGATACGAGGCTGGAGCGGGGAGTCGTCGACCCCCACCGACGCGTAGCCGAGCGCCTCGGCCCGTACCGCGAAGTCGACCAGCCGGCGGGGGTCTGTCCGTTCGGCAGCAGGCGAATGTCGTCATCCATGCTGCGCAACCTGGAGCCTCGCCGGACACCTGCCCTATCCCGCGATCGTCGTCGACCGGCACGGTCACCTGGTGGCCACCAACGCCGCGTTCGGCGTGCTCGTCGAGGGCGTCGCGCCCGAGTTGCCGGCGCCGCCGGCGAACGCCTACCGGCCGGCCCTGCACCCCGAAGGCATGGCGCCTCGCATCGTCAACTTCTCCGAATGGGCCGGGCACATCCTCGAAAGGCTGCACCAGGAAAACCTGCGCAATCCCGACGAGCGGCTGGCCGGCCTGCACGCCGAGCTTGTGCGGTACGTCCCGCGACCGCTGGTGACGGCCGACCACCTCGGATTCGCGGTGCCGCTGCGCCTCCGGTCGGAGCGGGGTGAGATGCGGCTCATGACCACGATCACCACCTTCGCCACCGCCGTGGACGTCACGATCGCGGAGCTGAAACTGGACGCCTTCCTTCCCGCGGACCAGGCCACGGCGTCGCTGCTGACCGGCAGGGACGATCACGAAGGCCGCGACCAGCGGGGAAAACGCATGGTGATTGAACGATGACGGCAATGCGGCACAGAATGGTAACGATTCGGCCGGGTCACCGAAGTCATCCAGCGCTTGACCCTATTGCCGCCGTCGCGGTAAACAGCCAAGGGCTGAGGCAAACCGACAAGGGTATAGCGGGGCCTCCGCGTTACTGTCAGCGGGTCGTTTCATATAGCCGGCAGGCGTGCCCCCGGTGGGACTCGAACCCACACTGGAACCCTTTTAAGGGGTTTGCCTCTGCCATTGGGCTACGGGGGCGCCGTAATCATACGTAACGGACCACACTTGCGTAACGGGTCAGAGCCCACGTCTCCGCTCTTCCTTCCGTACTGCGCAAGATAACGGTATACGTCGCGCGCCCCCGTGACTCGGGCAATGAACAACAGACCGCTCAAGTAGTCCAATTTCACCACGCATCCTTGTTATGCCTTCAGAGAACAGTACGGCCCGCGCCGAAGCTGTTGCGGCGCGAGCCGTACCCCGAAGCTGTCAGCCTGTGGCCGCGGCGGCCCTGAACTCGTCGCGAGGGGACTCGATCTCACCGAGTGAGACGGTCTCCCGCTTGAAGAAGAGGGCGAGTGTCCAGTCGGCCACTACGCGGACCTTGCGGTTCAACGTAGGCACCCGGGACAGATGGTAAGTGCGGTGCATGAACCACGCAGGCAATCCGTGAAGCTTGACGCCGTAGACGTTCGCCACGCCCTTGTGGAGGCCGAGCCCCGCGACCGACCCGACGTACTTGTGCCGGTATTCCTGCAGGGGACGGCCCTGGAGGTACCGGACGATGTTGTCGGCGAGGACCTTGGCCTGGCGCACGGCGTGCTGCGCGTTGGGCGCGCAGTACTCGCCGGGGTTGGTCACGTCGGGCACGCCCGCCACGTCACCGGCCGCGAACGCGCCCTTGAGCCCGGCGACCGTCAGCTTGGAGGTGGCCTTGATCCGCCCGCGTTCGTCGAGCGGCAGGTCCCCGGCGTTCACGACCGGGCTGGCCTTCACCCCGGCGGTCCACACGATCGTGGCGGACTCGAAGGAGTCGCCGTCCGAGAGCACCACATGGCCGCCCTCGCAGGACTTCAGCAGGGTCCGCATCTTCACCTCGATGCCCCGCTTGCGGAGTTCCTCGAGGGTCCACTTGCCCATCTCGGGGCCGACCTCGGGCAGGATGCGGTCGCTGGCCTCGACGAGCACCCAGCGCAGGTCGTCCTCGCTCAGGGTGTCGTAGTACTTCACCGCGTCCCTGGCCATGTCCTCAAGCTCGGCCAGGGCCTCGACGCCCGCGAAGCCGGCGCCGACGACGACGAAGTTGAGCGCCCGCCGGCGCACCTGCTCGTCGTCGGTGGAGTCCGCCCGATCGAACAGGGCGAGGACGCGGTTGCGGAGCGCGATGGCCTCGCCGACCGTCTTGAAGCCGATCGCGGCGTCCGCGAGCCCGGGGATGGGCAGCGTGCGCGAGATGGAGCCGGCCGCCATGACGATGACGTCGTACTCGATCTCCTCGCTCGGGCCCGAACCGGGCTGGAACGTGACGGACCTGTTGGAATGGTGGACCTTGGTGACCTTGCCGTTGAGGATCCGCACCCGGGAGAGCACCCGGCGCAGCGGGGTCACGACGTGACGCGGCGACAGGTTCCCCGCCGCGGCCTCCGGGAGGAAGGGCTGGTAGGTCATGTAGGACTGTGGGTCGATGACCGTGATCCGGACGCGTCCCGACTTCAGCTCCCGACGCAGGGTGCGCTGGAGCCGGAGCCCTGTATAGAGGCCGACGTACCCTCCGCCGACGATGAGGATGTGCTTGGCCTTCTGGTCCACCTGAGTGCCCCTTCGTGGCATGGTCGCTTGTGAAACCATTCACAAGGCTACGTCACAAGCCGCGACGACGCCAATCCTTTATCGGCGAACTAGGCCAAAATTTCCTGCTTAGGCTACAGATCCACGCTTTCTCCCTGAAAAATCTCCATTTCTTTCCTCAAGTGACCTACTTCACGCCTCTGTGTCATGGCCAGCAGCGGGGAGGTGGAGGCTGAGGGCGGCCTCGCCCGCGTCGACGCCGGCGAGGTGATGACAGGGGTGGCCGAGCGGCGCCCCTGGCCGACCTGGCGCCCTCTTATCGCCGGCCCGCTGCGGCGGTTCGGGCTTGAGTCCCGGCCGCCCGGGGCGTTCACCGGCATCGCGGTCCTCATCGTGGTGTGAAGCGATGGCGCCACCGCTCGGAGGATCTGTCGGTCAGCCGGCCAGTTCGGTGGCGCGGGTGAAGATCGTGTCGAGCATCTCCGCGGTGACCCTACCGGTGAACGTGTTCTGCTGGCTCGGGTGGTAGCAGCCCAGCAGATGGATCGGCGCGACGCCGTACGCGATCTCCACCTCGGCGCCGTGGCCGAACGGCGGCCTGCTGCGGGGCAGGGTGTAGCCCGCCTCCTTCAGCGCCGGCCAGATGGCCTGCCACGCGTACCCGCCCAGGGCGACGATCACACGCACCGGGTCGGCGATCAGCTCCAACTCCCTGACCAGCCAGGGGAAGCACGTGGCCCGCTCGTCGATCGACGGCTTGTTGGCCGGAGGAGCGCACCGTACCGCGGCCACCATGCGCGCGCCGATCAACCGCTGGCCGTCGCCCGCATGTGTGCTGGTCGGGAGGGCCGCGAACCCTGTGCGGTGCAGCGACGCGTACAGCCAGTCGCCGCTGCGGTCCCCGGTGAAGACGCGACCGGTGCGGTTGCCCCCGTGTGCCGCAGGAGCCAGCCCGACGATCAGGACGCGTGGCTTCTCCTCACCCCACCCCGCGATGGGTCTGCCCCAGTACGTCTCATCGATGAAGGCCCGGCGCTTGACCTTCGCGACCTCCTCGCGCCACTCCACAAGACGCGGGCACGCCCGGCACACCGACTGCCTCGCGGTCAGCTCTGGGAGCGTGCGACTCGACTTCGCGAGTTCACGGACGTCCTCAGGGGTGTGCGCCACCGGAGTGTCCGGCTCGGCCGGATCTTCCGGCCATCCGCTACCAGGGGGAACGAAACTCATACCGTCGATCGTGCCAGCTCCGAGGCAGTGCAAGAGACACCCTGGGGTCATCCGTCACCGAGAAGCCCGCAACCTCTGTGGACGGTTTCGAACCACGATGCCGTGCGACACCGGGAAGCAACAACGGCGAGCAGTTCCGAGACGATCAAAAGACCCTCCCGGCACCCACTTGACCGGGGCACCCACTTGACCCCCACCCAGCCCAAAACCACCCCAACCGGAACAGCCCGGGGTGTACCGGGACAGATCAGCCCGGGGCCTATCCCAGGCTAAGCAGCCCGGGGCGCCATACCCGAGTCGAGCAGCCCGGGGCGTACCCGAGCGGATCGGCACCCGGGATGGAGAGCCGACGCCGTCGGGTCTCTGTCCCGGGATCGGGGTTCAGGGTTCGAGGCTGCGGGCGATGCCGTCGAGGATGTCGTGCTCGCTGACGATCACCTCTTGGAAGCCGAACCGGTTGACGATGCGGTCGAGGATGAGTGATCCCGCGCCGATCACGTCCACCCGGCCGGGGTGCATGACCGGGATGGCCGCCCGCTCGTCGTGGGTCATGGCGAGCAGCCGCTGGGACACCTGGTGAACCTGCTCGGCCGGGATCCTGGAGCCGTGGATCCGCTCCGGGTCGTAGGCGGGCAAGTCGAGAGCGATGCCCGCGACCGTCGTCACCGAGCCCGCCAGGCCGATCAGGGCGCGCGCCCGCGACACCGGGACCTCCGCGGCCACCCGATCAAGGGCGGCCTCGATGTCCGCGACAGCCGCAGCGACGGACTCAAAGGTCGCGCCCGAGGCCGCAGCGACGGACTCGGGGGTCGCGCCCGAGGCCGCAGCGACGGACTCGGGGGTCGCGCCCGAGGCCGCAGCGACGGACTCGGGGGTCGCGCCAGACGACAGGTGCCGCTCCGTCAGGCGCACGCAGCCGATATCGACGGAGATCGAGCTCTCCACGTCGGCGGAGCCGAGCACGAACTCGGTCGACCCACCGCCGATGTCGACCACGAGGACCGGAGCGGGAACGCCCGTGAGCCCGGCCGTGGCTCCTAGGAACGACAGGTGCGCTTCCTCCGAGCCGGTGATCACCTCGGGCTCGACACCGAAGATCTCCCGGACGCCGTTCACGAAGTCCTCGCGGTTGGCGGCGTCCCGAGTGGCGCTGGTGGCCACAACCCGCACCCGTGCAGCGGCATGATCCTTGATCAGCTTGGCGTAGCCGCGCATCGCGGTGAAGGTGCGCTCCAGTGCCTCGGGCGCGAGTCGCCCCGTCTTGTCGACGCCCTCGCCCAACCGGACGATCTCCATGAGCCGCTCGACATCGGACAGCTCGGCGCCGGAAATATCGGCGATGAGGAGACGGACCGAGTTCGTCCCACAATCAATGGCCGCCACCCGGGTCATACGCCCTCCTCGGAGTCATCGGGACGTCCTCCTGAGCCGCCGGGACGTCCTGCTGAGCCGCCGGCAGCCTCGGCGCCGAGGGAACCCGTCGGCGCGGTCGAACCCTCGGTGTCGTCGGTGGGGGTCACGCAGGGGCCGTCGCACCACCAGTCGGGAAGGGCGTCGAGGGCCTCGCGGCCGAGGGGGTTGCTTCCTGGTACGGCGAGCTCGTGGCCTACCAGCGCGTGCAGGCACTTCACCCGGTTCGGCATGCCGCCTGCGCTCTGCATGTCGCGGGGAAGCGGCTCGAGCCCGTCGTCGGAGGCGACCTTGTCGCGCCGCTCGACGTAATCAGCGTGTGCCCGGGCGTACGCCTCCGCCAGAACCGGGTCCTCCGCGAGCCGGGCCTGCATGCGCCGCATCAGCCCCGACGACTCCAGCGTGCCGATGGCGGAGGCGGCCTTGGGGCACGTCAGGTAGAACAGGGTCGGGAACGGCGAGCCGTCGGCCAGCCGCGGAGCCGTCTCCACGACATCCGGCAGCCCGCACGGGCACCGGTGAGCCACCGCCCGCAGGCCCCGGGGTGGCCGGCCAAGCTGCCGTTCCACCGCAGCCACATCGGCCGGATCCACCATCGTCACTCCCCTGAAACCGTACGTACGAAGCCGGTGCCCGGCCCCGTGAAGCTCACACCCAACCATGGGCCGAGGCCCCACCGAACCTCACCCAACCGTGCACAGACCCAACAAGCCCTCACCCAACCAGGCTCAGACCCCGCAAGCCTCACCCAACCGGGTCAGAACCCACCGAACCTCGCCCAACCGGGTCAGACCAACAAGCCCTCACCCGACCGTGCGCCACGTCCACCCGGCCGGGGGCCCACGTCCTCGCCAGCCCAGCCGTCGTGAACGCTACGGAGCAGGGGTGCGGCCTGCTTCGAGGCGTTGGCCGGTGCCTCGGTCGGCCGCCTCGATCGATTCCCACAGCGTTTGGTACCAGGGCGCCTTGGCCTGGGGCGGTGATCCGGCCTTGGGCTGCTTCGCCTTCTTGGAAGTGTCGAGTACGACATAGCACTTCTCGCCGACCCCGCAGTAGTGCAGCCGGGCCCTGGCCTGCTGCCGGATGTAGGCGGGATCGTCGAGCCGCTTGCTGCGCTCTCCGAGCTTCTGAAGGTCCTTGAGCGCCTGAGCCTGCTGCCTCTCCAGTTGGGCGATCTGGCGCCGCTGTGCGACGTACTCCCGCACAGGATAGGCAAGGCTCATGGCGATCGCGCACACGACGACCGCGAGGATGGCGGCCCGTCCCGTCAGTTGCGGTCGTTTCCTCATGATCCTCCCAGGTTCGTACGGCTTGCCCGCAAACCGGGCAAGCCGTACGGAGAAAGCTAGCCCCGGAAACGCGGAAAAGCTGCGCGACCCGCGTAGCGGGCGACATCGTCGAGCAACTCCTCGATGCGGAGAAGCTGGTTGTACTTCGCGACGCGGTCGGACCGCGCCGGAGCGCCGGTCTTGATCTGGCCGCAGTTGGTGGCCACGGCCAGGTCGGCGATCGTGGTGTCCTCGGTCTCACCGGAACGGTGGCTCATCATGCAGCGGTAGCCGTTGCGGTGGGCCATGTCGACGGCGTCGAGGGTCTCCGACAGCGTGCCGATCTGGTTGACCTTGACCAGCAGGGCGTTGGCGGAGCCCTCGCGGATGCCCCGCTCGAGACGCTCGGGGTTGGTGACGAACAGGTCGTCGCCCACAAGCTGGACCTTGGCGCCGAGGGCGGCGTTGATCGCCTTCCAGCCCTCCCAGTCCTCCTCGTCGAGCGGGTCCTCGATCGAGACCAGCGGGTAGGAGCGGACCAGGTCCTCGTAGAAGGCGATCAGCTCGTCGGAGCCGTGGCCCTTGCCGTCGAGGGTGTAGACGCCACCGGAGTGGAACTCGCTCGCGGCCACGTCGAGCGCGAGCGCGATGTCGTCGCCGGGCACGTAGCCGGCCTTCTCGATCGCCACCAGGATCAGGTCGAGCGCGTCGCGGTTGCTCGGCAGGTTGGGCGCGAACCCGCCCTCGTCGCCGAGGCCGGTGGAGTAGCCCTTCTCCTTGAGCACACCCTTGAGCGCGTGGTAGGTCTCGGTGCCGATGCGGAGGGCGTCGGAGAACGTCTCGGCGCCGATCGGCGCGATCATGAACTCCTGGATGTCGACATTGCTGTCGGCGTGCGCGCCCCCGTTGAGGATGTTCATCATCGGGACGGGCAGCACGTGGGCGTTGGGCCCGCCGACGTAGCGGAACAGCGGCAGGTCGGCGCTGTCGGCCGCGGCCTTGGCGAGGGCCAGGGACACGCCGAGGATGGCGTTCGCGCCGAGCCGGCCCTTGTTGGGCGTGCCGTCCAGGTCGATCATGGTCTGGTCGACGAGGCGCTGCTCCTCGGCGTCGAAGCCGATGATCTCGTCGGCGATCTCGTCCGTGACGTTGAGAACGGCCTTCTGGACGCCCTTGCCCCCATAGCGCTCGTCGCCGTCACGAAGCTCCACGGCCTCGAACTGGCCGGTGGAGGCACCGCTCGGGACCGCCGCGCGGCCGGTGCTGTAGTCGTCGAGGAGGATCTCTACCTCGACCGTCGGGTTGCCCCGGGAGTCGAGGATCTCTCGGGCGGTAACGGCCTCGATGGCAGCCACGAAGCGCTCCTAGATCTGTCAGCCCGGGGACGAACCCCCGGAACCATCACCGCGCCGTCGTGCGCGGTGTGGTTGCGGACGGTTTGCCTCATGAGCTTATCGGGCTCTACCGGCCAGTACGGCTACCGCTCCCCGCCGACACACCTGCGCCCGCGTGCCGCCCCGGCCCGCGGACGCCCGTCGCCCCGTCCGGCCACTGCCGCGCAGCTTCGGCCACTGCCGCGGCTCAAGCTACTGCGGCGGCTGCGTCGACTGTTCCCAGGCGCGGACGCGGTCGCGATAGGTGCGGGCGGCGGCGCGGAGCTCGGCCTCGGGGTCGAGGCCGGCCGCGCGGGCACGCCGTACGAGGTCGAAGAGCTCGCGCCCGATGCCCTGGCCGACGGCGCGGGCGAGGGAGTCGGGGACACCCGCGCGCTCGGCGCGGCTCTGCAGCCCCTGGGCGAGGGAGAGCGCCGGCTGGCCCATCGGGACGCCGTCGAGCAGCGACTCCCAGCCCTTCGCCGCCCGTTCGGCCGCCTTGATGGCGTCCCAGTTGTCGTTGACCTCGTCGGCGCCGCTCACCACCGTGTCGGAGAACACGTGGGGATGGCGCCGGACCAGCTTGTCGACGATGCCTCCCGCGACGTCGTCCACGTCGAAGCCGCCGTCGTCCGGCGAGCGCTCCTGGGCCAGGCGGGAATGGAACATCACCTGCAGGAGCAGGTCGCCCAGCTCCTCGCGCAGGGCGGCGTAGTCGCCGTCCTCGATGGTCTCAAGGACCTCGTACGACTCCTCGAGGAGGTAGGGCACGAGGGATTCGTGGGTCTGCTTGGCGTCCCACGGGCAGTCGCGGCGCAGCCGGTCCATGACGGTGACGAGGTCGATGAGGCGAGCGCCCGGCAGGTCGTACGAGCCGGGGACCAGCTCGATGACCGGCGCGTCCTCCATGTCGAGCGCGGCACGGCCCACGGCGCGCATGAACGGCTCGTCGCCGTCCTGCGCGGCGAGCCAGACCACCGTGCCTTCGAGGCTCTCGCGCGCCACGGCGACCGGGTCGGGGGTCACCACCTCGACCGGGATCCCCTCGTCCGCGAGATAGGGCAGGAGGGGGTGGTCTCCGGAACCGGTCAGCACCCGGCCGGACCCGAGGACCGCCCATGCCCGCCCGCTCAGCAGGCCGGGGGCGACCCTCGGCGAGGTCGTGACGACGACGAGGGTCATCTCACTGGCCGGCGGCGGGATCCGGCTGGCTCGCGGTGTCGGCCGCTTCAGCGGGCTTGCCGAACCGGGCCTCCTCGATCAGGCCCTGCTGCGGGTCCCAGGTGCCGTAGCGATGCGAGACCTTGACCGGGATGGTCTCCATCTGCCCGAACAGCTTCACCTGGGCGGCCTGGACGGACTGCTGGTCGGCCAGGTTGGCGCCGAAGCGCTGCAGCGACTTCTGGTAGAGCAGCGCGGTGCGCACCCACGGGATGGTCTCCGACGGGGGCACGCCCTTGGTGAGCGCCGCCGGGCCGATCTTCTCGATGCCGCCCTGCTCCGCGAGGAAGTCGGCGACCTCGCGCTGGGTGACCGTGACACCGTTGCGCTTGGCGAACTGCTCGAACTGGCGGATGGAGATCAGCTGGAGCAGCACGGCCCGGGGAACCGACGGTATCTGGAGCTGCGCCTCTGTGATCTTGGCTTGCTTCAGCGCCGACTGGTACTCCCTGACCTCGGAGTCCAGCCGGCCGGAGCTGATGCGCTCGCCGCCCACGGTGGCCGCCGTGCCGATCTCCACCGGCGAGGAGCAGGCGGTCAGCGCGGCTCCGGCGAGCACGGCGGCCGCCACGACCGGCAGCACGCGCACACGATTCGACTTCACTAGCGGTCCCTTCAACAGACGCGGGCTACTCTACTCAAACCGCACGCGAGATCGGTCATCGAGCTCCTGCCGCTCTGGCGGGTTCGAGGAACATCGCCTCGACCAGGTCGGTGCACCACTTCAGCAGCTCAAGGTCGCGCAGCGGCTGCCCTCCCATGGGCTTGGTCTTGGGGACCGGCACGAGCAGCGTCTGCGCGGCCACCTTGTAGAGCGCCTTGGGATACAGCCGGTCGAGGCGCACCTGCTGCGACTCCCGGAGCGACACCGGGGCGATCCTGACGTGCTGTCCCTGCAGGGCGACGTCGGTCAACCCCGCCTTGCGCGCGTGCACGCGGAAGCGGGCGACCTCCAGCAGGTTGTCCACCTCCTGCGGCGGCCGTCCGTACCGGTCGACCAGCTCCTCGCGGACGGCGACGATGTCGGCGCCGCTGCCCACGGCGGCGAGACGCTTGTACGCCTCCAGGCGCAGCCGCTCGGAGGTCACGTAGTCGTGCGGGATGTGCGCGTTGATGGGCAGCTCGACCTTCACGTCCGCACGCTGCTCGACGAGCTCCTCGCCTGCGAGCTTGGCCTTCTGCTCCTGCACGGCCTCGGCCATCATCCGGACGTACAGGTCGAAGCCGACGCCCGCGATGTGCCCCGACTGCTCCGCGCCGAGGATGTTGCCCGCGCCGCGGATCTCCAGGTCCTTCATGGCGACGTACATGCCCGCGCCCATCTCGGTGTGCTGGGCGATGGTCGCCAGGCGCTCGTGGGCCGTCTCGGTGAGCGGCGCCTCCGGGGGGTACAGGAAGTAGGCGTAGCCGCGCTCGCGGCCCCGGCCGACCCGGCCGCGGAGCTGGTGCAGCTGCGACAGGCCGTAGTTGTCCGCGCGGTCGACGATCAGGGTGTTGGCGTTGGGGATGTCCAGGCCCGACTCGACGATGGTCGTGCTGACCAGCACGTCGAACTCGCGCTCCCAGAAGCCGACCATGATCTTCTCTAGCTGCTGCTCGTTCATCTGCCCGTGCGCCACCGCCACGCGGGCCTCGGGGATCAGCTCGCGCAGGCGGGCGGCCACCTTGTTGATCGAGGACACCCGGTTGTGCACGAAGAACACCTGGCCGTCGCGCATCAGCTCGCGACGTACCGCCGCGGCGATCTGCTTCTCGTCGTAGGGGCCGACGAAGGTGAGGATGGGGTGCCGTTCCTCCGGCGGGGTCAGGATGGTCGACATCTCGCGGATGCCGGTGAGGCCCATCTCCAGCGTGCGCGGGATCGGCGTCGCGGACATGGCGAGCACGTCCACCTGCGTCCGCATGTGCTTCATGGCCTCTTTGTGCTCGACGCCGAAGCGCTGCTCCTCGTCGACGATGATCAGGCCGAGCTGCTTGAACCGGATGTCCGGGTTGAGCAGCCGGTGCGTGCCGATCACGATGTCGACGGTGCCGTCCTTGAGTCCTTCGAGGGTCGCCTTGACCTCGCCGTCGTTCTGGAACCGCGAGACCGGCTTGACCACCACGGGGAAGCTCGCGAACCGCTCGCCGAAGGTCGACAGGTGCTGCTGGACGAGCAGCGTGGTCGGGACGAGCACCGCGACCTGCTTGCCGTCCTGGACGGCCTTGAACGCCGCGCGCACGGCGATCTCCGTCTTGCCGTAGCCGACGTCGCCGCAGATCAGGCGGTCCATCGGGACCGGGCGCTCCATGTCGCGCTTGACCTCGTCGATGGCCTCGAGCTGGTCACCGGTCTCGGCGTAGGGGAAGGCGTCCTCCATCTCCCGCTGCCACGGGGTGTCGGAGGAGAAGGGGTGGCCGGGCGAGGCCATACGGGCGCTGTAGAGACGGATCAGCTCGCCCGCGATCTCCTTGACGGCCTTCTTGGCCCGCGATTTGGCCTTGGCCCAGTCGGCGCCGCCCATGCGGTTGAGCGTGGGCGACTCGCCGCCGACGTACCGCGTGACCTCGTCGAGCTGGTCGGTCGGCACGTACAGCCGGTCGCCCTTGGCGTACTCGATCACGAGGTACTCGCGCGTGGCGCCCTGGACCGACCGCTGGACCATCTCGACATACCGCCCGACGCCGTGCTGGCCGTGGACGACGTAGTCGCCGACCTTGAGCTGCAGCGGGTCGACCATGTTCCTTCGGCGGGACGGCAGCCGGCGCATGTCCTTGGTGGAGGCCTTCTGCCCGACCAGGTCGAGATGGGTGAGAACGGCCACGGTGTCGCTGACGAAGCCGTGCTCCACACGGCCGGTGGTGACGTGCACGACGTCCTTGACGGGAGCGGCGTCGAGGGCGGGCACGAGCCGGGCGGCGACGTCGACGCCTTTGAGCAGCTCGACGATGCGCTCTGCGGGGCCGTGGCCCTCGCTGAGCAGCACGACCGCGCGCCCGTCGCCGAGCCACCCCTTGATGTCGCCGAGGGCGCGCTGGGTGTCCCCGCGGTACGACTCCGCCTCGCGGGCCGTGAGCTCGACGATCTCGCTCTCGCCGTACACGTCGCCGTCCTGGATGCCGCCCGGGCCGCCGGTCCGGTCGGCCTCATCGGCCCGGTCGGTGGTGGCGAACGGCGCGATGGTCCACCACGACTGGCCGAGCTCGCGGGCCTGGTGGCGGATCTCCGGGAGGCTGCGGAAGGCCGCGGCCCCGAGATCGATCGGGGCCTCGCCTCCGGCCGCCGCGTTGATCCACGATGCTTCGAGGAACTCCTGGCTCGTGTGCACCAACTCGATCGCGCGGGTGCGGATCCGCTCGGGATCGCAGACGAACACCGACGCGCGGGCCGGAAGATGGTCGAGCAGCAGGTCCATGCCGTCGACGAGCACGGGCGCGAACGCCTCCATGCCCTCGACCGGGATGCCATCGGCCATCTGGTCGAGGATCTCCCTCAACGCCGGATGCTCTTCGGCGAGGTCGGCGGCCCGCTGCCTGACCTGCTCGTCGAGAAGAAGCTCCCGGCACGGGGCGGCGAACAGGCCGCCCTCGGCCACTTCGAGCGAGCGCTGGTCGGCGACCTTGAACCAGCGGATCTCCTCGATGGTGTCGCCCCAGAACTCCAGGCGCAGGGGGTGCTCCTCGGTGGGCGGGAACACGTCGAGCAGGCCGCCTCGCACCGCCACCTCGCCGCGCTTCTCCACCATGTCGACCCGGTGATAGCCGTTGCCCACGAGGCGTTCGACCACCTCTTCGAGGTCGGCGTCGTCCCCCGAGCGCAGCCGTACCGGCTCCAGGTCGCCGAGCCCGGTGACGAGCGGCTGGAGCACCGCACGGATCGGGGCCACGACGACGCTCAGCGGGCCCGCGGCCTCGTCGCCGGCGACGGGGTGGGCCAGCCTGCGCAGCACGGCCAGGCGCTGGCCCACCGTGTCGCTGCGTGGTGAGAGGCGCTCGTGCGGCAGCGTCTCCCAGGCGGGGAAGACGGCGACGGAGTGCTCGCCGACGAGGCCGGTGAGGGCCGCGGCGAGGTCCTCCGCCTCCCGCGCCGTCGCCGTGACGGCGAGCACGGGGCGGTTTCGCGCGAGGGCGGCGACCGCGAACGGCCGCAGCGCGGGCGGCGCGACCAGGTTGACGTCCTCACCCGCGCGTTCCAGGGCCCCGGCCAGCTGTGGTTCGGCGACGACAAGGTCGAGCAGTCCGGAAAGACTCATTAGAAATGCCCCCACATGGTCATGCCCGCCTTCTGGTTCGCCTCGCGGACCGCCTGCCCGGCTTTCGAACATCCCACGTGGCGACCCACTACCGCGCGCGCCGGTACACGGCCGCGGACCGCTCCGTATACCGCCTACGTTCGTACGCGGTTGTGTACGGCGACACGCGCGACCCCGGGTTCGTCGGATCACCGGGGTCACCCCAAGGCTACTTCCCCCCCGGGCCTGCCATGCCGAGAACCACCTGTCCGCCCGATCAGACCGGGTTCGTCACAAACCGTCGGGGTGGCGGCAGCGCCAACCGCGCGGTGACAGCGAGCCTCTGGCTGCGAAGTACGGCCCTTTCGTAAAGTGAATGGACTACAGAAGGGCAGATGATGACTACGCTGAGTCACATGTCAGAGGTTCGATGGTGGCCGGCTACCCAAGGCGACGTGTTCAGCCACCGCATCCGTGAGCTGTGGACAGAGCAGCTCGGCCGGCGGCTCGACGTCCTGATCGCCGGATGCGGGCGCGGTGACACCATCGACATCGATCGCGTCGAGACCCGCATCACGGGCATCGACGAGGATCTTCCCGTGGTGAGGGCCTCGATCCAGCGCCGCACCGACCTCGATGGGCGGTTCCTCGGCGATCTCCGCGCCGCGCCGCTACTGCCCCGCACCTTCGACGTCGTGCACGTGGCCTTCCTGCTCGAACGCGTCCGGCACGCCGAGCTCGTGCTCGACCGCATGGTCAACGCCCTGCGCCCGGGGGGCCTGCTGCTGATCAGAATGCGTGACCGCACCTCGGCGTACGGGTTCTGCGACCGGTTCCTGCCGGGATGGCTGCGCCGGCCCCTGTGGCCGAGGTTCGCCCCCGAGGGCGCCGTGGGGCCCCTGCCGGCGATATACGAGCAGGTGGCGTCCCGCGAGGGCATCCACTCATACTGCCTGATGCGCGGGCTGATGATCGCCGAGGACTACTCGGGGTTCTCCGGGCCCGCCCTGCGCGGCCCGCACGCCAAGCTCGTACGGGTCGCGTGCCGGGTCGTCGAAAGGCTCTCCGGCGACCGCCTGCCCGCGACCCGCGACGAGGTCACCCTGGTGATCCGCAAGCCGCAGAACCACTTCGCCCGGCTGATCTAGGGGTCATCTGCGGGTGAGAAGTGGGTACCAGCTCCCCGGGTGCTGGAAGTTCTCCATGGCGCCCGAGAGCCGGACGCTCTTGGTTCCGTCGACGGTGACCAGCACCAGGTAGGAGTCGAACTCGTCCTCACACTTCCCCACGCACTGGAGCGCGATCAGGTGCTCGTCGTCCGCCCATGCCCGGAGCTGGAGCATCTGCTGCCGGCCGACGACCTTTCCGGTGGCGACGTCCGTGACGGCGGTCTCCGGGCCCTTCGGGGCAGCCGCCAGTTCTCTGGTGAGCTTGTCCACATCCACCCGAACCGCCTCACCACCGCGGTCGGGAAGAGCGGGCCGGCCGGCGTACAGCGCCCCGTTCGGCGAGGTGCCCGCCTCCGTGTAGGTCTCGAGCAGGCCCTCGGGCGCGTCGTGCCGGCGCCCCTCAAGATCGTAGAACAGCTTCTGCGGATCGTTAGCAGTGGCCCTCATGCCGTTGATCTCCCAGATCAGCGTGCCATCGTCGAACCATCTGAATGGGTTTCCCGACCACGCCGGACCCCTCTTGGCATCCCTCGGCACGGGATGGAACGAAGCCGAGCCCGACGTCACGTCGATGACGTTGAAGCCAGTGCGCCCATCGTCGGGTTGCGTCCAGCTGTTCCCGTCGGCGGAGAGATGGGTACGGATCGTGGGATCCTTCTCGTAGGAGGTGGCGAGCACCTTGGTGCCGTCGGGAGACCAGGCGACGTCGGCCACGGGGTGATCGAGGTCGATCCACTTGACGACCTCGCGAGTGGCCATGTCCAGCACTCCGATCCGGCGAGCGGGCAGGTCGCGCTCCAGCACGGCCGCGAGCTTCATACCGGGAGCCACGTCGAGCACTCCCCAGCCGGTCTGCTCGTACGTACCTGTCTCGGAGTTGTAGAGGAACCAGGTGTCGTGGCGGCGATCGCTCTTGTCGCCGATCTTCTCCTGTTCCCAGACCTTGTAGGCCGAGACGACGACCCTGCCTGCCGCGATCAGTTTCTTCGGCCGGGAGCCCTCCGTGTCGGCGTGTATCGCAAGTGACCGCGGCAGCGCGTCGGGCGACACAGGAGTTGGCGCCGCGACGGGTCGCGTCGTGGCTTCCGAGGACGACTTCGGAGACCCGGTGGCCACCGCGGCGGCGGGCCCGTCGTCCTGTCCGATGGTCGGCAGCACTCTTGGGACGAGCACGCTTGCGGCGACCACGGCCGCCGTCACCACCGCGGCCGACGCGATGAAGTTCGGGCGAAACCGGGACCGGCCGCGAAGAGCACGGTCGGCGAGGTCATGGGGCACCACGGCCTCCGTGGACCAATCACGCAGCGTCTCCCTGAGCAGGGTTTCCAGCTTCATGAGGTGACCTCCTCAAAGGGGTGGTGGGGCGAGCGGAGGTCGGAGAGTTCGGGCGAGAGGGTGCGCAGGCGGGCGAGCGAGCGGTGAGCCGTGCTCCGCACCGTCCCGACCGAGCAGCCCATGATCTGGGCCACCTCCGCCTCCGGCAGATCTTCGAAGTACCGCAGCACGAGCACGGCACGCTGCCGCGAGGTCAGCCGGGCCAGCGCGTGGTGCAGCACCAGCTTCAGATCGGCCGTGTGCGTGTCGTCGCGGCCGGGCGCGTCGGGCGCCTCGGCCACCACCGTCTCCCGCCGCGAGGACGCGAGGCGCCACCAGCTCACCTGCTGGCGGTACATCGCCCGCCGCACGTACGCCTCCGGTTCGTCGATGCGGGACCATCGGACGGCGGCCTTGGCCAGAACCGTCTGCAGCAGGTCCTCGGCCGCGTGCTGGTCGCCACCGGTAAGCAGATATCCCAGCCTCATCAGCGCGGGAGAGCGCGCCGACACGAACTCGCGGAAACGTCGCTCCTCGGCAACGTCCACGATCACCTCCAGAGGGTCGATGTCAGTCTCTTGGACGCGGGCGACCCCCCTCCGCTATGCCTGTCTCCCCAACCCGCTGTGCCCGTCCGCGCCTCTCACCGGCGGCGCGGGTGGCGGGCAGGTAGGGTGCCGCGCGGACGAGGTAGGCCGGGATGACGTGACGGCATACCACCAAACCGTAAATATCCTGGCCTAGTGGGAAATGTGGAACAGATGACGGAGACCACCGAGCCGACCCTTGATTGGGTGCCGGACGCCCGCGAGCTCGCCGACCTGGAGTTGCTGCTCTCCGGCGCCTTCGAGCCCCTGACGGGCTTCCTCGGCTCGGCCGATGTCGTCGCGGTGGAGGAGACCGGGCGGCTCGCCGACGGCACCCGCTGGCCCGACCCCGTCACGCTGACCCTCCCGCACCACCATCCCGTCTCCGCCGGCCAGGACCTCACGCTCCGCGATCCGGAAGGCGCGGCGATCGCCGTCCTGTCCGTGACCGAGCGGACCGACGACGGCCTGGTGGCCGGCCCGGTGAAATCCCTCGGCGCCCCCGAGCACGGTCCCTTCGCGCGGCTCCGCCGTTCCCCGGCGGAGGTGCGCGCCGAGCTGGGCGGGCGTTCCGTACTCGCCGTCACCATGCGCGGGCCCCTGGACGACCTGGACGAGATCACCGCCACGGCCCGCGAGCTGGACGCGGCCGTCCTGCTGCTGCCCCTGGCCTTCGGCGAGGGCGGTCCCGCGGTCGTACGTGCGGCGCTCAAGGCCCGCGACAGGCTTCCGCCCGGCACCCAGGTCGTCGTGGTCCCCCTCGCGCCCCGCGAGCCGGAGATCGACCTGGAGCTCCGCGAGCACCTCGCCACCGCCTACGGCGCCGACGAGCACCTGGCCGGGCCCGAGCCCGTCACCCTCCCCGGCCCGCCGCACCGGCGTGGCCTGGTGGTCTTCTTCACCGGCCTGTCCGGCTCCGGCAAGTCGACGATCGCCCGCGGCCTGCGCGACGCGCTGCTCGAACGCGGCACCCGTACCGTCACCTACCTGGACGGCGACGTGGCGCGGCGGCTGCTCTCGGCGGGCCTGACGTTCTCCAAGCAGGACCGCGACCTGAACATCCGCAGGATCGGCTTCGTCGCCGCCGAGGTCGCCAGGCACGGCGGCCTGGCCATCTGCGCGCCCATCGCCCCGTACGCCGCGACGCGCGACGAGGTGCGCCACATGGCCGAGGCGGTCGGTGCCGACTTCGTCCTGGTCCATGTGGCCACGCCCCTCGAGGAGTGTGAGCGGCGCGACCGCAAGGGCCTGTACGCCAAGGCCAGGGCCGGGCTCATCCCGGAGTTCACCGGCATCTCCGACCCTTACGAGGAGCCCGAGGACGCCGACCTCACCCTGGACACGACCGGCATGACGGTCGACCGGGCCGTCGAATCGGTGGTGGGCGTGCTCAACTCAGGCGGCTGGATCCGCTGACGACGACCCGGCCTGGTCAGCGGTCCGGCACGGGGTGAGGCCTGGTCAGCGGTCCGGCACCGGGTGAGGCCTGTCAGTGGTCGGGCACCGGAGTCGAGCTGAAGTACGGGGCGCGCGCCAGCTCGGTGAAGGCGCGCCCGGCGGCGACGGTGGTGTCGAAACGCGTGTCGCCTCGGGGGGCGATCGGTGAGTCGAAGTAGACCAGGGCCTTGATCTGCGGGTATCCGCGGATCTGACGACGCACCGAGTTGAAGAACGCCACCTTGAAGGCCGGGTCGTCGTGCCGCTCGAACGCCCCCCACTCGGCCACCATGATCGGCTTGCCGGGGAACCTGGTCTGGGTCCAGCGGTAGAAGCCCGGCCAGCTCGCGTGGTCCGCGCGGGTCTTGTCGACCAGGTTGGCGAAGTCGTTCACCCGGCGGTCGGCGTAGGGGTCGAGGCCGATCCAGTCGACCACGTCGTCTCCGGGGTAGAGGCGCTCGAACCACGGCTTGGTGGCCCAGTTGGGCGCGCCCATGTAGGTCATCACCGTGACGGCGTTCCGCACCCCGCGCTCGCGCAGGCGCAGCACCACGTGGCGGTACATCGCGGCATAGTCCTCGGCGGTCATCCCCGACCCCTGGCGCGGGCGCACGTCGTTCTCCGGCTCGTGGTGAATGGTGAGGAAGAACCGCCCCTGGAGCCTGTGCCTGATGCGCTTGGCGACACGGTCGATGCGGTCGTCGATCGCGCCGTCGGCGATGTCGGCCCAGGTGTGACGGACGGACGGTTTCCAGTTGATCAGCAGCAACCGTTTCCTGGCGAGGTGTCGCTCCTCGGGGGTGGGGAACGGATCTCCGCCCCGGTGGTACACGTGGACGATGTCGGCCCTGCGGCCCATGCGGTCCTCGGCGGCGGCGATGGCCTGCGACGGGGGCCGGCCGCCGAAGACGTCGGGCGCCACACCCCACCACGCGCCGCAGCTCGGGATCAGCTTGGCCGTGGCGGCGCAGCCCGGCGCGCCGCTCGGGGCCGTCACCTCGACGCCGGACGCGCGGTCCCCTGCCACGATGTCCGGCTGCGGCCGCACCGACGCCACGGCGTAGACGATGAGCCCGCAACCGGCCACGACCCCAACGCCGAAAACCCATATTCCCGTCACTCTGCGCATGGCGGTCAAACCCCCTTTTGCCGATTCCCCAGAAGGCTGGTATTCACCTTCCCATTAATCGTGGCCGGACCGCCGGAAACTCGGCACCCCTCACCGACCTGCGACTTCCCCAGTATGGAAATATCCGACTTTTCCCGTCGGGTGGACGGGTTCACCGCCCAGAAAAACCCCTGTATGCGGTCGGCGAATCTCGGGTTGTGCCTATAGTTCTTTGGATCTGTTCCTGGAGTATCCCTTCGTCGCGGGCCACTCCGAGAAACAACGAGGGGCAGATATGCATGACAACTCCGCACCGAGAGGCCTGCCGTTTCCATGAGCCATCCGGCGTCCTCAGTCCCCGGCCCCGCCACCGGGCGGGAGCTCGCCGAGTTCGGCTCGATGCTGCTGCGCCGCCGGGTCGCGCTCGCCGGCTTCCTGCTCGCCGGCGTCTGCTTCGGCGGCATCGTGCTCGCCACGACCCCGCCGTCCTACACGGCGACCGCCGAAGTGCTCGTCTCTCCGACGGGCGTGCAGGACCAGACCAACCAGACCACCCCGCGCCAGCGCGAACCGCTCAACCTCGACACCGAGGCCCAGATCGCCCGCTCCGCCGTGGTCGCCTCCCGGGCCGCGCGCACCCTCAAGGTCAAGGACCCCGACACGCTCAGAGACCAAGTGACGGTCACCGTGCCGCCCAACTCGGCGGTGCTGGCCGTGTCCTACACCGCCGGCGACCCCGTCACCGCCGCCGGCGGCGCCCAGGCGTTCGCCAAGGCCTACCTCGCCAACCGCCAGGCGACGGCCACGCGGGTGCTCGGCGCCCAGCTCAAGGCGCTGACCGGGAAGCTCCGCGAGGTCGACACCGCACTGGCGACCACCGTGGCAGGCCTGCCGCGCATGGCGCCCGGCTCAGCGGCCCGCACTATCGCCACCCAGCGGCAGAACGTCCTGAGCAGGCAGATCTACAACCTCACCCTGAAGTACGACGCCCTCAAGACCGTCGCGGTCACCCCGGGCGCCGTCATCAGCGACGCCCGCCCGCCCACCTCGCCCTCCGCGCCGAGCCCGCCGCTCTACCTCGGCAGCGGGCTGTTCCTCGGCCTGCTCGCCGGAGCCGGAGCCGCCATGGTCCGCGATCGTTTCGACACGCGGCTCAGGACCGCCGCCGACGTCGAGCGGCTCACCGGGCTCCCTGTGCTGTGCGAGGGCGAGAACGCCCGCGAGCTGCGCGAGCTGGCCATCGCCGTCGCGCGGCACCTGCGAGACGGCGGCGAACTCCTCGTCCGCGGCGTGTCACCCGAGACCGACCCCGAGCCCATCGCCGACGACCTGCGCGTGGCGCTGACCGGGCTCGCGCCGATCTGGGTTCGCACCGACCAGGCGGCGCACGCCGACGCGGCCCTGCTGGTGGTCGAGAGCCACGCGGCCCGATCCAAGCAGCTCGCCCAGGTGGTGCGGCAGCTCCGGCGTACGGACACGGCGGCGCTCGGGGTGATCCTGCTGCCCTCCCCCGCCATGCTGCCCCGAGGCGACTCCTATCCAGGCCACCGTCATCCGAACGACCCCGCGGCACGGGCCTCGTGAGGCTGCCCGCCCCCGCCACCTGGCCGATCGCCGCCTTCCTCGTCGGATACCCCCTCTGGTGGGCCCTCGGCTTCGGCGGTCTTTCGATCATCGTCGTCGCGTGTCCTATGGCGGTCGTGCTCTGGCGACGCCGGCCGATCACCGTCCCCAAGGGCATGGGCCTGTGGATGCTGCTGATCGCGGGATATCTCGTGAGCGGGCTCATGCTGGCCGACACGCCTCCCGGCACGTACGGCGAGCTCGGCACCGGCCGCGTCCTCGGCTACGTCATGCGGCTCGCCCTCTACCTCGCCCTGCTGGTCATGGTGCTCTACCTGGGCAACCTGACCGCCGAGGAGCTGCCGCAGCGCACCTTGGTCCGCATGCTCGGCGTGCTGTTCGTCACGACCGTGGCCGGAGGACTGCTCGGCGTGCTGGCGCCGTCGTTCGAGTTCACCTCGCCGGTGGAGATGCTCCTGCCGGAGTGGATCAGCGGCAACTCCTTCGTACGGAACCTGATCCATCCGACGGCGGCCCAGATGCAGCACGTCCTCGGGCACGCCTCGCCCCGCCCGGAGGCCCCCTTCGAGTGGGCCAACGCGTGGGGGAGCAACGTCTCGGTGCTGCTCGTCTGGTTCGTCGTCGGCTGGTGGAGCTATGGCGGGATGGTGCGCCGGCTCCTGTGCGTGGTGCTCGCCGGGGTGGCGACGATCCCGATCGTCTACTCGCTCAACCGCGGCCTGTGGATCGGCCTGGCCGTCGCCGTTGGGTACGTCCTCGTGCGTGCGCGCCCGCGCACAGGGCCGATGATCGGCGCGGCGATCGCGGCGGTGGCGCTGGTGTTCGCGGCCGGGCCGCTGACCGCCATCGTCGGCCAGCGTCTCGACAACCCGCACAGCAACCGCATCAGGACCTTCACCGTCACGAGCACGCTGGAGGCGGCCGCCCACTCGCCGGTCATCGGGTACGGCAACACCCGCAACGCTTTCGGCAACTACCAGACGATCACCACGGGGAAGACGGGGTGGTGCGCGGAGTGCGGCCATCCGCCGCTCGGGAGCGACGGCCAGTTATGGCTGCTCCTGATCACTCAGGGCTTCACCGGGGCGCTGCTGTATGTCGCGTTCTTCACGGGCGCGATCCGCCGCCACTGGCGCGACCGCACCCCGATCGGCCAGGCCGGAACGCTCGTCATGATCCTCGTGCTGCTCTACATGTTCGTCTACGACGGCCTGGTGACCGCACTGAGCCTCTACCTGATCTCCTTCGCCCTGCTCTGGCGCAATGCCCAGGACGCCACCGCCTCGAAGGAGGGCACCGCCACTCCGCTCACCAGGGTCGCCCCCTCAGGGACCGGGACCACCACCTCTAGGGCCGGCGTCGCCACTTCAGGGACCGGCGTGGCCGCCTCAAGGGCCGGCGTCGCCACGTCAGGGACCGGCGTAGCCGCCTCAAGGGCCGGCGTCGCCACCTCAAGGGGCCGCGCCACGACAGCGGTGACCGGCGCGATGGCGCGGGTGTGGCCGTGAGGGACTTCCAGGCGCGACTCCGCTACCTCGACGAGGTGATCACATTGCTCTACCCCCCTCCGTCCTCGCCGGAGCCTCCGGCGAAGCGCCCCGCAGGCGCCGCGTACGCCCTGGTGCCGAGCAGGTTCATGCCTCGCCGGCTGGCTCCCCGCGCCCGCTGGCTGCCGGGACGGCGGCGCCTGCCCCAGGGGCCCGGCACGATCGAGGCCCACCTCGGCGAGGTGTTCGGGCAGCCGGTCAGGGCCACCGCGCACGTACGGCCGGCCAGGCGCGCCAACCGCAAACCCATCCTGGAGATCCACGGCTCCTCCGGAGAGTTGCTCGCCTTCGTCAAGATCGGCGAGTCCGAGCGCTCACGGGAACTGGTCCGGCACGAGGCCGCGGTCCTGCGCCTGCTCGCGGCCACGTCCCTGAAGGCGATCGTGGTCCCCACGGTTCTGCATGACGGGGTGTGGAACGGGCTGGAGGTGCTGGCCCTCTCCCCCCTGCCCGTACGCCGCGGCCGGATCCGCCCATCCCTGCTCCACCAGGCCGTCCAAGAGATCGCCACACTCGACTTGGCACCGGCCGACCACACGGAACCGGCCCTGCGGTCGACCGCTGATCCGTCCCCGGCGCCCGCACCTCTCCACACCGCGACCGGCCACCACGACAGACGCGCCGGGCACGGCGGGCACAGTGACCAGAGCGGGCACGGCGGGCACAGCGGGCACCGCGACCAGAGAGGGCACGGGCACGGCGGGCACGGCCAGCACGGTGACCAGAGCGGGCACGGTGGGCACGGTGACCAGAGCGGGCACGGTGGGTCGTATGCCTGGCACGGGGACTTCTCTCCGTGGAACATGGCACCCTCCCCGGACGGCCGCCTTCTGGTGTGGGACTGGGAGCGGTTCGCCACCGGCGTGCCCCTGGGCTTCGACGCCCTCCACCACTTCTTCCAGCGGGCGCTACGCCGCATGCCTCCCCGCCTCGCCGCCGAGGCGTGCCTGGCGCAGGCCGTACGGACGCTCGCGCCCTTCGGATCGTCGGCGGGCGAGTCGCGCGAGACGGCCGTCCGCTACCTGATCGCCTTGGCCGGCCGGTATGAGAGGGACGGCCACCATCCGCTCGGGCCCGCGTCCGAGTGGCTCAATCCTCTTGCCGACCACCTGGAGGTCCTGCTGTGAACCGCACCATGAAGAGATCCGCCCACGCCGTCTCCCATACGGCCGGGCGGCTGACCGTCAGCGGGCGTCTGCTGCCGTCCTTCCTGATCGTCGGAGCGCAGCGGTGCGGCACGACGTCGCTGTATCGCGCCCTGGCCCAGCATCCGCTCGTGCTCAAGCCGGTGCTCCGCAAGGGTGTCCACTACTTCGACGCGGCGTACGGGAAAGGGCTGTCGTGGTATCGCGCGCACTTCCCGCTGAAGGCCACCGCTCATCGCCTGGAGCGCAGGTACGGCATCCGCCCCCTGGCCTTCGAGTCCTCGCCCTACTACCTGTTCCACCCGCTGGCCGGGCCCCGGATCGCGCGTGACCTGCCTGGAGTGAAGCTGATCGTGCTGGTCCGCGACCCGGTCGAGCGCGCGTACTCCGCCCACGCGCACGAGGTGGCACGCGGATTCGAGACCGAGCCGTCGTTCGAGGCCGCCGTCGAGCTGGAACCCCACCGGCTCGCCGGGGAGACGGAGCGGCTGTGCCGGCAGCCGTACCTGGTCAGCCACGCCCACCGGCACCACGCCTACGTCACCCGCGGCCAGTACGCCGAGCAGCTCGCACGGCTCGAACCGCTGGTCGGCACGGGCCGGATGCTGGTGATCGACAGCGGCCGGTTCTTCACCTCGCCCGAGCCCGTGTACGACCAGGTGCTGGAGTTCCTCGGGTTGCCCCGCCTCGGCGATCCGGTCTTCGAGCGGCACAACGCGCGGCCACGCCCGTCGGAGATGCCTGAGTCACTGCGGCACGCTCTGTCAGACCACTTCGATCCCTGGGACCGCGAGCTCGAACCCTGGCTCGGCGGCACGCCGTCATGGCGCCGCTGACCGACGACGGCACGACCCCACCCGCCGGGGGGCCGACGCAGTCGAACGCAGCCGTGGCATCGCGGGACGAAAGCGGCACGGCTCCACCCCCAGTACCGGCCGGCGCAGCCGTGGCGTCGCCGGACGAAAGCGGCACGGCTCCACCGCCGGCACCGGCCGGCGCAGACATGGCGTCGCCGGACGAGAGCGGCATGGCTCGACCGGTCAGGGGAGGCATGGCGGAGCTGGCCAGAGGGGGCATGGCCGGGCTCGTCGGGGCGGGGGTCAGTGCGGGGTCGCAGTTCCTCATCGTGGTGGCCGTGACCCGTGGGCTCGATGCCGGCACGGCCGGCGCCTTCTTCACGGCCACGACGCTCTGCCTGATGATCGCGGGGATTCTCCGCCTGGACTGCGGCAACGGTCTGATCTACTTCATCGCCCGGTCCCGGGAGCGCACATACCACGACATATCCAGGTATTTCCAGGTCGCGCTGGCCCCGGTGATCATGTTGTCCACCGCCACGGCGGTCGTCGTGTTCGTCTGGGGGGACACGATCACGACGGCACTGATCTCCGGCCCGGCCGCTGCCGCGCTCGGCCCGGCACTCCACACGCTGGCCGTCGCGCTTCCCGTCATCGCCTGCGCCGACGTGCTGATCTCCGCCACGCGGGGCTTCGGCGTGATGCGCCCCACCGCGCTGCTCGGCGGGGTGCTCCAACCCGGGGCACAGCTCGTGCTGGTAGGGACCGTGGCCTCCACCGGGGTCGCCGCGAGTCTCGGATGGGTCCTCCCTGCCGCCTGGGCCGTGCCCGCTCTGCCCGTGCTGGTGCTGGCCGCGATCTGGTTACGCCGGCGCGTGCCCTCGGGGCCGTACATCCCGGGAACGGCACGGGAGTTCTGGCGCCACACGGCGCCCCGCGCCCTGGGCGGCGCGGTCCAGGCCGTGTTCCAGAGGCTCGACATCGTGATCGTGGCCGTGCTCGCCGGGCCGGAGGAAGCCGCCCTGTACACCGCCGCCACCCGCTTCAAGGTGGTCGGCCAGCTGATCAACCAGGGGCTCGCCCAGGCCGTGCAACCCCGGCTGGTCCGCGCCATGGCCGAAGGCGACCTTCCCCTCGCCCGCCGGATCTACCAGGCGGCCACGATGTGGCTGGTCGTCCTGACCTGGCCGGTGTGGCTCGGGTACGCCGCGCTCGCGCCGTGGCTGCTCGGGGTTTTCGGCGAGCGCTACTCCGATGGGGCGACGGTCGCGGCCGTACTCGCCGTCACCATGATGGCGGCGACCGCATGCGGCATGGTCGACGTCGTGCTCATCGCCGCCGGGCACACCACCTCCAGCATGATGAACATCCTCGGCGCGATCGCGGTGACCGTCGCCCTCGATGTCGCCTTGGTCCCCTCCCACGGCGCGCTCGGCGCCGCGCTGGGCTGGTCGGGTGGGGTCCTGGCCAAGAACCTGCTCCCCCTGCTCCAGATCGCCCGCCTGTACGACCTACGGCCCTTCGGCGCCCACAGCCTCCCGTCCCTGCGCCCGTGGCACGCCAGAGATGCGACATGAGCGCCACAGCCATCCCCGCGCCCGTGGCACGCCGGAGAGGCCACATAGACGGCACAACCATCCCCACGCCCGTGGCGCGCCGGAGAGGCGACATGAGCGGCGCGGCCGTCACTGGCCCGCCGTGTGCCGGGGAGGCCGTATGAAGGGCGCGCCCATCCTGGTCACCGGGCTTCCGAGGAGCGGCACGAGCTGGGCCGGCAAGATGCTCGCCGCCGGTGGCGAGGTGGTGTACGTGAACGAGCCGCTCAACCCTCAGCGCCCGCCCGGCCGGTCCCCCGGGGTGCTGAACGCCACCGTCGGCCACCGGTTCCAGTACATCTGCCGCGACGACGAGGATCCGTGGCTGCGGGCCTTCACCGACACCGTGGCCCTCCGCTACCGGTACGCCGCCGAGCTGCGCCGCAACCGCTCGCCCGGCGATCTGGCCCGCCTCGTGAGAAACGGCTGCGCCTTCGCTCTGGGCAGGCTGCATGATCGCAGGACACTGCTGGACGATCCGTTCGCGCTGTTCTCGGCGGGCTGGTTCGCCGAACGTCTGGGTTGCCGCGTGGTCGTGCTGATCCGCGACCCGGTGTCGTTCGTGGCGAGCTGGCAGCGGCTCGGCTGGACCGTCTACTTCCACGAACTGCTCGAACAGCCGCTGCTACTCCGCGATCACCCCTGCGTCGAGAGCCTGCGCCCGCTCGTCGGCTCCCAGGACCGCGTGGCCAAGGCCGCCGCCCTGTGGCGCGTCGGCCGCACCGTCGCCGAGTGCCTGGCCGGCCGCCATCCGGCAATCCGCCTGGTCACGTACGAGGACCTCGCCACCGATCCGATCAGCGGGTACCAGGACCTGTACGCCTGGTGCGGGCTGACCTGGTCCCCGCGAGCCGCGCGCCGCATCGCGCGAGCCTGCACCACGACAGCCGGTACGACCGACGGCGGCTTCACCTGGACCGGCCTGTCACGCACGGCCTACCGACCCATGGACTCACGCCAGGCCCTCACCCGCCACCACGACCGGCTCACCCCAGAGGAGATCACCCGGATACGCGAACTGTCACAGTGATCGTTTCCAGTAATGGCGATCACTCAGGGCAAGAGTCGGCGCTGATCGTTTCTAGCGGTCTCTCTTGATCAGGCGCTTCAGGTAGCAGGTGGTGAGCAGGCGCAGGGCGAAGGGCAGGTCGTCGACGAGGTAGCGGCGCGCGAGCCTGCCGGGCTCGCCGGCCAGGCGGAACAGCCATTCGAGGCCGGAGCGTCGCATCCACTCGGGCGCCCGGCGCACCGACCCGGCGGTGAAGGCGATCGCCGAGCCGCAGCCGACGAACCAGGCACCGGGCAGGTCGGCGCGGAGAGCGGCGATCAGGCGATCCTGCTTGGGGAACCCCAGCCCCACGAAGACCAACCGGGGAGCCGCCGCCCGCAGCGATTCCCGTACGGCCGCGAGCCCCTCGGCCGTGGTGTCGAAGCCGTATGGTGGGGCCGCCACCCCGGCGACACGCAGGCCGGGATAGCGATCGGACAGCACCTCGGCGGCCCGGACCGCCACGCCCGGCGGCCCACCGAGAAGGTAGATCGACAGGCCCTTCGCCGCCGCCGCCTCCGACAGCGACCAGATCAGGTCGGCGCCGGTGATGCGCTCGGGGACGGGCGTGCCGAGCAACGCGGATGCCCACACCAGCGGCATGCCGTCGGGAACGGCGATGTCGGCCCCCTCCACGAGCGCGCGCACTTCCGGATCGCGGGAGCAGGCGCGGCAGATGTCGACGTTGGGGGTGACGACGTGCCCGCCTTCCCCCCGTTCGAGAGCGGCGACGACGCGACCCACCACCTGCCCCTCCGTAAGGGCATCGACCGCAACCCCCGCGACCGTGACCCGGGTGCGACTCCAAGCCGCAGCGACGCCCGAGGCCAAGGGGCTCTCGGTGGTCGCGGGTGCGGCGTCCTCGCGGCTCTGCGCGGTACGAGATGTCATCAGATGCCGCGCCCTCGGGTGTGCAGGGCGCTGACCACCACGTGTGCCGGGACGACGCCGAGTGCGACCGCCAAGGCGATGGGGACACGTGGCTCGCCCCAGCGGGCGGCGAACGCCCGAAGGGCCCAGCGGCCCGCCTCGCGGCGACGTCCCAGCGCGGCGTTGTGGAAGGCGAGTTGGCCGTAGATCCGGGCGGCGCCACGCGGATCGGCGGCCAGGTAGGGATGGCGGGCGAGCATCCATTCGAGGCCCGCGATGCGGTCGGCCCAGCGGGCCACGTAGGCGGACGCGCCCCAGCGGACCCGCACCAGCGGCCGGTCGACGTAGGCGAGGGGATGGCGCAACGCGGCACGAAGCGCCAGGTCCCAGTCTTCGTTCTGCCCGGCGGGGGCACTCTCGTCCGGCCAGATGGATCCGCGCCTGAACAGGAACGTGGAGGAGTGGACCATCACCATGCGGGAGCGGGTGAGATGGTGACTGGTCACCTGGCTGGTCCCGGCGAGACGGGTGACCCGCTGCGCGCCGTACTCGACCTCGATGGCGCAACCGGCGAACTCGGCCGCCGGGTCCGCGGCCAGCGCGGCGATCTGGGCGCTGAGCTTGCCGGGCAGCCACAGGTCGTCGTCGTCGCAGAAGGCCACCAGGTCGGTGTCGAGCGCCGCGATGCCGGTGTTGCGGGCTCCCGGCAGGCCGGGACTGAAGCGGTTGGCGAGCACGCGGACCCGTCCCGGTGCCGCCGCGACGGCCTCGGCCACCTGCGCCAGGACCGTGTCCACGTGGCCGCCGTCGACGACCACGACGACATCGACTCCCCCGGGATGTCGCTGGCCCAGCACCGCGAGCAGCGCGTCCCGAAGCAGGTCGGGGCGGTCTCCCCGGGTAGGAACGACCACGCCCACGGTGGGATGCGTCGGCACCCCGACGCGCGGACCTTCCCCGGCGCTGGACACCGGCCCCGTCCGGACGTCCGTCGATCCGGCGGCGAGGTTCATCGGCACTCCGAGGCGGGGACTCCGGTGGTGAGCCAGGGGGTGGGGGCGGCTTCGGGTGTTCGGCGGTCGCGGACGCGGTAGCCGTACTGGATCATCAAGGGCCAGGTCAGTGCCGTGACCAGCCATTTGTGGCGGTAGGACAGGCGGTCGCGCCAGGAGTCGTCCCTGGAGAGCTCCACCGGCCCGGCCCTGAACCGCATCGGATTGCCCGCGCAGGTGTGCGCCACCGAAAGCTCGGCCTGGCCGGGACGCAGGAACGTCAGCCCGCCACCCCCAGCGCCGCCGCCTCCTTCGCCGCCGCCCCCAGCGCTGGCGCCCCCTGCGACGTCGCGGTACCCGAGGCGGGCCAGCAGGGTGGACAGGACCGTGCGGGGGTCGGCCAGCAGGTCTTCGTACCGGATGCGGATGACGGATGCGCCCCGGCGGGCGAGCAACTCGAAGGCGAGGTTCTGCACCATCCAGTGGAGGGAGGTCCGGATGGGCCGCCATCGGGTCATGGCTGTGCCGTCCTCGGGACGTCTGACCCGGCGGCGCCAGGAGTAGGCGACCGCGCGGGGGTCACGCACCAGGTGGACGACGCTCAGATCGACCACCGGCGAGGTGCTGAGGCAGAACGCCAGGGAGGCGTGCTTGCTGGAGTCGACCACCACGGGGCACCCGGCGACCTGCGCCGCCGCCTCGTAGACCCGGGAGTAGGCGCGGGTGTACCCGCTGAGGCCGACGCGGCACTGCCGGCGGGCCAGGGCGGGGATGTGGCGGGTGCGGTCGATCCTGTGCCGCAGGGTCAGCACGCGGTCGGCCAGGCCGGGCGACCATCCGCCGAACGCCCGGATGCCCACCCTGCGCCAGAAAGGGCAGGTGGTGAACCGCTCTCCGCAACCGCACGGCTCGTGGGCGTTGACCCCGCGCTCCCACAGGTGAACGACCTCACCGAGGGGCGCGATGCCGGGGACCTCTCCGAGCAGCCGCTCCAGCAGGGTCGTCCCGCTGCGCCCCAGTCCACCTACGAAGACCACCCGAACAGCCACTGGCACGGACCCCCGACAAACAAGCCAACACGAAACGTGGTGACGATATCGCGCTCAGTAATCATCGCGTGCCGAAACAGTAAAGGATCTACCTGCCATGCCACCCGACGGACGCCCGGCACCCCGCGTATGGAGTCGAAGTCGGGAGTTCGGGGGTCCTCCGGTGCCGCACAGGGCCGGTGGGCCAAGTTCGCCCCCGCTCCGCCGTCGTACTCCATCGCTGTGGTCGGCGCGGGCCGCCGCGGCGTACAGATGGGCCGCCGTGGCGTACAGAAGAGCTGAAGGATTTTTCAAGCGGGTCCATGCAAATTGGACGCCATGGGAGAAATGGTGCTGCTGTCGGATTCGCGCATCGTCGCGACGCCATCGATCGAGTGTGGCGAGCCGCTTGTCGACCTGCGTGAGATCTCAGCGTTGCGGGTCGACGGCCGGTACGCCGCGCCGCAGGGCGACTACGCGCACCTGCGCGCCGGCGTCGTGGATCGTCTGGTGCTGGCACAGACGTTGCTGCCGTCCGAGTACAAGTTCCTCGTCATCGAGGGCTACCGGCCGATGGCTCTGCAGACGCACATCTTCGAGCAGTGTGTGGAACGGATGCGCCTGCAGTCACCGGACGCCGAGGAGGCCGAGTTGCGCCGCCTGGCCAGCCGATTCGTCTCACCGCCGGAGGTCGCCCCGCACGTGGCGGGGGCGGCTGTCGACCTCACGCTGAGCACTGTGGACGGCGTCGAGCTGTGGATGGGCTCGAAGGTCAACGACACCGACACGCCGGCCTGCTTCACCGCCGCGCACGACATCGGCGCCGACGCCCGCCTACGCCGCGACCTCATGGGACAGGCCTTGAACGGCGCCGGCCTGGTCAACTATCCGACCGAGTGGTGGCACTGGTCCTACGGTGACCGCTACTGGGCCTACAGCACGGGTGCCGCAGCCGCTCGTTACGGTCCGTTCATTCACCAATGAGGCGAGCTGTGGCACGCTGACAGGCAGTGCGTCGCGGCATCGACAGCGGTTCCTGACGGAGGCCACCGGTGTTGCAATTCCGATTACTCGGGCCGGTGGAGGTCGTCACCTCCACCGGACCAGTGGCCCTCGGCGGGCGTAAACCCCGGACGTTGCTGGTGACACTGCTGCTGTCGATCGGCAAGGTGGTCACCGCGAGCCGGCTGGTAGACGCCGTGTGGGGCGACGACCCGCCCGAGGCGGCACGAGGCCTGATCCAGACCTACGTGTCCATGCTGCGCAAAGCATTCGCCGAACACGGATACCCCGAGGTGATCGAGTCCCGCCACCGGGGTTACGTCATCGCAGCCGACGCCGGCACACTTGACGCCACGCTGTTCCAGCGGCTGAGCGCCGAAGCCAAGTCGCGGGCCGAGCGCGGTGACTTCGAACGGGCAAGCACGTTGTGGCGGCAGGCCGAGGCGCTGTGGCACGGACCGGCTCTCGACGGGCTGGACACCCATGCCGTCGAGGCACGGCACCTTCAACAGCTGAGGGTCTCGGCCGCCGAGGACCGCATGGCCGCCTGCCTCGCGTCCGGCGGGCTCGACCACGCCGACGAGCTGAGCCGGTTGGTCGACCTGCACCCTGCCAACGAACGGCTTCGGGGCCAGCTGATGATCACCCTTTACCGCCTCAACCGGCAGGCGGATGCCCTGGAATGCTTCCGCCAGGGCCGGCAGTTGCTCATCGACCAGATCGGGGTCGAGCCCGGCGCGGACCTGGCGTCGATCCACACCGCGATCCTGCGCAATGACCCGAAACTGCTGAAGGCCGCCGCCGCGGCGCCGCGCGAACAACCCCATCAGCCGGTGACCCCGGCCCAGTTGCCGTCGGCCCCCGCGGACTTCACCGGCCGTCGCGCCGAGCTGGACGCGCTCGCCACGGCACTGGGCGGCGGCGGCATTCAGGTGGTCTCCGGGCAGGGCGGCAGCGGCAAGACGGCTCTGGCGCTCAGCGCCGCGCATCGTACGGCACCGCGGTTCCCGGACGGGCAGCTCTTCGCCGAGCTGAGAGGCATGAGCCCATCCCCTGCTCCCGTGGGCGACGTGCTGGCGCGTTTCCTCAAGGCGCTGCATGTCGAAACCGAGCACCTGCCCGGCTCGGACGAGGAACGGGCGGAGCTTTACCGCAGCCTGGTGGCCAACCGGCGGATGCTGGTGGTGCTCGACGACGCCGCCGACGAGCGGCAGGTCCGCCCGCTGCTGCCCGGCGCCCCGGACAGCGCGGTGCTGGTGACGTCCCGTAACCGGCTTGCCTCCCTGCCCGGGGCGGCCCTGGTGGAGCTGACCATGCTGCCCGACCAGGAGGCTCACCAGCTGCTCGAACACATCGTCGGGCAGGAGCGGATCGCCGCCGATCCCGAGGCGGCCGCCCGGATCACCGCCGCCTGCGGCAACCTCCCCCTGGCGATCAGGGTGGCCGGCGGGCGCCTGGCCGCACGCCGCCGGCTTCCACTGGCCGTGCTGGCCGACCGGCTCTCCGACGAGCGCCGCCGCCTTGACGAGCTCAGCATCGGAGACCTCGCCGTCCGGTCCACCATCAGCCTGAGCTATCAGGCGTTGGACCCGCCTGCGCGAATGGCGCTGCGGCGCGTGGCCTACCTGGGCGTGCCCGACTTCTCGGCGTGGTCGGTCAGCTGGCTGATGGACGTCAGCCTGCCCGAGGCCGAAGACGCGCTGGAGCGGCTGGTCGACGAGCAACTGGTGGATTTCGCCGGCGTGGACGCGCTGGGCCGGCTTCGCTACCGGCGCCACGATCTGGTGGCCCTGTTCGGCCGCGAACGGGCCGAGCTGGAGGAGTCCGCCGAGGAGCTCTGCGCCGCGGTTTCGCGGGTACTCACACACTGGCTGGCCCTGGTGGAAAGCATCGCCGCCAAATCCCCACCGGCCGTGATCCGTTGGCGTCAGACGCCGGTCCCCGCGGTGACCCTTCCGGAGCCGGTCGTGGCACGGGTCCTCGCCGAACCTCAGCGCTGGCTGGACATCGAGGCCGCCGCTCTGGTCGTCGGGGTGGAACGAGCCGCCACGCTGGGACTGCACGAGCTGGCCTACCGGTTCACCTCCGCGCGCAAGCTGGTCGAGTTCGAAGGCGCCAACCGGTTCGAGTTCCGCGCCCGTATCATCAGCGCCGCGCTGGCGGCCTCCCGTCTCGCCGGCCATCGGTATGGCACCGCGACGATGCTGGCCGAGCTGGCCCAGCTCCGCTACGACCAGGACCTGTTCGCGGAGTCACGGCAGCACTTCGGTGAGGCGCTGAGCCTGTTCCGGGATCTGGGCGATGCCCACGGCCAGGCCACGGCGCTGGCCGGTCTGGGGATCGCCTGCCGTGAACCTGGACACCTGACCGAGGCCGTGCACTTTCTCGATCAGGCCGCGGCCCTGCTCGATGCGCTGGGCGACCGTGGCGGCGTCGGCTACGCCCGGCGGCTGTCCGGCTCGGTGCGCCTGGAACAGGGCGACTACCCCGGCGCCTACGCTGACCTGCAAGAGTCACTTGAGGCGTACCACAGCGTCGGCAGCCATCGCGGCGTGGCCTATGCGATGCGGAGCCTTGGTCTCTACTACCGTGCGCGGGGCGAATACGACGCGGCCCTTCAGAGTTTCGAGCGGGCCGCCGACACCTTCCGCAAGCTCGGTGACGTTGTGATGCACTCGTACGCGGTCCGGGCGCTGGCCAAGACGGAACTGCGCCTGGGCCGGCACGCCGAAGCGTTGGAGCGGCTGTCCTGGTCGCTGGGCGTGGTTCGCGCGGCACGGGACCGGTGGGGAGAGGCCTTGACGTTGCGTGTGCTCGGTCAGGCGCACCTGGTCTGCGGTCGTCTCTGCGAGGCCGAAAGCTGCCTGCTGGAGTCTCTGGCTCTGTGGGACACCATGCAGACGCCGCTGTGGCGGGCACGCACGCTTCATGATCTGGCGCTACTGTACCGGCGCCGCGGGGAACACGAGCGGGCGGAGGCCGCCGATGCGGAGGCGCGCAAGACCTTCCAAGACCTCGGAGCGCGGGAGTTCCACGAACTCTTCGAACCTCCGGCCTGAGCTGTCCACAGCCTGTGGACAGGCGAGTGGGCACACATGCTCCTCCTCGTACGAAAGGTCGCCCCAGGCGATCAGCAGCAGGACCTCGCGGTCGCCCTCTGGACTCGGCGATCAGCTCCGAATCCAGGTCGTATCACGGCGATCTCCTGAATGGCCACAAAAGGGGAAGAAGCTAGTCAGAGGCCGTTGCAGAGTCACCGGACAGCCTGAGCAGGACGTAGTCGTGTTCGTCGTGCTCGATCTCCCCGGTGCGCTGGAAGCCGCATTTCTCCAGCAGTCGCACGGAGCCGGTGTTCCCGATGTAGGGATCGGCGTAGAGCGGGCGAGTCTTCTCCTGCCGCAGGAAGAGCGTCAGCGCCTCGGTGCCGATGCCTCGGCCCCAGAACCGGCGACCGAACCAGTATCCGATGAAGCGCCTTTCCTCCTTCCACCAGGACAGGAGGTGGCCCGCCGGCTCGCCGTCCACGACGACCGTCTGCACCAGGCCGGTGGGATTTCCAAGGATCTTCGTCTGCCAGTGGGTCATGAAGGCTTCTCGATCACGGGGAGTGAACTTGGACCGCCGGACCGCCTCGGGGTCGTGCTCCTGCTCGAGGAACACCTCCAGATCGGCTTGCTCGACGTTCCTCAGCCGCACATCGCTGCTCATGACGAACGAGTCTGGCACCAGGCACCGACAGTTCCGCGTGGCAAGATCATGCTGTGGGATCCGGTTGACCGACAAGCATGGTCGATGTCCACGAATCCGGCCCGTCACGCTGGCCCGCTCCGCAGCCGGCTCGCGTGACGCTTCTGGTTGTCCAGGGCGCACGACAGGAACCTTTCGATCAGTTCCAACTCAGGCAAGCTGAACTGGCGTAGTTCGGCCTGGGCATCGTCGACGATAGGTCCCCAGATTTCCGTGCTGAGCTGCTCGGCGCGTTCGGTCAGGTGGACGAGGACGCGGCGCCGGTCGCCGCCGTCGCGGACCCGTTGGGCCAGGCCGGCCCGCTCCAACCGGTCGATGACGGTCGTCGTGGCACCCCCGGTCAGCCCGGCGGCCGCCGCCAACTCGCTTGCGGTCAGCGCGCCTCGTGCGCTCAACCGGCTCAGACACCGCATGTCGGTGCGGTTGATGCCCAGGCGCCGGGCCGCCAGCTCGTCGATGAGATCGGTGGCGTCCTGGAGATCCTGCACGGCCCCGGTCAGGGCGCGGATCTTCATTTCCTTTGACAATCTAACCCTTAGAAAATTAGATTATTTCGACTCGTGAAGTTTAGACCTACGGAGGCGATCGTGCCACACCGCCACATCACCCTGCGCCCAGCGACAGCCGCCGACACTCCGGCCCTGCTCGCACTCATGGACTCGGTTCTCGAATGGCTCGTCGCGTGTGGCCGACCAGAACAGTGGGGAACAGTCCCGTTCTCCCAGATTCCGGGCTTCCCCGAGCGGGTCACCGACTGGGCGTCCCAGGGCGTCATCACACTCGCCGAGCGGAACGGCAAGTGTGTAGGGCTTCTCGCCCTGGCGCCGTTGGTCCCGCCACGCATCCCCACCGGCCTGGTTCCGGAGGGATCGATGTTCGTCCATACCGTCATGTCCGACCGTGGTCCCGACGGCCGGGACGTCGGTTCGACGCTCCTGGACGAAGCCGAGCACCGTGCCAGGACGCTGAAGGCTCCGGCGCTGGCCCTGGACCACTGGGCGGGAAGCTCTGAACTGGCCCGCGTCTACGACAGGCGGGGCTACGTCAAGGTGGCGGAATACGACGACGACCAAGGCGAGAACACCGTCCGCAACGCCGTACGTGTCCATCACCTCTCCGGTTCGCCGACCGGCGTCGGCATCTAGCCTGGTGATCCGTGCGAAATGAGGAGCCCTCCAGGTGGCGTGGCTGGAGGGCTCTGGTGGACATCCACGGGATGTCGGGGTCAAGCGGGGTGATCGGTCTTCACGTGGTCGAGGAAGGTGGTCCACTCGGTGAGGGGAAAGACCAGGGCGGGGCGGTCGCGGTCCTTGCTGTCGCGTACGGCCCGGCGCCTGCCGGACAGGTGAGCGACCTCGACGCAGTTGCTTCCGTCGTCGCCGGAGAGCGTGGACTTGCGCCACTGGGCGTTGGCGAGTTCCTGGGTCACGCCGTCCATCTCTGCATCGTCTCCTTGATCATGTTCAATGATTCATATCGTGGTAGGGAGTCCACCCGAATCATGTCGTACCTGAGCACCAGGCCTTTGACCTCTTCCGATCGATCGCTCACTCGGTCTTCCGTAGTCTGGGATTCGATGTAGGCGGCCGGTGGTGCACCTTTGGGCATGTCCGCGACAACGAACCCACCCATCAACCCAACCACGCTGCATGACCGGTAGGGAAGCATCTGAAGGGATATACGGGGATTTTCCCCGATCTCAAGAAGGCGCTTGAATTGGCCCTGCATCACCTCGGGTCCAGCGATCGGACGGTGGAGTATGCCTTCATCCAGGATGATCCAGAGCATCGGCGGCATCGGCCGTTTCAGAATGCTCTGGCGGTCCATTCTGGCCGCTACGTGCTGCTCCGCCTGCTCGACGGTGATACCCGGTTTACGACTCAGGATGGCCCGCGCGTAATCCTCGGTCTGGAGGAGTCCGGGAACCATCAAGGGCTCCCACATGCGCAACGCTTCGGCTTCGCGTTCGAAGTCGAGCCAGGGGCGGAACCAGCGGGGAAGCTGGGCCGCGGCGCGGTTGAGACGGTCGAGCAGGCCGGTGAGCGTCGTCCCGAGCCCCAGGGCTTCGTCCACCCGGCGTGCCAGGTCCATGGTCGGCGCCCGGTGGCCATTCTCGATCATGCTGAGCTGGCTGATCGACATGTGGATTGCGGCACAGAGTTTCCGCTGACTGAATCCCGCAGAAAGTCGGAATTTGCGTAGTTCCGTACCGAACTGAATACGCGGGGAAATGGATGGATCCGGCTCCAGGGGGACGGTCATCTCCCGGCTCCTCTCTCGCCGCCTGACTTCTTGTTCGGCCGATTATCCTGGGCGTTCGCGAAGTCGCGCGAGAGGGTTCACACGATTGTGAACGCACAGCGAACGCCAATCGCCATTCCTGTCCCGGGTTCTTTGCGACCGTATTGAGAGCCACGCCGATGTCACGGCGGCGCCTCGGCCGACGAGCCGAGTGAAACAGCGATTCAGCGGGAACCGACTGGGAAGGCATATCAATGGCGCCGGATACGCTCAGAGAGCTCTGTCTGCCCAGCAGCCCCGAATCCGCGGTACGGGCCCGCATCGAGGTCCGCGACTGGCTCGGCGAAGACCACCCGGCCTACGAACCCGTACGGCTCGCCGTCTCCGAGCTGGTCACCAACGCGGTCCGGCACGGCGTCACCGGAGCCTCCCTCGAGACCGTTGGAGCCACCGCAACCGCCGCCACGGCGACCGTCCCAGCCGTCGGGGCCGGTGGAGGTGCCGCCGAGGAGTCGCTGATCCTTAGGTTGTCAGCACGTGACGACCGCCTGCGCATCGAGGTCACCGACACGGGATCGGCCGTGGAAGGCCCGCACGTGCTGCCGGATCCCGCATTCCTGGTGGCGCAGGACGGCCGAGAGCTGGCCATCGTCCTCCCGGAGGGCGGCCGGGGATTGGCCATCGTCGACATGCTCTCAGCCGGACACTGGGGCTTCCATCCGAACTGCGACGGCCCCGGCCGGACCGTGTGGTGTGAGATCCGGGCCGTACCCTCGGCCCTCGACGGATCGCGCGATGAGGCCTCCGTCGTCCTTGGCCGCGATATTTGACGACACGAGATCCCGGCCGGACGCCGTACGGCGGCGCCGACCTCGCCATACCTCGTCCCGCCGTCACGGCGCCGAACATACAGCACCACCTCGACCGGGACGGGAAGGCAGCCCCGCCAACCAAAGTCGTCACGTCGCCAGGGGGTCAACATTCAGGCTCTGGCACTAATTTCGTGATCTTCCGACGGCCGGCGCCCTGTCTTGCTGATCATGCTGGGTGATGATCTCGGGGTTGCTGAAGGTCCTATTCCCTCATCTGGCCTGCCTGCAGATCGACCAGGTGGGCCGGTCGGGGAGATCGGTACGGATCCGGGCCAGGACCCGGACGTCTCAGGCCGCTTGCCCGCAGTGCGGGATGGTTTCCCAGCGCGTGCACAGCAGCTATGAGCGGCGAGTGTGCGACACCGCGGTCAGCGGCCAGGAGACGGTGCTGCACCTGCGGGTGCAACGGTTTCGGTGCGGCAACGACGACTGCGGCAAGCGAACCTTCGCCGAGCAGATATCCGGGCTGACCATCCGCTACGGACGTTATAGCGTCCCGCTGCGTAGCCTGCTGCAAACAATCGGCTTGGCGCTGGGCGGCAGGGCCGGTGCCCGGCTCACCCACCACCTGGCCGCAGCGGTGAACCGCATGACGCTGATCAGACTGATCCGATCCCTGCCCGACCCCCAACCGGCAGACGGCCCGGAGGTGCTCGGAGTGGATGACTTCGCCCTGCGTCGCGGCCACACCTACGGCACGATCCTGATCGACATCACCACCAGCCGACCGATCGACATGCTCCCGGAACGATCATCGGACGCGCTGGCCACCTGGCTCGGCCAACGGCCCGGTGTCCAGGTCGTCTGCCGGGACCGCGCCGGCTGCTACGCCGACGGCGCCACCCGCGGTGCACCGCAAGCAATCCAGGTCGCCGACCGCTGGCACATGTGGCGCAACCTCGGCGACGCCGTCGAGCGCACCATCACCAGGCACCGCACCCACCTACGGGACCTCACCCCCGCAGTCCGGCCCGCTGGTATTTCCTCACCCGCATTGACCGCCGTGCAACTGCCGGCCAAGGCCGATCGCACCGAGCCGCGGGCCGGCCGTCTGGCTGAACGGACCCGGCACCGGCACACCCTGGTCCACCAGCTGATCGCCCAAGGCCATGACCTGCGAACGATCGCCCGCGACCTAGGGCTGGCCCGCAATACCGTCCGGCGTTTCGCCCGCGCGAGCAGCCCGGAGGAGTTGCTGGTGAACGACGGCACCGGCAAGCGTCCTCGGGCGGTGGAGGAGTTCGCCGACCACCTGCGACACCGCTGGGAGCAGGGCTGCACCAACGCCGAACAGCTCTACCACGAGATCAAAGCCATGGGCTATCGCGGCAAGGGCACCACGGTGCGCCAGTATCTGCAGCCGTGGAGGGCTCAGGCCACGGTGAACCTGCCACCCTCTCCGCCGCCCACCGTCCGCCAAGCCACCGGCTGGTTCCTTCGCAATCCCGATGACCTCGACACCGACGAGCAACAGTACCTGCGGACGCTGACCGCGACCTGCCCAGCCCTCGCCGCCGTCCGCGACCACGTCCGGGCCTTCGCTGACATGATGATGAACCTTCGTGGCGGCCACCTTGAGCAGTGGATGAACCGGGTTCAGGCCGATGACCTACCGGAACTGCACTCCTTCGTCACCGGCTTACGCCGCGACTTCTACGCTGCCAAAGCCGGCCTGACCCTGCCCCACAGCTCAGGAAAGGTCGAAGGCCACGTCAACCGCATCAAGATGCTCAAACGTCAGATGTACGGCCGAGCCAACCCCGACCTCCTGCGCAAACGCATCCTCCTCGCCGACTGACGAGAGTCAACCTCACGAAATCAGTGCCAGAGCCAACATTCACGCGTCGTCGACCTCGACCGGGACGGGAAGGCGGCCCGGCCAACCAAAGTCGTCACGTCGCCAGGGGGTCAACATTCAACGCGTCGTCGACAGGTCTCAACGACGCTGAATCCTGACCCCGTAGCGGCGGCTGAAATCTGACCACCAGGTCAGGTCATCCGTGGCCGAAGGCGAGGAGCATGTCAGCGGGCGTCGACGATCATGCCGGCGCCGACGGTGCCGTTGGTGGACTCGTCGATCAGAATGAAACCGCCGGTGAGGCGGTTCCTTGAGTAGTCGTCGACGAACAGCGGTTGGGTGACCCGCAGCGAGACCCGGCCGATCTCGTTCAGGCCGAGGGACACCGCCGACTCGTCGCGGTGCAGGGTGTTCACGTCGAGCCGGTAGTGCAGGTCGCGTACGAGCGCGCGAGCCGTGCGGGTGGTGTGCTTGATGACCAGCTTCGAGCGGGGGCCGAGCTTCAGGCCGTCGGTCATCCAGCAGACCATCGCCTGGAGGTCCTGGGCGACCTGCGGCCTGTTGTTGGGACGGCAGATCATGTCACCGCGCGAGATGTCGATGTCGTCCTCCAGGCGGAGCGTGACCGACATCGGCGCGAACGCCTCCTCGACCGGCCCGTTGAAGGTGTCGATCGCGGCCACGCGAGTGGTCAGCCCGGACGGCAGGTGCATCACCTCGTCGCCGGGCTTGAGCACCCCGCCCGCCACCTGCCCGGCGTACCCCCGGTAGTCGTGGAAGGCCGGATCGGTGGCCCGCTGGGGACGGATGACGTACTGCACGGGAAAGCGCACGTCGACGAGGTTGCGGTCGGAGGCGATGTGGAGGTTCTCCAGGTGGTGCAGCAGCGAGGTGCCCTGGTACCACGGCATGTTCTCCGACCGGGACACGACGTTGTCGCCGTGCAGCGCCGAGATGGGGATGAACGTCAGGTCGGCGACGTTCAGCTTCGCCGCGAAGGCCGTGAACTCCTCGCGGATCTCCTCGAACCGGTCCTTGGAGTAGTCGACCAGGTCCATCTTGTTGACCGCGAGCACCAGGTGGGGCACCCGCAGCAGCGTGGTGAGGAACGCGTGGCGGCGCGACTGCTCCACCACGCCCTTGCGCGCGTCGATGAGCACGATCGCCAGATCGGCCGTGGACGCGCCGGTGACCATGTTCCGGGTGTACTGGATGTGGCCGGGGGTGTCGGCGATGATGAACTTGCGCTTGGGCGTGGCGAAGTAGCGGTAGGCCACGTCGATGGTGATGCCCTGCTCGCGCTCGGCCCGGAGGCCGTCGGTCAGCAGCGACAGGTCGGTGTACTCCGTGCCGCGGTCACGGCTCGTACGCTCGACGGCCTCAAGCTGGTCCTCGAAGATCGCCTTGGAGTCGAAGAGCAGGCGTCCGATGAGGGTCGACTTGCCGTCGTCGACCGAGCCCGCCGTGGCGAAACGCAGGATGTCCATCAGAACTGCTCTCCATGAGTTGTACGACCGGCGCGGCGAGGATGCGGACCCCAGGGCATGACGGCGAGGGGCATCAGAAGTACCCCTCCTTCTTGCGGTCTTCCATGGCGGCCTCCGAGGAGCGGTCGTCGGCCCGGGTGGCGCCGCGCTCGGTGATGCGGGTGACGGCGATCTCGGCGATGATCTCCTCCACCGTTGCGGCGTTGGACTGCACGGCGCCGGTGCAGGTCATGTCGCCCACGGTGCGGTAGCGCACCACCGTCTCGAAGACCGGCTCGTCCTCGTCGCGGTTGACCACGTCGGCGTCGGCGAGCAGCATGCCGTCGCGCTCGAACACCTTGCGGGTGTGCGCGAAGTAGATGGACGGGATCTCGATGCCCTCGCGCCGGATGTAGTCCCAGATGTCGAGCTCGGTCCAGTTGGACAGCGGGAAGACCCGGATGTGCTCGCCCTTGCGGATGCGCGCGTTGTAGACGTTCCACAGCTCGGGCCGCTGGTTCTTCGGGTCCCACTGGCCGAAGTCGTCGCGGAACGAGAAGACCCGCTCCTTGGCGCGGGCCTTCTCCTCGTCGCGGCGTGCGCCGCCGAACACGGCGTCGAACTCGTGCTCCTCGATGGCGTCGAGCAGCGTCGTGGTCTGGAGGCGGTTGCGGCTGGCACGCCGGCCGGTCTCCTCGGCGACGCGCCCCGCGTCGATCGAGTCCTGGACGGAGGCGACGACGAGGCGGGCGCTCAGCTCGGCGGCCCGCCGGTCGCGGAACTCGATGACCTCGGCGAAGTTGTGGCCGGTGTCGACATGCATGAGGGGAAAGGGGATCGGAGCGGGCCAGAAGGCCTTCTCGGCGATCCGCAACATGACGATCGAGTCCTTGCCACCGGAGAACAGAAGACAGGGGCGCTCGAACTCGGCCGCGACCTCACGCATGATGTGGATCGCCTCGGCTTCCAGGACGTCGAGCTGCGACGTCGTGTAGTCGCTCTGAAGCATCGGGTCTTCCTCCGGGAGTGTTGCCCTAACGGTGCACGTCGCGGATGCCGGCGAGCAACGTTGGCGCCAGATCCGGTAGGGAGACCAGGATATCCGGCAGTGAGGGGTTCTCCTGGTTGTAGATCAGTGGGGTGCCGTCGATCCTGCTCGCGTGGGCGCCGGCGGCCTGCGCGACGGCCACGGGAGCGGCCGAGTCCCACTCGTACTGGCCGCCGGCGTGGACGTACGCCTCGACCTGGCCGGTGAGCACCGCCGCGATCTTCGCACCGGCCGAGCCGATCGGCACCAGGTCGGCGCCGACCAGGTAGGCCAGCTTCCTGACGAACTCGGGCGGCCGGGTGCGGCTGACGGCGATGCGGATCCTGCCCTCACGGGCGGCGGGCGACGCCACCGGACCCTGAGCGGGCGACGCAGTGGGCGCCGCACCCTGAGCGGGCGGTCTGGCCGGAGCCGCGAGCGTGGGAGGCGAGGCGGTGCTGAGCGTCAGGCCCTGGGCGGGCAGTGCCACGGCGCCCGCGATCAGCTCTCCCCGCGCGGAGCCGGCCCCCGGCGCCCTCCCACCCTCTGCCCGGCCACCGCTGGAAGGCGAGCGGGGTGCTCGCTGCCACAGGGCCACGTGGACGGCCCAGTCGGACCGGCCCTCGTCGCCGAACTCACGCGTGCCGTCGAGCGGGTCGATGATCCATACGCGGTCGGCGGACTGGCGGCGCGGGTCGAGGCGCTCCTCGCGCGTGCCCTCCTCGGACAGCACGCAGTCACTGGGCCGCAGACGCGACAGGGACTCGGTGAGGTAGGCATGGGACTCCTGGTCACCGATCTGGCGCAAGGCCACCGGATCGCCGAACCCCTCGCGGGAGCGCAATGCCAGGAGCCTCTCGCCCGCCTCGGCCGCGAGGTCCCTCGCCAGTGCGTGGTCGTCGCGTATCGTCACGATGCCCTTCCTGAAGCCGCGCCCGAGTCCTCGGGCTAGTAAGCACCCGAGCCGCGTGCCACCGCGGACCAGGTCTTCCACAAAATCTGAAGATCGAGTGTGAGAGACCAGTTCTCGACATAACGCAGGTCCAACCGTACCGATTCCTCCCATGAGAGGTCGGATCTGCCGTTCACCTGCCACAGTCCGGTCATGCCGGGGCGCACCACGAGCCGCCGCCGGACGTCGTCACCATACCCGGCGACCTCATCCGCAAGCGGGGGTCTCGGCCCGACCAGGGACATGTGCCCGAGCAGGACGTTGAACAACTGCGGCAGCTCGTCGAGGGAATGGCGGCGCAACCAGCCGCCCAGCGGGGTGATCCGCGGGTCGTCCTTGATCTTGAACAGCACGCCGTCCCCGTCGCTGACGAGGGCGATCTTGCACTGCTCGGCGTCCGATCGCATGGTCCGAAGCTTCAGGATCGTGAACTCCACCCCGTCCCTGCCGACCCGCGTCTGGCGGAACAGCGCCGGCCCGGGGCTGGTGGTCCGTACGGCGACCGCCAGTGCGGCGAGGACGGGGGCCAGGGCCGCGAGCGCGAGGGCGGCGAGCGTGCGGTCGAAGAGGTTCTTGAGGAGCTGGCGCACCCCGGACAGCTCGGGATGCTCCACATGCAGCAGCGGCAGCCCCGCGACCGGCCTGATCGTCGTGCGCGGCCCGGCGACCTCCATCAGCGCCGGGGCGACGACGAGATCGGTGCGGGTCTTCTCCAGCCGCCAGGCCAGGCGGCGCAGTGCGGTGCCGTCGAGCTCGGGGCAGGCGAGCACGGCCACGGTGTCGGCCGCGGCCTGGCCGACCACCAGAGGGACGTCGGTGAAGTCCCCCAGGACCGGCACTCCCTCCACATCGCCCGCGGCGTCCTCACGCGGCAGGCACACGCCGACGATCTCCATGCCGTGGTACGGCTGGCGACGGAAGCGGTGGATCAGGTCGGCGATCGCCGCCCGGTGACCGACGGCGACCACGCGACGCATGCACCTGCCCCTGGCCCGCATCACGTGGAGCCTCCAGCGCAGGCCGTAGCGGCAGGAGAGGGTGAGGACCGTCATCAGCGGCAGGGCGAGCACGACGTATCCACGGGCGAGGTCGGTCTTGGTCACATACGCGGTGATCGCCACTCCGGCGGTGAGCAGGAACCCGCACTGGGTGATGCGGCGGAACTCCTCGGATCCGACCCCCACCAGGCGGGCCTCGTACGCCCGGTTGAGGCCGACCATGCCGACCCACACCACCGGAAGCACCGAGCTCAGCACGAGATACGGCGTGACGTACGGCGTGACCTCGCCGAAGCGCACGACGACGGCGGCGGCCCCGGCGAGGAAGCCGCACAACAGATCGCCCGCCATGGCTTGGAGGCGGTAGCGCCGCGCCCATCCCGGCAGGCACGGACGAGCGCGGGAGAAGGCCGGTAAGCGAGCCTCCGACGCGCTCTGGACGGTGACCCCCGACATCTCGCCCACCCCCACACATCCTCCACGTAACCGATTGGACACTGTCCGTGAGGGATGCTAGCGCCGACGTGGGCGGCTCTTGGGGGAATCGGGAAAGTCCCTTGACCGGCGCGCCGTGCCGGCCGGGCGTCTAGCGCGGCGGCTTGACGGGCTTCAGGTCGGAGGGGTGGAAGGTGTTCTGGGTGGCCTCCAGGCCCGACACCATCAGCGACTCCGCGACATCCGCCGCCCGGTCGACCAGCAGCGGCAGCTCCTTGCGCTCGGCCGTGGCGAAGTCGCGCAGCACGTAGTCGGCCGCGTCCATGCGCCCGGGGGGACGGCCGACGCCGAAGCGCACCCGCAGGTAGTCCTTGGTGGCGAGCGATTTGGTGATCGACCGCAGGCCGTTGTGCCCGTTGTCGCCACCGCCGAGCTTGACGCGCAGCGCGCCGTACGGAATGTCGAGCTCGTCGTGGACCACGATGACGTTCGCCGGGGCGACCTTGTAGAAGTCGGCCAGGGCCTTGACCGGCCCGCCGGAGAGGTTCATGAAGGACCGCGGCTTGGCGAGCACGACCGGCGCGCCCACGAGCCGGCCTTCCACGACCTCGGCATGGGCTCTGTGCGTCTTGAAACGGCCGCCGACTCGGGCGGCGAGCTCGTCCAGCACCATGAAGCCGGCGTTGTGCCGGTTACCGGCGTAGTCGGGGCCGGGGTTGCCCAGTCCGACGATCAACCAGCGGTCCACGACAGGCCTCTCCGTTCCACTCGGCGCCTGAAGCGCCGCCACATCTCTACACCGTCACATACCGAACAGGGCAGCCGGGCGACCGGTGACCGGCCTCCTGGCTGCCCTGCCGACGATACGGAATCTACTCCGCGGACTCGGTGGGCTCGCCCTCGACGCCGCCCTCTTCGCCCTCGGCGGGGGCGGTCGGGACGTTGATGACCTGCAGCACGACGGTCTCGGGCTCGGCCACCAGGGAGGTGCCCTTGGGCAGCTTGAGGTCGCCGGCGGTGACGACGGCGCCGATCTCCAGGCCCTCGATGTCGACCTCGACGCCCGTGGGGATGTGCGTGGCCTCCGACTCGACGGAGACGGTGATGAGCTGCTGGTCGAGCAGGCCGCCCGGGGCGATGTCACCGGTCGTGGTGACCGGGATGTCGACGGTGACCTTCTCGCCGCTCTTCACGAGCAGGAGGTCGACGTGCTCGTAGAACCCCTTGATCGGGTCCCGCTGGACGCCCTTCGGCAGCGCGAGCTCGTTGATGCCCTCGCCCTCGAGGCGGATGAGCACGTTCGGCGTGCGCAGCGCGATCATCAGCTCGTGACCGGGAAGGGTCAGGTGCTTGGTGTCGGTGCCGTGGCCGTATAGGACGGCGGGAACCTTGCCGACGCGGCGGATCTTGCGTGCGGCGCCCTTGCCGAACTCGGAGCGGGGCTCGGCGGCGATGCGTACCTCGGACACGGCGTATCTCCTAGGGAATCGGGTGCTGGAGGCGCTCTCCCTCGTCCGCCCTAGCGGGAGGCGTTACGAGCGCGGACAACCCTCAGAGACTACCCGAACCTGGCCGGAGTGGCGCATCGGCGTCGCGGGCCCCTCCGGTGAGGCACCTGTGACGCCGATGAAACTCCTCAGCTGTCGCCCTCGAAGAGGCTGGTGACGGAGCCGTCGCTGAACACCTCGGTGATGGCGCGGGCGATCAGCGGGGCGATCGACAGCACGGTCAGCTTGTCGAACCGCTTCTCCTCGGGGATCGGCAGCGTGTTGGTGACGACCACCTCGGAGATGCGCGAGTTCTTCAACCGGTCGACGGCGGGTTCGGAGAAGATCGCGTGAGTGGCCGCCACGATGATGTTGGTGGCGCCCTGCTCGTACAGCGCGTCGGCCGCCTTGCAGATCGAGCCACCGGTGTCGATCATGTCGTCGATCAGCACACAGGTGCGGCCCTTGACCTGGCCGACCACCTCGTGCACCTTGACCTGGTTGGCGACGTCGAGATCGCGGCGCTTGTGGATGAACGCCACCGCCGTGCCGAGCTGGTCGGCCCAGCGCTCCGCCAGGCGCACCCGGCCGGTGTCGGGCGACACGATCGTGGTGTTCGCCGGGTCGAGCTTGCCGCTGAGGTAGCGGTGGAGCACCGGCAGGGCGAACAGGTGGTCGACGGGCCCGTCGAAGAAGCCCTGGATCTGCGGCGTGTGCAGGTCGACCGACATCAGCCGGTCGGCGCCCGCGGTCTTGAACAGGTCGGCCATCAGCCGTGCGGTGATCGGCTCGCGGCCCCGGCCCTTCTTGTCCTGGCGGGAGTAGCCGAAGAACGGCAGGACCACGGTGATGCGCTTGGCCGACGCCCGCTTCAGGGCGTCCACCATGATCAGCTGCTCCATGATCCACTTGTTGATCGGCTCGGTGTGGCTCTGCATGACGAACGCGTCGCTGCCGCGGACGGATTCGAGGTAGCGGGCGTAGATCTCACCGTTGGCGAAGTCGTGCAACTTCGTCGGGGTGATGTCCATGCCGAGGTGCTGCGCCACCTCCTCCGCGAGCTCGGGATACGCCCGGCCGGAGATGAACATCAGATGCTTCTCACCGGTGGTCTTCTTGCCGCTCATGCTCCCCTCCTCACCGGGGGGTTCGCCGGACACGCCGATGCGGAACCGTCGTGCCTTTCGGTTCGCTCGCCGCGCTGGTTCATTTGGTGCTCCCCCGATGTTGTTCTCCGGCCTGCGCGACCTGATCGGCCTGCTTGCCCCGCTCGCCATGATCGACCTGGCCGTCCCGGCCCGCCCGTTCGGCCGTCGCCTGCCGCGCGGCCTCCGCCGAAGCGGTGTCCGCGCGTCTGCGCTCGACCCACCCTTCGATATTGCGCTGGCGTGCCCGGCCCACGGCCATCGCCCCCGGCGGAACGTCGTTGGTGATGACCGAGCCCGCCGCGGTGTACGCGCCGTCTCCGATCGTGAGCGGCGCCACCAGCATGTTGTCGCTGCCGACACGGACGTGGTCGCCGACCGTGGTGTGGTGCTTCTCGACGCCGTCGTAGTTGACGAAGACGCTGGCGGCGCCGATGTTGGTGCCCTCGCCGATGGTCGCGTCGCCCACGTAGGTGAGGTGCGGCACCTTGGAGCCGTCGCCGACCCTGGCGTTCTTCATCTCGACGTAGCTGCCCGCCTTGGCCTTGCGGCCGAGCACGGTGCCGGGTCTGAGGTAGGCGAACGGGCCCACCGAGGCGCCGGAGCCGACCTCGGCGCCCTCGCACACGGCGTTGCGCACCACGGCTCCCGCGCCCACCACCGTGTCGGTGAGCGTGGTCGCGGGACCGACCTCCGCCTCGGTGGCGATCGATGTACGTCCGTGGAGCTGCGTGCCTGGATGGATCACCACGTCGGGCTCGATGGTCACGCTCACATCGATCCAGGTGGTGGCGGGGTCGATGATCGTGACCCCGGCGCGCATGTGGCGCTCGAGGATGCGGGCGTTGAGGACCGTGCGGGCGAAGGCGAGCTGGACCCTGTCGTTGACGCCCTCGACCTCGACGTGGTCGGCGGCGACGTACGCGCCGACGCGGTGGCCGTCCTCCCTGAGGATGGACAGCACGTCGGTGAGGTACTCCTCACCCTGGGAGTTGGCGGTCGAGACCCGCTTGACGGCGTCGCCGAGCAGCAGCCCGTCGAAGGCGTAGACGCCGGAGTTCATCTCCCTGATCACCCGCTGCTCGGGTGAGGCGTCCTTCTCCTCGACGATCTCGAGGACGGCGCCGGTCGTGTCACGGATGATGCGGCCGTACCCCGTTGGGTCGGGCACCTCGGCGGTGAGCACGGTGACGGCGTTGCCCTCGGCCCCGTGGGTGGCGAGCAGTTCGGCCAGGGTCTCGGTGCGCAGCAGCGGGGTGTCGCCGTAGGTCACCAGGATCGTGCCGTTGATCGTGCCGACCGATTCGAGGACGGTGCGGACGGCGTGGCCCGTGCCGTTCTGCTCGGTCTGCACGACCGCATGGGCGTCGGGACCGCTGGTGGCGAGGTGGGCCTGGACCCGCTCGCGAGCATGGCCGATCACGATGATCAGCCGCTCGGGCGTGAGGCCCCTGGCCGCGGTGAGCATGTGGTCGACCAGTGCGCGACCGCATAGCTCATGCAGGACTTTGGGTTTGCTGGACTTCATCCGGGTGCCCTCGCCGGCGGCGAGGACGATGACGGCTGCCGGGCGCGGCACACTCACGGACTGAGGCTCCCTCGGCATCGCGGCTGAGACATGACGGAGCGGGATGACGCACGGCTACCCCACAGGCACCCCACGGCCACCCACTCGACACCGTGAGAATACCTGGCACCTCCGGGGCGGGATCCAGCCCCCTCGGCGAAGTGGTTGGCCTGTCTCGGCCAAGACAGGAAAAGTTCCGGCGCCTGGACTCGAACCAGGACAACCCTGCTCCAAAGGCAGGTGGGCTGCCAATTACCCCACGCCGGATGGATTCGCGGCCTTCCGCAAACCGCGGTGACAAGGATACCCACCAGAGCCCCCCACCGCTCAACGCATTACCGCGCTCCCACTAGGGCCGCCCCGCCGAGGACCGCGCTTACGGACACCCCGGCACGGCGGAGGGGCCGCATGTCTCACGGACATCCGTCCTACGGGTCACTGAGGTCATTTCCGCTGATCACAGGCGTGGCACGGCAACGAGAGGGCGCATCCTTGGGGCATCTCGGGCGCCCCTTTTGGTCTGCGAGAGGCGTTCCCATAACAGATACGGGCATGAATGCGCAAGGCGCGGATGCGCCACCGGATGGCGGCCGAAGCGTCATCTTCTCCACATTACTAACTTAGGGATTCCTAACTTACGATGGCGTAGGTTACGGTTACGTAGCTCCAGATCGTCCGTACTTCTTCAACAATCACGTGAGGTAGCCAATGACCGTCGTCGTAGACCGATCGACTCCGCCGCCCCCCCGGCCCGATCTCGAGCCCGAGCCCAAGAGCAACTTCGAGCGCGTCCTGCTGGTCATCTTCGTCACGCTCCCGTTCCTCGCCCTGGTCGCCGCCGTGCCCATGGCCTGGGGAAGCTTCCTCAGCTGGAGCGACGTGGCGATCGCCTCGTTCTTCTACGTGTTCACCGGACTCGGCGTCACCGTCGGGCTGCACCGTTACTTCACTCACGGTTCGTTCAAGGCGAACCGCCCGCTGAAGATCGTGCTCGCCATCGCCGGAAGCATGTCGCTGGAGATGGGCGTCATCGACTGGGTGGCCACGCACCGCCGCCACCACAAGTACTCCGACAAGGAGGGCGACCCGCACTCCCCGTGGCGCTTCGGCAACGACTGGAAGGCGCTGACCAAGGGCCTCATCTTCGCCCACATCGGCTGGATGTTCTCCTCCGAGCGCACCAACCAGGAGCGTTTCGCCAAGGACCTCATGAACGACAAGGACGTCTACCGCATCCACAAGGCCTTCCCGTGGCTCGTGTTCGCGTCCCTGGTGCTGCCCGCCGTGATCGGTGGCCTCGTGACCTGGTCCTTCACCGGCGCTCTGACCGCGTTCTTCTGGGGCAGCCTGGTGCGCATCGCCCTGCTCCACCACGTCACCTGGTCGATCAACTCGGTGTGCCACGTGTTCGGCGACGAGGCCTTCGAAGTGCGCGACAAGTCCCGCAACGTGTGGTGGCTGGCCATCCCGTCCTTCGGCGAGTCCTGGCACAACCTGCACCACTGCGACCCCACCTCGGCCCGTCACGGCGCCCTCAAGGGGCAACTCGACCCGAGCGCCCGAGTGATCCGCTGGTTCGAGCAGGCCGGTTGGGCGACCGACGTCCGGTGGCCGACCCCTGAGCGTCTGGCGGCGAAGCGGCTTGGCTGACTCAGCCCCTCTGTCGGGCCGCCAGCTGGCGGCCCGAATCCCCGGCCCCGCCGAGGTTGAACGTTTAAATCCCGGTATAACTGCCCAAACTGGGACGTTGGCGGTTGCTGTGTCGGCGGGGCCAGCCATTATTAGACCCATGACCGAACCCCGCTCGCGCGTACGCATGACCGGTAAGGAGCGCAGGGAACAACTCATCCGCGTCAGCCGCACTCTGTTCGCCGAGAAAGGGTTCGACGGCACCTCCATCGAGGAGATCGCGGCCACCGCCCAGGTCTCCAAGCCGGTCGTGTACGAACACTTCGGCGGCAAAGAGGGCATCTACGCCGTCGTCGTCGACAGAGAGATGCAGCGGCTGCTCGCCCTGGTGGCCGTCGCGCTCAACGCGGGCCATCCGAGGATCCGGCTCGAACGCGCCGCTCTGGCACTGCTGCAGTACGTCGAGGAGTCCAGCGAGGGCTTCCGCATTCTTGTGCGCGACTCCCACGCCGCCTCGGGCACCGGCACGTTCGGCAGCCTCATCAGCGACATCGCCAGCCAGGTCGAGGACGTGCTCGCCGACCAGTTCGCCGACCGCGGCTACGCTCCGACCCTCGCCCCGATGTACGCCCAGATGCTCGTCGGCATGGTGGCCCTCACCGGCCAGTGGTGGCTGGACGCCCGCAAGCCCGACCGCGAAGAGGTGGCCGCCCATCTGGTCAACCTCGCGTGGAACGGCCTGACCGGGCTGGAGCCGCACCCCGGCCTCACCGCCGCCTCCACGCGCGGCCGCTTCGAGGTGCCGGCCGTCATCGAGATCCGGAGCTTGACCCGGCCCACCGAGAAGGAGCTCAAGGAGCTGGAGAAGGCTCGCGAGAAGGAGCTCAAGGAGCAGGAGAAGGCCCGCGAGAAGGACCTCAAGGAGCAGGAGAAGCTTCGCGCGCGCGAGCTGCGGGAGCAGGAGAAGCTCCTTCGCGAGCAGGAGAAGATCCGGATTCGCGAGCTGCGGGAGCACGAGAGGCTGCTGGCACAGCAGCTCAGGGAGCAGGAGAAGCTCCGGGCACAGGAGCTGCGCGACCAGGAGAGGCTGCGGGTGCAGGAGGCCAAGCTGGCGGAGCAGCAGGCCAGGCTGGCCGAGAAGCAGTCCCGGCCGGCGGCCGACCATGTGGAGCTCATCGTGGAGCGTGTTCCCATCGTGGAGCGCGCGGAACTGGCCCAGGGCACGGAGCGCGGGGAAGGCGGCGAGGCGGGACAGCGGTAACTCGGCACCCGCCAGGCCAGTAGGTACCCGCGCACATCCATCTCCGCGCGGAAGTAAAACCCTCGTTGCTGGAAAGTTAACGTGCCGTTCAATTAAGTAGGGCATTTTGGACATATGTCCGCCGAGATCGTGCCGCCGACCCCTGAAGGACACGCCGACCTGCTCACCAGCCAGGAGCGCTTCCTCAATCGGGAGGAGAGCTGGCTCCACTTCAACGAACGGGTGCTCGAGCTTGCCGAAGACCCTTCCCTGCCGCTGCTGGAACGGGTGCGCTTCCTCGCCATCTTCGCCAGCAACCTCGACGAGTTCTTCCGGGTTCGCGTCGCCGGGCTGAAACGCCGTATGGCGACCGGACTGCTGCTTCGCACCAAGAGCGGACTGAAACCCCGTGAGGAGCTGGCCCGGATCGCCGCCATCGCCGACGACCTCGCCCTGCGCCACTCGACCGCGTACCACAAGCAGATCTGCCCCCAGCTCGCCAACGCCGGGATCGACATCGTGCGCTGGGAGGATCTCGACAGGGACGAGCGCACGGCGATGCGCAAGCTGTTCCGCGAGCGGGTCCGGCCGGTGCTGACCCCGCTGGCCGTGGACCCGGCCCACCCCTTCCCGTACATTTCGGGCTTGTCGCTCAACCTCGCCGTCACCGTGCGCAACCCGAGCACGGGGCACACCGTCTTCGCGCGGGTCAAGGTGCCCTCCCAGCTCCCGCGCTTCGTCGCCGCCTCCAAGGACCGCTTCGTCCCGCTGGAAGACGTCATCGCCGCCCATCTCGGCCAGCTGTTCAAGGGCATGGAGATCGTCGAGCACCACGTCTTCCGCGTGACGCGCAACGAGGACCTCGACGTGGACGAGGACGTCACCGAGAACCTCATGCAGGCGCTGGAGAAGGAACTGCTGATGAGGCGCTTCGGGCCGCCGGTCCGGCTCGAGGTGGAGGACACGATCAGCCCGGCGGTCCTGGACCTGCTCGTCGACGAGCTCGACGTCTCCGACCACGAGATCTACCGGTTGCCCGGCCCGCTCGACCTGACGGGGCTGCACGCGATCGCCGACCTGGACCGGGGCGACCTGAGCTACCCGCCCTTCGTCCCCGCCGAGGCCGTCCACGCCGAGGACGACATCTTCTCGGTCCTGCGGGAGCGCGACCTGCTGGTCCACCATCCGTACGACTCGTTCTCGACCAGCGTGCAGCGGTTCATCGAGCAGGCGGCGGCCGACCCCAACGTGCTGGCCATCAAGCAGACGCTCTACCGCACCAGCGGCGACTCCCCGATCGTCGACGCGCTGATCGACGCCGCCGAGGCGGGCAAACAGGTGGTGGTCGTCGTCGAGATCAAGGCGAGGTTCGACGAGCACGCCAACATCACGTGGGCGCGCAAGCTGGAGCGGGCCGGCTGCCACGTGGTCTACGGCGTACTCGGGCTGAAGACCCACGCCAAGCTCGCGCTGGTCGTACGGCAGGAGCCGTCCGGCGAGCTGCGCCAGTACTGCCACATCGGCACGGGCAACTACAACCCCAAGACCGCCCGGCAGTACGAGGACTTCGGCCTGCTCACCGCCGACCCGCTGGTGGGCGAGGACCTCACCGACCTGTTCGTCCACCTGACCGGCTACTCCCACCACTCGGCCTACCGGCGGCTGCTGGTCGCCCCGCACTCGATGCGGAGCGGGCTGCTCGCCAGGATCGACAGGGAGATCTCCCACCACGTGGCGGGCCGCCCGGCCCGGATCCGGATCAAGACCAACTCGCTCGTGGACGAGCCACTGATCGACGCGCTCTACACCGCGTCCAGGGCCGGGGTCCCCGTGGATCTCGTCGTCCGAGGCGTCTGCACCCTCCGTCCTGGCATTCCGGGTTTGTCGGAGAACATCAGGGTCAGGAGCATCCTGGGACGCTTCCTGGAGCACTCGCGGATCTACGAGTTCGGCGCGGGCCGCCGGCCGGAGATCTGGATCGGGAGCGCCGACCTGATGCGTCGTAACATCGAGCGCCGCGTGGAGTCTCTGGTGAAGGTCAACAGCGCGCAACACCGCGCGTACCTCTCGGAGATTCTCGACCTCTCCATGGCCGACACCACCGCCAGTTGGTGGCTGCACGGCGACGGCACCTGGGTGCGCCATCATCGCGGCGAGAACGGCGAACCGTTCCTCGACCTCCAAAACCACCTGGTGGGAACCCGACGGTGGAGGACCATCGATGACTGAATGCCATGTCCTGCCAACCGACACGATCCGGGCGGCCGGGGCGGTCGTGTGGCGAGGTGACGCCGAGAGCCCCGAGGTCGCGGTGGTCCACCGGCCCAAGTACGACGACTGGTCCTTCCCCAAGGGCAAGCTCAAGCCCGGCGAGCACGTCATCGCGGGCGCGATGCGGGAGGTGGCCGAGGAGACCGGGCTGAGCGTCGCGCTCGGCCGCCACCTGCCCCCCGTCCACTACATGAAGGGCGGGCGGCTCAAGCGGGTCGACTACTGGGCGGCGCGGGTGATCGAGGAGGTGGCCCAGGAGCCCTCCGACGAGGTGGACGTGCTGGAGTGGCTGCCGATCGACGAGGCCAGGGCCCGGCTGACCTACGAATGGGACACCGGGCTGCTCCGCGCCCTGCTCGCCGCGCCCCTGGAGACGACGCCGTTCGTCCTGGTCAGGCATGGTTTCGCGGGCTCGCGGCAGGACTGGTCAGGCGACGACGACCTGCGGCCCCTGGACGAGGACGGCGAGACGCAGGCCAGGACCGTCGCCGACATCCTGTGCGGCTACCGGCCGGAGTCGCTCGTCAGCTCGCCGAGCAGGCGGTGCGTGCAGACACTGCTGCCGTATGCGGCCAGGGAAGCGCTCAGGATCCGCACGGAGCGGCTGCTGACCGAGACCCACTACGACACCTCGATGTCGCCGGCGCTGGCGCTGTCCCTGATGGACCAGGGTGGCCCCACAGCGCTCTGCAGCCACGGCAAGGTACTGCCCGAGCTGGTCACGGGCCTGTGCGAGCATCGCTTCGACGGCCACGCGGAGGACACCCACCTGCGCAAGGGCGCGGTCGCGGTCCTGCACCACACCGGCGGGCGCATCGTGGCCGTGGAGCGTTACCTCACCTGACCGGCGGCGCTTCGCGGCCGTGGAGCCACCTGACCGGCAGCGCGTCGTGGCCGTGGAGCCGTTACCTCACCTGACCGGCGGGCGTCGTCAGGGCCGGCCCTCCGAGGCGAGGCCGGCCCACACCGCCGGGAACTCGGCGTGGGCGCGCTTGGCCGCGGCGCGTTCGATGCCGGCGAGCACCCCGTAGGTGAAGGTGTCCTCTCCCGCCTCGCGTGCCCTCTCGGCCTCGTCGAACAGGATCTGCTGCGCGACGACGCCGTCCTGGTACAGCCCGAGGGCCTCCTGCACGACCTTCGCCCGCTTCGCCAGGTCGGCGGCGGAATCCCCGAGCAGGGGCTTCAGCGCTTCGGCGGTGTAGCGGGCGCGCTTGGCCGCCTTGCGCACATCGTGCATGGCGATCTCGCGCTGCTCGTCGTCCTCGATGGCCCGGGCCCTGTCGTAGGCCTTGACCACGCGCCGCCATCCCTTGTCGGCGACCGGCGCCAGCGTCTTGGCCGCCTTCTTGATGGCCAGCGGGGTGAGCGGCGGGCTCGCCACCAGGGCGTCGAGCCTGTCGAGCAGGGCGAAGTAGCGCTCGCCGCTCATCGCCTCGTTGACACGCGCGAGCGCCTCCCGCTCGCGGGCCGCCAGGTCGTCGCCGAGGCGGGTGCGCACGGGTCCGACGATCGAGGCGGGATCGAGCGTGTCCAGATGGGCGGCGAACCGCTCCCGGATGACCTCCAGGTCGCGTACCTCGCCGAGCACGCCGGCGATCCACCGCAGCTCGTCCTGGAGCCCGGAGGTCTCGGCGACCACTCCGGAGAAGGACTTCAGCGCGCTGCGCAGGCGGCGGCCGGCCACCCGCATCTGGTGGACGGCGTCCTCCCCGCCCCGCCGCACCTGGGGATCCTGGGCTACCAGGGCGGCGACCTGGGACTTCACGTAGTCGACCACGACCCGCCCCGCGGTGCTGTCGTCCGCTTCCGCGGGCTCGGGGACCGGGATCCGGGAACCAAGGAGGCGGGCGAGCTTGCTCTGGGTGCCCGCCGGGGTGGCGCCGGCCTTGCCCAGCACCTTGCCCACGCGCCTGAGCAGGTCGGCGTCCCCGCCGACCAGTTCGGCCTCGACCTCGCGCCAGCGGGTGACCTGCCGGTCCTCCCCGGAGGGCACCGTGGCGAACACCGTGCCCTTGACCCGATCGTCGGCGACCTCCAGCAGTGGCCGCCCGTCGGCGCCGCGCAGGCTCGTCACCGTGCGGACGGTCTCCAGCTCCGCCACCTGGACGAGCTGCCGCCCCCGGGTGTAGGCGTGGACCAGACCGGCCAGAACGGGTGGGACGATCTTGGCGCTCCGGGTCAGCGGATGGGTGATCTCCTCGCGGACGCCCTTGGCCTTCGGCAGCTTCAGATGCCAACCGGCGTCCGCGCCGCCACGCCGCCTGCGCAGGGTGATCCCATGGGCGGCCAGGCGCAGGTCGGGCGTGTCGAAGTACAGGGCGACCAGCCGGTCGCTCACCAGGCTGACCGCCTCCGCGCATCCCCGTACATCGGCGAAGTCGGGAATCTCGAAGTCGGGCGGCACATCGAACTTGTCTTCTACCTCGATCGCCATGGTCACCCCGCTACTAGGCGACTTTCGACCATTATGTCAATTTCAGCGGAACGCGAGACGATCAAGAGGTGTACGGGACGTTTCCGGAGCCGGAACCGTTGGGCTCCCGGCTCTCCAGGGGTTCCAGGAGCTCGATGCGGTTGCCCACCGGATCGTCCACGTAACAGCGCAGGAAGCCGGGCAGCAGGTCGTCGGGACGCGCGTCGACGCCGGCCTCGCCGAGCCGCGCCACCAGGCCGGGAAGGTCGTCGACCAGCAGGCCGGGGTGCGCCTTGCGCGCGGGCCTGAAGTCCTCCTCGATGCCGAGGTGCAGCTCGACCCCCGGGCCGCGGAACCACACGCCTCCGCGCCTCGCCAGGTCGGCCGGTTTCGGCACCTCGTCGAGCCCCAGCGCTCCCGAGTAGAACCCGCGCAGGCGAGGCTCACTGCCCGGCGGCGCGGCGAGCTGCACGTGGTGCAGTCCGGTGATCATCGATGTTCTCCTCTCCACGAGCCGGACGGACGCGGTTTCTACGACGGCTTCCGCGCGACCACGAAGATCCGGCGGAACGGGAAGGGCGTGCCATACGGCTCGCGGGGATAGACCTCGTCCAGTTCCCGGGCGACGGCGGCGAGGAACGCCTCGCGCCTCTCACCCGCGCCGAGCCGGTCGAGCATCGGCCGCAGGGCCGTACCCGAGATCCAATTGAGCACCGCGTCCTCCCCATGCAACAGGTGGATGTAGGTCGTCTCCCAGGCGTCGACCTCGCACCCCAGCCCGGCCAGCAGCGCCAGGTAGCCCTCAGGGCCGTCCACGGGCTCGGAACGGGCCAGGTCGCCGAGGTCGTCCTTCCAGGGATCCGTGCGGCACAGCCGCCTGACGACCGCGTGGCTCGGGGCGTCGAAGTTGCCCGGCACCTGGAAGGCCAGCCACCCCCCGGGGCGCAGGGCCGCCACCCAGCGCGGCAGCAGCTCGCGGTGCTCGGGGACCCACTGCAGGAGGGCGTTGGAGACGATCACGTCGACCGGGCGGCCGGGGCTCCAGGAACGGACGTCGCCCACGCTGAACGTGGGGCCTTCCGGCGCCTTGGCGATCATCGCGGGTGAGGAGTCGACGCCGTGGACGTCGGCCCGCGGCCAGCGACGGCTCAGCTCGGCGGTCAGCTCCCCGGTGCCGCAGCCGAGGTCGACGACGTGGCCGGGGTCCTCGGCGTGTATCCGTCCGACCAGCTCGAAGAACGGGCGGGCACGCTCATCGGCGTACCGGCCGTACACGGTGGGGTCCCACATATCTCTTGACATCGAGATAACTCATATCGGGAGAGATGTCTCGATGTCAAGAGAGATAGACTCGGCCGCATGACGACGCGCCGAAGTGATGGGGCCGCCGAGGAGTCCGTGCGGGACGAGGTGGATCAGCTCGTCCTGTCCTGGCGGCAGGAGCGGCCCGACCTCGACGTGTCCCCCCTTCAGGTGCTGAGCCGGGTCTCCCGGCTCGCGCGGCATCTCGACCGCGCCCGCCGGGCGGCGTTCGCCGAGCACGGTCTGGAGCCCTGGGAGTTCGACGTGCTCACCACGCTGCGCCGGTCCGGCGAGCCTTACGAGCTGAGCCCCGGAGCCCTCCTGCGCGCCACCCTGGTCACCTCCGGCACCATGACCAACCGCATCGACCGGCTCGCCGCCGCCCGGCTGGTGCGCCGGCGCCCCGACCCGGAAGACCGGCGCGGCGTGCTGGTGTCGCTGACCGAGCTCGGGCGGGCGCGGGTGGACGAGGCCTTCGCCGACCTGCTCAGGCGCGAGCACGACCTGCTCGCGGGCCTCGGCGCGGGCGACCAGCAGACGCTGGCCGCCCTGCTGCGCACGATCCTGGTGCCCTTCGACTCGGGCCAGAACGGCGCCTGACTACTCGCCGAGCCTCTCGGCGAGCTCCATCCATTCGACCTCAATGGACTCCTTCTGCGACCGCAGCTCCTTCAGCTCGGCGTCGAGGGAGGCCAGCTTCGCGTAGTCGGAGGCCGCGTCGGCCATGGCCGCGTGCAGCACCGTCTCACGTCCGCTGATCTTGTCGAGCTGACGCTCCAGCTTCGACAGCTCCTTCTGGGCCTCGCGGAGCTCCTTGGTCGACATCCCCGACGGCTCGGGTCGCGGCGCCTCCCCCGAGGGGGCCCCGCCAGAAGGCGAGGAGCCGGCGCGGGCGGTGAGGGCGGTGCCCGAGGAGCGGCGCTGGAGGTACTCGTCGACGCCGCCGGGCAGGAGAGACAGGCTGCCGTCGCCCAGCAGGGCCACGCAGCGGTCGGTCACCCGCTCGAGGAAGTAGCGGTCGTGACTGACCAGGATCAGCGTGCCCGGCCAGGCGTCGAGCAGATCCTCCAGCTCGTTCAGCGTCTCGATGTCGAGGTCGTTGGTCGGCTCGTCCAGCAGCAGCACGTTGGGGTCGTCCATCAGCAACCGCAGAAGCTGCAGGCGCCGCCGCTCCCCGCCCGACAGGTCGCCGATGACCTTCCACTGGGCGTCGCCACGGAAACCGAGACGCTCCAGCAACTGCGAGGCGGTCCACTCACGCTTGCCGACCTGGATGAACTTGCGGATCTCCTCGACGGTCTCGAGGACGCGCCGCGTGGGATCGAGCTCCGCCAGCTCCTGGGAGAGGTGTGCCAGGCGCACGGTCTTGCCACGGACGATCTTTCCGGAGTCGGGCCGGACCGCGTCGGCGAGCAGCCGCAGTACCGACGACTTGCCCGAGCCGTTCACCCCGATCAGCCCGACGCGGTCGCCGGGGCCGAACTGCCATGTGCAGCGGTCGAGCACCAGCGGCCCCTCGCCGGGGCCGCCGGCGTGCAGGGTGATCTGGTCGAGGTCGTAGACCGTCTTGCCGAGCCGCGCGGAGGCGAACTTGACCAGCTCGACGGTGTTCCGCGCGGGCGGCTCGTTGGCGATCAGCGCCTGGGCCGCGTCGATGCGGAACTTGGGCTTGGACGTGCGTGCGGGCGGGCCACGGCGCAGCCAGGCGATCTCCTTGCGCATGAGGTTCTGGCGGCGGTCCTCGGTGGCCTGGGCGATACGGGCCCGCTCGGCCTTGGCCAGCACATACGCGGCGTATCCGCCCTCGTAGCGCTGGACGGTGCCGTCCACGACCTCCCAGGTGCGCGTGGACACCGCGTCGAGGAACCACCGGTCGTGGGTGACCACGAGCAGAGCCGACCTGCGCGTGGAGAGGTGGCCCGCCAGCCAGGCGATGGCCTCGATGTCGAGGTGGTTGGTGGGCTCGTCGAGGATGACGAGGTCGTGCTCCTCGATCAGCAACCGGGCCAGGGCGGTGCGGCGGCGCTCACCGCCCGACAGCTCACCGATCTTGGCCGGCAGCTCGATGTCGCCGAGGAGGTTGGCCAGGATCTCCCTGACCGCCTGGTCGCCGGCCCACTCGTGCTCGGCCCGGTCTCCGAGCACCACCTCGCGCACGGTCAGCTCAGGATCGAGGTCGTCGCGCTGGGACAGGAAGCCGATGCGCAGGCCGCGGTTGTGCGTGACCCGGCCGCCATGGGGTTTGACCGTGCCGGCGATCACGGAGATGAGCGTGGTCTTGCCGTCGCCGTTGCGCCCGACGACGCCGATGCGGTCGCCTGCCTCGATGCCGAGGGACACCTCACCGAGCAGAGGATTCGGCCCGTAGGCATGGAACACCGATTCGAGGTTTACGAGGTTCATCGCTGTCAAAGCCTATCCGCAGCCCATGGGCGCCGTGCCACACGGCGACTCACCGATCGGCGCGCACGATCGTCGCCCCGGGCACCGGGCCGCGGGCCGTGACGGCCGACCGGCAGACGCCCGCGGCGTCCAGCGCCGCCGCCAGGGCGGTCGCCTTGGCCTCGGACCCGGCGAGGAAGGCACAGGTGGGGCCGGATCCGGAGACCAGCGCACCGAGGGCACCGTGGTTCCGGCCCGCCTCCAGAGTGCGGACGAGCGGGCGGCACAGCATCAGCGCGGCGGGCTGCAGGTCGTTCAGCAGCGCCTTGCCCAGCGTCTCGGCGTCTCCCGCCTCTAGCGCGGTCATCAGGGTCTGTGAGGCCTGTGGCCAGGCCGCCCGCTCCCCCGAAGCCTCGCGCATCCGGTCGCACTCGGCGTAGACCTCGGCGGTCGACAGGCCGCCTGCGGCGAGCGCGAAGACCCAGTGGAAGTCACCGGTGACCGAGACCGTGGTCAGCTTCTCCCCCCGCCCGGTGCCCACAGCCGTGCCGCCGAGCAGGGCGAAGGGCACGTCGCTCCCGAGGGCCGCGGCGATCTCCATAAGCTCCTGCCGCGGCAGGCCGAGCCCCCAGAGCTCGTCACAGGCCACCAGCGTGGCCGCGGCGTCGGCGCTGCCGCCGGCCATGCCCCCGGCGACCGGGATCGCCTTGCGGATCAGCAGGCGCGCGCCCAGCGGACGTCCCGCACGCTCGGCGAGGGCGAGGGCGGCCTTGACCGCGAGGTTCTCCCCGTCGAGGGGCACCTGCCCGGCGTACTGTCCCTCGACGCTCACCGTGACCGCCGCCCCACCGGAGCCGGCGGGCGCATCGGAGGCGGTGACCTCGTCGAACAGGGAGACGGCGTGGAAGACGTTCACCAGGTCGTGGTAGCCGTCGTCGCGCGGCGGCCCCACCGAGAGCTGGAGGTTCACCTTGGCCGGCACCCGAACGGTCACGGAAGTCACGGGACCCGATGGTAACGCTCCGGCGCACGGGCTCACACGAACGACTCCCCAGCTCCGGCGATACATGCCTCCGATATACGACATGTACGTAACGCTGGGACAAACGATCGGGCAGCTGAGTTTGAATGTCTGTACGGTGACCATTCGGGGGCCACGGGGTGACGGTGAAGGAGACATCCATCGACGGCCAGAGCATCGCCTCCCCGCTGCAGAAGGGCGATCCCGCCGAGATCGGGCCGTACAAACTGGTCGGCAGGCTCGGCGAAGGCGGCATGGGCACCGTCTACCTGGGCACCTCCGCGAGCGGGCGGCAGGTCGCGATCAAAGTGGTGAAGCGGCGGTTCACCGAGGACGCGGGGTTCGCCGAGCGGTTCCGTTCCGAGGTCGCGAGCGCGCGCAAGGTCGCCTCGTTCTGCACGGCCAGGGTCCTCGACGACGGCGTGGCCGAGGACGGGCGGCCGTACATGGCCACCGCCTACATCGCGGGCACTCCGCTCTCCACGCAGATCGCCGAGTACGGCCCCCTGGACGAGTCCCCGCTGGTCGGCCTGGCCTTCGGGGTCTGCGCCGCTCTCGCCGCCATCCACGCCGCCGGGCTGGTCCACCGCGACCTCAAGCCCGGCAACGTGATCCTGTCCACGACCGGGCCCCGGGTCATCGACTTCGGCATCGCCCGTGCGCTGGACGGGCGCACCGGCCCGACCCTGACCGGCGAGGTGGTCGGCACCCCTGGATGGTGGGCCCCCGAGCAGCTCGACGGGCGGCCGGTCACCCCCGCGACGGACGTCTTCGCGTGGGGATGCCTGGTCACCTTCGCGAGCACCGGGCACCATCCCTTCGGCGACGGCGACCCGATGACGGTCGCCTACCGCACCCTGAACGAGAAACCCGACGTCCGGGGCCTGCCCGAGCCGCTCGACCATCTGGTGCGCCGTGCCCTCGACCGTGACCCCGCCTCCCGTCCCACCGCACAGGAACTCCTGCTCGCCCTGATCGGGGGCGACGCCGTATCGGACGGCCCCTCCACGCGCGTTCTGGAGGCGATGTGGGAGCCCCCGGACAATCTGCGCGCCCCCGAGGCCACGGATCCGCCGGGACGAGGGCCGGGCCGGAGCCGGCGGCGCAGGACCCGGGCGCTCCTCGCGCTCGTCTCCGCGCTGGCCGTGGGCGCCGCCCTGGTGGGGACGGCCTGGTGGGTCTACACGGCCAACGGCGGGACGTGGACGCGTGAGGCGGACGGCCCGACCCGGGTGAACGACATCGGACGGCACATCCTCGTCGGCGACCAGGGCCTGCAGATCGTCCTGCACGAGCCGCCCGACTGCGGCCGGCCGCGCCAGGTGAACGGCGAGGAGGTCCCGGACCAGCAGTCCTGTCACGCCTACTGGTTCGTCCTCAACATGGGCGGGACCCCGATCAGGCTCGCCGGATTCCTCGACCTCGTCGACGACCGGTCCAGGCGGTACAAGGTGAGCCGCGTCATCCGCGCCGACGACGCCCTTCCCCCCGGCACCGGCTCGGTCGCGCGAAGCGGGGCCGTCGACATCCAGCCGGGCCAGGTGCTCTCCTTCGGCGGCGAGTACGCCATGCCCGCGGGACAGGTCCCCGTCGCGCTGGCCGGGCAGGTCATCAGCGGCGGAGAGAGCATCGAGGTACGGCTGTGAGACGGCTCCTGCTCGCGTTGATCGTGTTGTGCTGCGCCCTCGGCGCCGTTCCCGCCCACGGCTCGGCCCCGGACGACTGCTCCCGCGCCGGCACCGCCGACTTCGACGGGGACGGCCTCAACGACGTCGTCGTCGGCGATCCGTTCGGGGAGCCCCCCGACAGGTGGTCCGGAGGAGGGCACCTGTTCTTCCTTCGCGGTACCGGCGAGGGGTTCCCCAAGGTGCGGGGCGTGCCCTTCATCCGCAACGGCGGGCTGAGCGGCTGGATCGCCCGTGCGGGTCACATCGACGGCGACCGCTGCCTCGACCTCGTGGTCGGGAGCCCGTACTGGTGGGGCCACGTGACACAGGGCGCCGACGGCCGCGTCACCTCGGTCCCCGGCGCCGGGAACGTCTACGTCTACTTCGGCGGCAGCGACTTCGGCGGTTCGAACGCCGGCCGCATCGAGCTACGGGCCCCCGAGCAGCGCAACGGCGCGCACTTCGGCTGGTCGCTGGCCGTCTCGCCGGGCACCATCGCGATCGGCGCGCCGTATGAGGACGCGGACGGGATCCCCGACTCCGGAGCGGTCTACCTCTACGACCTGGGCGGCCCCGACGGGCGCCGGCCGGGCGCCCCCCGCCGGATCACCCAGCAGACGCCCGGCGTCCCCGGCAGCGGCGAGGCCGGCGACCTGTTCGGCTGGTCCGTCGCCCTCGGCACGATAGGTGGCGGGCCGGGCCAGGACCTCGCCGTCGGCGCACCGTACGAGGACAGGGATGACGCCGGCACACCCATGCTCGACGCGGGAGCCGTGACGGTCCTGTACGAGGCGAAGGTGGGACCGGCGACCGCCTATCGCGGCACTGGATGGAACCTTTCCCAGCTCACCACCACAGTGCGGTCCCAGGCGGGCGATCTGTTCGGCCACTCCCTGGCCTACGGCGAGAGCGGCGAGTCGAGCTACCTCGCGGCCGGCGCTCCGCACGCCGACCCCGGCGAGGTGGACGACGCCGGGGTGGTCCAGCTCATCCGGGGTGGCCGAACCGCCACGCAGCCGGTGGCGGGCGGGACCCTCTGGCAGGGGTCGGCCGCCGTCGCGGATGTCTCCGAGCCGCGCGACGCGTTCGGGTTCTCGCTCGCCTTCTCCGGTACGGACCTGGTGGTGGGCGCTCCGTTCGACGGCGAAGGCCCGCACCCCGAGACGGGCGCGGTACACGTGATCTCGGTCTTCGGCCCGGGAGGCGGCACGGGCGGGGCCGCCGGCCTCGACATGCGCGCCTGGCGGCCCGGGCGCCTGATCAGGGCCGCGACACCGCAGACGTACGACCACTTCGGCTGGTCGGTCAGCGGCGCGGGCGGTGGATGGCTGGTCATCGGCGTGCCCGATCGCGAGAAGATCGGCGCGGTCGCGCTCGCCCCGCCGGAACGTGGCGCCGCCCAGATGCTCCACCCCGGCGACGGGAGCGTCGCCCTGTTCAACCAGAGCCGTCACAACACGGTGCAGGGAATCGACTTCGGCGCGACCGTCGCGGGGTAGCGCGGGGTCAGGGGCGGTTCTCCGCGATCCTGGCGAAGTCCTCGACGCGGAGCTGCTCCCCCCGCTCGGAGGGGGCGATGCCCGCCGCCCGGAGCGCCGTCTCGGCCGCGGCCGCCGTGCCCGCCCAGGAGGCGAGCGCGGCCCTCAGGGTCTTGCGGCGCTGGGCGAACGCGGCGTCGATGACCGCGAAGACCTCCTCGCGGGTCGCCGTGGTCTCCGGATGGTCGCGCCGGGACATGGCCACCAGCCCGGAGTCGACGTTGGGCGCCGGCCAGAAGACCGTGCGGCCGACCGGTCCCGCGCGGCGCACGTCGGCGTACCAGGCCGCCTTGACCGACGGCACTCCGTACACCTTGGAACCCGGGCCCGCGGCCATGCGGTCGGCCACCTCGGACTGGACCATCACCAGCCCCTTGCGCAGCGAGGGAAGCACCTCCAGCAGGTGGAGCACGACGGGCACGGCCACGTTGTAGGGCAGGTTCGCCACCAGTGCCGTGGGCGCCTCGCCGAGCTCCTCCGGCCGTACGCGCATCGCGTCCGCCTGGACGACGGTGAGCCTGTCGGCCAGGGACGGAGCGCGGTCGGCGACCGTCAGCGGGAGCTGGGCGGCGAGGACCGGATCGATCTCGACCGCGATCACCCGTCGCGCCTCGGGGAGCAGGGCGAGCGTGAGCGATCCGAGTCCCGGCCCGACCTCGATCACCACGTCGTCGGGTGATATCTCGGCCACCCTGGTGATGCGCCGGACCGTACCGCCGTCGATGACGAAGTTCTGCCCGAGCCGTTTGGTCGGGCGAAGATCGAGCTTGTCCGCCAAATTACGTATTTCTACCGGGCCAAGCAGGTTAACAATTGAACTCCCCATCCACCCAGTGTCCCGCACCGAACAGTCTCCAGAGGAAGGTGACAAAACACCTCAACCGTTTTAGCAGTGGTAACTGATCTTCAAGCGGGAGGAAAGTGGGCATGGGTAACGTGGCCGCGCCCGGAAGCGAGGAGGCGTCGTCAATGGACCGTGCCGGTACGGAGCCGTTACATCCGAACGACCCTCCGCGGATCGGGCCCTACAGATTGCTCGGCCGGATCGGCCAGGGCGGCATGGGCACGGTGTACCTGGCCGAGGCCCCCACCGGCAGGCCCGTCGCCGTCAAGGTCGTCAAGACCGAGTTCACCGTGGACGAGGGCTTCGCCGTACGCTTCCACGCCGAGGTGTCCAACGCCCGCCGGGTGGCGTCGTTCTGCACCGCGCAGGTGCTCGACAACGGCAACGCCGACGACGGCCGGCCGTACATGGTCACCGAATACATCCCCGGTACCCCGCTGTCCCGGCAGATCACCCGGTACGGAGCGCTGGAGGCCGGGACGCTGCACGGTGTCGCGCTTGGCGTGGCCGCCGCCCTGGCGGCCATCCACGTCGCCGGCCTGGTGCATCGCGACCTCAAGCCCGCCAACGTGATCCTGTCGATGTCCGGTCCGCGCGTGATCGACTTCGGCATCGCCCGCGCCCTCGACGCGACCCAAGGGGTGACGAAGTCGGGCGAGCTGCTCGGCAGCCCGGGCTGGTGGGCGCCGGAGCAGGTGCGCGGCGAGGAGATCACCCCCGCCGCCGACGTCTTCGCCTGGGGATGCCTGGTCGCCTATGCGGGCAACGGGCGGCACCCGTACGGGCGCGGCGACATGATGACGCTGGCGGGCCGCGTGCTGACCGGCAAGCCCGACCTGGGGACGCTGCCCACGCCGCTCGACAGGCTCGTACGGCTGGCCACCGAGGCCGATCCCCAGCGCAGGCCCTCCGCCCAGGACCTGCTGATCGCGCTGGTGGGCGGCGACATCGCGAGGCCCGCGCCCGCGCCGGCGGGGACGCCGGCACTGGTGCCGGTCGACCCTCCGACGCTCGTGGCCACCGAGATGCTCAGCGAGTCCTGGGAGCCCCCGGCCAACGTCGCCGCGGCCGTCCCCGCAACCAGTGCCCCCACCGATCCGGACACCGACGACACCCAGCCGGGCGCGTCACTCCCGAGGACCCCCTTCCCCATCGGCGGCCTGGCCTCCACCCCGCCCGCGCCCCTTCCGGCCTCCGCCGCTCCGCCCCCCGCGGCACCCGCGGCTCCGGCACCCGCGGCACCCGCGGCTCCGGCACCCGCGGCTCCCGTCCCGGCCACCGCCGCGCCCGTTCCGGACCCGGTCGCCCCCGACCCCGTTCCCGCCAACCCGGCCGCCGCCGTTCCCGCTCTCGGCCACGCCAGGGTGCGGACGGACGACACCCAGCCGCCGACCGGCACCGCCTCCCACACGATCCCGTCCGTCTCCCCCGCTCCGGAAGCGGAGCGAACGCGACGCTCTCGCAAGTGGCTGGTGCCGGCGCTGACGGTGCTCGCCGGGCTCCTCGTCACGGGCGGGGTGCTGGTGATGGTGCTCCCCGACCGCACGCCGGTCCGCGCGACGGGCGTGGCCGCCGTCTCGGCGCCGCCCTCGGCCACGCCCTCGACCGACGTGGGACGGCGGTTCACGATGGGTTCCTATCTCGAGGACCCGCAGTTCGTCATCCCGCGCCGGGCCCAGTGCAACCTCGGCTCGTACGAGGGCGCGACATCGCAGCGCGGCCGATTCTGCGTGATCGGATGGACGCTGATCAACCCCGGCGGCACGCCGGCCTCGACCGCCACCACGCCACCGACGTTGGTGGACGACCGCGGCGCCGAGCACGAGACCGCGCAGGGCTCCACGCCGTTGCCCGGCACGATCGCGCCAGGCGAGCGGGCCGACGGCGTCTTCGTCTACGATCTTCCCCCCACGCGCGGCGCGGCCACGCTGAAGGTGCGGGTCTCCGACACCAAAACGATCGAGGTACGGCTGTGACCCGGCGTTCTTCCTTCATGACCCCGCTGCTCGCCGGTCTCCTCTTGGCGTCCCTGGCGACGGTGGCCACCGCACCCGCCGAGGCGGCCGCGGCGGACTGCTCCAAGGCGAGCGCGAACGACTTCGACGGCGACGGGCGTGACGACCTGGCCGTGGGCGATCCGCTCGCGGACGCCGCGGGGGTGCGAGGGGCGGGATCCGTCCACATCCTGCCTGCCGGCGGGACCGGCACCGGCAACGGCCTGGCCGTCACCGCCGCGGACGCCCGCGCGGGCGACGCCTTCGGGTGGACGGTGCGGACGGCCCACGTCGACGGGGACAAATGCCTCGACGTCGTCGTGGGAGCCCCGTACGCCGACGCCGAGGGTGGCGCGGACGCGGGAGCGGTGTACGTCGTGCGTGGCGGCGCCTACGACGGCCGGGTCCCTCTCGAGGCGGTCAGGAAGATCACGCCGCCGCGTCCGGAGCGCAACGCCCACTTCGGCTGGGCGCTGGCCGCCGCCAGAGTCCCGGGCAGCCCGGCAGGAGTGATCGCGGTCGGGGCGCCGTACGAGGACGACACCCGTGTCACCGACTCCGGCGCGGTCTATGTGTACGCCGCGAAGCCGGACGGCGAGCCGGGTGCCGCCCACCGGATCACCCAGCAGTCCGAGGGGGTCGTGGGCAACAGCGAGGAGGGGGACATGTTCGGCTGGTCGCTCGTGCTCGGACGCATGGGCGGGCGGGCCGGCTCGGTCGACCTCGCGATCGGCACCCCTTACGAGAACGACGACGGCGTGGGCAAGCAAGGAGGGAACGCGGGGAAGGCCGACACCGGAGCGGTGGAGGTGATCTTCGACGCCGCCGAGGCGGGGAAGACCTACACCAGCGTGAAGTGGGGCATCCCCGAATCGGTGAAGAACGTCACCGAACACGCCGGGGACCGGTACGGATACGCCCTCGCCTATGCGGAGTTCGGCGGCACACCCTACCTCGCGTCGAGCGCCCCGCTCGCCGACGTGGGAAGCGTGACCGATTCCGGCCTGGTGCAGACGTTCCAGCCGGACAAGTCGGGAACCCTGCGGCCGGTCAGGACCATCCAGCTCGGGGCCGGCGGCCTGGAGGACCAGTCCGCCGAGCCGAAGGCCGCACTCGGCTGGTCGCTCGCCATGGTCGGCACGGAGAAGACCCTCTACCTGGCCATCGGCAGCCCGTTCGACTCCCGGAACGCGGTGGAGGCAGGGGTGATCAGGGCGGTGCCCCTGAGCGGTGACGAGGCCGGGCGGTCGCTGACGCTGGAGAAGCCGCACGCCTACGACCACCTCGGATGGTCCCTCGCCACCTTCGGCGCGGCCGACTCGTTCAGCGCCGGCACGGGCCTGCTCGCCGGAGTCCCGGACGAGACCTCCGCGCCGGGCGGCGCCGTCGCCCTCATCCGGGAGGGGGACCCGACCCGCCTGCTCACCCCCGGACGCCAGGGCGTGCCGGTCGTGTCCGGTGGTTCCTCGGCCGACTTCGGCGCCTCCGTCAGCGGATGAACAGGCGCGCGCCGCAGTTCGGCCACTGGGCGCGCCACCGGCCCGCGACCCGCTGGTAGAGCAACCGGGCACGGTAGGTCTGCTCGGTGGCCGGCCAGTCGAGCGGTGTCCTCGTGCCGCCGACCGCCTGCCACATCGGAAGGCTGAACTGGTACATGCCGTAGTACGGCCCGTCCGGGTTGAACGACTTGGGGTTGGCGAAGGTCTCGCAGCGCGCCAGGGCCGCCCAGTTGAGCGAGGACACCGACGGGCTGACCGCCACGGTGTGCACCGGAGCCGGTGGCGCCGCCGGGATGATGCGGATCACCTCGCTGTCCTCCGGGAACGTGCTCATCGGCGGGCGCACCCGATCGCCCTTGGCCAGAGTGATCTTCTGCTGGGTGAGCACGGCGCGCACCGTGCGCCCGGTGGTCAACGCGTCCAGCCGCACCCCGCCCCGGACGACGGTCACCCGGCGGTGGGTGCGGACGTCGAGCGCGAACCCGGACACCGGGATCTGCCGCATCCGGGAGGCCGACAGCGTCGCCATGCGCCCGCTCAGATTGAGCTGCTGGAGCGCCTCGCCCACGTTGAGCGCGGTGACGGTGTGCGTGCTCTTCCTGCCGTCCAGCGTGAGGACCAGCGGCCTGGCATGCCGTACGACGATCGAGGTGCCGTCACGCACCTGGTCGGTCCGGGCGGGATGGACCTCGTCGTGCGGGCCGACCTCCACCTTCACGGCGGCGAGCACGTCGCCCACGGTCGCGCCGAAGCTGCGTACCGTCGTCTCGCCGCCGTCGACGGCCAGCCGCACCTCCTTGGTCAGCACGACGCCGGTGAGCACGCCGAGCGAGACCCCCGCCAAGGCGGCGCACCCCACCCCCGTCCAGGGGGAGCGAATGCCGGAGCCCAGCCAGGTCGGGCGGCGCGGGGCACGGCGCGACCCGGCACGCCGGGCGGCCGGTCTGGATGCCGATGATGAGTCCACAACGCGTCCTTCGGGGTAGACCGGCTGCCGACGCTAGCGCCGCCCTCCGGACCCCTCAACCGGATCACCCAATCCAGCCTGTCACTTGACGGTCACTTGGCGTAACCGGCGTGACGACCGCGAGGGGAGGGGAAAGGCACGTGCCGATGGTCACCAGGCGCCGAAGACGCGCTCGCCGTTGGCGCTGACGGCACGGGACAACTCGTCCACGTCCATGTCCTTGACCTGGGCGAGGCAGCGCATCGTCAGCGGGATCAGGTAGGGCGCGTTGGGCTTGCCGCGGTGGGGCACGGGCGGCAGGTAGGGGGCGTCGGTCTCGACCAGGACCAGCTCAGGCGGCGTCACCCGGGCCGCCTCGCGGAGATCGGCGGCGTTCTTGTAGGTGACGGGCCCGGAGAACGACAGGAAGTATCCGGCGTCGACGCAGCGGCGGGCCATGCCGGCATCGCCGGAGAAGCTGTGGAACACCACCACGTCGGGCGCGCCCTCCTCGGCCAGGACGCGGAGCACGTCGTCGTGGGCCTCCCGGTCGTGGATCACCAGCGCCTTGCCCGTGCGCTTCGCGATCTCGATGTGCGCGCGGAAGGAGGCGTCCTGGTCGGCCCGGGACGCCCAGTCGCGGTAGTAGTCGAGGCCGGTCTCCCCCACGGCCCGCACGTGCGGCTCCCGCGCGAGCTTCTCGATCTCGGCGAGTACCTCCGGCGTCGCCGCGTGCGCCTCGTTGGGGTGGATCGCCACGCCTGCGTAGATGCCCTCGTGATCACGGGCGGTCTCGGCGTTCCACCGGGAGGAACGCAGGTCGTAACCGATCGTGACCAGCCGGGTCACGCCCACCGCCCGCGCCTCGGCGAGGATGCGCTCGACGCCGCCCGCGGCGGCCTGCGCGGCCAGCGCGACCGGATCCCCGGACGACGCCTTGCGGTCGCCGACCATGATGTCCAGATGGCAGTGGCTGTCGAACACCTCCGCGCCCAGCGGCGGCGGGGCGGCGGGAACGGTGGTCACTGGATGCTTCCCCTATCGATGACGTGTGCGAGCGGCTCGGCCCGCCGGCCCGTGGAAGTGGCTCAGTCGGCCAGGCGGGCGAGCTCCTCGTCGACCATCTTGGGGTCGAGCTTGACGAACAGCGGCGTCGGCGGCGCGAGGGGAGTGCCCGCCTGGATGGGCCGGGACTCCCAGGTGGCCTCGCCGTCGTACTCGCCGGTGATCACGGGGTAGGGGGCGCCACCGCCCTCGTCGACCTCGCGGATCTCCGGCATGCCCGACCAGACGCCCTTCCCGCCGAGCATGGAATAGACCTTGTTCGAGGAGCTCGGCAGGAAGGGGGTGAGCAACGTCTTGGCGTCGTCGACGACCTGGAGGGCGACGTGCAGGATCGACTTCACCCGCTCGGGGTCGTCCTTGAGCTTCCACGGCTCCTGCTCGGCGAGGTAGCGGTTGGCGTCCCGCACGACGTCGAAGGCCTCCGTGACGGCGTTCTTGAACCGGGACCTGCCCAGCTCGGCGCCGACGGCCGGGAACGCGCCGCTGCTGCGCCGCAGGAGCGCCCGGTCGGCGTCGGTCAGGTCGCCCGCGGCGGGCACCACGCCGAAGTTCTTCGCGGCCATGGAGATCGACCGGTTCACCAGGTTGCCCCAGGCGGCGACCAGCTCGCCGTTGTTCCGGTTGACGAACTCCGACCAGGTGAAGTCGGTGTCCTGGTTCTCCGGACCGGCCACCGAGATGTAGTAGCGCAGGGCGTCGGCGTCGTAGCGCTGGAGGAAGTCGCGCACGTAGATGACCACCTGGCGACTGGAGGAGAACTTGCGCCCCTCCATGGTCAGGAACTCGCTGGAGACCACCTCGGACGGCAGCGCCAGCTTGCCGAGCGACCCGGGCCTGCCGCCCCGCGCGCCCTCGCCGTTGTAGCCGAGCAGCATCGCGGGCCAGATCTCGGAGTGGAAGACGATGTTGTCCTTGCCCATGAAGTAGTGACCGCGGGCGTCGGGGTTCTGCCACCACTGCCGCCAGGCGTCGGGGTCGCCTGACCTGCGCGCCCACTCGATGGAGGCGCTGAGGTAGCCGATGACCGCGTCGAACCAGACGTAGAGCCGCTTGTCACCGCGGTCACGCCAGCCGTCGAGCGGGATCGGCACGCCCCAGTCGAGGTCGCGGCTGATCGCCCGGGGCTGCATGTCGCCGAGGAGGTTGAGCGAGAACTTCAGGACGTTGGGCCGCCACTCGCCGTGCTTGGACTGCAACCAGCTTCCCAGCGCCTCGGTGAAGGCCGGCAGGTCGAGCATGAAGTGCTCGGTCTCGATGAACTTCGGCGTCTCCCCGTTGACCCGGCTCTTGGGGTTGATCAGGTCGATCGGGTCGAGCTGGTTGCCGCAGTTGTCGCACTGGTCGCCCCGGGCGCCGTCGTACCCGCAGATGGGACAGGTGCCCTCGATGTAGCGGTCGGGCAGTGTGCGGCCCGTGGTGGGCGAGACCGCGCCCAGCGTGGTCTTCGGGAAGATGTAGCCGTTGTCGTAGAGACCCTTGAAGATCTCCTGCGCGACGGCGTAGTGGTTGTTCGTCGTGGTCCGGGTGAACAGGTCGTACGACAGGCCGAGGGCGGTGAGATCCTCCGCGATCACCCGGTTGTAGCGGTCGGCGAGCTCGCGGGCGCTCACGCCCTCCTTGTCGGCCTGCACCTGGATCGGGGTGCCGTGCTCGTCGGTCCCGCTGACCATCAGCACCTTGTTGCCCGCCATCCGCTGGTAGCGGCTGAAGACATCGGACGGCACGCCGAACCCGGAGACGTGGCCGATGTGGCGAGGGCCGTTGGCATAGGGCCAGGCGACGGCGGTCAAAATGTGCTGGGACATGGCTCAAGCCTAGAGGGCCGGGCACAGCGTATCGAACCCATTACGAAGGTTGCGCGGATCTCGCACGGGCCGGTGCGCCTCGTGACGGCGGCGCGTCCCAGCCCCTTGCGCGAGTGCCCGGCGGCGGGTCAGGCGGCCGTGGACTGCCGCTTGACGGCCTCGGCGGCCTCCTCCGCGGCCGAGGCGGCCACGTCGACCGGAGTCTCCTTGGTGCGGCGGATGCCGAGGATGCTGATGAACAGCGCCGCGAAGATGGTCTGGAAGCTCATGATGAAGGCGGTCGCGGACGGCACGACCAGGCGCAGCGACTCGGCGGGGATCAGCGCGCCGAAGTTGCGCACCTGCCAGTGGGCCAGCGACGCCACCAGACCGACCAGACCGGCGACCGCGAGCAGGCCTCCGGCGACCAGGCCCTTCTCCAGCGTGACCACGTCGACGAGGCGGGCGATGCGCCTGTCCTCGGGGAGGAAGCCCTCCTCGGCCGCGTAAACCTTGGTGAACAGGCCGAACAGCACCGCCTGGAAGCCGATCACGACCATGGCCGAGGCGCCCACCAGCGTGTCGACGTCGAAGGCCAGCTTGCCGATGTAGACCGGGCCGAAGGTCAGCGCGGTGCCCGCTATCAGGCCGAGGATCATCAGCGCCATGCCGGGGATGATGAACAGCCAGCGCGGGCTGTAGAGCAGCAGGAAGCGCAGGTGGCGCCAGCCGTCCCTCCACGAGCGGAGGTGCGGCGGGCGGGAACGGCCGTCGGGGCTCAGGACCGTGGGCACCTCGCGCACGTCGAGACCCTGCAGCGTGGCCTTGACGACCATCTCGCTGGCGAACTCCATGCCACCGGTCTGCAGGCCCAGGTTGAGGATCGAGTCGCGGCGGAACCCGCGCAGGCCGCAGTGGAAGTCGCGGATGGCGCTGGGGAAGAACAACCGGCCGATGAAGGAGAGCACCGGGTTGCCGAGGTATCTGTGCAGCGGCGGCATGGCGCCGGGCTTGATGCCGCCGCGGAAGCGGTTGCCCATGACCAGGTCGGCGCCCGAACGCAGCTCCTCGACGAAGGGCAGCAGCGCGGTGAAGTCATACGAGTCGTCGGCGTCGCCCATGATCACATAACGGCCGCGCGCGGCGCGGATGCCGCCGATGAGGGCGTTGCCGTACCCCTTCGCGTCGACATGGACCACCCGGGCGCCGGCGTCACGGGCGAGCTGCTGGGATCCGTCGGTGCTGCCGTTGTCGGCGATCACCACTTCGCCCTCGATGCCGTGCTCCGTCATGCAGGCCAGCGCCTTGCGGACACACGTTTCGACCGTCTCCGCCTCGTTCAGGCATGGCATGACCACGGTCAGTTCCACGTCGAACCCCTCGTTTGCGCCTCGATCATCCGGTGCGTAGGTAGACCATGATGCCCTCTGCCCCCAGGTGCTCGGGTCAAGTCCACGAAAGGGCTGGCATCCTGTAAACCATGGTGACCGTTGCCGAACCGGCGCAGGCCGATGTGCCCGCGCCCAGTAAGGGTGCGCGCCTTCTCGGGTTCCTCAAGCGGCGCCGCCTCTTCGTGATCGCCTTTGTGCTCGGCGCGGTGCTCCGAGTGATCGCGATGCTCGGCTTCCGGCCGGCGATGTGGTTCAACGACTCCTACGAGTACGTCTCGGTCGCGCTGCACCCCCGCCCCCACCCCATCCGTCCCGACGGGTACGGATTCTGGCTGCTGATCCTCAAGCCTTTTCACAGCTTCGCGCTGGTGGTCTTTACGCAGCACCTCATGGGCCTGGCCACGGCGGTGCTGATCTATGTGCTTCTGAGACGCAAATTTGGCCTGCCCGACTGGGGCGCGACCCTGGCGGCCCTGCCCGTGCTGTTCGACGCCTACCAGATCCAGCTGGAGCAGCTGATCATGTCGGACAGCATGTTCACCCTGCTCATCGTGGGCGTGGTCACGCTGATCCTCTGGCACAGGAGGATGTCGTGGAAGACGGGCGCGGTCATCGGCCTGCTGCTGGCCCTGACGGCGCTCACCCGCAGCATCGGCCTGCCCATCCTCGCCGTGGTCGTGGCCTTCCTGCTGGTCAAAAGGACCGGGTGGAAGCCGATCTGCGCGGTCGTGACCGCCTGTGCGGTGCCGGTCGTGGCATACATGGCGTGGTTCGCCGGCACCAACGGCCAGTTCGCGATGACCCAGAGCGACGGGCTCATCCTCTACATGCGCGTCGCGAAGTTCGCCGACTGCAAGAAGATCAAACCCGACCTCCAGCGCGAGCAGGACCTGATCCCGCTCTGCAACAACCCGAGCATCGAACGCCACCCGTTCTCGCAGCTCTACCTGTGGTGGAGGGGCGAGGGAGAGGTCCTGCACCGCTGGGGCACCGACAAGTTCGACAGCTCGATCAACGACCTGGCCGGCAGGTTCGCCAAGCGGGCGATCCTGGCGCAGCCCGGCGACTATCTGTCGGCGGTCACCGGCGACCTTCTGCGCAGCTTCCGCTGGGATCGGCCCGTCTTCCCCAACCCGGACACCTGGATGCAGTACCAGTTCTACAACCAGGGAAGGGTCACCAAGAACGATCCGGAAAGGCTGTACGCGTCGCTGCCCAAGTGGCCGAGTTACCAGGGCACGACCGACCGTGACCTGGTCACCTACGAGCAGGGGCGCGCCAGCACCAAGATCTACTGGCCCTGGGCCACCTTCATGGAGCGCTACCAGCGCATCTTCTACCTGCCCGGCCTGGGCGTGGGCATCGCCCTGCTGGTGGGCATCGTGGGCGCGGTGGTCCGCTGGCGCCGGCTGGGCGGCCCCCTGCTGCTGCCCCTGGTGGCCGCGGCGGCCCTGGTGGTCGCCCCCGCGGCCACCGCGGAGTTCGACTACCGCTACCTGCTGCCCGCCGCGCCGCTGGCCTTCCTCGCCGCCGCCATCGCCCTGCGTCACGGGGTGCGGCCGCCGCGCCGCGGGCGGCCGGCCGCCGCGCCCGCCGAGAAGGCGGCCGTCTGAGCCGGTTCGGAGCCTGGGACGCCTAGATCCAGCTGCGGAAGAGCATCCGCCGGTTCCACTCGTCGAACGGGATGAGCTCGGCCGAGAGCACCGGGTGCAGCCAGCCGAAGTTGACCACGGCCAGCAGCATGAACGCTCCCACGACCGCGGCGCCCACCGCCCTGCGTGTCATGTTCTCCTTCGCGGGTCCGATGAGGAGCCCGGCCGCGAGGGTGATCGCCAGGATCATGAAGGGCAGCATGGGGGCGGCGTAGAACAGGAACATGGTGCGGTGGTCGGCCACGGCGTAGTAGAACCAGGGCAGCCATCCCACCGCGTAGGCCAGCAGCACCGCTCCGGCTCGCCAGTCGCGGGTGGCCACGTACCAGGCGATCAGGGCGATCAGCGCGATCACCGCGCCGTACCAGATCACCGGCGTGCCCACCCCCAGCACGGCCTCCGAGCAGCGGTCGGACCCGCATCCCTTGACCTCCGCCGGGTAGTGGAACAAGACCGGCCGGATGAGCAGTGGCCACTGCCAGGGCCACGACTGGTAGGGATGCGTGGAGTCGAGACCGGTGTGGAATCCGAGCACCTGGAACTGGTAGTCCAGCCACGACCGTAACGAGCTGAAGATCCAGTAGACCCAGCCGCTGGAGGTGGCCTGGGCCCAGTTGCGCCCGTAGCCGT
>NZ_BAAAZR010000039.1:0-99225 GCF_039537005.1 Sphaerisporangium flaviroseum | reverse complement strand
CCTCACCGGTCATGATCATCCGCGTTTGGGGCTGGTGACACGTTCGTTAACGGCACCCCTGGACGCGCCGGTATGGGCCATGCTGGCGGTATTCGCGATAGGCGGGTTCGCCTGCGGGTTCCTGAACCCGATCCTTGGGGCGATCTCATACGAGCGGGTGCCGCGGCACCTGCTGGGTCGGGTCAACGCGCTGAAGGACTCCCTTGCCTGGGCCGGGATCCCGCTCGGCGGGCTGGTGAGCGGGGTGGCGGTGGCGGCCGCGGGGCTGGCGCCGGTGCTGCTCGCAGGCGGGGCGGCCTACGCGCTGACCACCAGCCTGACGGGGCTGCGGCCCGAATGGCGGGAGATGGATCGGCTGCGAGGCCAGGCCCCACCCGCCGTACCGGCGCAGAGCGAAGTGCTGACGACGGACGCACGCTGAGCGACGGTCACCTTGAGCGGACCTGGCGCCACCGCGGCCATGCATCACGTCGAACGTCAGACCGTCATCGCTGTGCGTCGATCAGGACTCGGCCCAGGAAGCTGACCAGGGTGGTGTCCTGTGCCCTGTTGAGGTACTGCCGGCGGACGAGCTGCGGCGTCAGCGCGGCTCGTACGGCGGGTTCGGTGTCGGGTCCTGAGGTGACCGGCTCCTCCGGGCGCCCCTGCCCTCGGCCGGATGGTGTCCTCGGTGACCTTTACGAGACCAGGTGATGCGGATCGAGGAAAGCCGCAGGCCAGGGCCTTGCGGGCGGCGAGGGGTCAGCGGGTCCACAGCGTCTCCTGGACGGCGTGAATCAGGGTCATCACCTCCGGTGAGACCCGTTCGGGGGACCAGGCCAGCCCGTAGGTCATGCGCAGGTCGCCGCCGTCGAAGGGGACGAAGCGGACGTCCTGGCGGCGGATCCAGGTGGCCAGCAGCTGGGGCACCGGCAGCAGTCCCGTTCCCGCGGCGACCAGGTCGAGCATGGCGGCGAAGTCGTCGATGTCGTCGGCCACGACATGGTGCTGGTGGGGGCCGTTCAGCGTGGCGGCGACCCGTGCCCACATGCCCCCGTGGGGCCGGTTGGCGGGGAGCAGGACCTTGTACCGCCCGAGCAGTCCGGGGGTGATCTGGGACAGGGCCGCCAGGGGGTCGCCCGCCGGTACGGCCAGGTGGCCGACCCGAACGCCGAACCGGGCGCCGGTGGTGAAGCCGGTGGGGAACGGGGCGCTCAGCAGGGCCACCGCGACCTCGCCGCGCGTCAGGGCCTGCGTGGCGGCGCGCCAGCCCGCCGGGCGCAGTTCCACCTCGATCGCCGGCTCGCGCTGGGCCAGCCGCCGTGCGGCCCGCGCCGCCAGGCTGCCGACCAGGGGTGCATAAGCAAGGCGAATGATCGGGCGGGGCGGTTCGGCCAGCCGCGCCGCCTCGGCGGAGAAGGCGGCGGCGGTGTCCAGCAGCGTGCGCGCGTACGGCAGCAGGGCCTTTCCCGCCGCCGACAGCTGGACCTCGCGGCTGGTGCGGTCGAACAGCCGCATGCCCAGCGACTGCTCTAAGCGGCCGATGGCCTGGCTCATCGCGGGCTGGGACATGCCGAGATCGGCCGCTGCGCGCGAGAAGCTCAGGTGCCGGGCCACGCGGGCGAAGCAGTGGATCTCACGAAGCGGCGGGGCTGGTTGCACGCTCCAAGTATGGTCACCCGGCCGGACTCCCCCGCCGGCCGATCCATAAGTGATGTGAATTGATCGCGGTGGTGGTGGTCGTGATCGGGGAGGATGCCCGCGTCCGATCCACCGCGACGCAGGGAGCCCGCATGACCACCGCACGCACATCGCCTTTTCCCGACTCCACGGTGCTGGGGTACCCGAGGATCGGGCCGCGCCGGGAGCTGAAGCGGGCGCTGGAGTCGTACTGGGAGGGCCGGTGCACCCTTGAGGACCTGCGGAGCACCGGGCGTGAGCTGCGGGAGCGGACCTGGCGGCGGCTGGAGGGGCTGGGTCTTGGCGCGGTGCCCTCCAACACCTTCTCCTTCTACGACCAGGTCCTCGACACCGCCGTGTCGCTCGGGGCGGTGCCCGCCCGCTACCGCGCCGGCTCCCCCGAGGACACCGTGTTCGCCATGGCCCGGGGCACCGACGGTGTGGCACCGCTGCGGATGACCAAGTGGTTCGACACCAACTACCACTACATCGTGCCGGAGATCGGCCCGGGCACCGAGTTCGCGCCCGCCGGGGACAAGCCGGTGTCGGAGGTGCGGGAGGCGCGGGCGCTGGGCCTGCGGACGCGGCCGGTGCTGCTCGGCCCGGTGACGTTTCTGCTGCTGTCGCAGGCGGCGCCGGGCAGCCCGGCCGGTTTCGTCCCGCTGGACCGGCTGGCGGACGTGGTCGGGGTGTACGAGCGGCTGCTGGGCGAGCTGGCAGCCGAAGGGGTCGAGTGGGTGCAGCTGGACGAGCCGGCGCTGGTGGCCGACCGCACCGGCGCTGAACTGGAGGCCGTCCGCACCGCCTACCAGCGGCTGGGCTCGCTGACCGAGCGCCCCGGGCTGTTCGTGGCCTCCTATTTCGGGCACCTGGGCGAGGCGCTGCCGGTGCTGGCGGGAACCCCGGTGGAGGCGATCGGGGTGGACCTGGTGCACGGCGCAGCCGGATACGGGTTCAGCGGGCAGGGCGAGACGGCGGAGCTGGAGGTTCTGGCGGGCAAGACCGTCGTGGCCGGGGTGGTGTCGGGGCGGGAGGTGTGGCGTACCGACCCGCAGCGGGCACTGGCCGCGCTGGTGGCCCTGCGCGCCCACGCCGGCCGGGTGGTGGTGAGCACCTCGTGCTCGCTGCTGCACGTCCCCTACGACGTGGAGCTGGAGAGCGACCTGGATCCGCGGCTGCGCCGGCGCCTGTCGTTCGCCGACCAGAAGGTAGGCGAGGTGGTGGAGCTGGCGGGCCTGCTCGACGCCGCTCCCCTGCCGGCGGCCCCATCGGTGGCGGCGGCCGGGCCCGCGACCGAGGAGCCGGGCCGCGAGGTGATGGGACCGGCGAGCCTGCTCGACGCCGCCGGGTCCCCCGGCGCCCACCTGCGGGTGACCCCACCCGGACCGGTGGCGGCGGCCCAACCGGTGGCGGCGGCCGGACCGGTGGCGGCACCCGGACCGGTGGCGGCACCCGGACCGGTGGCGGCGGCCGGGGCCGCGGCCGAGGAGCCGGGTCGCAGCCCTTATCCGGTGCGCGCGGCCGCGCAGGCCGAGCACCTGCGGCTTCCCCCGCTGGCGACCACCACGATCGGGTCGTTCCCGCAGACCGGCGAACTGCGGGCCGCGCGCGCCGCGCTGGCGGCCGGGCGGCTGGATCAGGACGCCTACGACCGGCGGGTGCGCGCGGAGATCGAGCACGTGATCGCCCTGCAGGAACGGCTGGGCCTGGACGTGCTGGTCCACGGCGAACCCGAGCGCAACGACATGGTGCAGTATTTCGCCGAGCACCTGGAGGGTTTCGCCGTCACCCGGCACGGGTGGGTGCAGTCCTACGGCTCGCGTTGCACCCGACCGCCGATCCTGCACGGCGATGTGCGCCGGCCGGCGCCGATCACGGTGCGCTGGGCCTCCTACGCGCGGTCGCTGACCGCCAAGCCGGTCAAGGGGATGCTCACCGGGCCGGTCACCATCGTGGCCTGGTCGTTCGTCCGGGACGACCTGCCCCTTCGCGATGTGGTGTTCCAGGTGGCCGACGCGGTGCGCGCCGAGGTCGCCGACCTGGAGCGGGCGGGCATCTCGATCATCCAGGTGGACGAGCCGGCCCTGCGTGAGCTGATGCCGCTGCGCCGGGCGTCACAGGAGTCCTACCTCGAGTGGGCCGTCCGGGCCTACCGGCGGGCCACCTCGAGTGCGGGCGACCGTACCCAGATCCATACGCACCTGTGCTACTCCGACGCCGAGCAGATCCTGGCCGCGGTCGACGCCCTGGACGCCGATGTGACCAGCATCGAGTCGGCACGATCGCACGCGCGGATCCTGGCCGAGCCGGCTGTGGCCGGTTTCGGGCGGGGGCTGGGCCCAGGGGTGTACGACATCCACTCCCCGCGCGTGCCGGGCGTCACGCAGGTGGAGGCCTGGCTCAGGGCGGCGGTGGAGGCGTTGCCGGCGGCGCGGGTGTGGGTGAATCCCGACTGCGGGCTGAAGACCCGTACCTACGCGCAGGTGGAGGCGGCGCTGGCCGCCATGGTCACGGCGGCCCGCCGCGTGCGGGAGACGGTCCCGGCGGGACGGTCCTGACGGTGGTCCTGGCAGGACGGTCCCGGCGGTGGTCCTGGCAGGACGGTCCTGGCGGGAGATCTCAAGGTCCCGGCGGGCCGAACCTGGCAGGACGGTCCTGGCGGGCGGGGCGGCCCTAGCCGGACCGTCCTGGCGGCGTGGTTCTAGTCGTGGGGCAGGCGGGCGGCCTGGGCGTGGAGGTAGCGCTGCTGGGGGAGGTTGGTGGTGCGCCGGGCCGCCTCCTGGTAGGACTCGCGCGCCGCCCGGTGCTCACCGGTCATCTCCAGCAGGTGGGCGCGGACCGCGTACAGGCGGTGGTCCCCGGCGATGCGCTCGTCGGCCTGGAGCTTGTGGAGCAGGCTCAGCCCGGCGTGCGGGCCGTGGGCCATGGCCACGGCGACGGCGTGGTTGAGGGCGACCATGGGGTTGGCGGACATGCCCATGAGCGCCTCGTACAGCGCGGTGATCTGTGGCCAGTCGGTCGCCTCGGCGCTGGGCGCCTCGTCGTGGAGCGCGGCGATCGCCGCCTGGAGCTGGTAGGGGCCGGCGGGTCCCCGGCCGAGCGCGCCGGTGATCAGCGCCACGCCCTCGGCGATGTGGCCGGCGTTCCACAGACGGCGATCTTGCTGGGCCATCGGTATCAGCCCGCCGTCGGGCCCGGTACGTGCGGGCCGGCGGGCGTCGGTGAGCAGCATGAGCGCCAGCAGGCCGGTGACCTCGCCGTCGTCGGGCAGCAGCCGGTGGACCATGCGGGCCAGCCGGATCGCCTCGGCCGACAGCTCGTCGCGGTGCAGGCTGGGCCCCGAGGTGCTGGCGTAGCCCTCGTTGAAGATCAGGTAGAGCACGTGGAGGACCGCGCCGAGCCGTTGGGCGCGCTCGGCGCCCGCCGCCAGGCGGAAGGGGATGCCGCTGTCCTTGATGCGTTGCTTGGCCCGGCTGATACGGCGGGTCATGGTGGCCTCGGGGACCAGGAAGGCGCGGGCGATCTCGGCGGTGGTCAGGCCGCCGACCGCCCGCAGGGTGAGGGCGATCTGTGAGGCCGGTGACAGCGTGGGGTGACAGCACATGAACAGCAGGATGAGGGTGTCGTCGGATTCGGCCGGTGGCCGGTCGGCGGCGGGTGTCACCCATTGGCCGGGGGGTGTCCAGCGGGCGAGGGTGTCCTCGCGGTGGCGGCGGGCCTGGTCGCTGCGCAGAAGGTCGGTGAGCCTGCGTGAGGCGACCGTGATCAGCCATGCGCGGGGGTTGTCGGGGATGCCGTCCTTGGGCCATTGGGTGGTGGCGGCCAGCAGCGCCTCCTGGGTCGCGTCCTCGGCGGTGTCGAAGTGCCCGTAGCGCCGTACCACCGCGCCGAGGACCTGCGGCGCCAGCCGGCGCAGCAGGTCCTCGGCACTGGTGTCGGGCATGGAAGCGGTCAGAGATCCATCTCGGCGTGGGATTCGGCGATGGGCCGTATGTCGGCGTAGGCGCGTGCGGCGACGTGGTCGGGGGCGGGGCAGTCGCCCAGCCGGGCGGCGATCTCGGTGGCCCGGTCGAAGCTGTCGCACTCCACGATCCAGTAGCCGGCCAGGACCTCCTGGGTTTCGGCGTAGGGCCCGTCGGTGACGACCGGGGTGCCGTTGTGCGATCCGATTCTCCTGGTGTGGACCGGGGCGGCCAGACCCCGCGTCTCGACCAGTTCGCCAGACTCCTCCAGGTCCTTGTTGAACGCTTCCATGAAGGCGCCCATCGCGGCGAAGTCCTGCGCGGACCAGGCCGGCTGGCCGCTCGCCTGACCGGCCATGCCGTCGTAGTCCTGCTGGGACCCGTAGGTCAAGATCATGTATTTCACGGTCTCTCCTTTCACCGGCACTGCGGTCTGTGCCTGTTCACCGGAGACGTCGGGACCGCCGGCCGATCCCGGACCTCCGCCGCCACCCGGTTCGCGAAAATCGCGAAAATCTTCGGAGCGCCGCCATCTCACGCGTGCGCACCCGAGCCTATGAGTTCCGGCGCGCTGCGGGAGTGGCGGCCTGCCCTGCCAGAGGCTCGGCAAGGTGGCCTGGATGGGGCGGGCCTGGCCGGTGAGGCCGGTGAGGCCCTTGGGTAGGGCTGGGTTATGGACCGTTCCGAGGAACCCGGTCGCGAGCCCGCCGGCCCGCGCGATCACTTGTATCGTCCGCCGCCGGCGGACCGGCTGGTGTCCCGAGGCCCGCGCCGGGCCGGCACGGCGGGCCGGGACCGCCGTTCGCCGAGTGCCGCGCTGGTCGCCGCGTGCGCCGGCGTGCTCGTCTTCGTGGTGCTGGCCGTGTACGGGGCGCTGCAGCAGGTCTGGTCGGTGTTCTTCGTCAGTTGCGTGCTGACCGCGGTGTCGGCGGCGTACGCGATCGTTGAGGGCGAACGGTGGCGCGGGGTCGAGCAGGCGGGTCAGGCCGACCTGCCGGGCCGCCGCTGAGGCGCGCATCACGCCTCGGAGCGGCTGACCGGTCAGGACGTGGGACCGGACTGCGCGGCAGGGCCATGGATGATCTGTTCCAGACAATCGCGGAACAGATCGTCGACGGTGCGTCCGGGTTGGAAGTACTCGGCCACACCGGCCGTTACGGTGGGGTACGCCGCGGCGTACGCGGCCATGTCGAAACCGTCCAGGGCGTCCGCGTCGGGGCGGCCGACCTGTTCCTCCAGGACGTAGCCGACGGTGAAGCGCAACACCGTCAACACGATCAGGCGAGCCTGCCGCAAGGGAATGCCCCGCCCGACCAGTGTGCTCATCGCCAGTTCGGAGATGGCGGCCATCTTGAGGGACAGCTGGGAGGCCGCGATGATCCGGGCTCCGTCCGGGTGGGCCAGCAACGCGCGCCGCAGCCGCCCGGCCAGGCCGATCAGCCAGTCCTGCCAGCACTCCTCCGGCGCGGCCGACGCCGGCTCGGGGAACTGCTGCTCAAGAATCGCCTCGGCGATCGCGGTGACCAGCGCCGCCTTGTTCGGGATGTGCCAGTAAAGGGTCGGCGACTGTACGCCGAGCCGGGCGGCCAGCTTGCGCGTGGTCACGCCGTCGAGACCCTCGGCGTCCAGTAGCGCGACGGCCTCGGTGACGATCCGCTGCTTGTCCAGAGCCAATTCCCGGCACCTCCCTTCCGGACTCTATCAGTGGTAGAGTCCTCTATCAGTGATAGAGACTGATGTACCAGGGGAGGCAACGATGAGACACCGGCACTCGCTCCGCGATCTGCTGCACTGGGCGACCCATCGCATTCCGGGGATTCCCGCGCACATCGAGCGGCCGGCCGGCCACCAGGGCCAGGGCCGCCACGGCCATGGGTGGCGGCACTCGCTCACGCACCACCGTTCGCACCACCACGGGTTCAACCACTCGCCGGCCCGTCCGCCTCGCGTCCTGGCGGCGTGGCAGACGCGGATCGCCCGCTTATTCGGTCAGGAGCTGGGATGAAGGCAGCGGTGCTCCACGAGGCCGGCGGCATCCCACGCTATGAGGACTTCCCCGATCCGGTGGCCGGCGACGACGAGGTGATCATCGACGTCAAGGCGGTCGCCGTCGAGAACGTCGACAAGGCGATCGCGGCCGGCACGCACTACGCCAGCGAGAAGTACATCGGCCGGTTTCCGGCGATCCCTGCCTTCGACGGCATCGGCGCCCTCCCAGACGGCACTGTCGTCGGATTCGGGAACATCCGCCTGCCCTACGGCGCGCTCGCCGAGAAGGCCGTGGTGCCCCAGGGCTCCTACGTGCCGATCCCCGACGGCATCGACCCGGCCGTGGCGACCGTGATGGCCTCGGGCATCACCGCAATGTCGATGAAGACGGCCGCGGGGTTCGTTCCCGGGGAGACGGTGCTGGTGCAGGGCGCCACCGGGGTCGCCGGGCGGCTCGCGGTCAAGGTGGCCCGGCTGCTGGGCGCCGGCCGGATCGTCGCCACCGGCCGCGACGACGACCAGTTGCGCGGGGTACAGGCCATCGGGGCCGACACGGTGATCAACACCGCGGTCTCCGACGAGGCTCTGGCGCAGGCGTACCTCGACGCCAGGGGGGACGGCTACGACGTCGTCGTGGACTACCTGTGGGGCAGGCCCAGCGAGATCCTGCTGCGCGCGCTGGTGCCGCGGTCGTTCGCGTTCGGCAAGCCGACCCGGGTGGTCCAGATCGGCGAGTCGGCCGGCACCGAGCTCGCCCTTGCCGCGTCGAGCCTGCGCACCTCCGGCGTGGAGATCTACGGCGCGGCCAAGGGCCTCGGCCCGCAGACCATGGACGAGGTGTACCAGCAGATCGTGACGTGGACGCGGTCCGGCGAGCTCACCTTCGACGTGGAGAAGGTCCCGCTGAGCGACATCGAGACCGCCTGGCAGCGAACCGACCTCAAAGGCAGGCGGCTCGTCGTGATGCCATGAACGGCCCGCGCCCATGACACACCAGCGATGATCACCGGTCAGCGTTCCGTCGCCGTCCTCACCCATTCAAGACCGCCAAGGACGAGCTGTCGCCGTCGCACCCGGTCGGCGGTGCCGCCAATCCCGCAGGGATCACGGGCGGGATAGGGGTGCCGGCCGGGTGGCCGATCAGTCCTCGACCGCGCCGGTGGTGTCCTTGGGCGGTGTGGTGAGCATGGCGCGGGCGGTCTCTTCCAGGATGTCGCGCATGGCGCGTTCGGCGGCCTCGGGGTCGCCCGCCTGTACGGCCTGCGCCACCTCGGCGTGCCGGCGGATGGCCTCCGGCTGGGGGTGGGCGGGCATGAGGTGGTGGTGGGTGCGGGCGGTGAGCACCTCGGCGACCACGTCGGTGAGCGCGCCCAGCATCTCGTTGCCGGACGCCCGCAGCAGGGTGCGGTGGAAGACGATGTCGGCGGCCAGGTAGGCCTCCAGGTCGCCGGCCTTGCCGTGCACGGCCATCTGCATGACGGCGCCGGTCAGCACCCCGCACTGCTCGGGGGTGGCGTGGCGGGCGGCCAGGGCGGCGGCCACCGGCTCGACGCCGCGGCGCAGCTCGCCCAGTGACAGCAGCAGCTGGTGGCGGTCGGCGCCGTCCAGGCGCCAGCGGATGACGCGCGGGTCGAACAGGTTCCATCCGGCGCGGGGGGCGACGGTGAGGCCGACGCGGCGCCGGCTGCTCAGCAGGCCCATCGACTCAAGGACGCGGATGGCCTCGCGGATGACCGATCGCGACACCCCGAAGCGGTCTTCGAGCTGCTCGATGCGCAGGACGTGACCGGAGGGGAACGCGCCGGAGGTGATCAGGACGCCCAGCTGGTCGAGCACGCTGGCGTGCAGCCCGGGATTGATCCGGTCATTGGCTCCCACGGTCGCCCATCTTGCCACGATACAAGCTCAACGCCGCCCAAACAGCTAAAAGATATGATTAATTAGGCGTTACCCCTTGATTACAGATGATTATTCGTGAAACCCTGTCGGGCAGTTCCATCCGAGAGGGCGTCCAATGAACCCCACCGATCCCCCGCCCCCGACTCCCCCGGCCGCGCCGCCTCAAACCCCCGCGCCGCCGCTGCTGGTGGTCATGGGCGTGACCGGCTCCGGCAAGACGACCGTCGGCGCGGCCCTGAGCCGTCGCCTGCGGGTGCCGTTCGCCGACGCCGACGACTTCCACAGCGCGGCCAACGTCGCCAAGATGTCGGCCGGCACCCCCCTGGACGACGACGACCGGCTGCCCTGGCTGCGTTCGGTCGGCGCCTGGCTGGCCGAACACGCCGTCGGCGGCGGGGTGATGAGCTGCTCGGCGCTCAAGCGCGCCTACCGCGACGTACTGCGCCAGGCGGCGCCGCAGGTGGTCTTCGTCCACCTGCACGGCGAGCCGGAGCTGGTGCGCCGGCGGGTCGCCGGCCGGCCCGGCCACTTCATGCCCGCCACGCTGGTCGCCTCGCAGTTCGCGATCCTGGAACCGCTGCAGCCCGACGAGCACGGCCTGGTGCTGGACCTCGGCAGGAGCGTCGACCAACTCGTGCAGGACTACCTCGCCGCCACGCCCCCGTCCCCCACCGCCCCCGCCGAGCCGTCGCCCGGCCCGCAGGGGGACTCAGGAGAGCCGAGATGACCCCCTCGTTGATCGCGCTGGCCGCGCCGCAGGCGGCGGTGTCCAGCGGGCGGCTGGTGCCGGCCGCGCTGATCGGCATCGCGCTGATCGTGGTGCTGATCACCCGTTTCCGGCTGCACCCCTTCCTCAGCCTCACCCTCGGCTCGCTGGCCGTCGGCGCCATCGCGGGCCTGCCCATGGCCGATGTCATCACCAGCTTCACCAACGGGTTCGGCAGCACGGCCGCGGGTGTGGGCACGCTGATCGCGCTCGGCGCGATGTTCGGCAAGCTGCTGGCCGACTCCGGCGGCGCCGACGAGATCGTGGACACCATCGTCGGCCGGTCCAGCCCTCGATCTCTGCCGTGGGCGATGGCGGCGGTGGGGTCGCTGATCGGCCTGCCGATGTTCTTCGAGATCGGCCTGGTGCTGCTGATGCCGGTCATCTTCCTGGTGTCACGCCGTTCGGGGTTGTCACTGGTCCGGGTGGGCATCCCGGCCCTTGCGGGACTTTCGGTGATGCACGGGCTGGTGCCGCCGCACCCGGGGCCGCTGGTGGCCATCGACGCGCTCAAGGCCGACCTCGGCATCACCCTGGGCCTTGGCGTGCTGATCGCGCTGCCGACGGTGGCCATCGCCGGCCCGCTGTTCGCCCGGTACGCCGCCCGCTGGGTCGATGTCCCGGCGCCGGAGCTGTACCAGACCCGCGATGAGCGCGAAGGCGCGCGCCGCCCCTCGTTCGGCGTCACCGTGGCCACCGTGCTGCTGCCGGTGGTGCTGATGATGGGCAAGGCCGTCGCCGACCTGGTCGCGGCCGAGGGCACCGTGGTGCGCACCGTATTGGACTTCCTCGGCACCCCGCTGGTGGCGCTGCTCATCGCCGTGCTGGTCGCGATCTTCACCCTTGGCCTGGGCGCCGGCATGGACCGCAAGGCCATCGCCACCTCGCTGGAGCGCGCGCTGCCGCCGATCGCGGGCATCCTTTTGATCGTCGCCGCGGGCGGCGGGTTCAAGCAGACCCTGGTCGACACCGGCATCGGCAAGCTGGTGGCCGACTGGGTGCAGAACAGCGGGCTGTCGGTGCTGTTGCTGGCCTGGCTGGTCGCGGTGCTCATCCGCCTTGCCACCGGGTCGGCCACGGTGGCCACCGTCACCGCCTCGGGCATCCTGGCCCCGCTGGTCACCACCTTGGACACCGGGCAGACCTCGCTGCTGGTGCTGGCCATCGGCGCGGGGTCGCTGTTCTTCTCGCACGTCAACGACGCGGGTTTCTGGCTGGTCAAGGAGTACTTCGGGCTCAGCGTGGGCCAGAACCTCAAGACCTGGTCGGCGATGGAGACGGTGATCTCGGTGGTCGGGCTGGTGCTGGTCCTGGCACTCAGCGTGGTGATCTGACGGTGTTTGTCCGTGTTAGCCTCGCAAGGGTCCACCCGCCGCCCGGCCGTTCGCTCCGGCCCTGTGCGGGTGGGCGCGACCGGACGACCGAAGGGGGGCGGGCCTGGTGGAGATCGAACAGACCGCGCTGCCGGGCATAGGGCTCAAGCACGAGTTCACCACCCACGCCGGCCGCAGGATCGCGGTGGTCTCCCACCGCACGGGCCGCCGCGACCTGGTCATCTACGACCGGCACGACCCCGACCGGGCTTGTGAGGCCATCCAGCTCAACGACGAGGAAGCCGACGCGCTGGTGGAGCTGCTCGGCGCTCCTCGCATCGTCCAGCGGCTCAACGCCCTGCACCGCGAAGTCGAGGGGCTGGTCAGCGTCCAGCTGCCCATCCTGGAGGGCTCGCCCTACGCCGACCGGCCGATGGGGGACGCCCGCGTGCGCACCAGGACCGGCGCCTCGATCGTGGCCGTGGTGCGGGGCGGGCAGGTCCACGCCAGCCCCACCCCCGACTTCCCGCTCGCCAGCGGGGACGTGGTGGTCGTGGTGGGCAGTCCCGAGAGCACCACCGCCGTCGCCGACATCCTGTCCAACGGATAGGCCGGCGTGCACACGGCGATACTCTTCATCGAACTCGGCGGCATCGTACTGGCCCTCGGCGTGCTCGGAGCGCTGGCACTGCGAGGGGGCATCTCCCCCATCCCGCTGTATCTGATCGCCGGGCTGGCCTTCGGCCAGGGCGGCATCCTGCCCCTCGCCACCAGCGGGGAGTTCATCTCCGTCGGCGCCGAGCTCGGCGTGGTGCTGCTGCTGCTGACCCTCGGCCTTGAGTACAACGCCGACGAGCTGGTGACCAGCCTGCGCGGCAACGCCCGCGGCGGCCTGGTGGACCTGGTGCTCAACGCGGCACCAGGGGTGATCGTCGCCTTGGTGCTCGACTGGGGGCCGGTCGCGGCGGTGGCGATGGCCGGGGTGACCTACGCGACCTCCTCCGGCATCACCGCCAAGGTGCTGTCCGATCTTGGGTGGATCGGCAACCGCGAGACCCCGGTCGTGCTGTCGCTGCTGGTCTTCGAAGACCTGACGATGGCGCTGTACCTGCCGGTCCTGACCGCGATCCTGGCCGGGGTCAGCCTGATCGGCGGGGCCGTCAGCGTGGCCATCGCGCTGGCCGCGGTCAGCGTCGTGCTGCTGGTCGCGCTGCGCTACGGCCGCATCATCGAGAAGTTCGTCGCCAGCCCCAACTCCGAGGTGCTGTTGCTGAAGGTCGTGGGCCTGGCGCTGCTGGTGGCCGGAGTGGCACAGCAGTTGCAGGTGTCGGCCGCGGTGGGCGCCTTCCTGGTGGGCATCGCGCTGTCGGGCGAGCTGGCCCACGAGGCGCGCACCCTGCTGATCCCGCTGCGCGACCTGTTCGCCGCGGTGTTCTTCGTCTTCTTCGGGCTGCAGACCGACCCCGCCGCGATCTTGCCGATGGCCCCGGTGGCGGTCCTGCTGGCCGTGGTCAGCATGGCCACCAAGCTGGGCACCGGCGTGTACGCCGCGCGGCGCGCCGGGGTCGGCAGGGCCGGGCAGGCCCGGGCGGGCATCGCGCTGATCCCGCGCGGGGAGTTCAACATCGTCATCGCGGGGCTGGCGGTGGCGGCCGGAGCGCATCCCGATCTGGGGCCGCTGGCCGCGGGGTACGTGCTGATCCTGGCCGCGTTCGGGCCGCTGGCGGCCCGGCTGCTGCAACCGCTCATCACCGCCGTCGCCCGGCGGGCGTGACCGGCGCCCACCAGGGCTGCCGGGCGGAGCCCGAAATGCGTTGGCGTCACGATCCTCCAGCGGGCTAGCGTTGGCCTTCGTCCTGCGCGGCGGGAGGTGCCCTGTCTGCGCCTTTGAGTCGACACTTTGGAGATGCGGGAATGACCTGTCAGCTCGTCGCGCTCTGCTTCGATGCGAACGACCCGCCGCGTCTGGCGCGCTTCTGGGCCGGAGTCCTGGGCTGGGAGATGGCCGACGACGCTCACGATGGCATCACGCTGCTGCCCAACGACGACACCGGGTTCCGGATCCGATTCCTTGCCACCGAGGAGAAGAAGACCGGCCCGAACCAGATCCACTTCGATCTGACGAGCACCTCCGTTGAGGACCAGCGGCAGACGGTGGCCAGGGCGCTCGAACTGGGTGGGCGGCACATCGACATCGGGCAACTGCCGGAAGAGCGTCATGTGGTGCTCGCCGACCCCGAAGGCAACGAGTTCTGCGTCATCGAGTGGGACAACAAGTTCCTCGCCGACTGCGGTTTCATCGGAGCGCTTTCGTCCGACGGTTCGCAGCAGGTCGGGTACTTCTGGAGCCAGGCGCTGGGCTGGCCGCTGGTCTGGGACCAGGACGAGGAGACCGCCATCCGCTCGCCGCACGGCGGCCCGAAGGTCACCTGGGGCGGCCCGCCGGTGGCGCCGAAGACCGGGAAGAACAGACTGCACTTCGACCTCGCCCCACCTGCGCATGGTGATCAGCAGGCGGAGGTCGACCGTCTCATCTCCCTCGGCGCCACTCGCATCGACATCGGCCGGCACGAGGACGGTCAGGTGACGATGGCCGATCCCGACGGCAATGAGTTCTGTGTGCTGACCCCCCGATAGCGTGACCGAGCGGTCACCAGGGCGTGGCCGTCGCCGGGCGCGGCAGGGGCCCGGTGGTCTTGACGCCGTCCGGACGCCAGACGTAGCAGAACGCCTGGCCCCCCCGGTTCCGGCGCTCGAAGTAGCCCCAGTACAGCGTGGGCGGGCCTGATCCCTCCTCCGAGGGCGTCCGTACCCCGGGGAACAGGCGATGCACTTGGGAGTGACAGCCGCCCTGTTCGTTCGCCCCGTCGGCGACGACCTCGAAGGTGTGCGGGGCGGAGCAGTCCAGCCGCAGCACCCGCCGCTGGTCCGGGCCACGCTCGAAGCAGTCGCCGATGCGCAGCAGGTCCACCTCGACCGGTGTCGGCGTGGTCGCCGTGGGGTCGGGCGTGGCGTAGGCGGGGGTCACCGGGCCGGGGATGGGCGAGGTGGGGCGCACGGCCTGCTCCTCGTCGGCCGGCGGCCCGCAGGGCGGGCTGTAGGTCCGTCCGGGCACGTACTGGCCCCACTCCGGCTCGCTGATGGGGGCGCCGAAGGACGCGCAGAGCCGGGCGACGAGCCGTTCGGGCGCGGTGGGGTACAGGGAGACCTTCCCGTCGGAGGCGGCCGCCAGCAGTCCGCCGGGCCCGAACGCCACGGCGGTGGCCTCGCCGTCGTGGGCGTCGAGGGTCGCCACCAGGTGCGGCGCGGCGGGCGTGCTCACGTCCCACACGCGGGTCTGGTCCACCCCGGCCGCCGCCAGCAGCCTGCCGTCCCGGCTGAACGCCACCTCGTTCACCCAGTCCTGGTGGTCCTGCACGCCGACGAGCGGCCGGTGGGAACGCGGCCGGGACAGGTCCCACAGCTGGAGCCGCCGCTCGTCGGACTCGAAGTCCAGCGGGTTGCCCCCGGAGGCGGCGAGGATGTGGCCGCCCGGGCGGAACGCGAGCGTCGACACCTCATCGCCGGGCGCGCGGAAGCGGGCGAGCGGCTCGGGGTGGCGGGGGTCGGTGATCCGGTACACCCGGATGTCCGCCCTCTGGTCGCCCACGGCGAGCAGAGCGCCGTCGTCGCTGATGGCGACCGCTCTGCTGGGCGTGATGGGGTCCCCCGGGAGGCGGGCCAGCAGTGGAGGTTCGCCGTCCTTCGCCGGCGAGGCCAGGTCCCATAGCGCCGGGGTACCGCCGCTGGTGGCCAGGACGCGGCCGTCCGGGCTGACCGCGGTCCACCAGACCACGCTGCCGGGGTCGGGGGTGAACTCGGTGAGCCGGCGCATCTCCCCCTGCGGGCTCACGGCCGAGACGACCACGTCGGCGTCCTTGCCCGCGGTGACGAGCAGGCGGCCGTCGGGGGTGAAGGCGGCGCTGTTGACCCAGCTGCCGTGCTCGTCCAGGGTCTGCCGCAGGACCGGGCGCCGCGGATCGGCGACCGACCAGACGTGGGTGGTCCCGTCCATCGCGGCCGCCACCAGCGTGCGGCCGTCCGGGCTGAAGGTCACGTCCAGCAGGTCGTCCTGGCCGGTGGTCTCCCGCGGGTCCTTTCCCGGTGTGGGGAACGAGGCGAGGGCCCCGGGGTTGGTGAGGTCCGCGGCGTCCCAGAGCCGGACGGTGCCGTCCAAGGAGGCGGAGAAGTACCCTGCGCCGCCCGGCAGCAGGCCGACGTCGGCGACCGCGTCGGTATGGCCGGACACGACGCGCACCTGCCGGGCCGCGCCGGGGTCCCGGACGTCCCATACCCCGAGCGTGGAGTCCTGGGAGGCGGACAGCAGCAGGGCGCCGTCCGGGCTGAAGACCAGCCCGTTCACCGAGTTGGTGTGCCCGTTCAGGGTGCGGCGCGGGAGAGGACGCTCGGGAGCGGAGATGTCCCACAGCCGGACCGTGTCGACGCCGCCGACGTAGCCATCGATGTTGGAGTCCCCGGTCGCGAGCAGCCGCCCGTCCGGGCTGAAGGCCAGGCCGCTCATCCCGTAGGCGCCGTAGTAGATCTTCGCCAGCCTCCGGGGCGCGCGTGGCCGGGAGACGTCGATCAGGGTGGCGGCCCCGCCCTCGGCCGCGGCCAGCATGCTGCCGTCGCCGTTGAAGAGCAGCCTCTCCGCGGGGCCCTGGCCGCGGGCGACCGACAGGGACAGCCGCCGCGGACGCACGGGGTCGGCGACGTCCCACAGGGCCAACCCTCGGTAGCCGTCGTCCCGGCTGTCGCAGATGGCGAGGATCCGGCGGTCGGGGCTGAGCGCCATCGTCTGGACGGCACGGAACTCCTCGTCGGCCCTGCCCATGACGTCGGTCAGGTCCACGGTGATCGACGGCCGGTCGGGGTCGGACACGTCCCACAGCAGCACGATGCCGTCCCGGGTGGCGGTGAGCAGGCCACGGCCGCCGAGCACGAACTCGGTGAACTTCAGGGCGCCGGGCCCGGGGTTCACCTTCCCGCGCGCCGTCCGGCGGGGCAGGTCCCAGAGCAGCACGGTCCCGCTGCCCAGGGCCATGAGCCGCCCGTCCGGGCGGAAGGCCGTCTGGTAGACCTTCTGCTGCGAGTCGACCACCGCGGGCGCGCTCTGGAGCGCGAACAGCGCGGCGTACGCCTCCGGGGTCGGGGAGATCCGGTAGGCGGTGAGCGCGAGCTGCCTGGCCAGGTTCGGCCGCCGCTCGGCCAGGGCGACCGCCGTCCGCCCCAGCCTCCCGGAGTCGGCGACGTCGCGCTGCTCCACCGCGACCCGGGCCGCCAGCACGGCCTCGCCGCGCTGCCGGAACGCGATCACGCTGGTGGCCGCGACCAGCACGCTCACGACGGCCAGCGCCGCCAGCAGGCGCCGCAGGCGGCGGGTGACCCGCCGCTCGGCCAGGTCCAGCCGCTCACGGTGCTCCAGCCCGGCGTCCAGGAAAGCGGCGACCAGAGGCGGAACGTCGTCGCGTGACCGGGCGAGCGCCACCGCCCCGTCCAGGATCGCGCCCTGGTAGACCGCGCGGTCTTTGGTGTCCGGGTCGGCGGCCTGCCAGGCGGCGGAGTCGACCTCGAGTTGCCCGCGCCGGCGGATCCAGTCGCGGTTCAGCGCGATCACCTCGGCGAGCAGCGGCCAGCTCCCGGTGAGCGAGTCGTGGACGATCGAGACGTTCCGGTCGCCGTCCACGCTCAGCAGGCGGGCGTCGGTGAGGACCTTGAGCGCCTGCCGGGCCGCCGCCGCGTCGGCCTCCGCATCGAGCAACCGCGCCAGCGGGACCGGCCGGCAGATCACCAGCTCGTCGTGCGGGCTGACCACCAGGGCGAGCAGCATGCGCCGCGCCGCGGGCCGCAGCGGCCCGGTCAGCGCGGCGTCCGCCTCCTCGGCCGCCTTGCGCAGGGCGCCGTCGATGCCGCCGGACTCCTCGTACGCCTTGACGGTGAGCACCCGGTCGGCCCGGTGCGCCCAGGTGACGGTCAGCGCGTACGACAACTGCGGCAGGGCGGGGACGCGCCCGCCGCGCAGGAGCAGCGTGACCAGGCCGTCCTGCAGGTCCAGCCCCGCCGCCCGCGCGGGACCCCGGATCGCCTCCCGCAGCTGCGGCTCCGCCATGGGGCGCAGGTAGTACGGCCGGTCGTCGAGCAGGTCGGCCAGCGCGGGGAAGGCCAGGCAGTGCCCGGTGAAGTCCGGGCGGACCGCGAGGACGACACGGACGCGCCCCGGCTCGGCGGGGAGCACGGCCGCGACGAACGCCTCCCGCTCCGCCTCCGGCGCCGAGAACACGGCCTCGAACTGGTCGACGACGAGCAACGCCCGGCCGTCGTCGCCGAGGACCGGCTCCAGCGACCGGCGCACCGCCCCGGCCGGGTCGGCGTCCAGGGCCGCCCGCACGTCGGCGTCGTCGGCGCGGGTCGCCCGGGCGATGGCGCGGGCGAGCGCGTCCAGGGGGACGGCGCCCGGCTCGACGAGGATGTCCACCACGGCCCGGCCGCCGATCCCCCGCTGCCGCACGGCGGGGATCAGACCGGCGCGCAGCAGCGACGACTTGCCGAAGCCGGAAGGGCCGATCAGCATGAACGGGCGGTCGTCCCGGTGCAGCCGGTCGGCCAGCTCCTCCACGTCCTTGCCCCGGCCATGGAAGTAGCGGGCCATGTCGGTGCCGTAGGGCGCCATGCCCGGGTAGGGGCAGGCTGTGTCGGCCACCTCGTCCGGCTCGCCGGTCGGTCCTCCGGGCATCTGCGGTGCCCGATAGGCCGGGTTGTAGGCGACCAGGAGGTTCTGCGCCGAGTCGCCGGACCGATGGTGCGGGCGCACCTCCAGCGTGCGGTCCAGGTGCCGGAAGAGATCGTCCAGCTTCAACGCGTACGGGCCGGTGGGGGTGCCGTCCCGCAACAGATCGATCAGCCGGCCGGTGAAGGCGGTGTGACGGGCGCCGGGCGGCGCGAGCGCGAACTCCGTGGGCCCCGCCGAGGCCAGCAGGTAGTGCGCGCCGCCGCGCAGCGCGGCATGGCCGGAGAAGCAGCAGTCCAGGATGACCACGGTCGAGGCCACCGCGTTCTCGGCGAGGGCACCGGCCACGTCGTCGAAGTCCAGCCAGCGCTCACGCAGGTGGTAGGTCCGCTGGTCGGACTTGGCGGTGCCGAGGTAGAAGCGGTCGGAGGTGAGGTTGCCGTGCCCGGCGAAGTACAGCAGGAAGACGGTAGTGGCACGCCGGCTGACCTCGGAGATGGCGGAGAACAGCTTCTCTGGTCCGTCCGGGTTCAGCAGCTTGGTGATCGACGCCTCCGCGACGCCGCACCGGGCGACCAGCGTCTCGTGCAGATCCTCGACCGTGGTCTCCACGGCGGGGACGTCCGGCAGGTAACGCCGGTCCGCGGCCGGGTACCTGCTCACGCCCACCAGCAGGACCTGGACGCCAGGGCCTGACAGGTCGGTCGGCGCCCAGGACGTCACCCCCGGCCGCCCGGCCGCCGCGCTCCCTGCCCGCCATCTCCGCCCGGCGCCCCGTCGGCGTCCGTGCCGGAAGCACTCTCGGCGTCCATGCCCAGAGCACCGTCGACGTCCATGCCCAGAGCACCGTCGACGTCCATGCCCAGAGCACCGTCGACGTCCATGCTCAGAGCGTCCGTGCCCGGAGCGCCATCAGCGTCCGTGTCCGGAGCGCCGCCCAGGACCTGGCGCTCGGCGGGTGCCGTTTCGTCCGGGCCGGTGGGCGGCGGGGACGGCTCGCCGCCGTCGAGGGCGGCGGCGAGCCGGTCGACGTACGCGGCCATGCGCGCGCCGTCCATGTCGCCGAGGTCGGTGGCGGAGATGGTGAGCTTGGCTCCGTCGGCTCGGACCACCTCGATCGACACGTCCGGGCGGCGCCGGCGCAGCCAGGTGACGAGCACGGCGGCCAGGCTGGTCACCGCGCCCGCCGGGCCGAGCGCCACCAGCAGCACGTCGACGACGGGCGACAGGACGCCCTCCGGCGGCGGCGCCGGCACGGCCTCCACCCGGCCGCGCGACTCCCGTTCGCCTGCCAGCCGTCTGCGCAGGTCGTCGAGGTCCCCGGCCGGGTCGTCCGACCGGACCGCGATCCGCACAGCCATGACCCCACCCATCCCTCTCAGTGACCCCGCGCCCCGATTCACCAGGCGTGGGCGCCCGCGCTAGTTCGACGCCCGTTCACCGCCCGGCGTTGTCACGGCGCCGGTCACCGGCCGCCTGCGCCGGGACCGCCGGTCGGCGCGGACCTGTAGGCGCGCGTGTCGTTCACGAACCGAGGGTGATCTCGGCCAGCTCACGCCAATCGCGCCGCTGACCGGCACGGGTCGCCTCGGCGAACACGGTCTCACCGAGGCGATCGCGCGTGTCCGCGGCGATCCTGGAGACGTCCGGCTGCGAACGATCCGGCGTACCGCGCACGCCCTCGCTCGCCGCGAGCAATCGCACGGCCTGCTCGTACTGTCCCTGGCGCAGCGCGAGATCGGCGATCCCGATCAACACCTCGGCGATCCCGGGTGGATACGCGTACCTTGTCACCACGCGGAACGCCTCGGTCCAATGCGCGCGGGCCTTCTCGAGATCCTCGGCGAGGTAGCCGTACATGTCCATGGCCTTGGCGCGGACCCAGTCGCCTACCTCCGTGTTGTCCAGCATCGCCCGCACCGTGGCCAGGTGCTGGTGTGCCTCGTCCGGCTCGCCGCGCCAGCGCGCCAGCTGCGCCTTCGAAAGCGCCAGCTCGGCGAGCGTGTCCGGCCAGGCGACTTCGTCCGCGCACCGCTGCGCTTCGGCCATGGCGGCCGTGCTGAATCGCTCGTCGCCGAGCAGCCAGTACAGCTGAGCCTGCCGCGCCCGCAGGCCGACCACGTCCTCGGTCGCACCTACCTCGGTCAGCGCCGCGACCGCCTCTTCGTAGTGCTCACACGCGCGTGCGAACTCGCCGCGCATGGCGAGCCGATCGGCCACGAAGGTCAGCGCCGACGAGATCCCCCACCGGTCACCCACCGTGCGGAACTCGGCAAGGGCGATTTTGGCGTCGATGTCCACATCGGTCTCGTCGCCGCCGAGCGTGAGCCGCAATCGGCCACGACTGAGCCTGGCCTGCGCGCGCACCCATGGATCATCGTCGTCGGCGATGAGCGGGTCGAACGCGGACAGGAACTCCGTCGCCCCCTGCAGCATCCGCTCCAGCGGCACGACGAACCCGAGCATCGGGTGGCGATACCCGCTGCGCTGGGACAACCGGTGTGCCTCCTGGATCCACTCCCGCGCCATATACTGATCGCCGCCGGGCCCGGAGGTCACGAACACCGTCACGATGATGTACGCCATCGCCCGCACCTCATCGGACACCTCACCGTGCAGCGAGGCCGCCGCGATGCTCAGCTCGGTGCCCTCGGCCCTGTGCCCACTGAGGTACCAGTACCAGCCCACGGCCCCGACCAGCCGCATCGCCTCCTGTGCCCATCCCTCGGCGATCGCCCCGCGCAGGGCCGCGCTGATGTTGTCGTGCTCGGTCTCGAGCGTGGACAGCCATTCCAGCTGCTCGGCCCGGCGCAGGTGCGGATCGGCCGTCTCGGCCAGCTCGGTGAAGTAGGCAAGGTGCGCCCGGCGCGCCGGCTCGCTCTCCCCGGCCTCGGCGAGCCGGTGTGCCGCGTATTCCCTGATGGTGTCGAGCATCCGGTAGCGCGGCGCGCCCTGGCCGTCGGCGAGCAGCAGCGACTTCTCGATCAACGCGGTCAGCACGTCGAGCACCTGCTCGCCGGCGAACACCTCGTCCCCGCACACCCGTTCGGCCGCTTCCAGGCTCGCCCCGCCGGAGAACACCGACAGCCGCCGCAGCACGCCGCGTTCGGCCGCGGTCAACAGATCCCAGCTCCAGTCGACGACCGCGCGCAGCGTCTTGTGCCGGGGAAGCGCCGTACGGCTGCCGCTGGTCAGCAGACGGAATCGGTCATCGAGCCGATGCGCCAGCTGGTCGATGGACATGGTGCGCAGCCGTGCCGCGGCCAGTTCGATCGCCAGCGGCACCCCGTCGAGCGCCCGGCAGATCCGCGCCATGGCCGAGAGGGTCAGCGCGTCAGAGCCGATGTCCTTGCGCACCAGATCGGCGCGGTCCCGCAGCAGCCGCACCGCGGGTGAGGACCCGACCTGGGAGGGGTCCGCTCCCTTGGCGGGCAGCGCGAGTGGCTCGACCTGCCACAGCACCTCCCCGGTGATACCGAGTGGTTCCCTGCTCGTGGCCACGATCCGCAGGCTGCGGCACTCCCCCAGAAGCCGGTCGGCGAAGGCCGCGGCCGCCTCGATCACGTGCTCGCAGTTGTCCAGGATCAGCAAGATCGCGCGCTCCCTGACCGCGGCGATGAGCCGATCCATCGGCTCCCCACCCCGCGCACCACCGAGCAATGCCTGATCACGCAGGCCGATCGCGGTAAGGGCGGCCTGCGCCAGCTCACCGCCCGCCCGCACCGAGGCCAGTTCGATCAGCCACGCCCCATCAGGCAGCTCGGCGAGCATCGTCCGCGCTGTCTCCGTGGCCAGCCTTGTCTTGCCCGAGCCACCCGGCCCCGTCAAGGTGACCAGCCGGTGTTTGATGGCCAGACCGGCGACCGCGGAGATGTCATCGTCCTTGCCCACGAAACTCGTCAGCTCGGCGCGCAGGTTCGTCCGGTGGTTCTCCGCCCGCTCCCCCAGCTCGCCCCGCAGCAACGCGGTGTGCAGTGCGGAGAGCTCGGCCGACGGATCGGCGCCCAACTCCTCAGCGAGCCGCTCGCGTGTCCGCTGGTACACGGTCAAGGCCTCGGTCCCACGCCCCGCCTCGGCGAGCGCCCGCATCAGGGCCGCCACGAACCCCTCCCGCAGCGGATACGTGGCGACCAGCTCGGTCAGCTCGGAGACCAGCTCCGAGCCCCGGCCGAGGCGGATATCGGCATCCACCCGATCCCCGAGCGCGGCAACGTATAGCTCGTCCAGACGCGCGACCGCGGCGTCGAACGCGTCGCTGTCTCGCAGCGCGATGTCGGCCATGGCCGTACCGCGCCACAATGCCAGGGCCGAGCGCAGCAGATCGGCCCGCTCCGCAGGCTCGGCGGCGCGAGCCTGACCGACCAGGTGCTCGAACCGGCACACGTCCACGGCGTCAGGAGCCACGGCCAGCCGGTACCCGCCGGAATCCGCCTCGATCACACCGTCCGGCAGCGCCCTGCGCAACCGGGACACCAACGCCTGCAAGGCGTTCACTTCGTCCGCGGGCGGCCGTTGTCCCCAGATCCAGTCGACCAGCCTCACGCGCGAGACGATCCGGCCGGGTTCGAGGGCGAGTGCGGCCAGCAGCGCGCGCAGCCGAATGCCAGGAACCTCCACCACGGCCCCATCGCGGTTCCGGATCTCGAACGGTCCAAGCAGTTCAACTCTCACCTCAGTCATTGTGCCGAACGGTGGCGCGGTCCCGAGCCGGTTGCCGGGCTGGTCGGCCCGCTTGATGCGGTGTGGTGTCAGCGGCCGTGTCAGCACGGCGACGGCCCGGTATCAGCGCGGTCGGCGATGGTGGCTGAATGCGACGCCGCTTCCGAGCCGCGGAAGACACGTACTATCGCGATTAGAGCCTCGGGCGATGAGAGGAACGACCATGGAATACACCGTCACCACACTGCCGGCCGCACGTCAGCCCGGCTGTCCCTTTGACCCGCCCAAGGAGCTGATCCAGGCCCGCGAGCACGGCCCCATCAGCCGGTACCCCTTCCCCGACGGACACCAGGGCTGGCTGATCACCGGATACGACCTGCTCCGGTCGGTCCTGGCCGACTCGCGGTTCAGCTCCCGCAAGGAGTTCATGCGTCACCACCCGACCATCGACTTCGGCGAGATCGAGGTCCCTCCGGCGCCGCCCGGCGAGTTCCTCCTCATGGACGAACCACAGCACGGGCGCTATCGCAAACCGCTGGTGGGCAAGTTCACCGTCCGGCGGATGCGACAGCTCACCGAGCGCGTCGAGCAGATCACCGCCGACCACCTGGACGCCATGGAGAAGGCCGGGCCGCCGACCGACCTGGTGACCGCGTTCGCCAAGCCCGTCCCCGCCATCGTGATCTGTGAGCTGCTGGGGGTGCCGTACGAGGACCGGGGCTCCTTCCAGGAGCACATCGACAAGTTCCTCGGCGGGGAGACAAGCGACGAGGACATGATCGCGGCCTACACCGCGACCCAGCAGTACCTCGCGGAGCTGGTGGCCGCCAAGCGCGCGAACCCCGCCGACGACGTGCTCAGCGACCTCATGGACAGCGATCTGACCGATGAGGAGCTGCGGGGAATGAGCCTGATTCTGCTGTCGGCCGGGTTCGACACCACCGCGAACATGCTGGCGCTGGGCACCTTCGCGTTGCTGCGGAACCCGGAGCAGCTCGCCGCGCTGCGCGCCGACCCCGGGCTCACCGACAAGGCCGTGGAGGAGCTGCTGCGGTATCTGAGCGTCGCCAAGACGTTCATGAGGACGGCGCTGGAGGACGTCGAGCTGGACGGCCACACCATCAAGGCCGGTACGATGGTCATCCTGTCGTACAACACCGCCAACCGCGACCCCGAGCGCTTCGCCGATCCCCACGTGCTCGACCTCGGGAGGCAGGACGGCGGGCACCTGGCCTTCGGCCACGGCATCCACCAGTGCCTGGGTCAGCAGCTGGCCCGCGTCGAGATGCGGGTCGCCTTCCCCGCGCTGGTCAACCGCTTCCCCACGCTGCGCCTGGCCGTACCGGCTGACGAGGTCCCCCTGCGCCCGGAGACCGCGGACATCTACGGGGTCAAGAGCCTGCCGGTCACCTGGGACGTGTGACCGCGCGCCACTGACCGATGAGGTCGCGTACGGCCCTGTGGGTGGTGGTGGATTTGCGCCGGTCGCGCTAGATGGCGGCCTCCGCGTCCAGGGCGGTGGTCACCCGGGCGAGCACCTGCCGCAGGTGGGTGAGCTCGCTCTCGTCCAGTCCGGTGGCGGCGAAGACGCGCTCGGGCACCTTGCGGGCGCGGGCGCGCAGGGCCGCGCCGGCGGGCGTGAGGCGTACGTGCAGTGACCGCTCGTCGCGGGTGTCGCGGTCGCGGCGCACCAGCCCCGCCGCCTCCAGGCGCTTGAGCAGGGGCGACAGCGTGCCGGAGTCCAGCCGCAGGGCCTGGCCGAGCCGCTTGAGGGTCAGCGGCGGGTCGCCGGCGGCCGGCTGGTGCTCCCACAGCACCAGCATCACCAGGTACTGGGGGTAGGTGAGGCCGAGCTCGGCCAGCTCGCGCCGGTAGACCCCGTCCAGCGCCCGGGAAGTGGCGTGCACGGCGAAGCAGACCTGGCGGTCCAGGCGCAGCAGCTCGTCCTTCATGTCCAGCAGTCTACAACTTGACTGCGCACAATTATATTGTGCACAATCAGTTGGCCGCCGACAGAAAGGGCAAGCTCATGAGCGCGCTGTACACCGCGATCGCCACCGCCTCGGGCCGGGAGGGACGCGCCGTGTCCTCCGACGGACTGCTGGACGTCACGCTGGCCCCGCCCAAGGCCCTCGGCGGCAGCGGTGAGGGCACCAACCCCGAGCAGCTGTTCGCCGCCGGATACGCCGCCTGCTTCGCCAGCGCGCTCACCCTGGTGGCCCGGCGGATGAAGCACGACGTGTCACAGGCGTCGGTGACCGCCGAGGTCGGGCTGGTGGCCGGCGAGGACCGGGCGTTCGGGCTCACCGTCACGCTGCGCGTGGAGCTGCCCGAGGAACTGCAGGGCGAGCCCGGCCGGGCACTGGTCGAGGCCGCACACCAGGTCTGCCCCTACTCCAACGCCACCCGGGGCAACATCCCCGTCGAGCTCGTCGTGGAGTAGCCCGCCGCCCGGCGTAAAACCGGTTGCGAGGATGTCGGTCGGGTTCGTTAGGGTCGCCTCGTGCCTGAGCAACCTTTGATTCACGCCCGTGGCCTGGTGAAACGCTTCGGCGACTTCACCGCCGTGGACGGCATCGACATCGATGTCGCCCCCGGCGAGGCGTTCGGCTTCCTCGGCCCCAACGGCGCCGGCAAATCCTCCACGATGCGCATGATCAGTTGCGTGTCGCTGCCCACCGAGGGCGAGCTGCGCATCCTGGGCATGGATCCCGCAAGCGACGGCGCCCAGATCCGCGGACGGCTCGGCGTCTGCCCGCAGCTGGACAACCTCGACCCCGACCTCAGCGTGCGCGAGAACCTCACCACCTACGCCCGCTACTTCGGCATCAGCCGCCCAGACGCACGCCGCAGGGCCGATGAGCTGCTGGAGTTCGTGCAGCTGGCCGACCGGGCCGGCAGCCAGGTCGAACCGCTGTCGGGCGGCATGAAACGCCGGCTCACCATCGCCAGGGCCTTGGTGAACGACCCCGAGATCATCCTGCTCGACGAGCCCACCACCGGCCTTGACCCGCAGGCCCGCCACCTGCTGTGGGAGCGGCTGTTCCAGCTCAAGCGACGAGGCACCACGCTGGTGCTCACCACCCACTACATGGACGAGGCCGAGCAGCTGTGCGACCGGCTGGTGGTCATGGACGGCGGGCGCATCGTCGCCGAGGGGTCCCCGCGCTCGCTGATCGAGACCTACTCCACCCCCGAGGTGGTCGAGCTGCGCTTCGGAGACGAGCGCCTGGCCGACCTGGCGGGCAAGCTCGCCGGCATCGGCCAGCGCGTCGACCCGCTGCCCGACCGGATCCTGGTGTACACCACCGATGGCGACGCGGCCACCACCGAGGTCCACCGGCGCGGGCTCGCCCCCTCCAGCGTGCTGGTGCGCCGCTCCACCCTGGAGGATGTGTTCCTGCACCTCACCGGCCGGACGTTGGTCGACTGATGGCCCTGACGACACAGGTCACCGCGAGCTCGACGCTGGCGGTGCTGGAGCGCAGCCTCCTGCTGTACCGCCGGCTGTGGCGGGCCTCGGCGTTCTCCTCCTTCCTGCTGCCGGTGCTGTTCCTCATCAGCATCGGCATCGGGCTCGGCGGCCACGTGGGCGACATCGCCGGCGTGCACTACCTGTCGTGGATCGTCCCCGGCGTGCTCGCCTCGACCGCGTTCCAGATGTCGGTGGGCGAGTGCACCTATCCCGTGCTCGGCGACTTCAAGTGGGTCCGGGCCTACCACGCGATGCGCGCCACCCCCGTCGAGGTCGGCGACATGGTCTGCGGCTGGCTGCTGTACATCCTGATCCGCGTCCAGATCGCCGTGGTGGTGTTCCTCGCCATCACCGCGCTGTTCGGCGCCCTGCACTCGCCCTGGGCCCTGGTCACACCGCTGGTGTGCGCGCTGGTGGCGCTCGCGGTGGCCGCGCCGACGATGGCCTTCTCCGCGAGCATCGAGCAAGACAGCTACTTCGCGATGCTGTTCCGCTTCGTGGTCATCCCCTCCACGCTGTTCGCCGGGGTGTTCTTCCCGGTCGAACAGCTGCCTGTGCTCGCCCGGCCGCTGGCCTACGTGTCCCCGCTGTGGCACGGGGTCGAGCTGAACCGGGCGGCGACGCTGGGCACCGCGCCCCCCTGGCCGATCGCCGCGCACCTGGCCTACCTGCTGGTCTTCGCCGCGGTGGGCGTGACCTTGGCCGTGCATGCCTTCCGCAAGCGACTTCAGGACTGACGACACATGATGACCACGATGATCGCCGCCCGGGTCTCCCCCGGCCGGGTGGGCGCGGTGATCAGCCGCAACCTCGGGGCGCTGCGCTCGGGCCCCGCATACTGGCTGGTGCTGGTCTCGGGCTTCTTCGAGCCGCTGCTCTACCTGCTGTCCATCGGCGTCGGCGTCGGCGCCCTGGTCGGTGACATGCGGGTGGGCGACCGGTCGCTGCCGTACGCCACCTTCGTGGCCCCGGCGATGCTCGCGGTGGCGGCGATGTCGGGCGCGCTGGCCGAGACCACCTACAACTTCTTCTTCAAGATGAAATACCAGAAGACCTTCGACGCGATCCTGGCCACACCGGTGCGCCCCTTCGAGATCGCGCTCGGAGAGCTGAGCTGGGCCATGATCCGGGGTTCCCTCTACACCGGGGTCTTCGTGATCATCATGGTCGCGCTAGGTCTCGCCTCGCCGCTGTGGGCGCTGGCGGCGTTCCCGGCCACCATGCTGGTGGGGCTGGCCTTCGGGTCGATCGGCATGGCCGTCAGCACGCTGATGCGCGGCTGGCAGGACTTCGACCTGCTGGCCACCGGCCAGTTCGCCCTGTTCCTGTTCTCCGGCACCTTCTCCCCGGTCGGCGACTATCCCGTGGCGATCGAGGTGCTCATCCAGGCGACGCCGCTGTACCACGCGGTGGAGCTCGTACGGGGCCTGGCCATCGGCGCCCCAAGCTGGGGCCTGCTCGTGCACACCGCCTACCTTGGGGCGATGGTCCTGGCCGGGCTGCTGTTCGCCGCCGGGCGCCTGCAGCGCGTGCTGTGCGTGTGAGGGCGCCCCTGCCTGCCTGCGCCGGAGCGGCGGGTGCGCGGCGGTCACGGCGTGAACGGCGTCACCGCCACCACGGCCTCCACCGGCAGCGGGCCGTAGATGTGCGGGAAGGCCTCCTGCGCGCCCGGGGGAACCTCGAAGACCACCGGGCATCCCAGGAGGGCCTCCTCGAGGGTCAGCACGACCAGCGGCTCGGTCACACCGGTGTAGTACCGCCCGGCGACGCCGCGCAGCTGGTCCATGCCGGCGCACGCGTGGATGAACCCCTCCTGTGCCAGGGTCCGCCCCAGGGTGGACACCTGATACTCGCCGGCGCTCACCGCGGCGGCCCAGTCGTCGGCCAGCGAGAGATGAAGGAGTCTCACCCGCCCCAGCGTAGAGCGGGTGCCACCGGAATACGGCAGAAACGGGCCGCGTCCCTGATCGCTGGAAATCGCCGGATCGCGCTGGCTGATGGCGGTTTCCGATGGCACCCGAGGCACACGCGATGAGTTCGCCCAGCTCAGCGGTGGTGCTCAGGGACCGTTGAGGGATCGATCGCCGATCGCCGGACGTCGGTGATCGTGCACGGCCAGTATTGATCCGGATTCGTGGGGTTTGCGGCTGCTTGGCTGCCCGCTTCGTGAGTCCTGCCAACCCATGTCACCGTGATCAACCGGTGGACGCGGTTCGGCCCAAGAGAGTTTCGGAGCATCCCAGTCCATGACCGATACGTTCACGACGAAGGCCACCTATGGCCAGGTCTTCGCGGTCACACAGTTCCGTGCCCTATTCGCAGGTCGGCTGCTTGGCGTCATGTCGGACACGCTGCGGTCCGTCGCGCTGGCGGTGCTGGTGTTCAGCCAGACCAACTCTCCGTTGTTGACGGCGGTGGCGTTCACGATCGGCTTCCTCCCCCAAGCCGCAGGCGGCCTGTTGCTCGCCGCGATGGCGGACCGGTTCTCGCCGCGGACCCTCATCACCACGGGCTACGCTCTCCAGTGCGCGGTCGGGCTGCTGCTCGCGTTCGGACACCTCCCGGTCGCGGTCAGCCTGCTCCTCGTCGCGGCCGTGGCCTGCCTGACACCGGTCACCACCGGGGCCGCGGGCCGGGTCCTGGCGGAGGTCCTCACCGGCGATACCTACGTGCTTGGGCGTTCGCTGTCCTACCTCGTCGCGGTTGGGGCGCAGTTGGTGGGCATGGCCGCTGGTGGGGCGCTGATCGCGTGGCTGGGCGTGGAGCGGACGATGCTGGTCACCGCAGGGGCGCACCTGCTCGCCTTGGTGATCAGCCGCCTGTTCCTGCCGCGCACCGAGGCGGTCCGCACGGGCGGGTCGATCGTGCGTAAGACCTTGCAAGGTAACGCCGCGCTCGTCGCCGCCCCCGGGGTCACCAAGCTGATCATGGTCCAGTGCCTGCCCGCCGCGTACTTGGCCGCAGCAGGAAGCCTGCTCATCCCGTACTCCGCGCAGCGTGCGTTCAGCCCGACGGAGACCGGCCTGCTATTGGCGGCCACGTCGGTCGGCATGCTCATCGGCGACATCGTGGTTGGGCGAGCGTTCGCGCCTGCCACCCGAGAACGACTGGTCCTGCCACTGCTGCTGATCATGGGCACGCCCTCGATCGCGCTCATCGTGGACCTGCCGTATCCGGCGATCGCCGCGGTGTACGTGATCACCGGCGTTGGATCCGCCTACCTGCTCGGCCTGCAGCGACGCTTCCTGGAGGCGGTCCCGTCCGACCTCCAGGGACAGGGTTTCGCGCTGCTCAACACCACCACCATGACCATCCAGGGGGTCGGGCCCCTGGTCTTCGGCGTGTTCGCGGAATTCCTCCCGGTCGGCCTCGCGATCGCCCTGACCGGGGTGAGCAGCGTGATCACCACACTCCTCCTGCGCGACGCGATCCGCCTGCGCACGTCGGCCTGAGGCTGTCCCGAGAGCCTGCGTACTGTGGCCGGCCCAGGCGAAATCACGACCTACTCGCAGAGCAATGGCATCTTGCTAAGTCGGCATGAAACTTCGCGGATGTCGGTGAGGTTCCGCACTGTGGAGGCAGGAGTGACAACGAGCTGCCCCAGGTGGACGGCACACAGTGGGACCCGTCGAGCAGGCCGGGGACTTTGGGTCAGTGGGTGCGGGCGCGTAGGTGGGCCCGTTCGCCTTGGGGTCCGAATAGGACGAGCAGTTCTACCGGGTGGTCGTCCTCGGGGCGGAGCCAGTGCGGGAGGTGGGTGTCGAACGCGGCGACCTCGCCGGGGCCAGTACCAGGCGCTGATCCCCCAGCAGCAGGCGCAACCGGCCCGCCAGGACATAGACCCACTCGAAGCCCTCGTGGGTCTTCAGATCCGGCTCGACGCTCGTGGGCCTGGGAGGGATCACCAGCTTGTGTGCCTGTACACCGCCGGGCCCGCTCCTCGCCGAAACCGGCGGGGCCCTGCACGCGGGTACGGCGCTGGACCTGGGCTGCCAGGTGCAGGCCCTGCGCCGCATGCTCTTCACGATCATCGGCGACGCCGAGGACCGGGGATCGGCGCCTATGACTCACCTGGGGAAACGCCGATGGTGTGCAGGGCCTGGACCAGGAGCGTGTGGGCTTCGGTGGTGGCCTCGGGGCGGCTCTCGACCAGGTACTCCATCCACAGCCCGGCCAGCAGGACGCCGATCATCCGGGCCACGTGCCGAGTCGGCGGGTATCCGGCCCGGCGCAGCATCTCCCCCACGATCGCGTCGCAACCGTCGGTCCAGTCGCGGGCGATGGCCTGCAACGCCGGGTCGCGGCCGGCCTGAAGGTAGAGCTCCCACAGGCCGAGCTGGCGCAACCGGTCGTCTTCGTGTCCCGGCCCGGTGTCGGGTGCCATCGCCACGGCCAGCGCGGTGGCGAGCTCCTCTGGGGAGCCGGATCCGGTGGAGGTCACCGCTCGCACCCGGGCGCGCATGCCGTCCAGCTCCCCGGTGACCAGCAGGGCGAAGGCCTCGGCGACCAGCTGATCGCGGGAGGCGAAGTAGTAGGTGGTCGCGGCGAGCGGGAGCCCGGCCCGCTGGGCCACCGCCCGGTGGGTGACGGCGGTGAAACCCCCTTGTTCCAGCAGGCCGACCGCGGCCGCCAGCAGCGCCGCGCGCCGCCGCCGGCCACGCTCCTGCGCGGGCCGCCCGACATGCGAAGCTCCGGCTGGAGCCGACTGCACGACCCGCGAGCCTCCGCCCGCAGACGGCTGCGCGATCTGCGAAGCTTCCACCGCAGGCGGATGCGCAATCTGCGAAGCTCCAGACGCGGGTGATGGCGCGCCGCCGCGCTTCCGCCCCTCGGGTGAAGGGTCGGACGCCGTAGGCGGTGGGGCGGCGGGCTCGGGGGCGGTCAATGGGCGCCGGCCAGGTTGAGCAGGATGACACCGCCGATGATCAGGAGGATTCCGGCGACCTTGGCCAGGTTCATCCCCTCGCCAAGGAACAGCACCCCGATCACCGCGATGGCCGCCGTGCCGGCGCCCGCCCAGACGGCGTAGGCGACGCCGACCTCCATCTGGAGTTTCAGGGCCCGGGCAAGCAGGACGAAGGAGGCGAGGTAGCCGATCACCACCACCACCGCCCAGCCCTTGTGGGCGAAGCCGTCACTCAGCTTGAGCGCTGAGGTGGCCAGCACCTCCGAAACTATCGCGCCGGCGAGCAGCAACCACGGCATGAGATTGGCCTCCCTGCGTCACGACCGGCGGCAATACCGGTACATATGTACCACTTTAACCGGTGAGGCGCTCGACCAGTGCCGGGTGATCGGGCAGCGCGGTCTTGATCATCTGCTCGATCCAGGGCGCCTGCCCGGCCGGATCGACCCCGCTCCAGTCGAGCGCGCCAAGGGGAGGCTCGGGGTCGTACTCGATGACGAGCTGGACCAGCCTGGCCGCCGGCTCGCCCGCCAGTCGTTCCACCAGGTGCAGGGCCAGGTCGATACCCGCCGACACCCCGGCCGCGGTGATGACGGGCCCGTCCCGCACCCAGCGCCGGGTGACCGGGGTCGCGCCGAACCGGCCCAGCAGGTGCCGGCAGGCCCAGTGGGTGGTGGCCTCCCGGCCTTCCAGCAACCCCGCCGCGCCGAGGATCAGCGACCCGGTGCAGACCGAGGCCATGATCTCGGCGTGCTCGGCGGCGTGGCGCAGCCATGCCAGCAGGTTCTCGTCGGCCAGGGCGGCGAACGTCGGCACCTGCCCGCCCGGCACGATCACCGCGTAAGGCTCGCGCACCTGGTCGAAGGTGTGGTCGGCGGCGATCGACAGCGGGGTGTCGGTGGGCAGCGCCGCGATCCGCTCGGCCACCACGACGGTGCGGAAGGAGGGATCGAACTGGGACAGGGCGCTCAGCACCTGCAGGGGCCCTACCAGGTCGAGCGGCGTGATCCCCGGATACAGGACGAAGGCCAAGGTCTTCACCGCCGGCGGGACGCCGGACCCGGACGAGCCGTCCTCAGCGTCCTGAAGTCCCCCGGTTTCCTGCCTGCCCTCGGTGTTCTCGATGTTCTCCGGGCTTCCCTTGTTCTCGATGCTTCCGTTGTTCTGGGTGCTTCCGCTGTTCTCGCTGTTCTGCGCGGTCTCAGGCATGGGCTCACCTTGCCGCCGCCTTCGGCCGCAGGGCAACGACGGCCCGGGCTCATGTCCGGTTTCCTGCGAACCCTGTCCTACTGCCAACCCACCCACGGGCCGGAAGGGCGGTAACGTGCCCATTTAGGCGCCCGGCTGCCGGAGGCGATGACCCCCCTTCCGCCCCGGCGGCCTTGAGGAAAGGAGCGCCACCGTGACCTCGCTCAGGGACGCCGCGCCCACGTCCGCCGCGGGCGCCGGTGTGCCCGCGCATGGCCGGGGCCCGGAGCGCCTGTTCGTGGTCGTCGGGTACGACGACGCCGAACTGCTCGACATCGCCTGCGTGACGACCAGCCTGGAGACGGCCAACCGGCTGGGCGCCCGGCCGCCGTACCGGATCCTGCTGGCCACCCCGGGCGGGAAGGGCGTCGGCTGCTCCACCGGCCTGAAGCTGGAGGGACAGCAGATCCTGGAGCGGCTCAAAGGGCCGATCGACACGCTGCTGGTCTCCGGCGGGTACGGCCACGAGCGTGCCGCCGCCGACACCAGGTTGACCGCCCACGTCCGCAGGCTCGCCGCCGAGAGCAGGCGGGTGGCGTCCGTGTGCACGGGCGCCAGCGTGCTGGCCGCCGCCGGTCTGCTGGCGGGCAGGAGGGTCACGACCCATTGGGCGTGGGCGCGGCGGCTGGCCGACCGCAACCCAGGCGTCGAGGTGGACCCCGCGCCGCTGTTCATCCGTGACGGCCAGGTGTACACCTCCGCCGGTGTCACCAGCGCGCTCGACCTCACCTTGGCCTTCATCGAGGACGACCACGGCGCCCGGCTGTCCCGCTGGGTGGCCCGCGCACTGGTCACCTACCTGCAACGGCCCGGCAACCAGGCCCAGATGAGCATGTTCGTCTCCGCGCCGCCCCCCGAGCACGCCCTGGTGCGGCGGCTGGCCGAGTACATCGCCACGCACCTGGATGAGGAGCTGGACACCGCGACGCTGGCGGCGCGGGCGGGGGTGAGCGAGCGGCACCTGCACCGGCTGTTCCTGGAGCATCTGGGGCACAGCCCTGCCCGGTTCGTCCGCCGCGCCCGGACCGAGGCGGCCGCCCACCTGCTGTCCTCCACCACGCTTCCGGTGTCGGCCGTGGCCCGGCGCTGCGGGTTCGGGTCCGCCGAGACACTGCGCCAGGCCTTTCTCGACATCTACGGCGTGCCGCCCTCGCGGTACCGGATGGCGTACGGGCCGGCCGCCCAGGACGGCGCGGCCGGGGACCCCATGCCACGGGACCCGTTTCCCCTGTCGGCGTGGTGAGATCGCTTGCCATGGGTATCGAATACGTGTTCCACTGTTGGTCATGCGTTTCGACGCCCTTCCCCTTGTCGAGGACACCCCCGTGGCGCGGCCGCGGATAGAGCGGAGAGCGGTTCGCCGTGCCTCGGGTGACACGACCTTCTACGAGGTGCCGGCGCGCACGATCATCGACCGGGTGCCGGAGGCCGTGGGCCTGGACATCTCCTGGGCGGTCAGCCCTTACCGGGGGTGCGCCCACGCCTGCCTGTACTGCGCGGCCCGCCGCGGCCATCGCTACCTGGGCCTCGACGGTGAGCGCGACTTCGGCTCGGCCATCGTGGTCAAGACCGACGCGGCCAGGCGGCTGCGGGCGGAGCTGGCCTCGCCCCGGTGGGCCGGCGAGCCGGTGGGCATCGGCCTGAGCGGCGACTGCTACCAGGAGGCCGAGCAGACCTACCGGCTGATGCCCGGCATCGTGTCCGCGCTGCGTGACGCCGGCAATCCGTTCCGGGTGATGACCAAGAGCGCGCTGATCCTGCGTGACGCCGAGCTGCTGGCAGAGGCGGCCGAGGTGGCCGAGGTCGAGGCGCGGGTGTCCATCGGCTTCGTCGACGACCGGCTGCGCCGCGCGGTCGAGCCGGGTGCGCCCAGCGCGCAAAAGCGGCTGGAGCTGTGCGCCGAGCTCGGCGAGCGCGGGGTGCCGTCCGGGGTGCTGATGGGCCCGATCCTGCCGTGCCTGACCGACTCGGAGGACCAGTTACGGGCGGTGGTGCGGCGCGTGGCCGAGGCCGGTGCGGTCAGCCTCACGCCGTTGGTGTTGCAGCTGCCCGCCGGAGCCCGCGAGTGGTACCTGCGGTGGCTGGCCGAGGAGCATCCCCGGCTCGTGCCGCGCTATGAGGAGCTGTACGGGGCGGGGCCGCTGGCCGCCGATGACTACCGGCGGCGGGTCGTCGGCCGGGTGAACGAGCTCGCCCGCCTGTACGGGATCGGGGCGCGGCGCGCGGCCTGGCAGGCCCGCCGCACCGTCGATCGCCAGCTCGCCCTGCTGTGACGACTCGGCTGGAACGACTTCGCTGCTGTGACGACTCCGCTGTAACGACGCCACTGTAACGACTTCGCTGTGACGGCCGATCGCGGGGCCGTCGATATCTAAGGGCGTGCCCGTGACGGGCGGGGTTGCGGCGAGGGGCGCCGGCTAGCCGTCCAGCGCGCTGCCCTTCTTCCACTGCTTGAAGGGCAGCTGCCAGAAGCCCCAGCCGTTGTTCCACTCCAGCGCGCGGTTCGTTCCGACGATCTTGACGACGTCGCCGCGGTGGAAGTTGTCGTAGTAGAACCTGGCCTGGTCGGGGCGGGCGTTGATGCAGCCGTGGCTGACGTTGGCGCGGCCCTGCGAGCCCACCGACCAAGGGGCGCCGTGGACGTACTCACCGCTGTTGGAGATGCGGACGGCGTGGTTGACGATCTCCTTGTAGTAGCCGGGGTCGCCCTTCTTCTTCCCGGGGGAGATCATGGTGACCGGGTTGCCACGCTCCATCGTCAGGTGGACGCCGTTGGTGGTGGTGTACTCGCGCGTGGTGGCCTTGCCCGCGCTGATCGGCATCCTCTGCACGACCTTGCCGTCCTTGCGGACGACCATGGTGTGGGTGCGGGTGTTGACGGTGCTGATCCAGGCCGCGCCGATCTTCATCGTGGTGGCGTAGTTCTTGACGCCGTACATGCTCTTGCCGGCGCGCACGCCCTCCAGGCGGGCGGAGAACTTGACCTTCTGGTGCGCGGGCCAGTACTTGGCGGGCCGGTAGATGGCCAGGGTGTCGTTGATCCACCGCCAGGCGCCGGTCACCGGCTTTTCCGCGGTGACCTCCAGCGACTCCTCCACGGCCTTCTTGTCGCCGACCGCCTGGTTGAACGTCACCATGATCGGCATGCCGACGCCCACCGTCTCACCCTTGCGGTTGGGCGTGACGTCGGCGATGCGCAGTTCCTGCGCGGGCTTGAGTGTGGTGAAGGAGCTGGTGACCTCCGCTGGGCCTCCGCTGCCGCTGGCCTTGGCCGAGACGGTGTAGTCGCTGGAGGGCTTCAGCGGGCCCTTGGAGATCCACTTGGTGCGGCCGGCGTCGAACTCGCCCTTAAGGACCTTGCCCCCGCCCTGGACGGTGACCTCCTGCAGCTCCCCGTTGCTGGCGGTGACCACGACGCTCTTGTCCGGGCGCACCTTGCTCGCGCCCTTCACCGGGCTGATCTTGATCTCGGGAGCGGGTGTCGCGGGCGCGCTGGTGCCACCGCCACCGGCAGGGCCGGACGAGGAGGGACCGGTGCCGCTTGTGCACGACACGGCGAGCAGACCGGTCATCACCATGGCCAGGCCGGCGATCGGAGTCCTCAGACGTTGACGCATGTCCGGCACAGACCTCTCCCCCACGGCGGCAAAGTGCTATGAAAAAAACCTTAATAGGGATCCGAACCTGAACGTACCGCTTTTGGGGGAGTTAGATTACATTTCGGCCACCTCGCTGCGGGAATGCGGGCACGGAACGGCAACGGCGCGCCGTCAAGCATCCAATGAGACTGTCAGGGATGACACAGTCAAAGGCGTGCAGATACGTAACCCATCGTGTACGCATGCGAAACGGAGCGTTTCTATATCACCGGGGAAACACCTGGGGCTCAGTCCTGGCGTAGCCGGTGGGTCAGGCTGGTGTGCCGGCGCCCCGCCCCGCGTGTCCGTACGGCCTGCGCGAGCGCGCGCCGGGAGCCGACGAGCACCACCAGCTTCTTGGCGCGGGTGACGGCGGTGTAGAGAAGGTTGCGCTGCAACATCATCCAGGCGCTGGTGGCCAGGGGGATCACCACGGCGGGATATTCGCTGCCCTGCGAACGGTGGATGGAAACGGCGTAGGCGTGGGCCAGCTCATCCAGCTCGTCGAAGGCGTATTCGACGCTCTCATCCTCGTCGGTGAGGACGGTCAGTTTGCTTTCCTCCGGGCGCAGGTCGGTCACCACCCCGACGGTGCCATTGAACACCCCGGCGGCGCCCTTGTCGTAGTTGTTGCGTAGCTGGGTGACCTTGTCGCCGATCCGGAACACCCGGCCGCCGTACCGCCGCTCCGGCATGCCTTCCCGTGCGGGTGTCAGCGCCTCCTGCAGGGCGGTGTTGAGGTTTCCCGCGCCGGCGGCGCCGCGGTGCATCGGGGCGAGCACCTGCACGTCGCGGCGGGGGTTCAGCCCGAACCTGCGCGGGATGCGCCGCGCGACCACATCGACGGTCAGCGCGGCGATCTCCTCGGGCTCCTCGCAGGGGAACAGGAAGAAGTCGCCCATGCCCTCCAGCGCCGGATGCAGCCCGGTGTTGATGCGGTGGGCGTTGACGACCACCCCCGACTGCTGGGCCTGGCGGAAGATCTGGGTCAGCCGCACCCGAGGGATGGTGTCGGCGGCGAGCAGGTCGCGCAGCACCTCTCCGGCACCGACCGAGGGCAGCTGGTCGACATCGCCCACGAACAGCAGGTGCGCCCCGGCGGCGACCGCCTTGACCAGCTTGTTCGCCAGCAGCAGGTCGAGCATGGAGGCCTCGTCGACCACCAGCAGGTCGGCGTCCAGGGGGTTCTCGCGGTCGAACGTCGCCTCGCCGCCGGGGCGTAGCTGCAGCAGCCGGTGGACGGTGGTGGCCTCGTGGCCGGTCAGCTCCGACAGCCGCTTGGCGGCCCGGCCGGTGGGGGCGGCGAGGACGACCTTGGCCTTCTTGGCGCGAGCCAGGGCCACGATGGAGCGCACGGTGAAGCTCTTGCCGCAGCCGGGCCCGCCGGTCAGCACGGCGACCTTGGAGGTGAGCGCCAGCCGCACCGCCTCGGACTGCTCGGGGGCGAGGTCGGCGCCGGTCTGCCCGCGCAGCCACCCGAGCGCGGCGGTCCAGTCGACGCCGCCGAAGGCGGCCAGCCGGTCGTGCCCGGAGTCGAGCAGGCGCCGCAGGCTCGCCGCCAGCGACAGCTCGGCGCGGTGGAAGGGCACCAGGTAGGTCGCGGGCACCACGCCGTCGCCGGCCGGGACGTCCTCGCGGATCACGCCCTCGGCGGCGACCAGCTCCTCCAGGCAGCTGCTCACCAGCTCCGGCGCGACCTCCAGGATCTTCACCGCGTCGCCGATCAGGTTGGGCGCGGGAAGGTAGCAGTGGCCGTCGTCGGCGCCCTGGGACAGGGTGTAGCGCAGGCCGGCCTTGACGCGTTCGGGACTGTCGTGGGGGATGCCGACCGCCTGGGCGATGGTGTCGGCGGTCTTGAAGCCGATGCCCCACACGTCGTCGGCCAGCCGGTAGGGCTCGTTTCTGACCACGGTGATGGAGCCGTCGCCGTACTGCTTGAAGATGCGCACCGCGATCGAGGTGGACACCCCGACCCCCTGCAGGAAGATCATCACTTCCTTGATGATCTTCTGTTCCTCCCAGGCGGCGGCGATCATCTTGGTGCGCTTGGGGCCGAGGCCGGGCACCTCCACCAGCCGCTCAGGCGCGCTCTCGATCACCTCGAGCGTCTGCACCCCGAAATGGCCCACGATGCGCTCGGCCATCTTCGGGCCGATGCCCTTGACCAGCCCCGACCCCAGGTAACGCTGGATGCCCTGCACCGTCGCAGGCAGGACCGTGGTGTAGGACCAGACCTCGAACTGCTTGCCGTACTTGGGGTGGGAGCTCCAGCGGCCCGTCAGGCGAAGGGTCTCCCCCACCTGCGCGCCCAGCAGCGGGCCGACCGCGGTCACCAGGTCGGCGCCGCCTCGCTCCACCGCCACCCGGGCGATGGTGTAGCCGGTCTCCTCGTTGGCGTAGGTGATGCGCTCGAGCACGGCGCCGAGCTCGAGGCCGGGGGGACGTCCTTCCGCCGACGTGGTCATGGCGGGTATTCTCCCCCAACCCGGGCCGGGCGCGGTGCGGCGTGCCGGGCGCACCGGCTTGTCTCCCGGCTGTTAGGTAGATCCCCGGTAATGTGGCAGGCGTTTCCAGCAGCGGCTTGGCGAAACGGGGAGGGCGGCCGGATGGCGACGGTTCTGGAGGGTACGGCTCGCGCGCTTCTGCGCCGGGTGGCGATCGAGCAGGCCGAGGCGCGGATGCCCTCGCTGGTCGCGATGGTCCTGCGCGACGGGCGGCCGGTCTGGTTCGGCGCCCGTGGCACGGTCGAGGGCGCGGCCCCCACCACCGCCACCCAGTACCGCATCGGCTCGATCACCAAGTCCATGGTCGCCGTGCTGGTGATGCGGCTGCGTGACGAGGGCCTGCTCGACCTGAACGACCCGCTGGGCAAGCACGTCTCGGCCACCCCCGTCGGGGACGTCACCATCGCCCAGCTGCTCTCGCACACCGGGGGGCTCACCGCCGAGCCGCCCGGCCCCTGGTGGGAGCGCACCCCAGGGGTGGAGATCGACGCCCTGACCGGGGCCCTTGACGCCCAGACCGCCCGGCATCGCCCCGGCCGCAGGTTCCACTACTCCAACCTCGGTTTCGCGCTGCTCGGCGAGCTGGTCGCGCGGCACCGCCGCACCGGCTGGGCCGAAGCGGTGACGGAGGAGATCCTCCAGCCGCTCGGCATGTGCGACACCACCACCCGGCCGCGCGAGCCGCACGCCCGCGGGTACGCCGTGCATCCCTGGGCCGACGTGCTGCTGCCCGAGCCCGAGCACGACGCGGTGGCCATGGCCCCCGCCGGCCAGCTGTGGTCCAGCTCCACCGACCTGGCCCGGTGGGCGGCGTTCATCTCCTGTGGTGATGAGAAGGTGCTGCGACCGGCCACGCTGGCCGAGATGCGCGAGCCCGCCACCGTCGACGACGGCGACGCCTGGAGCGGCGGCTTCGGTCTTGGCCTGCAGCTGTCTCGCCATCGAGGGCGGCGCCTGACCGGGCACGGCGGTTCGATGCCGGGGTTCCTCGCGGTGGTGTGGGCCGACCCCGCCGACGGCAGCGGCGTGCTGTGCATGGCCAACGCCACCTCCGGCCTGCGCGCGTCGGTCGCCACCGACCTGCTGGACATCATGGACACCCTCGAACCGCCCATCCCCCGCGAGTGGGCGCCCGCCCCCGTCGACACCGGCCTGCTGGAGCTCACCGGACCCTGGTACTGGGGGCCGGCCGCCTACGTGCTGCGCCTGCTGCCCGGGCACGACGTGTCCCTGACCCCCATCAGCGGGCCGGGCCGCTCCTCCCGGTTCGCCGCGCAGGCCGACGGCACCTGGCTCGGCCTCGACGGCTACTACGCCGGGGAGACCATGCGCCTGGTCCGCCGCGCCGACGGCTCGGTGAGCCACCTCGACGTCAACACCTTCGTGTTCACCCGGCAGCCCTACGACCCCTCCGCACCCGTCCCCGGAGGTGTGGAGGAGTCCGGCTGGCGCTGACCTCAGGCGCCGTTCACGGGCTGATCAGCGACGTCCGATGTGCACCGTGGACACGCTGAGCAGGAACAGATCGGGGCGGTGGGCGACGCTGAGCGGGTCGGCGGGGTCCAGCAGCCGGTCCAGGGCGGCGAGGTCGTCGGCGGCCAGGTACTCCTCGGCCATCGACCGGGCGTCGCGCAGCCGTTCGAACAGGTACTCGCGCACGTGGGGGTCGACCGGCGCGGGCAGGTCCAGCAGGAAGGACCTGCTGGGGTGCGGCGTGAGCCCGGCGGCCGCCAGCTGCACGGGCCAGTCGTACACCGGCCGAGGAGCCTCCCACGTGGTGTGGTGCAGCCGGGAGGCCACGGCCTGCGACATCGCCGCGTCCAGCCGGCTGAACAGGCCCGGGTCCCCGACGCCGCACTCCCCCGGCAGGAACCGCGGGGACAGTCCCCCTTCGACCGCGACCAGCAGTCCTGCGGGACGTAGCCGCCCGGCCAGGTCGCGCAGGCCATGTGCCTGGTCGGGCAGGTGGTGCAGCACCCGGGCGGCCCAGATGATCTCGGCCTCGGGGAGCACGCTCAGGTCTCCGCCCAGGTCGGCGCACAGGGTGCCCACCCGGTCGCCCAGCCCCGCCCGGCCGGCCCGGGCGGTGGCGCGGTCCAGCAACGCGGCGGTGCCGTCGACCGCGGTGACCCTGGCGGATGGGAAGCGGCCCGCCAGCACGCAGGCGGCCACGCCCGGGCCGGAGCCGACGTCCAAGATGGTCTGGACCGGAGCGGGCACGGCCAGGGAGGCCACCCATTCGGCCGCGGCCTCGATCCAGGGCAGGCCGATCTCGCCCTCACGTTCCAGCCGGGCGCCGCGCGCCTCCCAGTCCCACCCGTCGCCGTGCCCCGCGTGTCGGTGATCTGCCACCCCGCCATCTTGGCGGGCCGTGACCACCGCTGTCACCAGCCATGGTCACCTTCTCGGCTCGCCGATTCCGGCAGGCGTCCTCGGGGGCGTCGCCAGGCGGTGCTCCACGTGGACGGGGTCAGCGGGTGGCGGCTCGCGTCCGCCTGCCAGACCCTGGCGGTGACGGGCCCCGGGGTGGGCCCGTCACCGCTCCGCTCAGGTGGTGCTGCCGGGTGCCGGCGCGGTGGGAGGCCAGGGGATCTCGGCCAGGACCGGGAGAAGCGACTGCTCCTCGTAGTCCAGGTGGGCCACCAGTTCCTGCGACATCCGGTCCAGCTCGGTGCGGAAACGCCCGGGGTCGGCGGTGCCGGCGTCGGCCAGCAGGGCGAGCAGCTCACCCTGGATACGTGCGACCGTCCGGTGTTCCTCGCGGAGCCGCTCCAGGGCGTCGCGCAGGTGGGGATGCCAGCCGGCGATTGCGGGGAAGACTTGCGCGTCCTCGCTGGTGTGGTGGAACTCCAGTGACTGGCAGAACGCCAGGCAGTGCTGCCGGAGTTGCAGTCCAAGCCCCGGCGCCGGCGGTTCGCCCGGGCCCTGGTGGGCCGCCCGCGCGGCGAAGTGGGCGTCGGCCTCGGCGCGCACGTGCCGCAACTGCGAGCGCAGCCAGGTATGGACCTCCACGAGCTTGCCGGCCAGGTCGGTGACCTCCCGCGGGCCCTCCCCCGGCGAAGGACGCTCCAGCACCACGACCGGCAGGATCCGGCTGGTGGCGGCCTGGTAGTCGGCGTACCCGGGCGCCGCCCGCACGATGTGCTCGAACAGCCGGTCACGCCGCGCGCCCTCGGCGGGGACAGCGATCGCCTCGAACACCTCGGTGCCCAGCTCCACCCGCACCATGGGATGGGCGAGCAGGTTGTGGTACCAGGCGGGGTGACGGGGCGCGCCGGCGGCGGACCCGACGACGAGCAGCAGGTCGCCGTCGCGGACGTAGCCGAGCGGAACGGTGTGCTCCTGTCCCGACTTCGCGCCGGTGGTGGTCAGCAGCAGTAGGTCGCCGCCCTCGAAGGGCCCGCCGACCTTTCCCCCGTTGGTTCGGAACTCCTCGATGATCGGTTGGTTGAACGATGTGGGCATACGGTGTCGAATCTCCAAAGAATCGCGTGGTCCGCGGTGATGGTGGATGACGGTGATCGCGCGCAGCGCGCGGCGACCGCACGCGAATCCCCGGTCCGGGGTGTGGACGGCCATTGGGCACGTGAAGCCGTGGACGTTCGCCGTTACGCGGCGGTCGCCGGGAGGCCTGTCGTGCCGAGGTCGCACGGCGACGCAGGGCAACGCTGTGCCCGGCACCACGAAGGACAGGGGACGACGTACGGAGGCGCGTACGTCAGGCGCAGGGTGCGGAGTAAGAACTCATGGCATCGCCCCTCGGTGAAAGGTGCCGCCCGATCACCGGCCCGCCCACTGCTCTTCGGCCGGTGTCACGCGACACGCGCACTATTACAGCCACCCGGTAGCCGCCCTGTCAACGCGGACGATCGCACGGGGACCCCGGCATCTCCGGGCCGCGCCTTCAGCGAAGGGCCGTCACGCCATGGGCCGGTGCTCGGCGATCCAGGCCGTCGCGAAGTCGACCAGGGCGCGCTGAGGCATCAGGCGAGCGGTCGCGTTCCCCACCCGGCCGACCGGCAGCCCGACGCCGGCCTCGAACGCCGCGCCGAGGTCTTCGAAGTCGTCCTCGTTCTCCGGTACGTCGGTCCAGGTCATCCACCGGGCCGGAATCAGGCGCTGTGCGAGGTGAGAACGGGCGGCACCGGCACCTGGAGGTATTCGAGCAGCGCGGCGAGTTCCTGGTCGAGCAGGTATCCGACCCTGGTGATCTCGGGGTCGCCGAAGCTGGAGAACCGGGTGCCCGGCTGGTCCACGGTGAACCAGGTCTCCCCTTCCGCGTCCTCGTAGATCGCCGTGCGGAGAGGGGCGTACAGCAATATCGCGGGATTGCGGTGGAACATGCGCTGGGCGATCGTGTGGTTTCCCATCAGGTACTGCACGCAGCGCCACCGGTCCCCCGACAGCCGCAGAATCGGGCCGAAGTCCGCGCTCCAGTAAATGAGGAAGTCGTGCGGAGCGTTCTCGGCCGTCGCCTCGATGACGGTGTCCCAATCCGCGTTGTCGTCGGCGAGCCGTGCGAAGCGTTCGGCGTCGAACTCCGGGACGGCTTGTTCGTAGCGGGCGCGGAAGGCGTCGAACGGTTCACCGACCGCGATGGCCAGGCGGTTGACCTCATGGGAAACGGCTTCTATCCGTTCGTGTGCCGGCTGGGACATGATTCCCCCGAGACGTTCTTCGATCACAACGGGTGTGACCGTCCACGGGCACGACACACCTGCTCTGGCGAACCATCGACGTCCGCTGCCCGACCTTTGCCCATCGGGGAGAACACGCCGGCGGGGTTCGCGACGACTCGGGGGCCGCTTCCGGCGCGGCTACCGGTCCGCGGCCCGCCTCACCACCGGCCTTCCCGAGCAGCGCTACCTGGAGAGCCGGGCCGCCCGGCCGGCCCCGGAAGGCCACGCCGATCGATCCGCCTGAACCGGGGCCTCGTGCGGGTGTAGTAGTAGATGCCATAGTTCGAGACATCGGGGATGGTATGTCGGCAGGGGAACCGGTGGTCCGCGCGGCCGCGCACGAGGACCTGGAAGCGATCAGCGCGATCTACACGCATTACGTCACCGGCAGCGTCGCCACCTTCGAGGAGAACCCGCCCACCACGGCGGACTGGGCGCGCCGGCTGGAGGATCTGGCCGGCCGGCGACTGCCGTTCCTGGTCGCCGACGTGGACGGCCAGGTGGCCGGATACGCGTATGCGAGCCCATGGCGTCCCAAACCGGCCTACCGGTACACGGTGGAGGACTCGATCTACCTGGCGCCCGGCTGGACCGGCAGGGGCTTGGGGCGGGCGTTGCTCGACCGGCTCCTCACCGACTGCGCGCGAGCCGGCACCCGGCAGGTGATCGCGGTCATCGCCGACACCGGAGACGAGGCCTCGGTGGCCTTGCACCGCGCGTTCCGGTTCCGCGACGCGGGCCGGCTGACGGGCGTCGGACGCAAGCACGGACGCTGGGTCGACACGGTGCTCATGCAGCGCGACCTGTCCACCAACGGCGCCTGACCAGCGCCCCCGAGGCCAGAGGCCCGGTCGTGGGCGAAGACCCGGGTCCTAGGCGAAGGTCCAGGCGAGGTGGGCCAGAGCGGCGTCCGCGTACTGACGGGCGCCGGTGGTCACCCCGTAGACGATGTCCTCGATGAGACGGCAACGGGCGTAGAAGACGGCTCGCTCCCGGCCGGCCTCGTCCCAGTCGCCCTGGTCGTGGGCGAGCGCCAGGTCGAACACCTCCGGACCCAGGTCCCGGTAGATCAGCGCGAGATCGCGCACCGGATCGGCCAGGGCCGCGTCGCCCCAGTCGATGACGCCTGTGACGGTGTTCGCCTCGACGTCCACCAGCACGTGCTCGGCGCCCAGGTCGTTGTGGCAGAACCTCAGCGCGGGCGGTTCCGCCGGCGGCGTGCGCCCGAGGAAGTCCTCCACCAGACGGCGAGCGCTCGCGGGCATGTACCCCACGATCTGCTCGTAGTCCCGTTCGGCGTCCTGCCGCCACGACGTGAGCGGGTAGGTGTCCCGCTCCACCAGGTTCGCCACCCTGTCCACCGGGGTCTGGTGCAGGCGGCCGGCGAACCCGCCCAAGGTGGCCGCCAGCCGCTCGGGCTGGGCCACCGGGTGCTCGTTCAGCGGAAGTCCGGGGAGCTTCCTGTACGCCAGGGCGCCCGCCTCGACGTCGGCGAAGACGGGCTCGGGGACCGGCAGCGTCGACCACTCGGCCACCACGGCCAGCAGCTCGGCCTCACGCCGGATGGCTTCGCCGCGACCGGCCGGATCCTTGCTCATACGGATGACCAGCTCGCCGTTGACCTCGTACGCGAGGTTGTCCAAGCCCTCACCCAGCACGGTGAGGGACCTGACCTCGTAACCGGGAAGGTGCCGGGCCAGCAGTGCGCGGGTCTGCGGGATCACACCCGCACCCTAACCACCCACCGGCCTCCCGGCGCGCACTAGCATGGGCCCAGACGCGAGAAGGGAGCGCCGTGACGACCGAGCGAGGCGACGAGCCGCACAGTGACCTGCCGAGCGAGCTGTCCGCGCCGGCACACAGAGCGCTCACCCAGGCCGGCTACCGGCGTCTGGAGCAGCTGACCCAGGTGAGCGAGGCGGAGGTCGCCCGCATGCACGGCGTAGGGCCAAAGGCACTGGCCCAGCTCCGCCTCGCTCTCCAACATCGCGGCCTGTCGTTCAACGACTGAACCTGCTGTGACCTCGGTATAACCGGCCATGGTGATCGTTGCTCGATGGGTCCGGCCCGAGGTGGTGCGCAAGGCACACGTGAGCCGGTCGCTGGCCAAGCTCGGGCTGGTCAACCGCGTGCAGGTCGCCATCATGGTCCACGAGGCCGGCCTCCTGTAACGGCAAGGCGTTCTCGTGTCATCCCGGCTCCAGCGGCCACGCGAGCAGGTCAGACGGTCGCGACCTCATTCGCCACGCTGGAAGCGGCCTGACCCTGCATGATGCAGGATCGAAAATCTGTAGCGGCCACAGTAGACATTCACCCGTCTTGCGGCTAGTGTTTCCGACATCGCAAGGAACGACTTAACGGGCAGCGCAGAAATCAGCACCACGACGAACTGCCCGGTTGAGCTGGATGACGGAAGTGAACGGCAGAAGGTCGGACGTGCCGGGGCCAGTGCAGTTGCTAGGGGTCCCGGCCGTGGACGCGCTGCCGCGGCGGCCAGACGGGCCGTCGTAGCTGGAAAGTTCGAAGTCGAGAAACGAAGAAAGGAGTGTTGAACGCCATCAGGATCGCCCGTTGCCGGCTGAGTCATGCCGCTCGGGTGCCGCAGCTCCACGGATTGGAAGGTGGTCTACGGTCACGCATATGCGATCCCCGCATCCCCGCCGTCAAGGCCGGTCGATGCGGAATACAGGAAGCCGGCCAGGTGGCCGGTAGATGGTGTTGAACCTCTTTGGGCCCCGGTGCCGATCGGCACCGGGGCCCCTGTCGGCGTTACGGAAGGCTTGATGGATCAACCGCATTTGGCCGTAAGCGGCACCACGCCCGGCGGCGGACCCGATGACAAGTTCGACGACGAGGACTACCCCGCCTACAGCATGGGCCGGGCCGCGGAGATGCTCGGAGTCACGCCGGCGTTCCTGCGCAGTCTGGGTCTCGCCAAGCTCATCTCGCCCCAGCGCTCCAGCGGCGGTCACCGCCGCTACTCGCGATACCAGCTCCGCCTCGCCGCCAGAGCCAGGGAGCTGGTCGACCAGGGCACACCCCTGGAAGCCGCCTGCCGCATCATCATCCTGGAAGACCAGCTCGCCGAGGCGTTGCGCATCAACGCGGAGCTGAAGCGCGGCACGCCTCCACACGGGTGACCCGAAGACCGAGGCGGCGGCGAACTGTAGGGCCTGGGTCCCGGCTGGACGGGCGATCGACTCACATAGCCGCTGAACTGCCTGGGTGAGATCTCGACAGGCGCAGTGTCCCGAGTTCGCCGAGTTGCTCGACGGTGGCGATGGGCGGCTGCACGGTCAGGGTCTCCCTACCCCGGCCGTCGCCGTGTCCTCCTCAAGCCGTACGGAGAAGGACGAAGGAGCTTGCAAGGTCCGCGCCGGAAGGTTATGCAGGTGCGGAGGTGGTGACATGCCGATCGTCTTCGTCCACGGCGTCGCGACGCGCCGCGATCCCGGATACGCGAAGTCGGAGGCCGCGCGGGCGGCGCTGATGCGCGGCTTCCTCGTGCCCGCAACGGGCCAGGTCCCCTTCTTCGCGCCCTACTGGGGAGGGCAGGCCGCCGCCTTCGCCTGGGAGCACGCCTCGCTGCCGCAGGGTGACGAGGAGGTCTTCGGGCCCGGCGAGGAGACGCCGGCGATCCTGCTGGGCGAGGTCTGGGAGTCCGAGCCACCACCGGATGACCGCGTCGTCCTCCAGGTGGCCCGCAACTCGTTCGCCGACGGGATCGACCTTCTCTTCGGCACGGCCGCGGAGGACGTCGACCCGGAGGAGGCGGACGGATTCGCGCGGCTCGCGGTGCGCGCCGCGAAACTGACCCGACCGGCCTGGCTGGACACCGCTCGGGACGACGTCGAGGTCATCAATCGGCTTGCCGAAGACCTGAGCGAAAGCGCGGACGAGGAGGAGGCCTTCGGGCCGGACCGGGCTCTGCTGCACGTCTATGAGGGACTCTCGCGGATCCGGGGCGCGGCCGGGCGGATGACCGGCCGGCTCGCCGTCAAGGCTCTGCGGCCGTCGCTCAACCGCTCGGCGTCGATGTTCCTCGGCGACATCCTCGTCTATCTTCGCCAGCGCGAGCGGCTCCGCGCCGACGGGCCGATCGCGACGACCATCGCCACTGATCTGCGTCGCGCCTGCGAGGCATGCACCGCGGATGATCCGCAAGTGATCGTCATCGCGCACAGCATGGGCGGCAACATCGTCTACGACCTGCTGTCCGGTCTGCGGCCCGACCTGTCCTGCGACGTCCTCGTGACGGTCGGGTCCCAGGTCGGGGTGTTCGCCGAGCTGGGATTGTTCGACGCGGTCCGGGCGCCCGCGAACCCCGCCACCGACCGGATTCCGAAGCCTCCCGGCGTCGATCGCTGGATCAACGTCTTCGACCTCAACGACATCCTGGGCTTCGCGACGGAGAGGATCTTCGACGGCGTACGGGATTTCCGGTACTCGACCGGCAAGGGCGCTTTCGCCGCGCACTCGACCTACTTCATCCGCCCGAGCTTCTATGACCGCCTCGCGACCCGGCTGAGAGAAGCCTCATGACGCGGATGTTCTTCGAGGCCGACCGGCCGGGACCGGCTATGCATGCGCTGGTCATCGGGGTCGGCGGCTATGCACACCTGCCCCATGGCGGCGGCCGGACGATCGCGGATCCGTTGCGCTACGGGAACCTGGGTCAGCTCACCTCGCCGCCCCGATCCGCGTTGGAGTTCGCGAACTGGCTCCGCGAGAGCGATCCGATCCGGTGGGCTGCCCCACTCGCCTCGATCGACCTCCGGATCTCTCCGGCGCCGGCGGATCCCGATCCCGGCGGACCGGGGGTCGGCTTTCCCGACGCGACCATCGACTCGATCACCGAGGCCTATGACGCCTGGAAGGAGCGCTGCGCGACCGACGAGAACAACGTCGCCGTCTTCTACTTCTGCGGGCACGGCCTGCAGAGCGAGGAACAGCTGCTGCTGGCCAGCGACTTCGGCCGGTACGAGGGGAACCACTTCCGCGGCGCGTTCGCGTTCGACAGCACCCGCGCCGGATTCCTGCAGCGTCCGCCTCGCACGCAGTGCTTCTTCATCGACGCCTGCCGCGAGGTGGTCCCCGGGGTGACCGCACCCCTCGGCGGGGCGACGGCGGATCCGCTCGACCGGCCGGACGCCACGCGCCGGCGACGCTGCGATCACGACCTCACGCTGCAATCCTCAACGCCGTTCGCGACCGCCCGGAGCCGGCCCAAGAACGTCTCGTACTTCACGGCGGCCCTGATAAAAGCGTTGAAGGGCGGCGCGGCGCTCACCGACGAATTCGCCGACTGGGTGGTGCGCACCGATCGCATCGCGATGGCGATCGACAGCCTGGTGGAGGCCGAGGCCGGACGGCCGATGCCCACCGCGAAGGGTCCCGCGTTCCTGCCCACGGTGCTCTACCGCCTCGACGGTCCCCCGGACGTCGAGCTCACGCTGGCCTGCGTACCCGAGCCCGCGCTCGGCCGGGCGACGCTGTTCTACGAGCCGCAACACTCCGGACGCGCCGTACGCACGCCGCCGATGCCGGAGAAATGGAAGGTCACCGTCAAGGCCGGGTATTACCGGATCGGCGCGGAGTTCGAGGACCACACCTACGACGCGGTGAGCCGAACCGAACTGATCAATCCGCCGACCACGGCGCAGACGCTGAGGACGGTCGGCCGATGAGCTTTCATCTCAACCTGCGGACCCACGAGCAGGCCCTGCGGGGCGTTCCGGTGGTGGTCGACGTGCTGGACGACGGCCTTCACGTGGTCGACCAGCGCACCGTCCGCGTGAACCAACGCTCCAGCTTCGACCTGCCGGCCGGCCAGTACGCGCTGCAGGTGACGCTGCCATCGGGCGACCGGCTGACGGAGACGGTCACCTCCGCGCCCGGCTCTCCCGACCACGACATCGCCCTCTGGGAGATCTCACCGCACGAGTCGATGCAACGCACGGTGGTACTCAAGAGCGGGCCGGCCGGCGGCGGCCGCAGGTTCACCGAGCCCGGCTTCCAGTCGCTCTGGGTTCGACTGTGGACGCGTGTCGACGGTGTGTGGGGTGTGGGTGCCTGGCCGGATGCGGTCGCCCACTGGGACGACGACGCGGTCGCTTATGTGTTCCCCACCGGTCGCCGGCCCCACATGCTGCAGATCGGCGGACCGCGGATCCCGTGGCGAATGGTCTCGCTGCCCGCCGCCGAGGAGCTGGAAGTGACCGTGCAACCGGCGGGCGACGAGCAGACGCCCAACGTCACGCTGACCGTGGCGACCGAAGACAACCTCGCCGAGGCGACCCTGGGGTACCTGACCGCCGGGGCCGTGACACACGCCGGGCTGATCAGTGACCAGGCCGAAGACCTGCTTAATCGCAAGACGACGAATCCGGCGGGGGCAGCGGTCGGTGGCTACTTCCTGCTTCGCACGAGCAGCCTGGAACGGCTGCACAACTGGCCCCGGAATCTCGCGAACTGGATGCAGTGGATGCCCGACGGCGCGCTGATCCACGCGTGGCAGCTGATCCGGGAGCAGCAGGAGTCCCGCGAACCGGTTCCCGCCCGTCTCGACGAGGCCCGCGAGTTGCTGCTCGTGACCGTCGAACGGGGGCTTCCCGTCTACACCGAGGGGCTCCGCCTGCTGGTTTCGGGTCTGAAGCTGTTCGACTTCCAGGCCGAGGGCGCCGACCCGGAGATCCGCGACGCGCTGGACCGGATCCGGCCGTTCGTGGCGGCAGCGGATCTGACCCAGCCCACTACCAGCTTCCTCGGCTCCGGCCCGTCGGTCGCGTCGACCGCGCCGGCCTACGGCCTGCCTCGCTCGCGTCGCGGACTGGCCATCGTGTACGACGTCGCGGTGGCCGACCTCGTCCCGCTGGGCCTCGTCGAGGCCGGCACGTCGCTGTGGCTGAATCCGCCTCCGGTGATCGGCCCGGCCGAGGCGCAGATGACACCGCACGGCACCGTCCGGCTGGCCGACGGCCGGGAGTTCACCGACCTCTTCGCCGCCGCGGCCGCGGCCAACCGGACCGACATCTGGTACTCGTGGGTCGCCGAGGACTCCGGTCCGCTGGCGTTCGCTCGCGACCGGGCGCGCCGGGGGCAGCTGCCGCCGCCGTGACCCAGACGAGCCACGTCACGGCCTCGTGCGTTCGGGGAACCCGGTCCAGCGCAGGTCGGGCGGGAGGTGGCTCATGTCGTTGAACATCACGATCGCGGGGGGCAGGCCGTTGCGGTACTCGATGACGGTCAGAGCGGTGTTGGCGCTGTTCAGTCCGAGCCACCGGGATGGCGGCGCGTCCAGGGCGTGCCGCATCAGCCACGCGATCTGGAAGGCGTGCGTCACCAGGACTTCGTGTGTATCGGGCCGGGTCTCTTTCGTGGCCGGGTCGGGGACCTTCGCGAACCGGGCGACCAGCGCCTCGGCGAGTCTATGGCCCGAGGCCACCTCGGCGTCGTCGTAACCGTCGAAGAAACCGGCCCAGGCCGGGGGCGTTTCGGCCGCACTGGGAACGTAGGGCACGTGGTCGACGAGTTCGGCTGCCTCGGTCACGGGCACGTTCGGGAGATGCCGGGCGATTTCGTGCGCGCTCGCGACGGCGCGTGGGAGCGGGGAGTGCCACACGGCGTCGACCGGTACGTCGGCGAGCCGTTCGCCCAGCAGGCCGGCCTGCCGGCGCCCGACGCCGGTGAGCTGCCCGAACGCGTCGGCCGCGCCGTGGCGTGCTATGTAGAGGTGTCGCGTTGTCATGAGTGGTCAGGGACGCGGTGTCCTTGGCGTGCCCGCGTCCCATCTCCTTCCGATCCATAGGTGTGGGTTCGGAGCCGGGATGCCTGAGAGGGCGGCTCTTGGTCTGGGAGAGACCGAGGATGATCGGTCACGCGTTGGCCCGCGTGACAGTGCCGGTGGTGCCGTCGATGGTGATGATGGTGCCGTCGTGGAGCCTGCCGGTCACGTTCGGGACGCCGAGCACGGCCGGGATGGCGTGCTCGCGAGCGACGATCGCGGCGTGGGAGAGCACGCCTCCGGTTTCGGTGATGACGCCGGCCGCGATGCGCAGCAGCGGCGTCCAAGCGGGGTCGGTGAAGGGGCAGACGAGGATGTCGCCGGGGCGCACGCGCGCGAAGTCGCCGGGGCCGCGCACGATTCTCGCGGTGCCGGTCACGGTACCGCGGCTGCCGGGTGTTCCGGTGAGTGCGGCGACCGGGGTGTCCGAGACAGTGGAAGGCGCCGATGGTGGTGGGGGTGCGGCGGTGACCGGCCGTGCTTGCAGAATCCAGGTGCGGCCGTCGGCGATCGCCCATTCGATGTCCTGCGGCCCACCGAGTACGGCGGCCATCTCCCTGCCCAGTTTGGCGAGCTGCGTGGCGGTCGCGTCGTCGATCGTCGGTCGGTCCCGGGCACGGGTGGGCACTTCGCGGATGACGAGCTGCGTGCCGCGCCGGTCAAGGCGGGTCTCTTTGCTCGCGAGGGTACGGGTGACCGACCCGTCGTCGGCGACGCGGTAGGCGTCGGGGGTGACCGTGCCCCCGACGATGCTGGGGCCGAGGCCCCAGGACGCCTCGATCCGGGTGGCGTCGTCCGGGTCCGCGGGGGTGAACATGACCCCGGACACCTCGGCGTCCAGGTGGCGTTGGACGATGACGGCCATCACAGGATCGCCGGACGGCCGGTCGTCGCGGCCGGAGGCGCCCCGGTAGTCGATGGCACGTGGAGAGAACAGCGAGGCCCAGCAGGCACGTACGGCATCGGCGACCTTGATGAGTCCGTGTACGGCAAGGAAGCTGTCGTGCTGACCGGCCGCCGATGCCTGAGCGGTGTCTTCATTCGCCGCCGATGATCTTACCGCCACGGGCGGATCGCCGAGCTCGTCGAGTGCGCGTCCCAGCGCGCCGATCAGGGTGGCGTCGACCGGACGGGCCTCGATCACCCTCCTCGCCGCGTCGAGATCGTCCGGCTCGCCGGCGAACCGCCCGAGGTCCAGGTCGCGGACGGCGGAGAGGTAGGCCGCGAACGAGACGACGAAGCCGTCAGGAACCGGCAGACCCGCGCGGAGCAGCGCACCGAGTGCGCCGGCCTTGCCCCCGCAGGTGTCGGCGACAGCGTCCATGAGGGGTACGATCACCCACCCCAACCTTTCAACATATTATTGACAATAATCCGTTGATTGTGCAGGGTGAGTTGCATGCCACGCAAGCACGACATCGCTCACAGCATGCGCACCGACCACATCCAGGCCCGCCATGAGCAGCACGCGCGTGAGCATCTTCTGAGCCTGGGCGCAGATGTGCTCGACGCCCGCCCCTGGCGCCCTTCGCCCGCCCCGCCGTCTGCGGTCGACCTCGCGCAGTTCGCCGTCTGGCGCTGCGCCGACCTGGACCCGCAGGGCATCCTGAGCGCGCTCGCCCTCCTGCCCGCCGCACGCGCCGAGGTCGAAGGACTCGAGGCCGCCCTGCTGTTCATGGCCCGCGGCGCCGGACTGACCTGGGCGCAGATGGCGCACGCGATGGGCTTCAACTCCCCGCAGGCGTGCCAGCAGTGGTACACCCGCCTGGCAGCGCGACAGGACGCCGGCTCGTGACGCGGGACTCCCCGCCCGACCTGCTGGTCCTGCACGCCGTGCGCGTCACCGGGTACGCGGACACCCCGGTGATCGCTCAGCGGTACGGGCTCGATACGGCCGAGACCAAAGAGATGCTGCACGACGCCGAGGCACGTGGGTGGGTCCAGCACACCGCCTTCGCCGGCACCGGAGGCTGGTCGCTGACCGAATCGGGCCGCACCGAGAACGAGCGCCGGCTCGCGGCCGAGCTCGCACGCGTCGGCGGTGCCGACGAGGTCCGTGACGTCTACCGCGGGTTCCTCCCGCTGAACGCCCTCCTGCTACGAGCCTGCACCGATTGGCAGCTCCGGCCCACCGCCGGCGATCGGCTCGCCATCAACGACCACTCCGATCCCGCTTGGGACGCGGGAGTCCTCCACGAGCTCGCGGGCATCGACCGCGCACTCCCGCCACTCGCAGAGCGGCTCGGGAGCGTCCTCACACGGTTCCGCGGTTACGACACACGATTCACCACGGCCCTGGCGCGCGCCCGAGCCGGAGAGGGCGCCTGGGTAGACCGCACCGACATCGACTCCTGCCATCGTGTCTGGTTCGAGCTCCACGAAGACCTCATCGCCACGCTCGGCCTCGACCGGAACGCGAAACCCTGACCTCACACTCCGGCGCGGAGAGAAGGGCGGCCGGGGAGCAGCAGCGGGGTCGCCAGCAGGAGCACGCCGGCCAGGCCGATGGCCGTACGCGGGCCGAGCAGGCCGCCCAGCACGCCCCAGACGGCCGTCAGGAGCGCGGTCGAGGCCTTGGTCGTCACCGCCCAGGCGGACAGCACGCGGGCGACCCGGTGGGTCGCGGTGCGCTCGAGGCGGTAGGTGGCGCAGACGGGGTTGAAGACCCCGCAGCAGAAGATGAGCCCGAGCTCGACGCCCATCACCAGCAGCAGCCCTCCGGTGCCCGGCCCCAGGAAGGCCAGGCCGACGGGCCAGAGCGCGCGCAGCGCCCCGGCCACGACCAGGACCTGGTGCTGCCCGAACCAGGTGACGAGCGGTCGGGCCAGCCGCGAACCGAGCAGCCCGCCGATCGAGGGCGCGGCGAAGGCGAGGCCGTACTGCCACGGTGCGAACCCGAGGTGGCCGAGCATCAGGACGGCCAGCAGCGGCTGGGTGGCCATCACCAGGCCGTTGAACCAGGCGGTGTTGAAGAGCAGCCGGCGCAGCGTCGCGTCGGCGAGGATGTACCGCCAACCGTCGAGCAGGTCCCCGGCCCGCATGCGCGCGGCCTCCCGGCGCCGGGGCCGCGGCTCGTGCCCGCCCATCGCGCCGATGCCCAGGGCCGACAGCAGGTAGCTGACCGCGTCGGCCACCACCGTCGCCACCGGGCCGAGGAGCCCGATCGCCGCGCCGCCCAGCGGTGGTCCGATGATCGTGGTCGTCCAGGCCGTGGACTCGAATCGGGCGTTGGCGACCAGCAGGTCCTCGGCCCGCAGCAGCGTCTTCAGGTACGCGCCGGAGGCGGCGCGGAAGGTGATGTCGGCCGCCGCGACGATGGCCGAGACCAGCAGGAGCTGAAGCAAGGTGAGCACACCGAGCGCGAACGCGGTGGGGATCGTCAGCAGCGCCGCGAACCGCACCAGGTCCATGGCGATCAGCACCTGCCGCTTGCGGCGGAACTCCACCCACGGGCCGAGCGGCACCGCCACGACCGCGCCCACCAGAGCCCCCACGCAGGAGAGCGCGGCGACCTCGGCCGGTCCGGCGTGCAATACCTGAATGGCGATCAGCGGGAACGCGCCGAAGGCGAGCCACGTACCGAGCGCGCTGGTCCCGTACGCTCCCCAGAGCCACCCGAAGCGCCGCCCCAGCCGATGTCCGCTCCTCACGCCCGACGCCCCCCGCTGCTCACCCGCACAACCGATCCGCGATCGGACGTATCAAAGCGCGCGCCATACCCAGGGATCAAACAACCACAAGGTCGTCGGCCACAACGAACGGTTGTACCCCTAGGGTGTCCGCATGGACCTCGACTCCGTCCGGACCTTCGTCGCCGCCGCCGACGCGGGGCGGTTCCAGGAGGCCGCCGCCGAGCTGGCGGTCACCCAGCAGGCCGTCTCCAAGCGCATCGCCGCGCTGGAGCGCATCCTCGGCGTGCGGCTGTTCACCCGCACCCCGCGCGGCGCCGAGCTCACCATTGACGGGCAGGCGTTCCTGCCCCACGCCCGCGAGCTGCTGCGCGTCGCCGAGCGCGCGGTCGCGTCTGTGCGCGCCGGCAGCCGTCCGCTGCGCGTCGACGTGATCGCCTCACGCAGCGGGGCGTCGGGCCTGATGCGCGGCTTCCACCGCGCGCACCCCGAGATCGAGCTCGACGTGGTGATGCTGTTCGATATCGAGACGGCCGTCGCCGCCATCCGGTCCGGTGTGATCGACGCGTCCTTCCGCGCCGTCGCCGTGCCCGGCCGGCTCCTTCCCGAGGACATCGAGTCCGTCCGGGTGCTCGACGAGGCGCTCCAGCTCCTCACCGGGCCCGCCCACGCGCTGGCGGGCTCCCGGTCGGTGACCGTCGCTCAGCTCGCCGGGCACCGGATCTGGATGCCGGGGATCGTCCCCGGTACCGAGTGGGCCGCCTACTATGACGATCTCGTCGCCGAGTTCGGCCTCGCCATCGAGGCGACCGGCCCCAACTTCGGCTCCGACGCGCTCCTCGACACCATCGCCGACACCCCGGCCCTGGCCACCTTCATGGGCGAGCAGACCCGCCTGGTGTGGCCCGCCGACCACGGCCTGCGCCGCATCCCGGTGACCGACCCGACGCCCGTCTACCCGCACTCGCTTTTGTGGCACCGCGACAACCCCCACCCGGCGCTGGCCACCCTCCGCGCCCACCTCGCCGCCACGGCGGCCGGTCACGACGCCGCCGGGACCTGGGCGCCGGGCTGGACCCGGCGCTCATAGCGACAGATCAGCGAGCGTCGACGCACGCCCCGACGAATGCTCCCTCACCTGAGGGATACCGAGCCTCTATCCCGGCCTTCACAAAAGCGGGCGGAATCGCATCGCAGAAGGTCCAGCGTTCAGTGGAGTCCGCGTCTCCGGCCTTCACGTTGACGTACGTAGCGAGTTCGTCGAGGATCTGGACCACCTGGTTCCGTTTAACCTCCTTGTCCCCCGGCATGACGAGCACCACCGGGTTGGCATCCCCGAAGAGCGCCACCGCTGTCGGAACCAGCCACCCCAGGGCCGCCAGGGCGAGAACGACTCCGATGACGGCGAGCCATTTTCCCGCCGAACCCTTCGACGGCCGGGGCGCGGCCGGCGGAGGTGCCTGCGGGGGTGGCGGAGCCGTCTCGGACGTCCAGCGGCCGCCGTCCCACCAGCGCAGGCACGGCTGGCCGCCGGGGTCGGGATAGTAGCCGGGCCGAGGCGGAACGGCGGGCTGCGGCTGCTGCGGTGTGTTCACTGCTTCTCTCCGCCTTCAACGTGCTGCCGCGAAAGGGCACCCGTGATCTAGTAGCGAAGGCAAGGTAGCAGTCCCTTGTCGGACAGGAAACCCGTCGCGCCGGACGGGGGGCGAAGGGCGGTCCCGGCGGGAAGCAGCGCGCCGGCCGCGACCAGCGCGCCCGCCATGCATGCGATTATTCTGCTCAACCGATCTCCTCCTTGAGCATGCGCTTATAGAGAAACGGGCCCCGGCGTTTCCGGGTCCACTAATCGACCAGTGCACAGGACCGGCCTGTCTTCGGGCTGTCTCCGTTCTTTCTCCTTTCTGTCGCCTCGTATTCCTGCAACCGTCCGCGCATGATCCACGGCTCACGGAAATGGTCGCCGAAACGCAGCGAGCTTTCGTCGGAATTTATGGCTCGTGTCCCGGCGCGTGAGGTAGATATGGTGTATGCGGGAAATACGCGAGATATTGACGGATGAACACGGTGTTCCGGTGATCAGCTATGTGCGGGGAACGAGGGACGGCCGGCCGTGGGCGCACATGGTCGAGGTGATCGGGCCGCGCCCGTCCGAAGTGCTCGCGGCCCAATTGCCCGGGTGGTTCGTATCGGCGCCCGAGGAACTGTGCCGGGAACTCGTCGGACATGGCGCCCGCACCGTGCGGCATGCGTACGTGCTCCGCTACGACCTGCGAGAAAGGGAGAACCCGCCGGTGCAGGCGCCGGAAGGATTCAGGTTCGTACCCTGTGACCGGGAACCGAAGGACGTCCTCCCCGCCTGGCGGGCGGCGTTTCCTCCAGAACATCCGGACCACTACACGCGCTCCGATGAAGAGATCCTTCAGGAGGAACTGATCCCTCTCTTCGAGGGCAGGCTGATCGGCCCGGTGCTTCCCTGCGCCTCGCTCGTCGTGGACTCCGACGACCGGGTGGTCGCCGGAATGGTGGTCAACGACTGGGACGGAATCGCGTGGATCGCGAACGGGTTCCGCCATCCCCTCGACGCGCCCCGGGGTACCGGAGCGGCGCTTCTGCGCCATGTCGGGTGGAAGGCCGACCGCGACGGGCTGGAGACCCTAACCGGCACCGTCAGTCATGGCAACCCGGCCCTGAGCACCTGGAAGCGGCTAGGGTTCACCGTCCAGGAGACGACCATGACCGTTCTGCTCTGACGGGCCTCGCCTGCGGGGTAGGCGCACCGGCAGGCTCTCCAGGGCCTCTGTACCGAGGTCGCTGGACCTCCGTGTCACCGGCCCCGCGAGCACGGCCCGCGTCCATCCCGCGTCGCACGCGGCTTGCACGGCCGTTCGCAACGCCTCGCGTGTGATCGGGGCGCCAAGGCAGTAGTGACCGCCGCGGCCGAAGGTGAGGTGCCGGTCGGCGTTCGACCGGGACCCGTCGAACGCATGGGGCTCAACGTACGTCGCAGGGTCCCTGTTGGCCGCGGTCAGCAACAGCAACACCCGATCCCCGGCCGGCACCAAGCGGGATCCGAGCTTCAGGTCCTCACGGGCCACCCGCGGCACGAACCGGAACGGGCAGCTCATCCGCAGCGACTCCTCCACCCAGAGCCGCTGCCGTCGCACTTCTTCCGGGAATCCCGCTTGTGGCAACTGGTGCAGGGCGGCCGCGACCGCGTGGGTCAGGGGATCCACTCCGCCGGTCAGAAGCTGGGCGAACGCGGCGACGACCTCGAGTTCCGACAGCCTTCCCTCGGCGGCTCCCGCCACCAGAAGGTCGTCGGTGCGGTCGCGGGCCAGGCGATCGGCGACATGGCCACCGATGGCGTCCAGAGCGGCCAGTGCCGTCACGCCCAGGTCGGCCCGGGGTTCCGGTGTGGCGATGAACGCCAGCAAGCGGCCGGCCTGATCCTGCACGGCCGCACGCGCGTCGTCCGCGATGCCCAAGGCCAGGCAGGTGACGTCCGCCGCGTAGGGACGGGCGAACTCGGTCACCAGGTCGACCGTTCGCCCCTCTGCCTCGCCCAGTGCCGCGACCAGACGGTCCGCACGCTGCCGCATGTCCGGGATGTACGCCTGGACGGCTCTCGCCGTGAAGCTCCCGGCGAAGGCCCGGCGGACGCGTTGCTGGTCGGGCGGGTCGGAGAAGACCATCCAGGCACGGAAGAAGTCCTCCAGCCGCCGGAGTGAGCGCCTCTCCCCGTCCGGCAGCCGGCTCATGAACGCCGGCACCGCGTCCGCCGACAGGTGCGGGCTGCGCAGCCCCTCCTCCACTTCCGGCCCGCTCAGCACCAGCCAGGATCGCAGCTGTTCGTTGTATTGCACCGGGTCCACGACCCGCAGTTCTTCCAGAACAGGATGGGGGTGAGCCAGAAAGCCGGGTGCGGTCAGATCCGGCTCGACTCTGTCGTTCACGGCCGTCCTTAGATAAACGATCTGAAGCGCCTATTGAGTGACATTTATGGCTCACCGGTGAGCAATCCCATCTTGGTGACCTTCATGGCGGCCTGGAATCGGGTCTCCACCGCGAGACGGTCGAGCAATGTGGAGATCGCCCGGGTGAGCGTACGGCGCGAGACGCCCAGCCGTCGTGCGATCACCTCGTCCTTGATGCCGATGGCGAGCATCTGGATGATGGCCTGCTCCTGGCCGGAGAGGAACCCGCCCGTGTCGTCCGCGGAGTCCTGCAGGCTCGCGATCGGTGAGGCCGCCGACCAGTGGTGGGCGAAGACGGCGCTCATCGACTTGACGACCTCCGTGCTGTGGACGGCCACGTAGCCGTTACCGGCGCTCTGCGGATCGCTCGGGAGCAGGGCCAGGTCGTCGTCCATGACGATCATGCGCAGTGGCAGATAGCCGGCGACGCGGATGTCGGCTCCGCAGCGCATCACCTCCATGCAGTAATCGCGCATGGCGGCGTGCGGCACGACGTGGGCGGAATAGATGGCCCGCAGCTTCACACCGCGGGCGAGGGCGTCCACATCCCTCGACATCATGTGCTCCGCCGTTTCGGCCATCGGCAGATCGGGATGGATGACCAGTTTCCGCTTCTTCACGAGGGTCGACCGGTGGTCCAGGAAAGCGGCGAGTTCGGCCGGAGTTCGCAGCGGTTCGATGGTCAGGCGGTTCGCACGCGACCCGGCCTCGGGGTAGTCCCGCAACAGCACGTTCAGTGCCTCGCGGCAGTGCGTCGACTCGCGCTGGTAGTTCGCGGCGATGGTGCGTTCGAAGTCGAGCAGCCGGAAGAGCGCCACATCGGGATTGACGACCATGTAGCCGGCCGGTGTCCGGGGGGAGGGGACCAGCAGGCCGAGTTCCTCCAGGCAGGAGATGGCCGCCTCGACGTCGAATATCTCGGCACCGACTTCCGCCGCGACCGCGGACGCGTCCCACGACCCTCGGCCGCGTGCGGTTCTGTAAAGCTGTAAGGCCAGGCCGTTGCCCACGTTCAACAGCGTCGAGTTCGTCACCGTGGATCCTCCTTCCCCGCTCGTGGTCACGCTGTGCGCCCGGTTCAGCCGGTGGTCTCGCGGCCAAGCCGAGACGGGCGCAGCGCGCTCCAGTGCTCCTCGACGAATTCCAGACACTTCTCGCGGGCCGCCGCGGCGAAGGCGACCGTCCAGCCATCAGGGACGTCGATATCGGCAGGCCATAGGGAGTACCGCTCGGCCATGTCGACCAGCACCAGGTAGTCGCGCTCGTCGTCGTCGAAGGGGTTCGCCATCGGAGTCCTCCATCGTGAATGTGTGCGGTCTACAGCCCGGATTCCGAGGCGTGGGCGATGAGCCCTTCCAGGGCTTCGAACCAGCCGCGCGCCAGCAGACGAACGGTCTCCTCCGGGACGGACCGCCCGGCCCAGGTCCACACGGCCACCAGTTGCGGCCCCAGCGCCGACTCCTGGGTGACGGCATTGACCTCTACACGGTGGGACAGCGCCATGTCGGCATCGCGCGTCCCGTACATGACGGGCAGGCCGGCGACCGGCGCCCAGCCTCCGGCCTCGTCACCGACGGTGACCCGGCCCAGGTAGTTGAACCCGATCTGCGGCCGGGGGTGATCGGCGAGCCTCGGGCGGGTGCGATCGTTGAGGTATCTCAGCAGGCCGAAGCCGATGCCGTTGTCAGGGATCGTCCTGAGCTGCTGTTTGACCCGCTCGAACGCGGCTCCCAGCGGAGCGCCGCCGGCGCGCACCGTCTCCCAGTCGACGGACCCCGGATCGAGGCGGACGGGGTAGAGGCTGGTGAACCAGCCGGTGGTGCGGGACAGGTCCACACCCTCGAAGATGTCCTCCCGGCCATGCCCTTCGACGTCGACCAGGACGGCCGGTTCCGTGCCGCCGTCACCGGGTGCGCGGCACCGCTGGACGGCCAGGGCGAGGGCGGTGAGCAGTACCTCCTGCACCCGGCCACGCAGTGCCGCGGGAACCAGCGTGAACAGGCGCCGGGTGGAGGAGGACGGAAGGGTCAGCGTCATCTCGCGCATGTCGCGCACCCTGTCGGCCACCGTGTGAGGCGCACCGTCGCCCAGTGGCGGATCCTGCGTGCCGAGGATGGCGTTCCACAACGGCAGTTCCCGTTCGCGCGCCGGTTCGGCGGCCTCTGCCTGAAGCTTCACGGCCCAATGGCGGAAGCGGGTGCGCACCTCCGGCAGTGCCACCGGCCGGCCGGTGCTGACGGCCTGGTAGGCGGCGGCCAGGTCGGGAAGCAGGATGCGCCAGGAGACCCCGTCCACGGCCAGGTGGTGCAGCATGATCAGCAATCTGCCCGGCCGCGCGGGGCCGGCGTCGAACCAGACGAGCGCGATCACGGCGCCGGTCCGGACGTCCAGTCGCCGGCGGGCCGCCGACCTGTGGGCCTCGATGGTCCGCGTGAGACGCTCGGGGTCGAGGCCGGCGACGTCGACCCTTTCCACCGAGGGCGTGGCCGCCGGGCGGTCCGGTGGCGGCACGTCGAGCGACCAGCCGTCGCCGGACGTCACAAGCCGCAGCCTGAGTGTGTCGTGATGGTGCCGCAGGCACCGCACGGCCGTGGCGAGGTGGCCGGGGTCGAGCCCGGCCGGAGTCGCCACCACCATGCTCTGGCTGAACCCGTCGATCGAACCCCCGAGATCGCGCAACCAATGCACGATCGGAGTGAGCGGCACGGTGCCCGTCCCGTCGTCGGAAGGCCTCGTCTCCACGCCGCCGGAAGGCTCCGTCATCACCTCGCCGGAGTCCGCTGCGAGGGAGGCGAGCGCTCTGACCGTCTGGTTCCGCAGCAACTGGCGAGGGCTGACGGTGAGCCCGGCACTCTTGATCTTCGCGAGCAGCTGGATCGCGATGATCGAGTCTCCGCCCAGGTCGAAGAAGTTGTCGTCGATGCCGACCTGCTTCAGGCCCAGTACCTGGGCGAAGGCGGTGCACAGCAGGTGTTCGTGCCGGGTGCGTGGAGTGGTGGCCGAGGTGTGTACCCGGGGAGCAGGCAGCGCCCGGCGGTCGATCTTGCCGCTGGGGGTCAACGGCAACCGCTCCAGCACCACCACCGCCGAGGGCACCATCACCCGCGGCAGGCTCTGCCCGGCCCGATCACGCACCACGGCCGGATCCAGCACCGCCGAGGAGACCGGCACCACATACGCCACCAACCGCCTATCACCCGGCCGGTCCTCACGCACCACCACCGCCACCTGACCCACCCCCGGCTGAGCCCCCAGCACCGCCTCCACCTCACCCAACTCGATCCGCACCCCCCGCACCTTCACCTGATCATCGACCCGCCCCACGAACTCCAGATCACCATCAGCACGCCGGCGCACCACATCACCGGTGCGATACATCCGCTCCCCCACCCCGAACGGACACGCCACAAACCGCTGCGCGGTCAACCCCGGCCGATTCACATACCCCCGCGCCAACCCCACCCCCGCCACATACAACTCCCCGGCCACCCCCACCGGCACCGGCCGCAACCACTCATCCAAAACAAACACCCGCAGCCCATCCAACGGCCCGCCCATCGGCGGAACCTCCCCCACACCCACCCCCACCAACGCCGAACTCAACGTCGCCACCACCGAGGTCTCCGTCGGCCCATAAGCATTGAACAACCGACGCCCCACCCCCCACCGACGCACCAACTCACCACCCCACGCCTCACCACCCACCACCAACGTCGACAAATCCCCCAACACCATCTCCGGAACCGTCGCCAAAGCAGCCGGCGGCATCAAACAATGCGTAATACCCTCCCCCGCCAGCACCCCACCCAACGCCTCACCACCGAACACCCCAACCGGACACACCACCAACGCCGCACCCGAACCAAAAGCCCACACCATCTCAAAAACCGACGCATCAAAACTCGGCGACGCGAACTGCAACACCCGATCCCCCGGCCCCGCCCCCAACCGCGACACCAACCCCGCAGCCAAATTCCCCACCCCCGCATGCGTCACCACCACACCCTTCGGCCGCCCCGTCGACCCCGACGTATAAATCACATACGCCGCATCATCCACCCCCAAAACCCCCAACCGCTCCTGGTCGGTCACATCACCCGAACCAACACCCTCCACCTCAAAAATCCCCAAATCATCAATCACCAACACCGCCCCCGAATCCGCCACCATGAACTCCACCCGCTCCACCGGATACGACGGATCCACCGGCAAAAACGCACCACCCGCCTTCACCACCGCCAAAACCGCCACCACGAACTCCACCGACCGCGGCAACACCACCGCAACCACACACCCAGGCCCCACACCCCACCCGATCAACACCCGAGCCAACCGATTAGCCCACCCATTCAACTCCCCATACGACAACTCCACCTCCCCCACCACCAACGCCAAACCCCCACCAACCCGCCCCGCCTGAACCTCCACCAAACCACCGAACGACGAGATTCCCTCTGCGCTCATTTCCTGTTCTCCGATCAAATGGTCGCGGTCCATCTCCCCTCCTTCGTTCCATGTCGTCAGGGCAGCACTTCCATCTGGACGGTGGAGGCGCTGTAGATCCCGTCGAGGAGCCGGACGCACCAGCCCTCGTATTCGTGCGGCACCACCTGGGACGAGACCTCGACCGTCCAGCTCAGCTCGCGCGACCCTCCGGAACCCAGGTCGCACTCGGCCGACCAGCCCTTGTCGAGGTGCAGGAACGCTCCCGCGGAGATCGCGAAGCCCACCGCGCCGGTGAGCCTCCTGGCCTGGCGGTTGGACAGAGTGGCCCTCATCGTGCGCGCCTGGCCGCGCCTCAGCCACACGACATGGTCGGTCTCCAGGTCGGCGGTGGAGTCGTCCGTCGACCACCCCAGGTCGCCGCACCGGCGGCACTGGACCGTCGAGATGACCAGCTCCGGCTCCACCCGGTGCGCGAACCTTGCCCGGAAGGCACTGTCCACCCCGCATCTGGGACAGCGTGCTGGCTCGTCCCCGGCCTTGCCGAAGGCCGGGAGCGCCTCTTGCGTGAAGTGCCACCAGCTCGAATGGATCTGCTCGACGATGCGCCGCGCGACCTCGGCCTGTATCGCCGCCAGCCGCTCGGTCACCACGGCCAGTTCGTCGGCCGGCGGTACGCCACGCCTGGCCCCCGTCGCGTTCCTGATCGCGCCGCGAAGCTCGCTGACGTCGCCCTCTGGCACATCCACGTCGAGCCAGCGCAGTCTCAGCAGGCGCGGGACGACGGTGCCGTTCACGTATGAGAGCCGGCGCAGGACCCGGCCGTCGTCCTGGCGAGGGCTCCAGCGCCGGGCGGGTCTCGGCGTCACCCGCTCCTCGGGGGGCTTGAGGACGAGCGTGGGATCGCCGAGCAGCCCGAGCCGCGACATCTCTCCACCGACGAGCCTGGCCTGCCTGTTGACGCGTTCGAGGGTCTCCCCGATCGGACGTCCGGCGTCCAGGCCGTCCCGCATCTGGTGCATGTAGCCGGCGTCCTCCAGGTGCTTGCCGATCGTGCCGACGACCGCGACCGCCGTGCCGGCGAGGAAGCCCACGCCGAACCCGATCTCACCGGGGAAGACGTTGTTCCCGACCGCCACGGACATGCAGGTCTGCGTGATGACCACGTTGGCGTCGATGTCGCAGGCGGCGATGCGTTGTTCCTCCTTCAGGTCCTTGCGGTAACAGCCCGCTCCCCTCAGGCACGAGACCGCGCGCCGCTCTTCGAGCAGCGGCAGGGGAGGCCGCAGGTAGTCCGATCGGCCGCAGAGGATGGCGTCGGGCAGGTTCGCGCTGCACTCCATGCCATGCGTGCGCATGGCCAGCACACGCAGCGGCTCGTCCGTCAGCGAGCCGAGTTCGTCCCACCCCACCGCATCGGCGGAGTCGGCCTCCTCGTCGTCGGGATGGTTGATGACCCAGTCACGCGCCGCGTCCAACGCGGGGAGCGTGAGCGTGCGATACACCAGGCAACTCAGTGACGAGGCGTCCCTGGCCGTGACCACGCCGAGGCGAGGGGCCAGATGTCCCGGCCAGTCCCCGAGCGGAGCGAAGTCGTCGACCAGGCCCACCAGTGCGATCGGCTCGCCGGCGTGCCGGCCGACGACCTCGGCCAGCTCGCCCAGGCCGACATGGCTGTGCGGCCTGCTCGTCGCTCCGGCCAGAAGGGCTCCGGCCGCCGTGTTCGCCTGTCCGCCGACGGACAGGACGACGCCGTCACGCGGCCGCGTGTCGGCCGCCGGCCATCGGTGACGTCCCCGGCGCCGGAGCCTGTCGCGGTAGCGCTCCACACTCGGCCCGTTCAGCAGCGGGAACGGGCGGCCGTGGGTCCAGGACCGGGCACGGACGATGAAGTCCTCCTCGCTCTCGACCAGGGCGACCTCGTCCGGTGAACCGCTCATGTGAGCACCTCGGTGCCTTCCGTGCGTCAGGCGGCCACGGCCCTGTCCGGGACGGCCGCGTGCAGGGCGAAGTCCACGGCCGCCTCCGCGTGCAGCCGGGCGCTGGGGAACACCGGGATGGCGGTGTCCTTGTTGTCGAGCAGCAGCTCGATCTCCGTGCAGCCGAGGATGACGCCCTCCGCGCCCTTGGCGGCCAGACCGGCGACGATCTCCGCGTAGGCCTCGCGCGAGGACTCCTTCAGCACCCCGCGGACCAGCTCGTCGAAGATCACACGGTCGATGAACAGGCGCTGTTCGTCCTCCGGGATGAGGACCTCGAAGCCGTGCGCCGCCAGCCGGTCCCGGTAGAAGGTCCCCTCCATGGTGAAGCGGGTTCCCAGCAACCCGATCCTGCGCATTCCCTGGTCGCGGATCTCCGCGCCCACGGCGTCGGCGATGTGCAGCACGGGGACCGTCACCGACTCGGCCACCTGGTCGGCGACGCGGTGGAAGGTGTTGCTGCAGATGAGCAGGGTGTCGGCGCCGAGTCCCTGCAGCTTCTGCCCTGCCTCGCCGAGCAGCGCGCCGACCTCGTCCCACCGGCCGGCGAAGATGAGGTCCTCGAACTTCTTGAACTCGAACGACCAGATGAGGCTCTGCGCGGAGTGACTGCCGCCGAGCCGCTCACGCACCCTCTGGTTCATGATCTGGTAGTAGATGACGGTCGATTCCCAACTGAGTCCGCCGAGGAGCCCGATAGTACGCATGCCACTCCGTTCCGTTACATGACGTGATCAAATGTGAATGGATGCCGATGATCCGTTACGGGCGTGCGTTCGCCGTGGCGAGTTCCTTGCCGACGAGACGCGGTGCCACCGTCTCCCGTGCGCGCCTGCTGTTCGTGGTGGCCTGGTGGGACAGGAACGCGCCGGCGAGCACGAGGACCATCCCGCCCCACTGCGCCATCGACAGCTGTTCGTCCAGCACGGCCAGCGCCACCACCGCCGACACCACGACCTCCAAGCTGGCGAGGACGCTGGCCAGTGGCGATGACAGCCGCCTGACCGCCCCCATGCCCGTGAGGTACGCCACCACCGTGCTGACCACGACCAGCCACGCGACGACGCCCACCACGGGAACCGGCCACGGGCCGACCTCGACGGTGCCGGTGAAGGCCCACCACTGAATGTTCCAGGGTGCGGCCACCGGGGTCAGCACGATCGCTCCGCCGGCCAGCCCCCAGACCAGCAGGCCGAGCAGGTCTACCCCGGCCAGCGACTCGCTGAGCAGGAAATAGGTCGCCAGGCAACAGGCGGCGGCCAGGGCGAACAGCAGGCCGAGCGGGTCCAGCCGGACGCCGGTCCACACCTGCACGACCGAGGCCAGCCCCAGGGCCGCCAGTCCGGCGCCCACCACCGCCTGCCATGACATCCGGCGCCGCCATACGCATTTCGCCCAGAGGAGGACGAGGATCGGCGCCAGATAGGCGATCAGCAGTGCGACGCTCACCGGGACCCGGGAGAGCGCGGCGAAGAACATGCCCTGGGCGCCCGCGACCGCCAGCAGCCCGTAGGCGGCCACGGCCGGGAGCAGCGGCCTGGGGACCCGCAGGGCGCGTGGCCGGCGGAGGAAGGCGTACGGCATCAGCAGACAGGCGCTGACGAGCAACCGGATCCATACCGCCTGGACCGGCTCCAGCCCGACCTGGCCCAAGGCCTTCGCCGCGACTCCGGCGAAGCCGAAGCAGCAGGCGGACAGCAGCGCCATGACCAGACCGGCGGCGTGATGTCGAAAACGCACTGCGATTTCCTTCCACTATCCCGGCTGGGCGATTTCGCGATCCACCGCTTCGGCGAGCCTTTTCCAGTGCTTGGGGCCGGACGGCAGCAGGCGCATGGAGAATGCGGATTCTGTGAGTTCCGCCCATGCGGCGAACTCGTCGATCACCTTTTTCGCCTGAGGTTCGGCAATCACGGCGATCGGTGTGCTCAGAGGCGGGCCGTGCTGGTGGTGAAAGCTCTCGGTCACGGCCAGATCCCCGCGAATGGAGGGTTCCAGCGTCTCCATCCAGTCGGGGTCGTCCAGTAACGCCGGATCGGTGTCACCGGCCCGTTTCAGGTATTCGCGCAACTCCCCGACGAGCGCGTCGGACCTGGGATATCCCGCCTCTTCCCGCGTGGTCACATGGGGTGCGCCCAGGCCGTACACGATGAGCTTTTCCGGCCGCGGGCCGCCGCCCTGGAGCAGGTGCGTGAGGTGGAAGGCCACCAGGCCGCCGAAGCAGTCACCGAAGAAGACCGACGGGACGTCCATGAGCGGAGCGATCGCATCGCGCAGTGCGGCGCACATTTCCTCGATGTCCGTGAAAGGCGCCTGGTCGAAGGCGCGCTCCCTCCCGGGCAGGAGGGGAACGCACAGTTCGACCGGCGACCGGAGCACCTGGGCCCAGCCCGCGAACATCGCCGGCCCGCCCCCGATGTGCGGAAAAGAGAAAAGCCGGGTCGTGGGGGCAGAGGCGCGCTCGTGCCTGATGATCCGGATGTCCACCGCTCTCCTTCGCTGTCACCCGCCGGCCCCCGTCAGGTGGCGGGACCGGCGCCGAATTCCACGTTCTGTTCGAGCCCGGCGACGGTCGGCCACCTGTAGAACAGCCGGGCCGTCACCTTGCCGCCGAGTTCATCGCGAACCCGGTTGACAATGGACATGGCCATTACCGAGTTCCCGCCGAGATCGAAGAAATTGTCGTTCGCCCCGATCTCGGCCAGGCCCAGCGTGTCGGTGAAAATCTGCGACAAGGCCTGCCGCCTTGGGTTTTCCATTGGCCGTCTACCGTCCGATTCCTCGGCGATTCGTTCACCGAAACACTAAGCGGGGGCAGGCGGTGAAACAGGTAGTTCCATGGGCAGCCCGGAGGCAACTCAGGATGGGGGGCGCCGGTCGTCCTGCGCGCGGTCGACGGCGCAGGCGGGGGTGCCCCCCGGCAGGCGGTGCCTGTTGCGCGCGACCCAGCGGTAGGCCCACACGGCCAGGGGGACGACCGGCCGAAGCTCGGCCAGGCGTCCGAGCACCGGCCATGGCCACCGTCCCCGCCGCATCAGCCTGGTGAAGGCCCGGGCGCCGCCGGCGGAGGTCTCGTCCGGGTGCAGCCACCACACCTGGCCCTCCACCTGGTCGGCGGTGAGCGACAGACGCGCGAGGTCCGCCCGCTGCCAGGGCAGGTAGTCGACATCCGGTGCGACGAACCGCGACAGGGCGTTGACGGTGGAGGTGCAGAAAGCGCAGTCCCCGTCGAAGACGAACGTCCCCCGCCGCGGCTGGAATCGGTCTGTCATCTGGTGTCCCTCGGGATCAGGGCGGTCGCCGACGCGGCCAGGGCACATGCGGCGCAGGCGGCCAGCAGGGCCACCGTCAGGCCGTCCCGTGAGGGGAACACCAGCTGCGAGCCGTCTCCCGCCGGGAGTCGTATGCTCAGGTTCGCGTAGACGGCGCTGGTCAGCGCGCTGCACAGGGCGGCGCCGAGCTGCCGGATCAAAGCGTTGAGGCCGTTGGCCGCCGCTATCTCGGCGGCCGGACTTCGCTCGGCGACGATGGCGGGCATGGCGAAGAACGCCAGGCCCAGGCCGACCCCGACGACGACCCCGGCGGTGACGAGCCCCATGATCACCAGTCCGTCGGACCGGCCGGGGAAGGGGATGACCAGGGCGTACCCCGCGCCGACGACGCCGCAGCCGAGCAGCAGGGTTCCCCTGTGCCGCCATCGGGCGGCCACACGGACCGACACCGGGGCGGCCAGCATCATCGCGAGCCCCGCGGCGGCCAGGACCAGACCGGCCTCCACCATGGACAGCTCCACGCCGTACCCTGTGGCGCGCGACGACTGCAGCACGCGAGGGATCACCAGGGCCAGGGCGAACATCGCGAACCCGATGAGCAGTGTGGCGACGGTGGCCAGCAGCATGGCCCGGTCCTTGAGCAGCCGCAGGTTCACCAGTGGCTCATCGGCCTGCCACTGGAGCCGCGCCCACCACGAGATCGTGACCGTGCCCACGAGCGCGGTCGCCATGGTGGCACCGCCGGCCCATCCCCATTCCTGCCCCTTGGACAGCACCAGCAGCGTGCAGACCAGCCCTGTCGACAGCGTGACGGCGCCCGCCCAGTCGAACCGCCCGCCGTGCCGGATCCCGCCGTCCGGTACCCGAAAGACCACCAGCAGGTGGTTCACCAGGCCGATCGCGGCCACCAGCCAGAACAGCGCGTGCCAGTCCGCGTGCTCGGCCATGAGTGCGGCCAGCGGGAACCCGACCGTGCCTCCCACGCCGATGGCCGCGCTCATGGCGGCGAAGCCGTGGGCACGCCGCCCGGCGAGCAGACGGTCGCGCATGATGCCCAGCCCCACCGGCAGTGCGCCGGCCGCGCATCCCTGGAGGGCACGCCCGGCGATCAGCACCGACACCGAACCGGCGAGCCCGCAGACCACGGAGCCGGCGACCAGCGACCCCAGGCACCACAACAGGACCCTGCGCTTGCCGTACATGTCGCCCAGCCGTCCGGCGATCGGGGTGGACATGGCCCCGACCAGCAGCGTGGCGGTCACGGTCCAGTAAGCGTGCGTCTGCGTGGTGTCCAGCAGCTCCGGCAGCGTCCCAAGCAGTGGGATCGGCAACGTGTTGACCAGCGAGACGGTGAAACCCGCCAGGGCGAGGGGCGGTATGGACGTGCCGCTCCGCACCTCGCGGCGCCCATGGTCAAGACTCGACATCGGTCGCGCCCGCCCGCGCCAGGCGTCTGGCGACCGATCGGATGTCCGGCTCGGCCATGAAGTCGACGAGAGGGTACTGGCGGCCGAACCGCTCGCGCATCAGCGTGATGACCCGCAGCGCCTTGAGCGAATTGCCACCGAGGTCGAAGAAGGAGGCGTTCACCGGTGCCGAGGGCATCTGGAGTTCGCCGCACCAGATCTCGTGTACCGCCTCTTCCAGCGGTGTGGCGGGCCGCTCGTCCCGCGCGGCCCCGTCGTCCTCCACGACGTTCGGGAGCCCATCCGCCATGACCTTGCCGTTGAGGTTCACGGGGATCTCGTCCACGCGCACCCAGTGGTCCGGGACGAGATAGGAGGGCAGCACGCCGCGCAACCGGTCACGAAGCGCGGTGCTCCAAGCGATCCCCCGGGGCGCCTCCCCCGGTTCGAGCACCACGTAGGCCACCAGCCGCGGCTCACCGGCGGCGTCGGGACGCGCCACGACCGTGCTGTCGCGTACCTCGGGGAGCCGTCCGAGCGCGTGCCGGACCTCCCCCGGCTCGACGCGATGCCCCCGGATCTTCACCTGCTCGTCCGTACGGCCGTGGAACTCCAGCGTGCCGTCGGGGCGCCAGCGAACCAGGTCGCCCGTACGGTAGAGCGTCGTCTCGCCGGCGGGAACGAAGCTCTCGGCAGTGCGCTCGGGGTCGTTGAGGTAGCCAAGCGCCACGGCCACACCGCCCACGTACAGCTCGCCGACCGCGCCGACGGGCACCTCCCGCCGTCCGCCGTCCAGCACGCGCACCGTCACGTTGTCGATGGGACGGCCGATCGGAACGCGCGGCGTGTCGAGGTCGGTCACCTCGTGGCTGGTCACGATGACGGAGGTCTCGGTCGGGCCGTACTGGTTCAGCAGTCTGACCTGCCCGTGCGCGTCCAGGAACTCCCTCAGCGCCTTGGTGATCGTGAGCGGCTCCCCCGCCACGCATATCTCGCGCAGCGAGGGGACGCGCAGGCCGCACCCGGCCAGGTACTTCAGCGGCGTGAACGGCAGGTGCAGCCGCTGCACGCCGTGGCGGTTCATGGCGGCGCCCAGGGCCTCGGCGTCACGCCGCACCCCTTCCGGCACGACGACCAGCGCGGCGCCCGAGGCCAACGTCGCGAAGACCTCCTGGACGCTGACGTCGAACCCCGGGGAGGTCCATTGCAGCGTACGCAGGGGCGGATGGCCGCGAAGCTGCCAGCGCACCAGGTTCACCGGCCCTCGATGGGGCACCTGGACCGCTTTGGGGCTGCCGGTCGAGCCGGAGGTGTAGACGCAGTAGGCGATGTCCTCCGGCGTGCCGCCGGCCCATGGGGCCTCCGCGACCGGCGCCAGGTCCGGGTCGGCCACGTACAGCAGGTGTTCCCGGGCGAAGCCGGGGTGCGCTCCGGCGAAGCCCGCGTCCACGACCAGCAGCACGGCCTGGCTGTCGTCCAGGCAGAAGGCGATGCGGCTCGACGGCAGCGCGACGTCCAGCGGGACGTACGCGGCACCGGTCTTGAGCACGGCGAGCAACGTGACGACCAGCTCCGCTCCTGGCGCCATGCAGACGGCCACCCGGCCGCCTCGCCCCGCGCCCCGTGCCACCAGGGCGTGTGCCAGGGCGTTGGCCGCATGGTCGAGATCCCGGTAGCAGAGGTCTCCCTCGTCCGCGGCGATGGCCACCGCGTCCGGTGTCCGCCGCGCCTGCTCCTCGACGAGCCCGTGCAGCGACGCGGGCGGGTCGGCCACGGCGGGCGCCTGCCGCTCGCGCAGCGTGTCGCGGTCCGCCGGCGTCAAAGGGGTGAGCTCGGAAAGCGGTGCGCCCTCGCGGTCCATCGCCAGTGACAGGACCTGACGCGTGTAGTCCAGGATGCGGACCACCGCGGACTCCTCGAAGAGAGCGGAGTCGTACTCCACCACGCATCGCAGCCCCGCGCCGTGCCTGCTCAGATAGAAGGTGACGGGGAACGGCGCCCTGTCCGCCGGGACGTCCACCAGTTCGGCGCGCACCCGCGGCGGGTCGAATTCGACGTCGGTCGCGTTCTCGTACTCGACCATCACACTGATCAGCGGGTTGGCGCCCGCCACCCGATCGGGGTTGAGGGCCGTCACCAGGTCGTCGAAGGCGACGTTCTGGTGCTCGTAGGCACGGGTACTGCGCTCGCGCACCCGGCGCAGCAGGCCGGTGAAGTCCGGGTCACCGGTCAGGTCCATGCGCAGCACCACGGTGTTGATGTACATGCCGATCCGGTGCTCGGTTCCCTCGGGCCTGTCGGTGACCGCCGTGCCGATCATGAAGTCCTCCTGACCGCTCATGCGCCCCAGTACGGCGCCGAGCGCGGCCACGATCACCATGAACGGCGTGGCGCCTCGTGTGCGCGCGTACACCTCGAGGCGCTCGGCGAGCGAGGCGCCGAACTCCCAGGTCATGCCGCGCCCCTTGGCCTCGCCCGGACCCGCTCCGGGATGATCGGCGGGAAGGTGGAGCACCTGGGCGCCCGCCAGCTCCCGCAGCCAGAAGGCCGTGTCAGCGGGCTCGGGACCGCCGGCTTCCACCGGTCCGGACGGCGGGGGCGGCTCTGCGGGCTCGGCGGGCCACGCCCGGTAGGAGGCCGCCAGGTCCTGGGTGAACACGGCGGTGGACATCGAGTCGAAGACGATGTGATGCGCCAGCAGAAAGAGCAGGTGTCGCTCGTCGCCCAGCCTGGCCAGCGTGGCCGCGAAGAGGGGCCCTTCGGACAGATCCGAGACCCTGCTCCGCGCCTGCCCCATCAGCTCGGCGCAGGCCTCCGGCACGGTCCGGCCGGCCATGTCGACGACCGGGCACCGCACAGGCGCGGGCGGGAGGAAGACCTGCTGGACGCCGCCCTCCACCTCACGGAACACCGAACCGAGCTGGGGATGGCGGGCGACCACCCGCTCCAGGGCCCCCAGCAACGCTTCGACGTCGAGCCGTCCCTCCAGCAGGATGCCCTTCGGCTCCCAGTAGTCGTTCCGGCCTGGATACATCTGCTCCACGATCCACAGCCGCCGCTGCGCCGGGGAGGCCGGCGCGGGAGCGGGGACGGGCGGGCGTGGCCGCGCCGCACACCGATGAGCCGGGGCATCGGCCGTCTCCCGCAGGCCGGCGATGCGCGGCAGGGCCGCGAGCATCCGCTCGCCGGGCACGCCGAAGTCCACGAAGCAGGCGATCTCGTCGACGCCCGCCTCGACGAGCGAGGCGACGATCGGGCGGCAACTGGCGGCCGTGCCGATCAGGGCGCGATCGTCGCAGTACCGCCGGTACGCCTCGTCGAGCAGGAAATCCAGGTCCTCCTGGTCCGCCTGGGCGAGGTCACCCTTGATCCCCAGGCTGCTCGCGAGGTCCCCGAGCAGGTGCAGGGACGAGCGCAGGTACGAACGGAAGGGCCCGGCGGCCTCCCGCCGCACGTGGTCGAGGTCGTCCCCCAGGTACGTGTGCGCCAGCACGACGACGCGGCCGGCGGCCGGATCCAGCCCGTGTTCCGATCGCGTGCGCCGGTACAGGGCGATGTTCTCTTCGAGCCGGTCGACGCTCTGCGACATCAGGTTGGTGACGATGCCGAGGTCGTTCTCGGCCGCTCGCCGGTAACTGCCGGGATTGCCGACCACCGCGGTGTAGAGCGGCGGCCGCCGCTGGATCGGCCGCGGGAACAACGCCACCTCGATGGCCTCGCCCGTACCCGAGGTGGCTGCTACCGGCTGACCCGCCCACAGCCGCCGCACGACGTCCAGTCGCTCGTACATCAGGTCGCGATGGGCGCCGAAGTTCCCCGGTGCCAGCGCGAAGTCGTCGGCGTGCCAGCCGGACGCGACGCACAGGCCGGCGCGTCCCTGCGAGAGGTTGTCCACCACGGACCATTCCTCGGCGACGCGGATGGGGTCGTGGAGCGGCAGCACGACCGAGCCGGCGTGCAGACGCACGGAGGAGGTCCGCGTCGCCAGGGCCGCGGCGAGTACCGAGGGGTTGGGGAACAGGCCGCCGAAGGAGTGGAAATGGCGTTCCGGTATCCACACGGCGTGGAAGCCGTTCGTGTCGGCGAACTCCGCGGCGGCCAGGATGTGCGCGTACTTGGCGCCGGCGTCCTGGTCCGGGTAGTCGCCGAAGAAGTAGAGGCTGAAATCGCACGCCCCCGCGGTGCGGGTGACCGGACGCCTTGGGGCGGGGAGCGGCGCGGGAGGCAGTTGCCGGACGGCCGTGGCCGGGGGCCCGCCGTCGCTCGGCGTCCCCGGGCGTGCGGCCAGCACATCGAGCTGGCGCGTCATCAGGCCGGTGACCTTGTCGATCAAGCCTTCGGCGAGTTTGAGCTGTGCCGCGTAGACGCCGCCGAGATCGCCGGACATCGCCTCCTGCTCAGGCGCCACGGGGGCGACCGCCGGCGGAAGCGGGGACCGGGGCCGCGACGCCGGCTGGGACGGGAGCGGGACCTGCACAGAAGGTGACGACGAGGGCGGGGAAGCGCGCCGGGGCCGGGCGCCTTCTGCCCCGGCGACGAGGTCGGCCAGCTTGCGCGGCGTGTCGGCCTCCTCGAACAGCGCGCGCAGCGGAACGCGTACCCCAAGCGCCCGCTCCAGCCGCCTGGTCAAGGACACCAGCGACAGCGAGTCGCCGCCGAGCATGGCGAAGGTGCTGTCCACGTCGAGCAGGTCCGGGGCCAGGCCCAGCCGTTCGGCCGTCAACGACCTTACGGTGCCGAGAATCTCGTCGTCCACGTCCGTCCTCTCTTGCCCGCCGCCGTAGGGAATGTGGATGCGCTGGAACGGGTGGCCGGGATGGGCGGGGCGCCGGCCACCGGGCGCCACCCGCTCCCATGCCAGGAAGCACCCCGCGCGGTGCAGCCGCTCCGCGGCCAGCGCCAGCCCGCGCAGCGGATCCACGTCGCGCCGCTGCGCCGCGACCCAGGTCAGATCGGGCGACAGCCTGCGCCCGAGGACGGTGAGCTCGCCTCTCGGCCCGATCTCCAGCAGGACGCCGCGGCCGCGCTCCCGCAAGGAGGCCATGGCCAGGTCGAACCGCACCGCCTGCCCGGCGTGCCGCAGGAGGTGCAGGGGGTCCGGCGTGGTGCCGGCCGGCATGACGGTGCCGTCGAGCGACGAGATCAGCGGCACGTCGAGCGGCGCGAACGCGCACGTGGCGAGCGTGCGTTCCCAGTCGCCGAGCATCGGCCCCAGCATGGTGGAGTGGAAGGCCCTGTCGACGTCCAGGCGCCGCCAGTCGAGGTCCGCCTCTCGCAGCAGGTCCTCGCCACGCCGCAGGGCCGCGGGCGCCCCGGAGAGCACGAAGTCGCGCGGCCCGTTGCGGACCGCGACTTCCAGCCCGCCGAGGCCGGCGAGCGACTCGACCCGCGCGGCGTCGCCGCGTACGGCGAGCATGCCCCCTTCCGCGACCGCCGATTCCATCAGCCGCCCGCGCTGGACGGTCAGCCGCACGCCCTCCGCGAGGGAGAGGGCCCCCGCGGCGTGCATGGCGGAGATCTCGCCGAGGCTGTGGCCGATCACGTACCGCGGCTCCAGGCCCCACTCGCGCCACTGCGCCGTCAGAGCGGCCTGGTAGGCGAACAGCCCGGGCTGCGCCAACGCGCCGGTGAGCGGGCCTTCCCCCTCCGTCAGCGCGTTCAGCAGGCCGCCGCCGGCGCACGCGCGGTACAGCCGCTCGCACTGCTCAAGGACGGACCGGAAGACCGGCAGCGACGCGTGCAGCTCTCGCGCCATGCCGTGACGGGCGCCGCCCTGCCCCGAGAACAGCAGCCCCGGCCGGGCGTCCGGCGAGACCGGGCGCGTGTCCGGCGACACCGTCCGCGTGTCCGGCGACACCGTCCGCGTGTCCGGCGAGACCGGGCGCGTGTCCGGCGAGGCCGGGCGCGCGTCCGCGACCGCGGGTTCACCGATGCCCCGGGCCAGCGGTGCCCGCGCGGCGGGCACGGTGCGGGAGGGCGGCTCCTCCAGCACGACGAAGGCGTTGGTACCCCCGACTCCGAGGGAGTTCACCCCGGCCCGGAGCGGCCCGCCCCCCTCGCCGGTCCACGGCCGCGGCGCATCGGCGAGCGTCAGCGGGCTGGTCTCCAGGTCCAGCTCGGGGTTGGGTTCGCCCAGGTTCCGGGTGGGGACCACGGTGCGGTGCCCGAGCATCAGCACGACCTTGATCAGCCCGGCGATGCCCGAGCAGGTGTCCAGGTGGCCGATGCTCGACTTGACCGACCCGACCGCGCAGAATCCGCGGCGCCCCGGCCCGGCGCGCAGGGCCTGGCTGAGCGCCGCGAACTCGATGGGATCGCCGACGGGGGTCCCGGTGCCGTGTGCCTCGACGTAGCTCAGGTCCTCACCGCGCAGCCCGGCGCGCCGCAGCGCCGTACGGACGACCTCCGTCTGGCCCTGCACGCTGGGGGCGGTGAACCCCGCCTTGCGGCGTCCGTCGTTGTTGACGGCCGTTCCCGTGATGACCGCGAGGACGGGATCACCGTCGGCCAGCGCCGCCGCGAGCGGCTTGAGCAGGACGACGCCGACCCCGTTCCCTCCTACGGTGCCGTCGGCTCCGGCGCCGAACGGCCGGCAGGTTCCCGTGGGAGACAGGACCGACTCGGGATGGTGGGCGTAGCGGAACCTCTGCGGCAGGTGGACGGCCGCGGCGCCGGCCAGCGCCAGGTCGGCGTCACCGTCGCGCAGCGCCTGGATCGCCAGGTGCACGGCCACGAGCGACGTCGAGCAGGCGGTCTGCACCCCGACCGCCGGCCCGGTCAGGCCGAGCCGGAACGAGACCCTGGAGGCCAGGAAGTCGCTCTGCCTCCCGATCGCCGCCTGCATGGCGTCGGCGAGCCCTTCGCCCGCCGCGCCGTCCGGCCGGTGCGACTGGTAGCCGAGCAGCGTCATCCCCTCGCCCGCGAACACGCCTATGCGGGCGTCCACACGGGCGGCATATCCGCCGCTCTCCAGTGCCTGGTAGGCGCATTCGAGGAACAGCCGGTGCGCGGGATGGGTCGAGGCGGCCTCCTTGGGGCTCATGCCGAAGAAGCCGGGATCGAAGGAGAAGACGTCGTCCAGCACACCGGCTCGCCGCCCGCCCGCGAAGGTCGTCGTGCAGTCGCGGCCCTGGCGCAGGTTGTCCCAGTACTCCTGCGGCGTGGCGGCTCTCGGGAACCTGAGCCCCATGCCGATCACGGCGATGGGGGCGTTCGCACCCGCGACCCGGGGCTCGGCCCCCTCGCCGGCCGTGCCGCTTCTCGCCTCCAGGTGGCAGGCCAGGTCGGCGATGGAGGGGTGCTGGAACAGCACGTGGACGGGCAGCCTGCCGCCGAGCGCCTGCCGCAGCCTCTCGTGCAGCCTGACCAGGGTCACCGAGGTCAGCCCGAGTTCGTAGAACGGCCTGCGGTCGTCGGCGCCGCCGGGATCGACGACGGAGCCGACACCGGCGACCGCCCGGCGTATCAGGCCGCGCAGGTCCGCCGCCGCGGTGGCCCGTGGACTCCCCGCGTGCGCCGCGGGGTGGGCGGACGGCGCCGCCGCGGGGCGGGCGGGCAGCCTTCCGGCCAGTTCGAGGCGCCGGATCTTGCCACCCGGCGTTCTGGGGAAGTCCTCCGGCGCCAGAGGGACGACGTGACCGGGCAGCACCCCCAGGCGGCGCATGACCGTCCGTCCCACCTTCTCGGCCACCTCCCCCGCGGGCCCGGCTCCGGGCGAGGGGGAGAAGAAGATGGCGAGCCGTTCGCTGCCCAGGGCCTGGTCGGGCACCGCGCACGCGGCGACGGCGCCCGGGGTGACCCCCTCGACCGACTCGACCAGTTCCTCGATCGAACGGCACGAGTGCTTCTCTCCATGGATGACGACGATGTCCTTGTGCCTGCCGACCATCACGAGCCCGCCGTCCTTGATGAAGGCCAGGTCGCCGGTCGCCAGCCAATCGCCCGGCCCCGCCGCGGCCTCGGCGTCGTCGTGCAGGTAGCCGGGCGTCACGCGCGCGGACCGCACCTGCAGGTGCCCGACCTCGCCCTCCTTGAGCAGCCGCTGCCCCTCGTCCACGACGCGCAGGCTCGCGCCGGGGGCGGGGCGCCCCAGGCCGACGAAGGTGACGCACTCCTCGTCGGGTACCTCCGGCCCGGCGGGGACGACCCGGCCGCCCAGGCTGGAGGCGAGCAGCCGGTGGAGGCCGCCGGGCTCCCCGTACCGGCCGAAGGTGATGCCCGTACAGGTCTCGGTCATGCCCCATGCGGGTACGAAGCGGTCGCGAGGGACACCGTAGGGAGCCAGCGCCGCCATGAGGTCGCCGGCCACGCGGGGGACGATCTGCTCCCCGCCGCTCACGAGCGACCGCACATGGGAGAGGTCCCAGCTCGGCCGCTCCGCGTCGCCGGCGAGTGCGGACAGCAGCGCTTGGAAGCCGAAGGTGGGGGCCCACGTGTGGTGTGCTCGGTGCTCGGCGACCAGGTCGAGCCAGCGTGCCGGCCGGGCGAGCACGAGTTCCGGCCGCACGTGGACGTTGGTCATCCGGAGGAACACCGGCAGCAGGTGGTACAGCAGCAGGCTCGCGCTGAGGTCCAGCGGAAGCCAGTTGAGCGTCTTCTCCCCCTGCTCCCAGCCCAGCATCCGCCGGTTGCCCGCGGCGAAGTCGGCCAGGCCGCCGTGCGTCAGCGGGATGATCTTGGGAGTGCCCGTGCTGCCGGAGGAGAGCATGAGCAGCGCGGTCGCGGCCGGCTCCGGTGGCGAAGGCGGGATGGGCGCGCTCTCCCCTGCGCCCGGCAGGCGGGCGATGTCCGCCACGGTCAGCCCGGGGGCGGCGCCGTGCTCGGCCAGGGCGGCGTGGCCGGCAGCGTCGGTCAGGACCAGAGGACGGCCCAGCCGGCCGCACGCGTCGGCCAGCCGCTCGACAGAGCGCGTGCGAGGACCGGCCTCACGGGGGCCGTCCACCGGGAGCGGCACCGACCCACCGAGCAGGCACGCCCAGAAAGCGGGGAAGAAGTCCTCCGGTGCGAGGCCGTACAGGACGACCGTGTCGCCTGGCCGGTGGCCGCTGCGCAGCAGCCCCGCCAGCACGCGCCGTGCCGCCGCGAGCAGGTCCGGATAGGTGATCAGCGTGCTGGACAGCCCGTCGGGCGCGACGACGACGACACCCCGTTCCGGTGCCTCGGCCGCGGCACGCGGCAGCGCGCCGGCAAGCGTGCCGGCCGTGTCGAGCCCGTCGTGGGGTGGACCATGGCATTCCGCGGGAGGGGCCGCCACCGGATCGCTGTGCATGCCCGTGCCGCCCGTCACTGCCCACGACGCCAGTACGCGCCGTAGCCGTCGATGTCCTGGATCTCGTCCTCGATGCCGTTCTCGTCGCGGAAGTCGTAGACGGCGTCGCGGCAGCTCTGCAGGAAGTAGTCGTCGATGATGACGAAGCCGCCGGTGGAGAGCTTGGGATACAGATGCCGCAACGCCTCCATCGTGGAGCCGTACAGGTCGCCGTCCAGCCGCATGACCGCGAGACGGTCCATGGGGGCCGCCCGCAGCGTGTCCTCGAACCAGCCCGGCAGGAAGCGCACCTGGTCGTCCAGGAGGCCGTAGGCCTGGAAGTTGCGCCGCACCGTCTCCAGGGGCACACCGATGAAATGGTTGAACCTGTGCGTGGCGAGCCGGGCGTCGCCCGGATGCGAGCCGGGGGTGGGCTCGGGCATGCCCTGGAAGGAGTCGGCGACCCAGACGATCCGGTCCCTCACCCGGTGAGCGGCCAGTACGGCCCGCATCATGATTGTCGTACCGCCGCGCCAGACGCCGGTCTCGATCAGGTCCCCAGGGATCCGGTCATCGATCACCCGCTCGATGCACTGCTGGACGTTGTCGAGCCTGCGCAGGCCGACCATCGTGTGCGCCTTGCTCGGCCAGTCGAGCCCCGCCATGCGGCTGACCCGGTCGTAGACCAGTTCCGGGCTCCAGTCGCTGGGGACCGGGGGGTCCTCGTAGATGACGTTCGTCAGCGTCTTCTTCATCAGGTCCAGGTACAGGCCGGTCCCGGTGGCCTCGCGTACGCTGTGCAGGCCGAGGTCGGCGAGCACCACCTCCGCGCACTCGGCCGCCCCCTCCGTGACGAAGAAGTGCCCGGGGCCGCCCATCCACCGCACGCTCACCGGCCGGGCGACCGCCAGTTCCCAGTCGGCGGGGCTGGTGTCCTGGGTGATCGGGTCCTGCGTGCCGACCAGGACGGTTACGGGACAGTCGAGGGGAGCCGACGGGGGGTTGTGCTCGTACGCCGCGAGCAGCAGGCCGTCGCGGTGGACCAGTTCGGCGAAGTACTGGGCGGCCTCCCCGTCCTGCGCGACCTGCGGGGGCAGCCCGCCGAGCCGTTCGAGGAAGCCGATGACCTCCGCGTCCTGGAGCCGGTCGTGCCAGCCTGTGCCCGCCCCCTGCCGGGGTGGGGGACAACCGGATATGAACAGCCTGCCGGCCGCCCGGTGGCCCCGGCCCGCCAGCAGGCGCACGGCCTCATAGGCGATCAGGCCGCCCATGCTGTGGCCGAGCACCGCCCATTCCAGGCCGGCGGCCTCTTTCTCGATGATGTCGGCGACATCCTCGGCGGCCTCCATGATCGAGCCATAGGGATCTTCACCGGCTCTGGCGCCTTTGCCCGCGAGTTCTATCGGCCGCACTGTCGCGCAGTGCTCCAACAGCCCGCCCCAGACAGCGTAGGACCCTGCCGCGCCACCCGCGTGAGGAACGCAGAACAGAATGGGACCGGTCGAATGCGTCAACGTCGCTATCCATTCTCCTACGGCGATGGGCAGGCCTTATCAGGGCGAATTTATCCACCCGTATCAGCCGTGATCGGCAATGCGGGCGGCATTCTTCCGGCAATTCGGCAATTCGGCGATTCGGCCGCGCGATTCAGCGCAGGCGCACGCCCTGAGCGCCGTACCGCTCGGTCACGGCGTCGATGAAGGTGGCGAGCTGGGCGTTGATCTCGTCCGACAGGCGCGCGGGCTCGCTGTCGAAGGTGATGACGTAGGTGACCGACCGCTCACCCGGGGCCGCCTCGCGTGGGACGAAGACGTCACCGACCCTGATACCGCGCGACCACGGAGGGGCGACGGCGCGCATGACGGCGGCCACCTCTTCGCTGAGCACGGCTCGCGGCATGACGAAGTCGAGCATGCGCTCCACCGGGGGGTCCTCGTGGAACGGGGCGGACCGGAGGGGCTCTTTTCCGAGCTCCCAGGCGGCGAGGTCCAGCTCCAGGTAGCAAGGACGGTGCCCGCCCAGGCCACCGCGCTGCCGGACGTCGGGATGGACCTCGCCCAGCAGTCCCGCGTGCCGGCCCTCGATGAGGATCTCGGCACTGCGATAAGGGTGCAGGAAGGCGGCCAGCGGGTGGGCCTCGGGAAGCGCGCGGAACGCCACGACGGCCTGGCAGCGTACCGCGAGTTCCTCCACGGCGCCGCGCACGAAGAAGACGTCGATCTTGCCCGCCTCGCCGGACCACCTGCCCGGATCCAGGTCGCCCAGCGCCATCGCCCAGACGACCTCGCGCTCACTGCAGAGCCCGTTGCCGGCCATGGCGTTCGGCTCGAAGACGCGCGTCACCTCGAACAGGCGGACGTCCTCCTGCTTGAACCGCAGGTTGGAGCCGACGGCCGCGACCGCCTGGGCCAGGCAGTTGTTCTTCAGCATGGAATACCGGCGCTCCTCGGCGTTGAGGATGCGCACGTGCCCGGTGAGCGCGTGCGACTCGGCCGGGGACAGCAGGCGTAGCATGTCCCGGCCGTAGAAGCCCTCGGTGAAGGTCTCGTAGAAGCCGAGCCCGACCAGGGTGTCACCGATCGCCTGGACCAGTTCCTCCTTGGCGGTGAGCAGGGCGCCCGACCCGGTCGGCAGCGGCTGCGCCGGCAGCGAGTCGAATCCGATATGCCGCGCCAGCTCCTCGTAGAGATCCTCGGCCTCCCTGACGTCCCAGATCCGCGCGCCGGGCACCGCGAACGTGCCCTCTCCGTCGTGGCGGAAGCCGTACTGGGCGAGCCTGTCCGCGACCTCGGCCAGGGTGAGCCGCACGCCGAGCAGGTCGCGGCAGTCCTGCAGATCCAGGGAGATCCGCGGCGCCGGGGACGACCACCGCACCGGAGCCCTGGTCACCCCGTCCCTCTTCGCGGCCTTGGCCTCTTCGAGCAGGTGGACCACCCGGCCGGCGCCCAGCAGCACGGCGGTGGGGTCGCCCCCGCGTTCGTACCGCTGCGACGCGAACGACGAGACGCCGAGCGCGGCCGCGGCCTGCCTGATGGCCACCGGGTCGTACGTGGCGGACTCCAGCAACATGCGGCGCGTCCCCTCCCGCACGCGGGACTCCTCGCAGCCCAGTACCCCTGCCACCGCGAGGACCTTCTCCTGGTCCGCCACGACCGGCAGCCCCGCGGGCAGCGACCTCGCCTTCGGCTCACCGAGCAGGTGGGCGCGTTCGCCGGCCCGGCTCGCGCGGACGCGGACCCTTCCGCTCACCCGGTCGGCGTCGAAGACATGGGTGGGCTGTCCGAACTCCAGGGAGGCGGCGTTGGCCGCGTCGACAAGGACGGACCCGGTGAGCAGGCCGCCCGCCATGAGCCTGCGGGACACCTCGTGCGGCAGCGCGGCCGTCCCGTCGAGGACGGTGAGCGGGGTGAGTGAGTAGGCCAGGCACGCCTGCGACTCCACGGACACGTGGACATCGCCGGCGCCCACCTCCAGTTCGCTCACGGGCGGGAGCACCGGCGAGTGGCCCAGCCGCGCGGCCAGTTCCATGGCCACGCCCAGGTAACTGCGATGGTCTCCCCGGTTGGCGAGGAACTCCAGCGTCACCCAGGTGTCCTCGTCCACCGGTTCGATCGTCTTGACCTCCAGGCCGGACTCGTCGAGCGCGTCACGCACGCGCACGACGTCCTCGGGCAGGTGCGGCAGGAACGACCGCAGTCCGGTGAGGGAAATCCTCATGCGACTCCTCGGTGCAGGTAGGCCAGCCGGCGCTGGTTCGGCGCGTACAGCGATCGCACCTTGGAGATACCGAGCCACTGCGCGGTCATCCGGGTGGTGCCCCAGCCGAAGGCGATGCCCCTGACGCCGTCACGGTCGTATCCGAACTCGCGCAGCACCGCGGGGTGGATCATCCCGGCGCCGATGATGGTCACCCAGCCGACGCGGTGACAGGCCTCGCAGCCCTCTCCCCCGCAGGCCGTGCAGGCGATGTCCAAGCCCACCGAGGGCTCGGTGTAGGGGTAGTACTTGGGCTTGAAGCGCAGCTTCACCCGCCGGCCGTACAGTGCACGGGCGACGTAGACGAGGATCTCCTTCAGGTGCCCCATCGTGAGTCCGGGCTCCAGCCAGAACCCCTCCAGCTGGTGGAACATCGCCATATGCGTCGCGTCCACCGCCTCGTTGCGGTAGACACGGCCCGCCGCCGCCACCTTCACGGGCGGCCGCGGCCGCGCGCTCAGCACCCGCGCCTGGATCGTGGTCGTGTGGGAGCGCAACAGCAACCCCGCGTCCAGCCAGAAGGTGTCCTGCATGTCCCTGGCCGGGTGGTGCTGCGGGATGTTGAGCGCGTCAAAGTTGTGGTACGGGTCCTCGACCTCGGGACCGTCCGCACGCTCGAAACCCAGCCGGCGCAGCACCTCCAGACAGCGGCGCTCGACCTCCGTCAGGGGATGCCAGGCTCCGCGGCGAGGCGCCTGGCCGGGCAGCGACATGTCGAGCCACTCGGAGGCGAGCCGCTGCTCGCTCTCCGCCGCCTGTGCGGCCTCGATCCTGCCGTCCACCTCCTCGCGCATGCGCCGGGCCAGGTCGTTGAGCATGGAGGCACGGGCCCGGCGCTGCGGCTCGGGAAGCTCCCCGAGGCGGCGGAACTCCTCTTTGATACGACTGGCGCGCCCCAGGTGGCGGTTCTGCACGGCCGCCAGTTCGCTCCTCGTCGCGGCTCCTTCGAGGTCCGCCGAGAATCGCGCGTACATCTCCTCTGACTCTGCCAACTTCGCTCCGCCGGTTCTGGGGTGATCGAGGTGTTCGGACGTTGAGTGGGTCTCAGACCTGGCCGCGCAGGACGACCCCGTACTTCTCCGCGAGCTCGCGGGTCACCGTTCGCAGTGCCGCCCGCACCTGTGGGGGCCTCATCGGGTGCCGGGTCGACAGGGCGAGTGAGATGGTGACGGAGTGCTCGTCCTCGCCGAGGGAAGGACCGCGCCAGACGTCGGAGATCGACGATTCGATGCTGAGCACGTCAGGTACGGCGATACGGTCGATGGCGGCGCACAGCGTCTCGGGGGTCACCTCCCGTCGGCAGCGCAGCGACAGATCGAGCGAGCGCACCGCCTCGGGCCGGGAGCGCAGCCGCTCGAGATCTCCCCGCAAGGCGCCGGCCAGGTCCTCGCCGCGGCCCTGCACGACCGCGATCGCGCGCATCCTGGCCAGCAGTTCCCTTTCCGGGACGCCCAGCCCGGCCGCCAGGTGGTCAAGGGCGATCAACGCCTTACGCATGATGTACCCCTGCGCGCGGCCGGATACGGCGATGCCGTTGTGGTACAGGCGGGCGAGCAGGCCTAGCAGGTCCGCGAGTTTCGCCTCCTGCTCGCTCTCCGCGGGCGGCAGCGCCCCGATGGGCATCGCGTCTATCACCCAGCGGCTCCGGCCAAGGCACGCGGCCAGCGTCTCAAGGCCTATTCCGAATCCGTACCCGACCGTACGGCCGTCCCACTCGAAGGCGATGAGGTTGCCCAGGTCTCGCCATCTCCCCGGACCCTGCGCGATGGCGAAGGTGGCGCCCCTGCCGGTCATCCGGGGCTCACCGAACTTCCAGCGGTAGTAGCGCCGCCGCTCGGTGTCGCGGGCGACAGGCGGCGACCAGCCGGCCGGCCAGCCGGTGTGCAGGTCGTGGTCGTCCGACGCCGCTTTCATCAGGACCTGTGAACCGTCCAGGTTCAGTGTGCCGCCGAAGAACCGCGCGATCGCCCGGGTCAACGCGGCGCCGTCCGGCGCGAGTGCGGCCAGCATGGTGAACTGCAGGACGAACTCGGGTGCGAACGCCTCGGCGAACATGGTCTTCAGGTTGTGCGCCCTGACGCACGGCTGGGTGACCACCAGGGTCCTGCCGCCCAGTGCGAGCTCACCGCGCAGGTAGGGCTTGAAGGCCACCACCGCGGAGTTGGTGAACAGGACGGTCGGGTCGTCGCGCGGCACGGTGGGCTCGGGCACGAGTTCCTCGGCGCCCTCCCGGAGGAAATGGCCGGTGAAGTCCGCGGTCAGCCGCTCCAGGTTCCGGCGAAGGCGGGTGGCCACCGGTAGATGGTCGTCGGTCAGCTGGCGCGCCATGGCCGGCCCTCCCAGCGCTGGGTCAGGACGTGCGGGCGTGCGCGGTGAACACCCTTCACCTACGGTCGCCTCCCGGGGCCGCGACGATGAACAGGGCCGGGTACAACGCCCACAGGTGCCAGAACGAGATGCCCAGGAGGCGTTTGGTCGCGAGGTGGAAGGCGATCGCGCCGAGCGCGATCAGCCTGCGGTCCTTCCAGCGTGTCACCAGCAGCGGCAGGAAGGCGGCCTCCCCGGCGACGGTCACCACGCTCAGTGCCCGCATCAGCGAGTCGTTGGCGCTGAGCCGGTGTCCGGCGGGCGTCCCGAGCACGGCCAGGGCGCCTTTGAGCGTGGTTCCCTGGCTCATCCACCGCACCTTTCCGTGCAGGATCTTCGACAGGCCGGCCTGGCTGTAGATCGCCGCCGAGCCGAGCTGCATGGCGGTGAGGGCCAGGGACTGGAGCTGCGCCTCGTCTTTCGTGCTCGCCACGGGAGGGCGCTTGCCGACGCTCAGCCATTTGGTGGTGTCGACCGCGGTCGCGGCGCAGAGGAACAGGTTGAGATGGCTGTTGTAGCTCCACAGCCGAGGGTGGAACTGGGCGACGTACCCGTTGAGGACGGCGAAGCTGGCGGCCGCCGTGGCCCGCACCGCGGCATGGCGTACCCCGATCGTCCACAGACCGACGCTGGCCAGCGACAGCAGGCGGAGCGCGTTGAACTGGAAGGCGGTCAGCCTGACCGCGCGATCGCCGCGCTGCCGCACCGCCATCACCGTGTCCTGGTGTTCGGCGAAGAAGGAGCCCGGGGGCATCTGGACGATGGTGCGCAGGACCGCGGCGCCCAGGCTCACGCGCACGAGTGGCAGCCGGTCGGCGGCGTCCGCCTGCCGGAAGAGGATGTCCGACAGCTTGCGCCGCATCAGTCGGCCTCGCAGCGGTACAGCACCTGGTGGTCGTAGAGCGGCCCGTCATCGGCCATGCGGTAGTCTGCGACGTCGACAGTGACCATGAGTACCTCCAACCCGGTGAAACCACGGGGATGTGTCGGCCGTTCCGAGCGTCCTACCTCGTCGAACGCGGCCCACGGCCGTGTGTTGAGCCGGCGCAGGATCGTCCGGCAGAACCTGTCCTTCAGCTCCTCGTCCTGGTTCTCGAGCAGGATCACGGCGAAGATGTCGACGACCCTGAAGAACTCCAGTGGCATGAGGCCGTAGACCTGGCGCAGGCCCGTCCACTCGTCCCCGTCCCTGAGCCTGATCCGCAGCTGGGGGAACCTGCGCGGCAGCGTGCGATTGAACATGTTGTTGGAGCAGAAGGGCCAGCGGTTGCGATCGACGACCGTATGGAAGAACTGCCCCACCAGGACTGCTCCGAGGATCGCCGCCATGAGGGCGGGCTTTCTGCCCACCCGCTCTGGCACCGCCTCGCCGGTCACCGCGGGCCGTCCTCTGCGACCGCGGCTTCGAGCACCGCCAGCCTCTTTTCCGCTCCCGCGCACAGCAGGGCCCGCGCCCCGAACGGCACGCACATGATCGGGTCGGTGTGCCCCAGGGGGAGCCCGCTGAGGATCGGGCCGCGAAAGCCCCGCGCCGCCCGTCCGACCACGGACGCCAGTTCGGGCATCAGGTCCAGGGCGGGATCGGTGAACCTCCCGAGCCCGAGCGCCCGGATCTGGTCGAACACTCCCAGATGGCGTAGCTGGGTGAGCTGTGCCTCGATCTCGCCGATCTCAGCGCTCGCCGTCTCCACCAGGAGCACCGCGCCGTGCAGGTCCGGCCAGAAGTCCGTACCGGCCAGCCTCAGCAGTGTGTCCAGGTTCGCCCCGATGAGAAACCCCTCGGCCTCCCCCTCCTGGAGCGTCCGCACCGGGGGTGCCTGCCCGCAGCGTCGGGGACGGTCGTCGGCCGAGTCCCAGGCGAGGAACTCGGTCACCTGCTCCTCGGGAAAGGGAACCTCGCCCAGAGGGTGGGGTACCGCCACGGTCCGGTCCAGCATCGCCGCCGTATAGGGCAGGCAGCCGCCGGGCTCGCCCCATTGCGGCAGGAGCTGGGGGCCCATCACCACCCTCAGCCCGGTACGTTTCCACACGGCCAGCAGCAGCGCGGTGGCGTCGCTGTAGCCGATCAGCAGCTTGGGATGTCCGCCGATCAGGTCGTAGTCGAGCAGGTCCAGGAGCTGGTTGGCGTTGTAGCCGCCGATGGCGGTCATGACGGCCCGTACCTGCGGGTCCGCGAACAGCTCGTGGACGTCTTCGGCCCGCTCTCGCGGGCCGCCGGCGGTGTGGCCGGTGTCCATCAGCCAGTTGCCGCCCTCCCGCACCTTGTACCCGGCCGCGCCGAGGGCGGCCACCGCACGGGCGCGGCGCCTTGGAAACCGGGCGGCGTGCGGCATCGACGGAGAGCAGAGCCCTACCGTGTCGCCCGGCCGCAGCGGCGCGGGGAGCGGCGGGACGGCAGGGCGGAGTCGCCCGTCGCGGCCGTGAGAGGGGGTCGGTGGAGACATCCCTTACTCCACGTGCTCTCGGCGGGCGACGAAGAAGAGGTTGTTGCCGCGTTCGGCCAGATCCGGCTCGACGCGCGCGCGCCGTTCCATCCGCAGAACGCGCTCGTACCTGAGCGGATCGGCCAGACTCCTCGACACCCCCGCGCTGGTGCCTTCGATCTGGGTCTCCTGGTAGCCCGGGTAGATGAACGCCGGGAACCCCGACCTGACCGAGACGGCCAGGCCCAGCGCGGTCAGCGTCTGCTGCAGCAACGCGGGCGTGAACAGATGCATGACCGGCATGTCGGGGGTGAACCGCCCCCGGGCCTCGGCCAGCGCCGACTCCGCCTCGTCGAGCGCGCCGACATGGACGTTGAAGAAGGCCGCGTGATAGCGGTTGGGCAGGACCAGCGCCAGCTGGGCGCCGGGCGCCATCAGCATGACGAGCTGCCGGAGCACCTCGTCGGGATCCGCCACGAACCCCAGCACGTTGTGGAAGCTGATGACCAGGTCGAAGCGTTCGCCGCCGAGCCGGTCGGCCACCTCCATCAGATCGCCGTTGACGACGCTCAGACGGTCGAGGTAGCCGTCCTGCTCCGCCTTGGCGGTGGCGTGCCGGGTCATGTCCGGGCTGAGGTCGAACAGCACGCAGGTGAGATCGCGGCGTTCCCTCAACAGCCTGTGCGTCCACCGCCCCGTGCCGCCACCGGCGTCCAGGAGCCGCCCGCCTTGGGGAAGGCGGGGCAGTACGTGGTCCTGCAGCGCCTCCCACAGGAGCTGGTCCGACAGCCGCCAGTAGACCTGTTCGTCCACCCGGTCATAGTCGTCGGCCTTCTTGCGGAAATATTCGAGCACTTCTGTCTGCGTCATCGGAGGTCTTTCTCAAGGGGACCGGTCAGGGAAGGATCTGCTGGCCGTTGAAACGCAGCAGCAACGCCAGATCGCGGATGTCCTCGTGTTTCATGGCCCACAGCAGGAAACGTTCGACGCCGAGCCCGAAACCGGACGTGCGCAGCGGATGACGTTCTTTCATCGTCACGTACCACTGGTAGTGGTCCGCCGGCACCTCGTGCAGGCGTAACGCGCGTTCGAGCTCGGCGGCGTCGGTGTGCCGCTCCCCCGATCCGACCGTCTCCCCGATGCCGAACAGCAGGTCCGCGCTCAGTGCCTTGCCCGGGTCGCCGGGGGCGAAGGCCTGGTAGAACGGCACGCTGAGGTGGTCCATGTGGGTCACCCACACGTATCCGCCGAATTGCTCTATGAGCTCGCGTTCACCGGCCCGGGTGAGGCTGCGGCTCCCCGGCTCCGGCTCGGCCACGAACTCCGGGGACGAGCGCAGCCGGGCCACCGCCTCGTCGAACGTGATGCGCGGGAGGGCGGCCGACCCGGCGAGCTCCTCCAGGTGGTCCACGGTTCCCGCCGCGTCCAGTATCGCGGCCCGCCCATGGACGAGCAGCCCCTCGGCGAGATGCCTCAGGTACTCCTCCACGGTCCCCATCACGCTGTCCAGGCCGCCCACGATCTCCGCCTCGCTGTGGAAGAACTGGCACAGGTGCGTCCGGTCGGCGGGTTCGCCTCTGAACGAGGGCATCAGGTAATACGCCCCGCCGGGGGACAGCCGGCAGCCGAACTCAAGCATGAACTGCATCGAATCAGCGAGATAGGTGGGAACCCCATCGAGGTCGACCCGAACGGGGGTGCTGTCGCTGCCGCGGCCCATGGGGCTGGAAATGGACCCCGTCGTTATCGGCAAATGGAGACAGCGAGCGTTCCTGGACGTCCAGAATTCAGTGGTCCGATGCGAGATGACATCCTGGAGCACCACCAGATTCTGATACCACGGATTCTCAAGAACGGTCAGGTAATGCTTGGCAGGCTCAATCCACGAACGTGGGGCAATAACGTTCGGTTGCGGCATGACGACCTTTCACGAGCAGAATCAAAGGGATCTTCACATTCATCGTGTGGCACCGAAACGAAGGGTGTCCAGGCATCTGCGAGGCGTGCAACGGCCATGACGGGAGGTGGCCAACTGCCGCATGCCTTCCGGTTCGCGTCCTCGCGCGTTCACGGACCTGCCGGTTCCCGTCACACCGGCCCCGGCGCGTTCCAGGTCAGGCGTCCCCGCCGAAGTCAGGCACCTTTAGGCCAGACCTCTTTAGGCCAGGCCCCGGCGCTTCTGATGACCCGCTTTCCGTGGCAATACTCGGACGAGTCAGACAGCAAGGGGTTCCGACAACGGGGAGTTAGAGATGGGAACCAGCAACCGGACCATCGTAAAGATCGTCGCCGTCGCCCTCGCCGCGACCGCTCTGGGCCTCGCCGGCACCGGATCACCGGTCACCGCTCAGGCTCCCGCCGGCGTGGCGGTCGTCCTGGCCGACGGTCCCCGGGAGCCCGGTGCTCCCGGCGACGGGAACATATGGGGATAAGCGGACCCCGGCTGTGAGATGAACGCCCATGTACGTGATCACGGCCCGGTTGGCGCCCATCCTCGCCGGGCCGGCTCCACCCGACATCGACCTGCTCCGCTCGTGGCTGACCGCCTGGCGCGGACACGTCGATGTCGGGCACGCCTACGTACGTGGTGACGTCAGCGGGGTCTCACTGGTCCTCTATCTGAGCGGCGCCGATCTCTCCCAGGCCGAGAACGGTGCCCGTGCACTGCTCGACGAGGCGCTCGCCGGGAACGCCAACCTGCTGGGATGGGTGGTCACCCACTGCGCGGCCGACTTCATCTCGGCGGCGATGGACACGCTGTTCGAAGCCGAATCCACCGACCAAGACGAGGGACTGTAGCCGGCATGTCCGTTTCACATATCGAGAAGGATCGTATGAACGTCATGGAAGGACCAGCTTTACAGCAGGAGTCGTTCTGCTCGTTGCTGCGCAACCTCCGCATCCGAGCAGGGCTCACACAGCAACACCTCGCCGATCTGTCCGCCCTGAGCGTGCGCGCCATTCGCGACCTCGAGAGCGGGCGGGTTCACCGGCCCAGGTTGGAGACGGTCCGCCTGTTGGCCGACGGTCTCGGTCTCGAAGGCCGGGCACGGGCGCGGTTCGTCTCCAAGGCGACAGAAGGCGTTGCGCAGGGCGCTTACCCACCGGCCACCGGGACGACGATCGCCGCCGCGCCGCTCACCGACGGGGTGACGTTGAGCATCATGCGGGAAGACCCCTCCCCCGGGGTCGCTCCGCCGGATGGAGCGATTCGTCAGGTCTCCGTGATCCGCCTCGACGATGGCGACCAGCCCGGACACCTTCTCCTGGAGATCAAAATGTGGCGTGGCGACTCGGCCGATCACGCCGCCATGCCGCCTCGCGAGCTTTCGGTCGAGGCCGGGTAGCGCACCCAGTGCCGCATCGGTGTGAACGCGCCCGCCGGAAGGCGGAAGCCTTCCGGCGTCGCTCGGACGCGACCGGGCGAAGGGTCACAGCCAGCCTTGCTGCGCCGCGCGCAATCCGGCCTCGAACCGGCTACGAGCGCCGAGGCGCTCCATGATGCCGGCCATCATGCGCCGCACCGTGCGCTGGGACAGACCGAGACGGTGACCGGCGGATTCGTCCGTCATGCCCTCGGCCAGCAACCTGAGCAGCTCACGCTCCTGTGGCAGCAGCCCCGTCTGGTCCTTGGGCAGAGGCGTGCCGATGGGCGTCGCCACATCCCAGATCTGCTCGAACAGCGCCAGCACCGCGGTCACCGTGCCGCTGTCGGGGATCTGCACGGCCGCCCCCCGGGTGTTCGCCGTGTCCACCGGCAGTAAGGCGACCTTGCGATCGTAGATGAGCATGCGGGTGGGCAGGCTCGGCACCGTGCGAACCTGCGCCCCGATGCCGGTCAGCCACTCGGCGTAGGCGAGGGTGGGCGCGTTCTTCCGGATGCTGTCCAGTCCGATGGTGCGGATGTCGACCCCGCGCTCGCGAACCCGCCGGTCCAACGCCTTGGCCGCGTTGATCAACCCCGGATCCTGGGCGCCTCCCGGCATCATGCTGGCCACTTCCGAGACGGCCTCCGCTGCCAGGATCTCGATACGTGTCTGGATGGCGTCCATCCCGACGATCCTCCCGGCTCCCGGATGATGCGCGTCTGGAACCCGATCGGAGTACTCGCGGACAAGAGCGGCGATCGCGTCCCGGGTCTCGGTGATCTGGTCCTGCTGGCTCTGCAACTCCGCATGCCTTTGATCCAGTAGTCCCTGCAGGCCCACACCCGGAGGGACCAGCCGGAACCCGCCCGGCGATTCCCACGACGGCGACAGCAATGCCAACTCGGCCAGTTGGTCGAAGGCCGCACGCACCTGTTCCTCGGAAACGGACAGCTCGTCGGCGATCGACTTGACATCCAGGTCCGTCCTCGTCAAGAGCAATCTGTACACTCGCTCGGCGAGGGGACGCAGCCCCAGTGATACCAACATCAATCAGACCTCCGGTGGCTCGAAACCAAAGAGATCATTCATCCCCCTGATCACATTCGACCTACACGACCCGTTGGCGAACCAGCCGCCCGAACCTGGGTCGATCCCCGTTGAGCAGTCCCCACGCTGCTCGGCCTTCCGAGCACGAGGCTAATCACGAGGGCATGGCTTCTCGCTGTCGTCCGGCTGTCTCCATGCCCGGCGCCCCGACAGCGGCGCGCAAGCGACGGGGTGAGCGCGTTCACACTGCCCTCCTGCCTTCACCGTCAGAGGTTGCGTTGGATGACGTCGGGGGTCTCCGGGAGCGGGCCGGCCTGTATGGCGTGCAGTTCGCTCGCGTCGATGAGGTGGAGGTCGTGGAGGATGGCGGCGGACTCGGCCCATCGTCGCCGGGCCTGGGCGGACTCGCCCAGGTCGTGAAGCGCGCGGCCCAGCCCCCATAGGTGCTCCGCCTCCCAGTACGTCCCGGAGTGGCCGGCGCCCTCCCCGGTGGCCAGGACCTCCTCGAAGGTCACGGCCGATTGTTTGGGATCACCGGCGAGCCGCAGGGCCTCGGCCAGGTTGCCCAGCGCTATGAGCGTCTTCACCACGTCACCGATTCCCCTCGCCACATCGGTGGCCTGCGCGTGGGCCTTGATCGCCTCGTCGAATCTCCCCGCGCGCTGGTAGGTGAGCCCGAGGTGGGTCAGTATGGCGCTCTCGCCGAAGCGGTTGCCCAGCTCGCGGCTGAGGGCGAGGGCTTGGTGGTGGTACCGGATGGACTCGTCGAAACGGCCGAGAATGCGGTAGGCGTTGGCCAGCCCGTCCAGCTGATTCGCCTCGCCGGTGATGTCACCGAGCTCCCGGTAGGCGGTCAGGGATGTCCGCAGGTGGGTGACGGCGTCGCTCAGGTGCCCCAGTCGCAGCTTGGCCCAGCCGAGGTCGCCGTGTGTGAGCGCCAAATGAAGCGGGTCACCCGTACGGTCGGCGGCGTGGACCGCCATCTCGAACAGGGCCAGATTCTCCTGCCATCGGCCGCGGGCTCGCAGCGGCGGATCCATCGCGGCGGCCAGAGCGACGGCCAGCCCAGGGTCGCCGTCGGGTGCTCGTGCGGCCTGACGTACGGCCGCCATGACGTTGTCGGTCTCGTCGTCCACCCACGCCTGGACGCTTTCATGGGTACTCAACGCCACCCCGGGATGAGCCGGCGTCCGCGGGGGGATTTCGGTGACCGAGGCCGCCGACGGGACCGCGATGAGGGTCGCGGTGCGGGCGGTGGCGAGGTAGAAGTGCAGGGCTTGTCGCACGGCCTCCGCGCGGGCCGAGCGGGTCTCCTCCTCGGCGGCGCGCTCGCGGGCGAACAGACGCAGCAGGTCGTGGGTGTGGTAGCGCCCGGGACGCGAGGAATCCAGCAGTTGGGCGTCCACGAGGCGATCCAGCAGCTCTTCGGTCTGATCTTCGGGCAGACCCGCCAGCACCGCCGCGACCGGGACACCGATGTCCGGGCCTTCGAGCAGGCCGGCCAGCCGGAACAGCCGGGTGACGGCTCGCCCGCCGGCCTCGTTGCCCAGATCCTGGTAGCCGACCTGGAAGGTCGCGCGGATGGCCTGGTCCTCGATCTGGAGCTCGTTGAGGCGGCCCTGTTCCGCGGCGAGCCGGTCGGCGAGGACGGACAGACGCCACGTGTTCCGGGCGATCAGTCTGGAGGCGGCCAGGCAGATGGCCAGCGGCAGTCCCTCGCACGACCGCGCGATCTGGGCGGCGGCCACGGGCTCGGCGTCCACCCGCTCCGGGCCGACCAGGCGCCCGAGCAGGGCGACGGCCTCGTCGGCAGGGAGGGCGCCCATGCGGTGATGGGCGACCCCGTCGAGTGAGGCGAGTGCTTTGCGGCTGGTGACCAGCACGCGGCAGGTCTTACTGCCGGGGAGCAGCGGTCGCACCTGAGCCGCGTCGTAGGCGTTGTCCAAGACGATCAGCATCCGCTTGCCGTCGGTCAGGCTGCGCAGCCGGCCCGCGGCCTCGTCCGCTCCGGGCGGTATCGCCGCGTCCGGGACGCCGACGGAGCGCAGGAACCGGCCGAGCACCTCCTCGAGCTTGAGCGGCGCGACGTTCGGGGTCGCACCGTGGAGGTTGACGTACAGGTGCCCGTCGGGGAACCGGTGGGCGACGCGGTGCGCCACGTGGACGGCGAGAGCCGACTTCCCGACGCCACCCGCTCCTGTGAGGACGCAGATCGTGAAGGCGTCCGGTGCCGTCAGCAGACCACACAGGTGGCGGATCTCGTCGGCGCGCCCGACGAAGGAGGCCACGTCCCGGGGGAGCTCCGCCGGGACCGGCACACCCTGCTCGACGGTCTCTTTCGGCCCCGGCCGGGCGGGGGACGAGGTGACCACGATGGGGTCCTGACCCGACGGGAAGGAGGGTTCCGCCTCGCCGGTCAGTATCGATCGGTGCAGGTGGCGTAGCTCTTCGCCGGGGTCGATGCCCACCTCCTCGCGCAGCAGGCCGACGACGGTGCGATAGGCCTCCAGCGCCTCGGTCTGCCGACCGGAGCCGACCAGAGCGAGCATCAACTGGGCCCAGAAGCGTTCGCGGAGCGGATGTTCGGCCGTCGCCGATCTGAGATCGGGCACGATCTCGTTGCCGCCGCCGGTCACCAGTTTGACGTCGAACCAGCGTTCCAGCACCCGTAGCCGCTCTTCGGTGAGCCGGGGCACCTCGTCACGCTGCAGTGACTCCGACGGCACGTCGACCAGTGCAGGTCCCCGCCACAGCGCGAGCGCCTCTTCCAGCGCACGCCCCTCGCCGGTCGCGTCCTTGTTCTGCGACATCCGGTCGGCCTGGCCGACGAGATCGCGGAACCGGAACAGGTCGAAGGTCGACTCGCGCACCTCGATGACATAGCCCAGGCTCCGCGTGCTGATCAACGGGCGGCCGTCGCGGCCGTCGCCCAGGGTACGGCGCAGGCGGGCGACGTGGGTCTGAAGCGCTCCCCCGGCGTTCCGAGCGGGAGTGCCGTCCCAGAGGCATTCGATCAGCTTGTCCTGCGACACATGCCGGTTGCCGTTCAGCAGCAAGGTCGCCAGAACGATGCGCTGCTTCCCCGATGGAATGGTAACCGGACGATCATCGTAAATGGCCCTAAGGGGGCCTAATACGCCAAACCAGATCATCGGCCTCATTTCGTAGGTCATCCAAAATGCGACAATCGACCTGCTCCATCTTGCCCGCAATTCCTCCCGGGTGCGGTACGGAGCTTGAGGACGCGCTCACGGAGTGCGCCCACCGAATTCACGCATTCCGGTCCCCGCACCGCGCTCAGGAAACGACGCGGAAACACGCATTCAGCCATCGAAACCGGAATACGGTTCGGACTACCAACCGGTCCGTCGACGACTCCTCGACCAGACCCTGATCAAGCACGTCGCCGTCGTCCGGCTTCCGTCACCCGCGGCCCGCGGAACATCGCCGGATTGACTCGAGCCGACGCGCGGGGAACACCGGCGCCTGCCGAGCCGGTTCGACGACCAGCGGCGGCAGGCACCACATCGCCAGCGTACGTCCGGGGGAACACAGGCGCGTGCGGCCATGGTCGCCGACAGGTGCGGTGCTGATGCGGCCACCGTAAGGGCGGCCTGTACGTCGGCTCATGACCCTCGTACCGACGGTTCTGATCATGACGTACGACCGTAGGAGCAGGGAGCTTCAGAGGGACTTCAGCTCGGCTTCATACGTCGGCCTCAAGCCGGGGACAGACCAACGTCGGATGCCTTGTGCGTTCCGCGGCCAGGCGTGAGTGTGGAATGCGTGAAATCTGATCGAGAACGCCTGTGGCGGCTCGTCCCCGCCACGCTGGCGAGGATGGCCGCGTGGAGCGCGTGCTTGATCCTCATCGGCATCGTGGCCACCTACGTCTTCAGCATCGTGGCCAGGCTGCGGATCGTCGCGCTGCCGCTGGCGGTGGCACTGTTGCTGACCGCACTGCTGTTCCCGCTCACCAGGCGGCTACGCGCGGCGGGCCTGCGGTCGATCTACGCCACGTGGGTCACCATGCTCGTCGCGCTCGCCGTACTGGGCGGGACCGGCTGGATCATCGGTGTACGGGGCAACCAGGAGTTCCCAGGGCTGGTGAGGCAGGTGCAGCAGACCGCCAAGTCGGTCGAGGGATGGCTCTACACCGGCCCACTGCACCTGGAGCCGAACCAGCTCAGCGGATGGGTCGACGACCTCGCGACGATGGTCACCGAGCAGCAGCGGCAGATCACCTCCACCGTACTCGCGGGCACCGTCGTGCTGCTCGAGGTCCTGGCCGCCATCGTGCTGTTGCTGTTCGTGACGTTCTTCCTGCTCAAGGACGGCGACCGGATCTGGGCCTGGTTCCTCAAGGCCTTCGGCACCGTCGCACCGCGGGTCGACCGGGCCGGCCGCACCGCCTGGATCACACTGTCGCACTACGTCCAAGGCACCGTTGCCGTGGCCGCGGTGCACGGCGTCATCATCGGCATCGTGCTCGCGATCATGGGCGTGCCGCTGTGGGCCGCGCTCGCCGTGTTGATCTTCTTGGCCAGCTTCATCCCGCTCGTGGGCATCTTCTTCGCCGGAGCCGTGGCCACGCTGGTCACGCTCGGCGCGAAGGGCCCGATCTACGCGCTGATCTTCGTCGGCATCCTGCTCGTCGAGCAACAACTGGAGAACCACGTACTCCAGCCGCTGATCGTCGGCCGTGCGCTCAACCTGCATCCGTTAGCGATCATTCTCGTGCTCGCCGTCGGCGGCATCCTGGCGGGTATCGCGGGCGCGGTCGTGGCCGTGCCCATCGCCGCCGTCCTTTACCGGGCGATCCCCGAACTCTTCCGAGACGACCCCCCACCCGCTGACCCGCCCGGGCCGGAACCGGAACCGCAGGCGCCGGCAGAACCGCAGGCCCACCCGACACAGCCCAGCGAACCGGCGGAGGACCGGCTACCCAGCTCGGAGGGCATCGTCATGTCCGGACAGCATTCAACTCCGAATACCGGTCGGTGGATCCAGGCTGAGTGAGGAACGGAAAATCCGGATGTCTCCACGCGCCGCCCGCCTTACAGGCGCACGATCCGGTTCTGATGCTCCCCAGACCCCCATGCGTGCCCGTTCACGGTGCGACGCGTCTCATCGCGATCACCAGGTCCCGGGCGCCCTCAAAGGGATCCCGGGCCTGTGATCGCCGAGACCGGTCAGAGGTCGGTGCCGCCGAAGCTCATCCAGTCGCTCCAGGTGCCGTTGGGGGTGAGTTGCCAGCGGCTGTAGAGGGCGCCGTTGCCGCCGATGGCGAAGACCTGGAGGCGGCCGTCGGCGTTGGCGCCGGTGGTGATGCGGGGGGTGAGGTCTTGCCCGCCCATGTTGGTCCAGGTGCCCCAGTCGCCGTTGGGCGTGGGCTGCCAGGTGCTGTACAGGGAGCCGTTGCCGCCGGTGGCGAACGCCTGGAGGCGGCCGTCGGCGTTGCGGTTCACGGCGATGGACTGCAGGTCGGTGCCGCCGTGGTTCTTCCAGTCGCTCCAGATGCCGTTGGGAGTGGTCTGCCAGCGGCTGTAGAGGGCGCCGTTGCCGCCGATGGCGAAGACCTGGAGGCGGCCGTCGGGATTGGCGCCGGTGGCGATGCTGGAGGTGAGGTCCTGTCCGCCCATGTTCGTCCACGTGCCCCAGGCGCCGTTGGGGGTGGTTTGCCAGGTGCTGTAGAGGGCGCCGTTGCCGCCGATGGCGAACGCCTGGAGCCGTCCGTCGGCATTGCGGCCAGCGGCGATGGATCGCAGGTCGGTGCCGCCGTGGTTCTTCCAGTCGCCCCAGATGCCGTTGGGAGTGGTCTGCCAGCGGCTGTAGAGGGCGCCGTCCCCGCCGATGAGGAACACCTGGAGGCGCCCGTCGGCGTTGGCAGCGGTGGCGATGCTGGAGGTGAGGTTCTGCCCGCCCATGTTCGTCCACGTGCCCCAGGCGCCGTTGGGGGTGGTTTGCCAGGTGCTGTAGAGGGCGCCGTTGCCGCCGGTGGCGAACGCCTGGAGCCGTCCGTCGGCATTGCGGCCAGCGGCGATGGATCGCAGGTCGGTGCCGCCGAGGTTCTTCCAGTCGCCCCAGATGCCGTTGGGAGTGGCCTGCCACTTGGTGTAGAGGGCGCCGTTGCCGCCGAGGGCGAACACCTGCACCCGGCCGTCCGCGTTGCTGCCTACCACCGGCGCGGCGTCCAGGGGCGCCGACGAACGGTTGGCCAGGGCGTCCAGTTGCGCCTGGGTGCCGTTGAAGACGTTGAGGGTGACGTTGGTCGTTGGGATGCCGGGGACCGAGCCGGTGTTGGTGTACTGCCACATGAGCCAGGTGTTCCACCCGGGAGGAAGGGCGGGGCTGGTGTGGCCGTCGACGTAGTCGGCTACCTGCAGGAGGTAGGAGCTCAGCGCCGTGCTGCTGTCCATGCAACTCGTCATGAAGCCCCGTGCGGTGTAGATGATCGGCTTGACGCCGAAGGCCGCCTGCACGCGGTCCAGCCAGTTTCTGGCGTCGGCGATGGTGCCGTACGCCGGGCAGTCACCGGTCTTCCAGTCCCATTCGAAGTCGAAGACGGGCGGGAGGTCGCCCGGGCGGTGCCCGGTGTAGCCCGTGGCCCGTACGACGGAGATGAAGTGGTCGGCCTGCGCGGCCCCGGTGTTGGGGCTGCGCGCGATGTAGAAGTGATAGGGGGCGACCGGGACGCCGGCCGCTCTGGCGGCGGAGATGTCCCGCGTGAACCACGGGTCGGTGTAGGTCGTCGATTCGGTCGCCTTCAACGTGGCGAACCGCACCCCTGACCCGGCGACCCGCGCCCAGTCGACGGCGGCGTTGTCGGGATGCTGGTAGTGCGTGACGTCCACACCGCGGATGGGGTACTTGCCGGCGGGCGGGTCCGCGGTGGCGTTCGCCGGCGCGGTGAACGGCAGGGCGGCGCCGATCGCCAGGGCGATCGTGACGGCCGCCGCGCGGGTCCACCGGCGCCAGAACGGTCGGTGATTCGTGTTCACAGGAGATGTGTCCTATCTGACGTCGTCTGTTCCGCTAGGCCCGGAGCCCGGGCCTGCCCCATGGGGC
>NZ_BAAAZR010000038.1:214023-331861 GCF_039537005.1 Sphaerisporangium flaviroseum | reverse complement strand
AGCCTCAACGGCGAGGGCGACGCCCTGCGGGCCAAGCTCGTCGCCATCCTGCAGAGCGGTCTGGCCGGCCTCACCGATACCGGCGCGCATGGCGCGCATGGCGCGGACGGCGTGGTGGAGAAGCTCGATTACGCCTCCGATGAGGAGATCTTCGCGCTCATCGACAACGAACTCTGACCCATGACTCCCGCTATCGGAAAGGCCCGACCCATGGGGACCGAGGAAAAGCTCCGCGACTACCTCAAGCGTGTGACCGTCGAGCTGACGCAGACACGCCGCCGCCTTGCCGAGGTCGAGGACCGCCGTCATGAGCCCGTCGCGATCATCGGCATGGCCTGCCGCTACCCGGGCGGTGGTGAGACGGTCGAGGGTTTCTGGGAGCTGCTGCGGGACGGCCGGAGCGCGGTGAGCGAGGTGCCGCCGTCCCGGTGGAACATCGACGACTACTACGACCCCGACCCCCAGGCCGCCGGTGGCATGTACACCCGGCACGGCGCCTTCCTGCCCGACATCGCCGGCTGGGACGCGGAGTTCTTCGGGCTCTCGCCCCGGGAGGCGCTGCGGATGGATCCCCATCAGCGCCTGCTGCTGGAACTGGCCTGGGAAGGGCTGGAGGACGCGGGCACCTCGCCGTCGCGGATCGCCGGATCCCGGACCGGCGTGATGGTCGGCTACATGGACAGCCTCCAATATGGCCGCCTGCAGCTCGAACGGCAGGGCATGGACGCCCTCGCCGATCCCTACCTCGGCCAGGGTTCGGCCGCGAGCGTCGCCGCCGGGCGCATCGCCTACCAGCTCAACCTCTGCGGTCCGACGCTCACGATCGACACGGCGTGCTCCTCCTCGCTGATCGCGGTCCACCTGGCGGCGGAGAGCCTCCGGCGAGGCGAATGCGATCTCGCGCTCGCGGCCGGCGTGTCGCTGACCCTGCACCCGACCAACTTCATCCAGGCCTGCGCGGGCTCGATGCTCTGCGCGGACGGCAAGTGCAAGACCTTCGACGCCAACGCCGACGGCTACGTCATGGGCGAGGGCGGCGGCGTCGTGGTGCTGGAACCGCTGTCCAAGGCGATCCGCAACGGCCGCCGGATCCGAGCGGTGCTGCGCGGCTCGGCGGTGAACCAGGACGGTCGCAGCAACGGGCTCACCGCGCCCAGCCGAAGTGCGCAGGTCGACGTGATCGGCAAGGCGCTCGACGCCGCCGGCGTGGCAGCCGACGAGGTCGCGTACGTGGAGGCGCACGGCTCCGGCACCCACCTGGGCGACGCGATCGAGCTGTCCGCGCTGCACGACGTCTTCGGCGGGCGCTCGCCCGAGCGGCCGCTGAGGGTCGGCGCGGTGAAGACCGGCATCGGCCACACCCAGGCCGCGGCGGGCGTCGCCGGACTGATCAAGACGGTCCTGATCCTGGAGAACGAGCTGATCCCGCCGAACCTGAACCTGTCGCAGCCGGCGGCGGCGATCCCCGAGGACGGCACCGTGCGGCCGGTCACCCGCGCGATGCGGCTGACCGGCGATGGCTCGCCTCACCTCGCGGGCGTCAGCTCGTTCGGCCTGTCGGGGACCAACGCGCACATCGTGCTGGAGTCCGCGCCCCCGCCCGTGGCGCTCCCTGCCGCAGGGCCCGGAGCCCCCTCGGCGCAGGTGCTGCCGCTGTCCGCGTCGAGCGGCGCCGCGCTGCGTGAGCACGCGGGACGCCTCGCGGCCTGGCTCACCGACCGGCCCGGGCTGGAGCCGGCCGACGTCGCGCACACGCTGCAGGTCGGCCGCGGCCGGCACGACCACCGGCGCGTCCTGGTCTGCGCCGGCGCCGAAGACGCGATCCGGCAACTGGGCCGTGCGGCCACCGAGGGCGGCGGGCACCGGGTGAAGGGCACTCCCCGGGTCGCGTTCCTGCTCCCCGGGGTCGGCGACCAGTACCTTGGCCTCGGCCGGGAGCTGTACGAGAGCGAGCCGGTCTACGCCGAGGCGGTCGACCGGTGTGCCGAGCTGGCCGGCCTGCGAGGCGGAGTGGACCTGCGGCCGATGTTCTTCCCGGCCGGCGACCTTACGGGCGAGCGCGTGGCCCCCGGCGACCTGGCGGCCCTGCTGGGCCGAGGCGACGGCGGGCCGGAGCGGGCCGACGACCCCCTCAGCCACGCCGTGATCGCGCATCCGCTCATGTTCACGGTCGAATACGCGCTGGCGAAGCTGCTCGCGCACTGGGGAGTCACACCGGACGCGCTGGTCGGGTACAGCCTCGGCGAGTACGTCGCCGCCTGCCTGGCCGGGGTGTTCTCGCTGGAGGACGCGCTGCGGGTGGTGGCCGAGCGCGCGCACCTCATCAGCGAGGCGCCCTCAGGGAAGATGATCGCGGTCGCCGCAGGCGAGGACCGGGTCCGGGGCGTGCTGGCGGGCGGCGGCACCCGGGTGGACGTCGCGGCGCTCAACGGCCCGTCGATGACGGTGCTCAGCGGCGTCCCCTCGGAGATCGAGGCGGTGGCCGAGCGGCTGACCGGTGAGGGCATCGCCTGCCGCCCGCTCCGTTCCGCGCACGCCTTCCACTCCTCCCTGCTCCGGCCGGCGCGGGAGAAGCTCGCCGCGCTGCTGGAGTCGGTACCGCGCCACGCGCCGTCCATCACGATCGTCTCGAACCTGACCGGCGCGCCGCTGACCCCCGAACAGGCCACGAGCGCCTCGTACTGGGCGGACCAGCTGGTCAGCCCGGTCCGCTTCGCCGACAGCGTGCGGCACTGCGTGGCGCAGGAGATCGACGTGTTCGTCGAGCTGGGCGCCGGGCAGACCCTCGGCGGGCTGGTGCGGCAGAACCTTGCCCGTGGTTCCGGCGGCGCCGTGCTCGGCACGCTGCCCGCGCGGTGGACGGCGGGCGAGCGGCGGGATCCCCGTACCGAGCTGCTGGAGACCTGCGGGCGGCTGTGGGAGCTCGGCGTCGAGGTCGACTGGGAGCGTACCCGCCCCGGTGGGGCGCGGATCGTCAGCCTCCCGGTGTACCCGTTCCAGCGGACGCGGTTCTGGCCGGACCTGGTGGAAGGCCAGGTCGCGCCGATGCTGGGAGCGTCGCGCCCCTCGCAGCCCGCCGACTTCTGCTACGCGCCGGCCTGGCGCCAGGACGCGGCGCGCGCCATACCGCCGGCCGCCTCCGCGGTACGCCTGCCCGGCCCGCTGGTCGTGTTCTCCGACGCCGGCGGCATCGGCGAGGCGCTCGCGGACCAGGCGACCGCCGCCGGCACCCCCGTGGTGGAGGTGGTCGCGGGGACCGAGCTGCGACGCGACGGCCGGCGCGTCGTCATCGACCCGGCGGTGCCCGAGCACTACGGCGAGGTCTTCGCCATCGCCGCGCTGGAGCGGGGGCCGGTGCACATCGCGCACCTGTGGAGCCTGCTCGCCACGGCCGAGATCCCGGGATACGCCGACGACGCGGAACTGCGCGGCGCGATCCGGCACGGGTTCGACAGCCTGCTCCTCGCGGTGCAGTCGCTCGGCGAGCTGCCCGCACGGCAGGGGGTACGGCTGCTGACGGTCACCCAGGGCGCCGGTGAGATCATCGGCGCCGACGCGCCCGCCCCGCACCAGGCGGCGGTACACGGGCTCGGCCGGGCGGTGCGGCACGAGTACCCCGGGCTGACCTGGAGCGGCGTCGACCTCGACCCGGAAGCGGGCGGGCGGCGGGCGGCCGGTCATCTCGCGTACGAGCTGCTCCGGGAGCCTGAGAACGAAGAGGCGCTCGCCGGGCACGACACGCTGGTCGGCTGGCGCAGGGGACGGCGCTGGCGGAAGGCCTGGGAGGAGATCCCGGCCGGCGACCGCGAGACCGGGTACCCATGGCGTGCCGACGGCGTCTACCTGATCACCGGCGGCGCCCGCGGGCTGGGCATGGCACTGGCCAGGCACCTGGTGCGCGCGGGAGTACGGCGCCTGGCGCTGGTCGGCCGCACCCCGTTGCCGCGCGACGCGCGGCCCGAGCCCGGCAGCCGTGCGGCACGCAGCCTGAGTGACGTCGCCGAGCTGGAGGAGGCGGGGGCCGAGGTGCTCCTGCTCACCGCCGATGTGGGGGTGCCGGACCAGCTTCGGGACGCGCTGCGCCGGTGCCGGGAGCGCTTCGGGGCGCTGCACGGCGTGATCCACGCCGCGGGCATGCCCGCTGGTGGGATGGCGCAGCGCAGGACGGTGGCGGAGGCCGGCGCGGTGCTCGCCCCCAAGGTCCTGGCGATGGGGCCACTGGCGGAGCTGGTGGGCCCGCAGACGCCCGCCGGCCGGCGCCCCGAGGTGGTGGTCCTGTACTCCTCGGCGGTGACGGCGTACGGCGGCATCGGCGAGGGCGACTACTGCGCGGCCAACACGGTGCTCGACGCCTACGGCGAGGCGCTGTCGGCGTCGGCGCCGTCGACCCGGGTCCTTTCGGTCGCCTGGGGCCCGTGGCGGCACGACGACTGGCAGGCGCAGGCGCTCAAGGGATCCGGTGGCCTGGCGGAGCGGGTGAGCGCGTATCGCGAGCGGTACGGCTTCGCCGACGAGGCGGGCTGCGCGCTGCTCGACCGGCTGCTGGCCGGTGGGCACGGCAACGTCCTCGCGGTGCGCCAGCCGCTGCGCGAGGTGCTGCACCACTGGTCCGGCATGCTCGACATCGACGCGCTCGTCGGCGCGGCCGGGGCGGTCCCCCGTGGCGACCGGTTCCCGAGGCCGCAGCTGCGCACGGACTTCGTGGCCCCGCGTACCGAGCCGGAGGCCAAGATCGCAGAGGTCTGGGGGGCCTACCTGGGCATCGACCAGGTCGGCGTCCACGACCCGTTCTTCGACCTCGGGGGGAACTCCCTGGTCGGCATGGCCATGGTGCTGGCGATCGAGAAGGAGCTCGGCGTGCCCATCGCGCCGGCGGTGCTCTTCGAGCATCCGACCGTGGCCGAGTTCGCCGCGGCGCTGGAGGGCGCCGCGGGCGACGGCGCCGCCACCGCGCAGCAGCAGGCGCTCACCACCAGTTCGGCTCGGGGGCAGCGGCGGCGCCGTGCCCGTTCCAGTAACCGGAATGAGGACTGAAGACGTGACTGACGATATCGCCGGGGAGACCTCCGGCACCGACATAGCGATCGTCGGGATGTCGGGGCGGTTCCCAGGGGCGTCCGGCGTCGCCGAACTGTGGGCCAACATCCGGGCGGGCCTGTCGGGCATCACACGGTTCACCGACGACGAGCTGCGGGCCGCCGGGGTCGCCGAGGAGATGCTCCAGGACCCGGGCTACGTGAAGGCCGGCGCCGTGATCGACGGGGTCGAGCTGTTCGACGCGGGCTTCTTCGGCTTCAGCCCCAAGGAAGCACAGATCCTCGACCCACAGCAGCGGCTGTTCCTCGAGCACAGCTGGGAGGCGCTGGAGGACGCCGGCTGCGACCCCGGCCGCTTCGACGGCGCCATCGGCGTGTTCGGCGGCGGTGCGTGGAGCTCCTACCTGCAGAACAACCTGGTGCCGAGCGGGATCAGCGCCGTCATGGGCGAGCTCGCGGTCGGGCTCGCCAACGACAAGGACTCGCTCACCACCCGGGTCGCGCACACCCTCGGCCTGTCGGGGCCCAGCTACGGCGTGCAGAGTTACTGCTCCACCTCGCTGGTCGCGGTGTGCGCCGCGGCCACGAGCCTGTCGAGCTTCGAGTCGGACCTGGCGCTGGCCGGGGGTGTGGCGGTCGGTGTGCCGCACCGCGTCGGCTACCTGTACCAGCAGGGTGGCATCGCGCCCCCCGACGGCGAGTGCCGCGCGTTCGACGCGGGCGGCCTCGGCAGCCCGCTCGGCAGCGGCGTCGGCGTGGTGGCGCTGCGCCGGCTGGAGGACGCGCTGGCCGACGGGGACCAGATCTACGCCGTCATCCGTGGCTGGGCGGTGAACAACGACGCCGGCAAGAAGGTCGGCTTCACCGCGCCCGGCGTCCAGGGTCAGGCCGCCGTGATGGCCGAGGCGCTCGCCAGCGCGGACCTGACGGCCGCCGACATCGACTACGTCGAGGCTCACGGCACCGGCACGGCGCTGGGCGACGCCGCGGAACTGGCCGCGCTCCAGCAGGTGTTCCGCGACCAGTCGTGCCTGATCGGCTCCGTCAAGACCAACGTGGGCCACCTCGACCGGGCCGCGGGGGTCACCAACCTGATCAAGGCGGCGCTGGCCCTGCGCCACGACGAGATCCCGCCCACCCGCAACCTCTCCACCCCCAACCCCCAGCTCGACACCGGCCAGGCCCGCCTTGAAGTGGTCACCGACCTGCGCAGATGGCCCCGGCAGGCCGGGCGGACCCGCCGGGCCGGGGTGAGCGCGTTCGGCATCGGCGGCACCAACGCCCACGTGGTGCTGGAGGAGGCGCCCGCGGTCTCGCGGCCGGAGGCGGCGCCGCGGCCCGAACTGCTGGTGTGGTCCGCGCGAACGGCGGTCGCGGCGGACGCGATGACCGAACGGCTCGCCGACCACCTGGCGGACGCGGCCGGCGGGCACCGCCTGGCCGACGTGGCCTACACCCTGCAGACCGGACGCCGGGTCTTCGGCCACCGCCGGATGCTGGTGGCCGCCACCGTCGAGGAGTCCGTCACCGCCATGCGGGACACCGGGGTGCTGTCGCGCTCCGAGAGCCGGGCGGACCGGCCGGTCGGGTTCCTGGTCGCGGGCACCGGCGAGCAGTACCCGGGCATGGCCGCCGACCTGTACGAGAGCGAGCCGGTGTTCCGTGAGGTGCTGGAGGAGTGCCGCGCCCTGCTGCGCGGGCAGATGGGCGGGGCGGATCCGCTGGCCGAGATGCTGCGGCCGAGGCCGGCCGCCGACGCCGCCGCCGGGCTCGGCCGCCTGCTCGGACGCGACCCCGCGACGGCGGCCACGACGCCCACCGGACTGCTCCACCCGGCGCTGTTCGCCGTGGAGTACGCGCTGGCGCGGCTCGTACGGTCCTGGGGCATCGAGCCGTCGGTGCTGGCCGGATACAGCCTGGGAGAGTACGTCGCGGCCTGTCTCGCCGGAGTGCTCTCGCTTGAGTCGGCGCTCGCACTGGTCGCCCACCGTGCGCGCCTGATCGACACGCTGCCCTCTGGCGCGATGGGCGCGGTGCCGCTGTCCGCGGCCGACGTGAGAGCGCGCCTCGAACGGGCCGGCGTCACCGGGGTGGACGTGGCCGCGGTGAACGGCCCCGAGCTCACCGTGATCGCCGGAGATCCGGAGGCGATGGAGGCGGCCAGGGCCTTCCTGGAGTCCGAGGCGGTGCCCTGCCGGGCGCTGGCCACCGGCCACGCGTTCCACTCGCGGATGATGGAGCCGATCCGGGCCGAACTGACCGAGTGGATCGCCGCCAACCTCTCGCCTGTGGCGCCGCGGATCCCGTACATCTCCAACGTGACCGGCACGCTGGTGACCGCCGAGCAGGCCACCGATCCGGCGTACTGGGCGGAGCACATGTGCTCCCCGGTGCGGTTCGACGCGGTGCTCGGCACGTTGCTGGAGCAGGGCGACCTCGCGCTGCTGGAGATCGGCCCCGGGCAGTCGCTCGGCGCGATGGTACGCGGCCACCGCGACTGCCCCCGCGACCGCTGGCCCCTCGTGGTCCCCGCGCTACCGGCCGCGGGCGACCCGCGGCCGGCCGGCGGCGTGCTCGTCGAGGCGGTCGGCCGGTTGTGGCTGGCCGGTGTTCCGGTCGACTGGGCCGGCTACCAGAAGGACCGCCCCGTCGCCAAGGTGGGGCTCCCGAGCTACCCCTTCCAGCGGGAGCGGTACTGGGTCGACCCCCCGGCCGGGCACGCCACGCGGGCCTCCGCCGCCTCCGGGCAGGCAGCCGGCCTTCCCGGCTCGGCGCCGGGGCTCGCAACCGGCCTCCCCGGCACGGCCGCGCCGGGGCCCGAGGGCCCGCATGTCCAGGTGATGGCACCCCGATGGACGGTCGCGGAGTTGCCGGCCGAGACCCGGATCCTCTCCCGGTGCGTGCTCCTGGCGGACGCCACGGGCGTCGCCGACGCGCTGGCCGAGTCGCTACGCTCCGGCGGCACGGACGTGGTGACGGTCCGGGCGGGCGACGCCTTCACCAAGGTTCCCGGCGGCTATCTGCTCGACTACGGGTCCGAGCCGGACCGGGCCGCCCTGGTGGGCCGGCTCGCCGCCGACGGGCCGGTGACGCTGGTGGACCTCCGCCTGCTCGACGGCGCAGGGACCGGCCGCGACCCCGGCCAGGCGGTGCTCCCGCTCGCCCGGATGCTGGACGCGTGGGGCAGCGACGGGGCCGGCAGCGCCAGGATCATCGTGGTCACCCAGGGCGGCCAAGCGCTGACCGAGGACGAGAGCCCCTCGCCCGGCCACGCCGCCGCCGCCACGCTTCTTCTGGTCGCCAACCAGGAGTACCTCAACCTCGACTGCCAGGCCGTCGACCTGGACATCCACGCGTCGGCCGCCGAGGCGGCCGGTGCGCTGGCCGCCGAGGTCCGGCGACCGGCCGCCGAGGTGCTCGCCGCCTACCGGGACGGCCGCCGCCACGTGCGCGGGTACGTCCCCGCGGACCAGAACCGTCCCCAGAACCAGTCCAAGAAGCGGCCCGAGGACCGTCCCCAGAACCGTCCCGAGGACGGGACCGAGGACCGTCACCAGAACCGGACGGAAGCACCCGCCGGCGTGGGGATCCGGCCCGGCGGGACGTACCTCGTCACCGGAGGGCTCGGCGACGTCGGCCTGCTCGTGGCCGAGCACCTGGTGCGGTCCGGCGCGGCCCGGCTCATCCTCACCAGCCGCGGCGGCGTGCCGCCCACCCCGGGCGATTCGCGGTACGAGGGCGTGCGGCGGCTGCGCGCGCTCGGCGCGGAGGTCCTGACCCCGAAGGTCGACGTGACCGACGCCGGCGCGATGCGTGCGATGCTCGCCGGCACGCTGCCCGGCGACGCCCGCCTCGACGGCGTCGTCCACGCCGCCGCGGAGACGGGACGGGACACCTTCCGCTCCCTCCACGACCTCGACGCGGAGGCCGTCTCCCGGCACTTCGGCGCCAAAGTGGCCGGCGCGCTCGTCCTCGACCAGGTGCTCCACGATCTCGGCCCCGCGCGGGTGCCCGACTTCTGCGTCCTGTTCTCCTCGACGTCGTCGCTGCTCGGCGGCATCACCTTCGGCGGTTACGCGGCGGCCAACGCCGCGCTGACCGCGATCGGCCACCGCCGCCACATCAAATACCGGGACGGCCGTTCGCCGACCCGGTGGGTGACCGTGAGCTGGGACACCTGGTCCTGCACCCTGGAGCGCATCGAGGGCGGGATCGGCGCGGCCATGGCCGCCCACGCCATGAGCACCGAGGAGGGCCTCGCGGCCCTCGACCGGATCCTGGAGGCATCCGGGCCGAGCCTGGTGGTGGCGGCCGGTGGCCTGGACGACCGGCTGCCGCGCGCCGCGGCCGAACCGGCACCGGTGGGAGGCGCCCGGTTCCCGCGTCCCGAGCTTCCCCAGCCCTACAGCCCGCCGCTGACCGCGACCGAGCGGGTCCTGGCCGAGCTGTGGTCAGACGTGCTCGGCATCGAGCCGGTCGGGACCAGGGACAACTTCTTCGACCTCGGCGGCGACTCCCTGGTCGCGCTGCAGATGCTGGCGCTGGTGAAGAAGCGCTTCGGCATCGCGGTCCCGACCGTGATGCTCTTCGAGGCGCCGACGGTGCACACGCTCGCGGGCATCCTGGACGAGAAGGGCGCCGCGCCTCCGGCCTCGACCGCCCCCGCCACGGTGGCGGCGGCCCCGCGCGTCACCGCGACGCCGCGGCCGGACCGGGCCGCGACGGAGACCGCGGACGACCGGCGCATCGCGATCGTCGGCATGGCGGGGCGGTTCCCCGGGGCGGCCGACGTCGGCGCCTTCTGGCGCAACCTGCGGGAAGGCGTCGAGTCGATCAGCTTCTTCTCGGAGGAGGAGTTGCTGGCCTCCGGGGTCGACCCTGAGCTGATCCGGGACCCGTCGTACGTCCCGGCCCGGCCCGTCCTCGACGACATCAGCGGGTTCGACGCCGCGTTCTTCGGGATCAGCCCCCGGATGGCCGCGATCACCGACCCGCAGCAGCGGGCGTTCCTGGAGGTGTGCTGGGAGGCGCTGGAGCAGTCCGGCTACGCGGCGCGGGAGCACCGTGGCCGGGTCGGCGTCTTCGGCGGCACCAACATCAGCACCTACCTGCTGCAGATGGGCGAGCGGCTGCTGAGCGACGACGAGGACGTCAGCCACTACGAGATCATCATGGGCAACGACAAGGACGCCCTCACCACGACGGTCTCCTACCTGTTCGACCTGTACGGGCCGAGCGTGGCGGTGCAGACGTTCTGCTCCACCTCCCTGGTCGCGGCGCACCTGGCGGTGCAGAGCCTGCGGAGCGGCGACTGCGAGCTGGCGCTGGCCGGCGGCGTGTCGATCCGGGTCCCCGACCGGGTCGGCCACCGGTTCGGGCCCGGCGGCATGGAGTCGCCCGACGGGCACGTGCGCACCTTCGACGCGCAGGCGCGCGGCAGCATGTTCGGCGACGGCGCCGCCGTGGTCGTGCTCAAGCGGCTCTCCGACGCGCTGCGCGACGGCGACCACGTCTGGGCGGTGATCCGGGGCACGGCGATGAACAACGACGGCGCGCTCAAGGTCGGCTACACCGCGCCGAGCGTCGTGGGCCAGGCGCGGGTGATCGCCGACGCGATGGCGGACGCGGGCGTCACCGCCGAGGACATCAGCTACATCGAGGCGCACGGCACCGCCACCGAGCTCGGGGACCCGATCGAGGTCGCGGCGCTGACCCGCGCGTTCGGCCCGACCGAGGACAAGCAGTACTGCCCGATCGGATCGGTGAAGACCAACGTCGGGCACCTGGACCGCGCGGCCGGGGCGAGCGGGCTCATCAAGACCTCGTTCGCGCTGCGGGAGCGGGTGATCCCGCCCAGCCTGCACTACACCAGCCCCAACCCCGAGATCGACTTCGAAAGCAGCCCGTTCTACGTGAACGCCGAGCTGTCCCCATGGCACACGCGCGAAGGGCGGCCGAGGATCGCGGGCATCAACTCGCTCGGCATGGGCGGCACCAACGTCCACATGGTCGTCGAGGAGGCCCCCGTACGGACCGCCCCCCCGAAGTCCGGGTCCTCGCGCCGACACCAGGTGCTTCCGATCTCGGCGCGGAACACGACGGCCGCCGACCAGGCGTGCCTGCGCCTGGGGGAGCACCTGGACGCCGAGCCCGGCATCCGGCTCGACGACGTCGCGTTCACCCTGCAGGTGGGGCGCAAGACGTTCGAGCACCGGCGGGCGACCGTCGCCACCTCGACCGAGGAGGCGGCCGCCGCGTTCTGCGGGCGCTCGCAGGAACCCGGTGTGCTGACCCGGGTCGACACCGTCCAGGGCCGCCCGGTGGCGTTCCTGCTCGCCGGGGTCGGCGAGCAGTACCCCGGGATGGTCACCGAGCTCTACCGGCGGGAGCCGGTGTTCCGCGCCGCCCTTGACGAGTGCCTGGAGCTGCTGCGCGAGCCCCTTGGGGACGTGGACCTGGTCGACCTGCTCACCGGCGAGCGCGGTGGGGGCCTGGACCTCGCCGCGCTGCTCGGCCGCGGGGGCTCCGGCGGCGGCGCCGAGCGGGCCTCCGCCCTGGAGCGCACGGAGGTGGTGCAGCCCGCGCTGTTCGCCGTGGAGTATGCGCTGGCTCGAACCTTGATGACCTGGGGCGTCCAGCCGCGGATCATGCTGGGGTACAGCCTCGGGGAGTACGTCGCGGCGTGCCTCGCCGGAGTGCTGTCGCTGCCGGACGCCATGGCGCTGGTGGCCCACAGGGCCAAGCTGATCGCCGGGATGCCGGCGGGCTCGATGGTGGCCGTGTCGCTGCCCGCCGACGAGCTGCGCCGCGGATTCAGGCTCGACGAGCGCGGGCTGGACATCGCCGCGGTCAACGGCCCCCGGATGGCGGTGGTCGCCGGTCCTGAGCGGCCGATGGAACAGCTCGTGGCGGACCTGCGGCACGGCGAGATCCCCTGCCGCCCGCTGGAGACCACGCACGCCTTCCACTCCCGGATGCTCGACCCGCTGAGCGGCGAGCTCACCGACTGGGTGAAGGCCAACGTGCGGCTCAACCCTCCGGCGCTGCCGTACATCTCCAACCTCACCGGGAAGCTCGCCGAGGCCGACCTGGTGTGCGACCCCGGCTACTGGGCCCGCCACATGTGCGGGACGGTGCGGTTCGCGGCCGGTATCGACACCCTGCTCGCCGATCCCGAGCTCGCCGTGGTGGAGATCGGTCCGGGCCAGTCCCTCGGCGCCCTGATGCGCGGCGCCGGCTGCCCGCCGCAGCGGTGGCCGCTGATCCTGAACGCGCTGCCCGGCGGGAGCGACAGCCGTCCCGACGACGCGGTGCTCGCGGGCTGCCTGGCCCGGCTGTGGCTGGTCGGCACCGAGATCGACTGGGTGACCTACCACGACCGGCACCCGGACGCCCAGGTCGCCGACCCGGCCGCGCTGCCCGGCCGGATCCCGCTGCCCACCTACCCGTTCCAGCGGCAGCGGTACTGGCTCGAGCCGGCGGCGGGTGGCGCGCAGCGGCGGCCGTCGGGCGCCCTGGCGGTGACACCCGGTCAGGCCCCCGATCCCACCAGCCTCTTCGACGCGATCACCAGCCTGCCCAAGCTGCCGGAGAAGGACTGGCTGTACCTGCCGGTGTGGCGGCAGACCTCGGCCCCGGCGCCGAGCGAGAGCCGACCGGGATCGTGGCTGGTCTACACCCGCGAGGGCGCGGCGGACGATGTGGCCGCCGAACTGCGTGACGCCGTCGCCGCGACCGGCGTCACCATCACCCTGGTACGGCCGGGCGAGGTGTACACCGCCGCCGACGACGGTTACACGCTCCGGCCGGGCAGCGTGGCCGACACGCTCTCCCTGCTGCGCGACATGCGCAAGACCGGACGGCCCTTGGAGCGGGTGGTGCACCTGTGGACGCTCGACGCGGCCCCCGGTCGGCTCACCGTCCAGTACGGACTGCACACGCTGGTCGCGCTGGCCAGGGCGGCGGGCGAGTCCGGCACCGACGGCTGGACGCTGGACGTCGCCGTCTCCGGCACCCAGCAGGTGCTGCGCGACGAGGTGTCCAACCCCGACGGGGCGACGCTGCTCGGGCCGTGCATGGTGATCCCCCTGGAGTATCCGAGGGTCGCCACCCGGCTCGTCGACCTGGAGGTGGACGCGGGCGCGCCCGTGACCGCCGGTCTGGTGGCCGAGCTGGGCAGGCCCCTGACCGACCGGGTGGTGGCGCTGCGGCACGGCCGCCGCTGGGTGCCCGGGTACGAGACCATGGCCACGCCGGCCACCGCGGACACCAGCGCGCTGAGGGAAGGCGGCGTCTACCTGATCACCGGCGGGCTCGGCGGCATCGCGCTCGGCATGGCGGAACGCCTCGCCCGTGACTGCCGGGCCAAGCTGGTGCTGCTGGCCCGCCGCGGGCTCCCCGAGCGCGAGGCCTGGGCCGGCATCCTCGCCGGCGAACCGGACGCGGAGGCGGTCGGCGAGGCCACCCGGCAGCGGATCGCCAGGGTCCGCGAGATCCTCCAGCTCGGGGCGGAGGTCGAGATCGTCACCGGCGACGTGAGCAGCGTGGACGACGTGCGCCGCGCGGTCGAGGTGGCCAGGGAGCGCTTCGGGGCGCTGCACGGCGTGCTCCACGCCGCAGGCGTGCCGGCCATGGGGTTGATGCAGTTCAAGCGGCCGGAGGAGCTCGACTCGGTCCTGGCGCCCAAGATCGCCGGCACGCTGGCGATCGCGGAGGCGCTGCGCATCGGCGAGCCCGGCGAGATCGAGCTGGACTTCCTGGTGCTGTTCTCCTCGATCACCTCCGCGACCGGCGGCGGCCCCGGCCAGGTCGACTACTGCTCCGCGAACGCCTACCTGGACGGCTACGCCTACCGGCTCGCCGCCACCGGCCGGCGGGTGCTCTCGGTCGACTGGGGCGAGTGGACCTGGAACGCCTGGGAGGAGGGCCTGGCCGGATACGACGACGCGTTGCAGAAGTTCTTCAGGGACAACCGCGCCCGCGTCGGCATCGGCTTCGAGGACGGCTGGCGGTCGCTGCTGCGCGCGCTGGCCTGCCGGGAGCCGAGGGTGGTGGTGTCCACGCAGGACTTCCCGACGATGGTCGTCGGCAGCACGCAGTTCAACCTGGAGGCGGTCACCTCGCCCGCCATGGGCGGCGGCGAGAGACATCCACGCCCCGAGCTGGTCACCCCCTACCAGGAACCGTCGGGGTCCATGGAAGAGGCGATCGCGGCGATCTGGTGTGAATCGCTCAGGCTCGACCGGGTCGGAGTGCTGGACAACTTCTTCGAGCTCGGCGGGAACTCGCTGCTCGGCGTCACGATCGTGGCCGGGCTGCGCCGCGAGTTCGAGCTGGACGAGCTTCCGCCGCACATCCTCTACGAGGCGCCGACCGTGGCCGCGCTGGGCGCGACCATCGAGGCCCTGTCCTCCGGTGCCGCACCGGGGTTCGCGAACGCCGACGGCGGCAGCCAGGTACGCGCGCAGCTCCGCCGTTCCGGTCTGGAAGCCTCGGCCGCCCGCAGACGCGGGCGGTAGCACCCCCAGGAAGACCACCGGCAGGACGCCGGCAACGCAGTGAATGACGAGCGAAACGGAGTGGACATGGCAGTGATCGGCGTAGTGGGCGCTGGCGTCATGGGTGTCGGGGTCGCCCAGAACCTGGCGCAGACCGGGCACGACGTGGTCCTGATCGACAAGGACGAGAAGATCCTCGCGGAGGCGCTGGCGGCCATCGCCCGCAACAGCAGGCTGAGCCGGTTGATGGGCGGCCCCGCGCTCGATCCCGACGCGGTGCTCGCGCGGATCAGCACCGCCGTCGGCGCCCAGGGCGCCGCCAAGGCGGACATCGTCATCGAGAACGTGACGGAGAACTGGGACGTCAAGCGGGAGGTCTACGAGACGCTCGACGCGGTGTGCGGACCGGACACCGTCTTCGTCGTGAACACCTCGGCGATCCCCATCACCAAGGTGGGGGCCGTGACCGGGCGCCCGGAGAACGTGATCGGCGTGCACTTCATGAACCCGGTGCCCGCCAAGCCGGCCGTCGAGCTGATCCCCGGGTTCCACACCTCGTCGCAGACCGTCCAGCGCACCAGGGACCTGCTGACCGCGATGGGCAAGAAGGCGGTCGACGTCAAGGACTCGTGCGGGTTCGTCTCCAACCGGGTGCTGATGCTCACCGTCAACGAGGCGGCCTACCTGGTGCACGAGGGCGTGGCCACCGCCGAGTCGGTCGACGAGGTCTTCCGCAGCTGTTTCGGCCATCCCATGGGACCACTGGAGACCGCCGACCTGATCGGGGTCGACACGATCCTCTACAGCGTCGAGGTGCTGTACGAGCACTACGCCGACAGCAAGTACCGGCCGTGCCCGCTGCTGAAGCAGATGACCGACGCCGGGTTGCACGGCCGCAAGACCGGCCGCGGCTTCTACACCTACAACGGGGCCGACCGTCCCGTCGCCTCGGCCGTCTAACCCCACCGAATCCCTCGAAGGAGTAAGAAATGTCAGAGACCGCGAAGGACCAGATCCTCGCCTTCGTCCGCAGCCGGTACCCGCAGGCGGAGATCACCGAATCCCAGGACATCTTCGCCCTCGGGTTCGTGAACTCGCTGTTCGCGATGGAGCTGGTGATGTTCGTCGAGAAGACCTTCGGCGTCACCATCCCCAACGAGGAGCTGCGGATCGACAACTTCCGGACCGCGGACGCCATGACCGAGCTGGTGAGCCGCCTGTCGGCGGACCTGGCCGTTCAGGTCTGACGGTGGCGAGCTCGGTACAGGTCGCGCCGGACACCGTCCAGGTGACGGACCGGCGCGCCGCCCGCGCCTTCGTCGACGCCCACATCGCTCCGTACGCCGACGCGTACGACCGTCAGGGCCGCGTCCCCGAGGAGTTACTGGAACGGATAGCGGCCGCGGGCCTGTGGGCGCCCTTCCTGCCCCCCGAGGTGGGCGGCGCGGGGATGGACATGGTCACCCTCGGCGCGGTCCACGAAGAGGTGGGCCGCGGTTGCTCCTCCGTGCGCAGCCTGCTCACGGTGCACACCATGGTGTCGTGGACGGTGCAGCGATGGGGCAGTCCGGCCCAGCGCGAGCGCTGGGCGCCGGCGTTGTGCCGGGGGGACGTGCTCGGGTCGTTCTGCCTGTCCGAGCCCGGCGCCGGCAGCGACGCCTCGGGGATCGGCTCGACCGCCGCCCAGTCCGGCGGCGGCTGGGTGCTCAACGGGGTCAAGAAGTGGATCACCGGTGGGCAGCGGGCGGACCTGTTCCTGGTGTTCGCCCGGACCGCCTCCAGCATCGGGGCGTTCCTCGTGCCGAGGGACACCCCCGGGGTCCAGGTCCGCCCGATCGACGACATGCTGGGCACCCGCGCGTCGATGCTGGCCGAGGTGTCGTTCCGCGACGTCGCCCTCGGGCCCGACGCGCTGCTCGGCCCCAGCGGGTTCACGGCGGGCATGGTGCTGACCGGCACGCTCGACCTCGGGCGTTACAGCGTGGCGGCCGGCTCTGTCGGCATCATCCAGGCCTGCCTGGAGGCGTCCGCGGCGTACACCTCGCGTCGTGAGGTCGGCGGGTCGGTACTACGGGACCGGCCGCTGATCCAGGCGAAACTCTCCGACATGGTCACCGACGCGCGGGCGGCTCGCCTGCTGTGCGCCGAGGCCGGACGGCTCAAGGACGCGGGCGAGGCGTCCACGATCATGGCGACGTGGGTGGCGAAGTACTTCGCCTCGACGGCCGCCGCCAGGCACGCGTCCGAAGCGGTGCAGATCCATGGGGCCAACGGGTGCGGTACCGACTATCCCGTGGCCCGCTACTACAGGGACGCCAAGATCATGGAAATCATCGAGGGCAGCAACGAGATCCAGCGGATCACCATCGCTGGGCTGGCAGACAGGGAGATCACCTGATGAGCGTGGCGTACGACACCCAGCGGTCCGGCGTCGCCGTACTCCCTGAGAAACCGGTGCGTGGACGCGTCAAGTGCGTCGTGTGGGACCTCGACAACACCGTGTGGGACGGGGTGCTGCTGGAGGACGGGAACGTCACCGCGCGCCCCTCCGTCGTGGCCCACATCCGCGAGCTCGACCGCATGGGGATCCTGCACTCGATAGCCAGCAAGAACGACCACGAGGCCGCGGTGGAGAAGCTGCGGGCGCTCGGCATCGAGGACCTGTTCCTCTACCCGCAGATCAACTGGAACGCCAAGTCCGACTCCATCCGCAGGATCGCCAAGGCGTTCAACCTCGGCCTCGACGCGTTCGCGTTCGTCGACGACCAGGAGTTCGAGCGCGCCGAGGTGGCGCACCAGGTGCCGGAGGTGACCTGCGTCGACGTGCTGGAGCTGGACGAGGCGCTGACCAGGCCCGAGTTCCGGCCCCGGTTCGTCACCGACGAGTCGGCGCAGCGGCGTGAGATGTACCGGGGGCAGATCGCCAGGGACGAGCTGGAGGGCGGGTTCGTCGGCACCAACGAGGAGTTCCTGGCCGGCCTGGAGATGGCGTTCACCATCGCACCGGCCCGCCAGGAGGACCTGCAGCGCGCCGAGGAGCTGACCGTACGGACCAACCAGCTCAACTCGACCGGGCGCACCTACTCCTACGAGGAGCTCGACGCCCTGCGCGAGTCGCCCGACCACCTGCTCCTGGTCGCCTCCCTCACCGACAGGTTCGGCGGCTACGGCAAGATCGGGCTCGCCCTGGTGGAGAAGGGCGGCGACGCCTGGCGGCTGTGCATGATGCTGATGTCGTGCCGGGTGATGTCCCGCGGCGTCGGGATGGTGCTGCTGAACCACATCATGCGGCTCGCCAAGGAGGCCGGGGTCTCGGTGCGGGCCGACTTCGTGGAGACGGGACGCAACCGGATGATGCAGGTCACCTACGCCTTCGCGGGGTTCCGCGAGGTGCACAGGAACGGCGCCCACGTGGTGCTGGAGGCCGACCTCACCGAGGTGCAGCCGCCGCCGCCGTACGTCCGGCTCGAGATCGTCGAATGAGGCCCGCGATGACCGTCAATGACATGACACGCAGTGGTGCGATAAGCAGTGACGTGATCGGCAGATGGCTGCCCTTCCGTACCCAGACCGGCGCGGAGCCGGGCGCGCTGACCCTGTACTGCCTGCCGCACGCCGGCGGCGGAGCGTCGGCGTACCGGGTGTGGCAGCGCAAGCTGCCGGGGGTGGCCGTGCAACCCGTGCAGCCGCCCGGCAGGGAGAACCGCCACCGGGAGCCTGCCTACGAGCGGATGGCGCCGCTGGTCTGCGACCTGGCCGACGTCCTGCTCGCCGATGTGGCACTGGGCCCGGTGGGCCGCCCCTACGCGGTCTACGGGCACAGCCTGGGCGCGCTGGTGACGTTCGAGCTGCTGCGGGAGATCAGGCGCCGCGGCGCGCCGGAGCCGGTGCACCTGTTCGTCTCCGGCTGCGTCGCCCCGCACCACCCGTTCGACGACGGGCCGCCCGTGGGGCGGATGACGCGCCCCGAGATGGTCGAGTTGCTGCGCAGCCTCGGCGGCACCCCCGATTGGCTGCTGTCGGATCCGTCGGTACTCGAAATGATCATTCCGACCATGCGGGCCGACTTCAGCGTCAAGGAGACCTACCAGTACTACTACGAGCTGCCGCTGGACATCCCCATCACGGCGCTGCCCAGCACCGCCGACCCGCGTGCCGGTCAGGGGCAGGTCGCCCGGTGGAAGGAGCAGACCACCCAGGAGTTCGCGCTGCACACCTTCGTCGGCGGCCACTTCGCGGTGTTCGAACAGGCGGCCCTGACGCACAAGTACATCTCCGAGGCACTACGCCAGTGGGTCTGACCGGCACCCGGGTGCAGGGGACCCGCCACACCGGGAGCGCGGACTCCCGGGCCGGGGAAGCCGACGCCCGCGTATGGAGGATCCACCTCGACCAGCCGGGCGACGCGGAGTGGTGGAGGTCGCTCTCCGGCACCGAACGCGAACGTGCACGGGCGCTCGCCTCGCCGGTCGAGCGGCACAGGTTCACGATCGCGCACGCCGCACTGCGGGCCATCCTCGGCCGGCTGTGCGGTGTGCGCGCCGCACAGCTCAGGTTCGTCACCGAGGCAGGGGGACGGCCGTATCTGGCTCTGCCGGACGGCCGTCCCCCTGTCGATTTCAACCTGTCGCACTCGGAAGAATGGGCGCTGGTCGCGGTCGCACCGCCCGGGTGGCGGGTGGGCGTCGACGTCGAGCGCATCCGTCCCGACCTGGACTGCCTCCAGATGGCCCGGCGCATGTACCAGCCGGCGGAGGCCGACCACCTCGCCCACGCGGAACCGGCGGCGCGGCGCACCGAGTACTTCCACCTCTGGAGCGCCAAGGAGGCCTACGTCAAGGCCGTCGGGGTGGGACTCGCCGGGCTGCGTGACGTGCTGGTGCGCCGGGAAGGAGACGCGCTCAGGGGAAGCGTCCTCTCACGCTCCCGCTCCGACGCCGCCTGGCCGGTCCACTGGCTCGACATCGCCCCTGGCTACACGGCGGCCCTCGTCACCATCCATGCCACTCACGCCCCCCTCCGCTGACCCGGTTCTCGACACTCGCATGTATGCCGTGAAACGGTGATGCGCGGCGGTGACCGCAGGGGCCGCCGCCGCGCCGGGGTGGGGTCAGGTGCGTTTGGAGACCGGGACGACGTAGCGGCTGAACACCAGGTCGCGCAGTACGTCGTCGCCGCCTTCGACGATCGAGACGTACCGCACGTCGCGCAGGAGCTTGCCGATGACCGTGTCGTGGGTGTAGCCGACGCCCCCGAACATCTCCGAGGCGGTGGAGGCGATCTGCCAGCCGGTCTGGCCGCAGAACATCTTCGCGGTGAGGGCGGACTTCAGGGTCCCCACACGCAGGAACTCCTCGCCCGCGTCCGGCAGGGCCGCGATCGCGTCGTAGGCGCGTGCCGCGGCCAGGCACTGGTTCGCCATCACGTCGATCTGCATCTCGAACTGGCCCAGCCTGCCGGCGAACACCGCGTTGCTCGCCAGCGGCGAACCCTTCACGATCTTCGACTTGCCGTACTCCATGCACACGTCCCGCACCCTGCGGGCGATGCCGAGCCCGGTGGCGGCGATGAGGATCCGGCTGGCGTTCAGGCCGATCTCCAGCAGCCGCAGGCCGTTGCCCCGCAGGACGTTGCCCGCGGGGACCCGGCAGCCGGTGAACGAGACCTGATAGGTCGCCGACGACCGTAGCCCGATCACGTCCCACCGCTTGTCGATCCGGATTCCCGGGGTGTCCCGCGGCACCAGGACCGCGAGATACCCCGACGGGTCGTCCTGCGCGCGGGCGATCACGACGAGGAACCGCGCGAAGCCCGCGTTGGTGGAGAACGCCTTCTGCCCGTTGAGGACGACGCCGTCACCGTCACGGGTGGCGGTCGTGTCGATACGGGCCAGCTCGCTGCCGGCCGCGTGCTCGCTCCCGAGCGTCGCGCAGAACCCGTTCTCCGCGACCAGGCGGCCGAGGTGCTCGTCTTTGAGCTTCTCGCTGCCGTACCAGCCCACCATGCTGGTGGTCAGCACCGGGATGAACAGCGTGAACGCCACTCCCGCGTCGGCGTAGGCCAGCTCGGAGACGATCCGCACGCTCTCCTCGAGCCCGAGGCCGAGCCCGCCGATCTCCTTGGGCAACCACCAGTTCGCCAGGCCGGTGTCGGCGAAGCGCTCGTAGAGCGGCAGCGGCGCGTCGGCGAGCGAGTCGAGGTAGGCGTCCTTGCCGAGCAGCTCGCGGCGGGCGAAGCCCTGGATCGTGCGGATGTACTCAGGCTGTTTCATCGTCCTGCTCCACCTCGTCCCGGGAGTCCAGCAGTGCGGCGAGCTGGCGCACCGTCGGGCACTCCAGCAGTCCTGTGACGGGCACCGAGGCGTTGAGGACCTTGCGCACCCGGGTGGTGAGCTCGATCGCGAGCAGTGAGTGGCCGCCGAGCTCGAAGAAGTTGTCGGTGGCGCCGATCGGCTCGATGCCCAGCACCCGTGACCAGATGTCGGCCAGCGTGGCCTCGGTGCCCTCGCGTGGCTCCACGTAGGGGTTGCTGAGGTCCGGCCGGGGATGGCGTTCCTGGTCGTCGGACTCGCCGGCGGATTCGTGGATGTCGCCGGTGACCCACTGCGCGATGCGGGCGTCCAGCGAGCCCGTCGAGATCACCAGGTGCCCGACCCGGTCGGCGGCGGACAGCGCCCGCTCGAACACGTCGACGGCCTCCTGCGGCGCCATCGCGTAGTCGATCACCGCCGAGCTGTGCCCTTCGAGGCGGTCGGGGTCGATGTTCCAGGTGTCCCAGTCGACGGTGATCCAGCGTCCGGCGCCGGACGTCCGGGCCACGCGGATGTAGGCGTCGAGCGCGGCGTTGGCCGCCGCGTACGGGGCCAGCGTCATCCCGCCGAGGACGGCGGCGATGGAGGACAGCGTGATCCGCCGGTCGGGACACCGGTCCCCGAGCACCGTCTGCAGGATGTGGAAGCCCTTCACCTTGGCCCCCATGTGCGCGTCGCACTGGCCGCGGTCCATCAGATGGGCGAAGTTGAAGAACGCGCCGTCCTGCACTCCAGCGCCGTGGACGACCACGTCGATGCCGCCGAAGCGGTCGATCGCCGCCTCGACGACCGCACGCATCTGCGCCTCGTCGGCCACGTCGGCCGACACGGTCAGCACCGTGGCGCCCCGGGCCTCCAGATCCTGGATGTTGCGGATGTGCCGCGCCGTCCGTTCGCCGCCCTGCGGCACCGCGTCGAGGAAGGCCTGCCACTCCTCGCGGGGCGGCAGCGGGGAGCGCGCGGTGAGCACGAGCCGGCAGCCGTACCTGCTCGCCAGGTGGCGCGAGAGGACCAACCCGACGTCACCGAGACCACCGGTGATCAGCACAGTGTCACCCTCGCGTATCGGACGGTCCTCCTCGCTCAGCTCCTCCACCGGGTACGGCTCGTACCGCCGCAGCCAGGTCTCACGGCCGCGCACCGCCACCGGCCCTTCGTGCGGAGCGACGACCGCGGCCAGGATCTGGGTGGTGAGCAGTTCGAGCGCGGTCGCGTCACCGGAAGGCACCACGTCGGTGTCGATGTGACGGCAGCGCAGGCGGGGATTCTCCTGGGCGAGGCTCGGGGCGAGCGCCGCGAGGGTCGAGTGCTCGGGGTGACGCAGGTCGGCGCCGGCCACGCCCACCGCCTGCGAGGTGAGCAGGGCGAGCTCGGCACGCGGCGCGGAGCCGGTGTTGTCGACCAGCTCACGCGCCAGCGCGAGGGCGGAGTAGAAGCCGCGGTTCTGCTCGGCGTCGAAGTGCGCCACGGGGTCCTGCCCCGGGGCGGCCTCGGCGGCGGCGAGGGCGAACGCGTGGATGATCGCGCGAGGGGTGACCGGCAGGGCGTAGAGCACCTCGGCCACGTCGTCGGCCTTGTCGACCCTGATCGTGAAGTCGCCCGCGTCACCCTCGTGGAAGCGGTCACCCGCGCGCACCGTGGTCACCTCGGCGCCGGCCCGGATCAGGTGCTCGACCAGCGCCTCGCCCCGCTCGTCGTCGGTGAAGACCAGCCAGGGCCCGGTCAGCCGGAGCCGCTCGTCGAGGCCGGCGACCGGAAGCGGCCGCTGCCGCCAGGTCGGCAGGTGCGTCCACCGGGAGCGGTCGAAGTTCTTGCCGGTGCTCGCGGGCGCGGCCGTCAGGTTGGGGTTGGCCTTGACCCAGTACCTGCGCCGCTGCCACGGGTAGGTGGGCAGCTCGACCCGGCGTCCGGCGCCCCGGTGCAGCGCCGTCCAGTCGATGGGGCCGCCGGCCAGCCACAGCCGGGCCAGGGTCGTGAGCAGCCACTCGGCGGCCGTGCCGCCGTGGGTCGGCGCGACGATGATCTCCTCGACGCCGGTCGAGGGGGCTCCGCCGTCGCGGAGCAGGTGGATCCCGAGCCGGGTCAGGCCGTCGGCGAGCGCGCTCAGCGTCTCGTCGCGGCCCGCGTCCGCGGTCCGGGCCGCGTCGCGGGCACCGTCCTCGGCGAGCAGCTCGATGACCGCGGCGTGCAGCTCGGGCCACCAGGTCGCGGGCAGGTCCGCGGCCGGGGCGGTCAGGCGCACCTTCGGGTTGCGCCGCTGGGTCTTGCCGTCGATCCAGCGTGAGGGGTCGTCGAGCGCCGCGATCGCGTCGTCGCGGTCGTCGCAGACGATCGCGCGCCGCAGCGCGAAGCCGCCACGCGACACCTGGAGGGTGAAGGCCACATCGGCGAAGTCGTCGTCGCGGTGGTCCGCGAGGTGCCGGCGCAGGGTCTCGGTGAGGTCGGAGAGCGCCTGGTCGTCTCCGGCCGAGAACACCAGCAGGTGCGGGCCCGGCCGCTCGGGCCTGTCCGGCCTCGCGGGCGCCTGCTCCAGGACGACGTGGGCGTTGGTGCCGCCCAGGCCGAAGGAGTTGACTCCGGCACGGCGCGGATGCGGGCCCTCGGGCCAGGAGCGGTGCTCGGTGAGCACCGTGAAGCGGTCCTGCGCCGTCGCCAGCGCGGGGTTGGGGGTCTCGTAGTTGGGCGTTCCCGGCAGCAGCTCGTGCTTGAGATTGAGCGCCGCGCGCATCAGCCCGGTGACCCCGGAGGCGCGGTCCAGGTGGCCGATGCTCGGCTTGAGCGAGCCGAGCACGCAGGGGGTGTCCCTGGGCTGGGCGAACACCCGGTTCATCGCCGCGAGCTCGATGGAGTCGCCCAGCATGGTGCCCGTGGCGTGGCACTCGACGTATCCGATGGTGTCGGACTTGACGCCGGCCACGCCCAGGGCCGACTCGATCACCTCGGCCTGGCCGTCGACGCCGGGCGCGGTGTAGCCGGCGCGCATGCGCCCGTCGTTGTTGGCCGCGGACCCGAGGATCACCGCGTGGATCACATCGCCGTCGTTGAGCGCGTCGGACATGCGCTTGAGCGCGACCGTGCCGACGCCGCTGCCCATCACGGTGCCGCTCGCCTCGGCGTCGAAGCTGCGTACCCGTCCGTCCGGCGACATGATGCCGCCCTGCTCGTACAGGTATCCCGCCGGCTGGGGGAGCGGGGTGAAGGCTCCACCGGCCAGGGCGATGTCGCATTCGTACGTCAGCAGGCTCTGGCAGGCCAGGTGCACCGAGACCAGCGAGGTGGAGCAGAAGGTCTGCACGGTCACCGCCGGCCCGCGCAGGCCCAGCTTGTAGGACACCAGCGAGGCGAGCGAGTCGCGCTCGTTGCCGACCGCCATGAGCAGGGCGCCGCCCGGCTGGCCGGCGAGGTGCTGGATGTTCTGGACGATGTAGTCGGGGAATCCGCAGCCGGCGAACACGGCGACCTGGCCGGGCACGTCGGTCGGGCAGTATCCGGCGCTCTCCAGGGCCTCCCAGGAACACTCCAGGAAGAGCTTGTGCTGGGGGTCCATCGTCTCGGCCTCGCGGGGGTTGATCCCGAAGACCGTGGCGTCGAAGCGGTCGAGGTCGTCCAGCGCGCCGCTGACCCGGACGTAACGCGGGTCGGCGAGCTGACCTGGTTCGACGCCGGTCTCGCGCAGCTGCTCGTCGGTGAGCTCGCGCAGCCCCTTGACGCCGGCGAGCACGTTGCGCCACAGCTCGTCGACGCTCCCCGCTCCGGGGAAGCGACCGGACATTCCGATCAGTGCGACCGCCGAGTCGTAGTCGGTTACCGTCATGACGTCCTCCCGCTCCGGAGCATGTTCCGTCGCTGTGCGATGCGGGACCGCTGCTGGTCGCGGGCCCCGGCAGTCTGTTCGTCCTCTTCCTCTCCCGCGGCGGCGGCCTCGGCGAGCGAGGCGACCGTGGGGGACTGGTAGAGGATGTGCGGCGGCAGGTAGGTGAGCTCCAGGGCCTTGCGGACCTGAGCGATGATCTCCATGCCGAGCAGCGAGTTGCCGCCGAGCTCGAAGAAGTTGTCGTGGACGCCGACCTGCTCCAGTCCGAGCGCCTCCGCCCACACCTCGGCGATGGTCTCCTCGGCCGGCGACTGCGGCTCGACGTACGCCGTCGACAGCTCCGGCCGTGGATGCCGTCCGAAGGCGTCCCTGATCTTCTTCACCGTCGCCTGGTGGCTCTCGATCGACGAGCGGCGGCTCATCGCCACCAGGGGCGCGAAGTCCTGCGTGGAGGCGATCACGTGCGGCTCGCCGCTGGCCAGAACGCGCTGCAGGGTCTGCCAACCCTGGTCGAAGGTGATGCCGAAGGTCTCGCGGTACCAGGCGAAGTACTGCTTGGACCCCTCGTCGTAGTTGTCGAGCCCGTCCGTCCAGCCGTTCCAGGTCCACTCGCCCCAGTCGATCGAGGTGACCGTGCATCCGGGCAGCGCGTCGCTGAGCGCGAAGGCGTCCAGGAAGGCGTTGGCGGCGCAGTAGTCGACCTGGCCCGCGCCACCGCCGGTCGCCGACGTGGTCGAGGAGAACAGCGCGACGAAGTCGACGGGCACGTCCTTCATCGCCTCGGCGATGGCCAGCGTGCCGCCCACCTTCGGCGCCAGCACCCGCTCGATGTCGGCGGCGGTCTTGAACTGCATCAGCCCGACGGCGGGCACGGCCGCACAGTGCACCACGCCGTTGAGCTCGCCGAACCGCTCCAGCGCCGCGTCGACGGCGCGCCGTACGTCGCCGGGCTGGGAGACGTCGCCGGCCACCGTGATGACCTGGCCGCCGGACGCCTCCAGCCGCTGGAGGCCGTCGAGCCGCCTGCGGACCTCCTCCACGGTGTTCTGCGCCGCCAGGATCTGGCTCCACTGGTCCCGGGGCGGCACCGGGGTGCGGCCCATCAGGACCAGGTTGGCCTGGTAGTCCTGGGCGATCCGCTCGGCCATGGCCAGGCCGATGCCACCGAGACCGCCGGTCACCAGGTAGGTGCCGCCCCGCTTGACCTGGGCGACGGGAGGGTTCTGCTCGATGCAGGTCTCCTCGAGCACCTCGTAGCCGGGGACCCAGCGCCGGCCGCCGCGCAGCCCGACCACCTGGTCGGCCGGTTCGGCGCGCAGCTCGGTGAGCACCTCACGCGGGGACGTCGCGACGTCGATGTCGATCAGCCGGGTCTGGACGCGGGGATACTCCACCGGGATCAGGCGGCACGGGCCCAGCAGGGTGCCGAGCTCCGGCCGGACCGCGTCGCCGGGAAGCACCCGCTGGCTGCCGACGGTGACGATGTCGAGCGACCATGGCGAGAGCCCGACGTCCCCCGTGGCGCGTGCGAACGCGACCAGGGTGTGCAGGCCGAGCCGGAGGCAGTCCTCCGTCGGGTCGCCGGTCCGCCGCGTGCCGTCGTCGGCGGTCCACAGGTGCACCACGCGCTGTGGCCGGAAGTCGCGGTCGCCCAGTTCCCGTAGCGCGGCGATGGCGTCTTCCTGCGAGCCGGGCCGCACCGCCAGGCCGTCCGGCCCGCTGAGGAACCGGTCGCCGGGCCGGACCAGCACGACCTCGTGACCGGCCGCCTCCAGCTCGGCGCGCACCGGGGTGGCCAGCGTGTCCGCCAGGCCGGTGTCGGTGTAGATCAGCCAGTGGCCGGCCTCGTCGGCGCGTGACGGTCGCGGCGTGGTCTGCCGCCACACCGGCACGTTGATCCACTGTGCTTCGGGCAGCCGTGGAAGGGCCTTCGCGATGCTCGTGGGGTCGCTCTCGTCGAGCAGGGGCGCGCCGGTGCCGACCGCGCTCTGGTCGATCTCGAGCCAGTATTCCTGGCGCTCGAACGGGTAGGTGGGCAGCGGCACCCGTCCCGGAGCCCAGCGGGTGTCCGCGGGGTCATCGGCGGACACGGTCTCGTGCAGCGCCGTCCAGTCGACCGGGGCGCCGGTCAGCCACAGCTTGGCGACCGCCGTGGCGATGGTGGCGTGGGTCTCCTGCTGGTCGTTCGCGGCCGGCAGCGTCGTCACGATCAGCGGCCACTGGCTCCGGTCGCAGGCGGGGTGCCCCCGGGTCAGCGCGCCGAGGGACTGACCCGGCCCGATCTCCAGGAGAGCGAGATCGGCGCTGCCGAGCACGTGCGCCAGCCCGGCGCCGAACTCCACCGTCTCGCACATGTGCCGGGCCCAGTATCCAGGGTCGGTCACGACCTCCGCGGTCACCGGCTCGCCGGTGACGTTGCTGACGTACGGGATCGCCGGCGGGTGCAGGGTGACGTTGTCGGTGATCCAGGCGGTCAGCTCGGCCGCCACCGGCGCCAGCATCCGGGAGTGGTACGCGTGCGTGGTCTCCAGGCGCCGGCAGCCGATCTCCGCCTTCCGCAGCAGGGCGGCGGCCGCTTCGACCGCGTCGACCGGCCCGGCCAGCACCAGCTGCGACCCGGTACGCACCGCGACGTCGAGGTCGCGCGTGAACAGCTCGCCGAGCACCGAGCGCAGCCGCTGCTCGGCGGCGGCCACGGCCAGCATGGCGCCCTCGGGCTGGGAGGTGATCAGCTTGGCCCGGTAGGCGACCAGCCGCAGCGCGTCCGTGAGGGACAGCACGCCCGACAGGCAGGCGGCCACGTACTCCCCGAGGCTGTAGCCGACCATGATCTCCGGCTCGATGCCCCAGCGCATGAACTGGCGGGCCAGGGCGTACTCGGCGACGAAGACCGAGGGCTGGACCAGGTGCGCGTCCGGCGCCGTCTCCGGCGTGGTGTCCCCGCCCCGCCCCAGGAGGCGGGCGAGGTCACCGGAGGAGTCCTCACCGCGGGCGGCGGCCACGAAGATGGCGGACAGCTGCGCCGCCTCGGTGAGGCCGAGGACGGCCACGCACTCGTCGACGTCGGCGCGGAACGCGGGCTCGTCGGCGTAGAGCGCCGCCACCATGCCCGGGTACTGCTCGCCGACCCCGGCGATCAGGAACCCGACCTTGCGGCCGACCGTGGCCTCCGTACGGCTCAGCGGTGCGGCGATGTCCGCGAGCGCGGCGGCGGCCTGGGCGGTGGACTCGGCGATGACGACCTTGCGGTGGTTGAAGACCTTGCGGCCGACCTGGAGCGTGTACGCGACGTCGCCGAGGTCCAGGTCCGGCGCGCCCTTCAGCCGGTCGGCCAGCCTGGCACACGCCCGCTCGGCGGCCGTGGCGGACCGGGCGGACACCGGCAGGATCTGCCAGCGGCGCGGGCGCTCCCGCCGCGGCGGGAGCGGCGGGGCCTCGGTGATGATGGCATGGGCGTTGGTCCCGCCCATGCCGAGGGAGCTGATCCCGGCGATCCTCGGCCGGTCCGCGCTACGCGGCCACGGCGTGGGCTCGGAGGTGACGCGGAAGGGGCTGTCGCCGAAGTCGATCTCGGGGTTGGGTGAGCGGTAGTGCAGCGTTCCCGGGATCAGTTCGTGCCGCAGCGACTGGACGACCTTGATCAGCCCGGTCACGCCGGAGGCGCGGTCGAGGTGGCCGACGTTGGGCTTGATCGACCCGAGCACGCAGTACTGCTTGGCGTCGGTCGGTCCGAAAGCGCGGGTCAGGGCGGCGACCTCCATCGGGTCGCCGACCTCCGTCGCGGTGCCGTGCGCCTCGACGTAGGAGATCTCCGAGGGGTCCACCCCGGCCTTGGCGATCGCGGTGGCGACGCACCGGCGCTGGCCGTCGATGCTGGGAGCCAGGTAGCTGAACTTCATCGAGCCGTCGTTGTTGATGTGGGACGCGCGGATGACGGCGAGCACGGTGTCCCGGTCGGCCACCGCGCGGTCGAGGCGCTTGAGCGCGACGACGGCCGCGCCGTCACCGAACATGCTCCCTCGCCCTTCGGCGTCGAAGGTGCGCACATGACCGTCGGGCGACTCCTGGCCGCCCTCCTCCCACAGGTAGCCGACCCTGTCCGGGATGCGGATCGACACGCCACCGGCCAGGGCCATGTCGCACTCGCCGCGGCGCAGGCTCTCGGTGGCGAGATGGACGGCGACCAGGGAGGTCGAGCAGAAGGTCTGCACAGTGACGCTCGGCCCGGACAGGTCGAGCCGGAAGGACACGTTCGTGGCCAGCGAGTCCTTGTCGTTGCCGATCATCAGCGCGGAAGGGTCGATGCCCATCTCGAACGCCCTGAGCCGGGTGAGCAGGTAGCCGCTGATGTTCATCCCCGCGAACACGCCGACGTGGCCGCGGTCCTCGGACGCGGCGTAGCCGGCCGCCTCGAGGACCTCCCACACGCACTCGAGGAAGAGCCGTTGCTGCGGGTCGGTCAGCGTCGCCTCGCGGGGGTTGTAGCCGAAGAACCCGGCGTCGAACCCGCGGATGTCCTCGAGTATCGGCCGGGACCGGACGTAGTTCGGCTGCTGGAAGGTCGCCGGATCGACGCCGGCGGCGGTCAGCTCCTCGTCGGAAAACCGGGTGAAGGATTCGACGCCGGTGCTGATATTGCGCCAGAAGCCGTCGACGTCGTCTGCCCCCGGAAATCGACCGGCCATGCCGATGATCGCAATATCGGACTCGTCCGTCGTGTTCTTCGAGTCGCCGGCTGAATGTTGCTGATTCATCAACATGCCCCATTCAATACATGTCATTGAATTTGCGGTCGGAAATCGGACTGCCTCAGAGCAGCCGGCTGCGGCCCCACCCACGGGTGAGCCGGCGGACGGCGAACGTGCCGGATACCAGGCCGATCGCCAGCAGGACTCCGGCGGGAGCCAGGGTGCCCGCCGCGTCACCGCGGACGGCGGCCTGCAACATTGTCAGGGCCCAGTACCCCGGCGAGACGTGCGCGGCGATCTGGGCCCATTCGGGCATGATGCTGAGCGGCACCAGGGCGCCGCCCAGGGAACTGAGGGTCAGGGCCCCCACGTCGGAGATCACGCTCAGCTCGCCGTGGCTGCGGACGATCGTGGCCAGCGCCGCGCCGATCGAGAGCAGCGTGAAGGCCCAGATCGTGATCGCGAAGGCGACGTACCCCACCGACCGCGGGACGGGCAGGCCGATGACCAGGCACCCGTACACGAGCAGGATCGTCTGCTGCACGACCATGACCACGAAGATCGGCAGGGTCTTGCCGAGCAGCAGTTCGGTCGCCGAGGCCCTGCTCACCCGCAACCGGTCCCACGTGCGCCAGGTCCGCTCGACGAGGATCGAGTTGCCCGCGATGGAGATCGCGAACACCGAGAACATCACCAGCAGGCCGGTGACCACGCTGGTGGCGCCGCCGTCGACGGCCCTGACGTACAACGGCTTCAGCACCAGCATGAGCACCATCGGCATGGCGACGTAGCTGATCATCTGCCCCGGGTCGCGCAGCCGGATGATCGTGTTGTGCCTGGCCAGCGCGGCGATCCGGTCCACGGCGTCGCGTACCGCGTCGAGCCTTCCCGGGCGGTAGGCGGTCGGTGCCGTCTCCGCGGTCTCCGGAGTGTCAAGAAGCATCGCTGACCGCCAAGGATCGGTAGAGGTCGTCCAGGGAGGGGTTGCGCACGTCGACCGTGGTGATCGGGCGCTCGGCCCGGCTGAGCAGGTCGATCAGCGTGGCCGCGGGCTGTGTCGTCGACACCCTGATCTCCTGCTCGTCGTCCAGGGTGAGCCGCACCTCGCCGGGCAGGCCGGCCACCAGCTCGTCGTAGGTGCCCCGGACGATGACCCGGCCGTTGCGCGCGACCGCGATCGTGGCCTGGAGTTCGGTGAGCTCCGGGAGGTAGTGCGTGGTGTAGACGACGGCGGCGCCCTCGCCGGCACGCTGCTTGACCACGTCGAGCATCGCCTGCCGGGTCTCCAGATCCGCGCCCGCGGTCGGCTCGTCGAGCAGCAGCAGCGTCGGCCGGTGGACCAGCGCGGTGGCCGCCTGGACCCGGCGCTGCTGGCCGCCGGACAGCCCGGCCGCGTGCCGGTCGATGAAGTCGGTGAGCCGCATCGCCACGACGAGATCGTCCATGGCGGTGCGAAGCGCGGCGCCTCGCAACCCGGCCAGCTTGCCGAAGAGCTCGAGATGCTCCCGGACGGTGATGGAGGGGTACAGCGCGATGTGCTGGGGCGCGACGCCGATCCGGCCGCGGGCGGAGGCGGGGGAGCGGCCGTCGATGGTCACGTGGCCGCTGTCCGGACGGGTCAGGTACGACACGATCTCCACGAAGGTGGTCTTTCCCGCGCCGTTGTGCCCGACGAGCCCGACGATCTCACCGGCCGCCACGTGGAGGCTGAATCCATCGAGAGCCTTGACCGACCCGTACCGCTTGACGAGATCGATTGCTTCCAGCAACGTGTCACCTCCTTAATCACACCGACTGGGTTGAGGCATTGACGCATGCGTGTCATCGTCGCGGATGCCATTCATGCGGCCTGCCGGCCGCATAATCGGGGCGGTGCGAATACACCACCGCATCCAGCGCTTGAATACGTTTAACCGGTGAAATTGAGGTTACCGCCACTATCACGCCGGATGGCGGGCGCGCTGTTGGCAAGAAGTGGCCGGAAAGAACCGGTCATCGCCCACATGGCGATTGCACACCCGGGTTTGACGACAACCGGCGGCCCTGCTGTCATGCTCAAGTGTCATGACCATCGCGCCCTCTGACACCTCGGTGCAGGACGAAGACGACAACGGCCGTCCCGTGGGGCTGCCGGCGTTCGCGGCCCGGCCGATCGCGATCGTCGCGGCGGTGCTCGCGGCACTGCTGACGGCGTTGTCCGGCCGATACGGGTTTCACCGCGACGAGCTCTACTTCATGGTCGCCGGCGACCGGCCCGACTGGGGATACGTCGACCAGCCGCCGCTGACCCCGCTGCTGGCGAGGGCGAGCACCGCGCTCTTCGGCGACACGCCGATGGGCCTGCGGGTGGTGGCGACCCTGCTGGGGGTCCTGTCCGTCGTGGTCGTCGCGCTGGTGGCCAGGGAGCTCGGCGGTGGCCGGCGCGCCCAGCTCATCGCGGCGTGTTGCGCGGCGGGATCCGGCATCTTCCTGGGCCTGGCTCACATGGTCGCCACGGCCACGTTCGACATGCTCGTGTGGCTGCTGATCAGCTGGCTGGTGCTGAGGCTGCTGCGCACCGGAGACGGCCGCTGGTATCTGGCCATCGGGGCCGCGATCGGCGTCGGCATGGAGAACAAGCAACTGGTCGCCCTGCTGGTGCTGGCGCTGATGTTCTCGCTGCTGGTGGCCGGGCCGAGGCAGGTGCTGCGTACCTGGTGGCTCGCGGCCGGTGCGGCGGTCGCGCTGGCCCTGGCGCTGCCGAACCTGTGGTGGGGTGCGGCGCACGGCTGGCCGCAGCTCACCGTGGCGGCCGGGATCAGCGACCGCGAGGGCGGCGAGAACCGCCTGATGTTCGCTCTCCTGCTGATCGTGCAGCTCTCTCCGCTGTTCGTGCCGATCTGGGTGGCCGGGTTGGTCCGGTTGTGGCGCGACCCGGCGATCCGGTGGGCGCGATCCTTCGCGGTCAGCGTTCCGTTGCTCGTGGTCGTCGTGCTGGTGTTCGGCGGGAAGGCGTACTACGTGCTGCCGATGCTCATCGTGGCGATGGCGGCGGGCGCCGAGCCCGTCGCACGCTGGGCGAAGGCCGGCCGGCGAGGCTGGATCCTCACGTCGGCCATCGTTGTCGCCGCCCTGGTCAATGCCGTCGTCGCGTTGCCGGTGCTGCCGCCGAAGGCGCTGACCGTCGTGACCGCGCTGAACGCGGCGCCCAGCGAGCAACTGGGGTGGCCGGGCTTCGTGTCCAGCGTCGCCGAGACCTGGCGGCGGATCCCGGCCGAGCAACGCGCGGGAGCCGTCATCTTCGCCCAGAACTACGGCGAAGCGGGCGCGATCGCGCGGTACGGCCCCGACCACGGCCTGCCGCCCGCGTACTCGGGCCACATGAACTACTCCGCCTGGGGGCCGCCGCCGGACTCCGCCAACGGGCCGGTGGTGCTCGTGTACGCCAGGGAGAACCGGCGGCTGCCCCGGATGTTCACCGACTGCCGGCCGGGCGCGCGCATCGACAACGGGTACGGGGTCGAGAGCGAGTTGCAGCAGAACGTCATCCTGCTGTGCTCCGGCGCGAGCGGGCCATGGTCGAGACTGTGGCCCATACTCCGCCACTACTGACGGCGTCCGTGTCCACGTAGTGGCCGCCGGGGTCGATCGGGAGGGGGTCGCTGTAACGGCCTGCCTTCTGGGCCGGCCGATGGCCGTATCCGTCGCGTGACCGCGAGAGACGAAAGCGGCGGAGCCCGGAGGCGCCGCCGCTCTCGTGATTCCTCGTATCGTGTCATTCCGCGATGGCGGTGCGCATCACCCAACGGAGAACTGGGAATTCCTCGCCGTCGATCTGCGTGCACTCACCTTGGTGCTGGAAGTGTTCGTAGCCCCCGCCGATGGGCAGCTTGAACGTCTCGTTGATGGTCGTCACTCGTTGGACTCGCTGGTCGGCGGGTAGATGGGCCGGGCCGCCGACCAGGAGAACTCCGATCTGGAACATGGTGGTACCTCCTTTCCGTCCGGTCGTGGCTGAGGTGGTCTTCACTGCGGAGTGCCGGATGTGGGCTTGGCGCGGGATGCCGGACGGGGGGGTGCACCGCGGGATGCCGGCTGGTCACAGCGGGATGTTGGAATGTCGCCCGCGTGTGTGCGGTGCGCGGGCCAGGGCCTCGGCGAGCCGGAACCGTGTGGTCGCGGGGGCGATGACCTCGTCGACCACCCCAAGCGCCATCGCCCGCTCCACACCACCGGCGACCCGCCGGTGCTCCTCGATCAGGCGCGCACGCAGGCCGGGCCGTTCGTCGTCAGGGACGGCCGCGAGCGCCTTCCGGTGCAGGATGCCGACCGCCGCTTCGGCTCCCATCACCGCCACCTCGGCGCCGGGCCAGGCGAAGACCGCGGTGGCGCCCAGCGAGCGGGAGTTCATGGCGATGTAGGCCCCGCCATAGGACTTCCGCGTGATCAGGGTGACCCGGGGCACGACGGACTCGGCGAAGGCGTGCAGCAGCTTGGCGCCCCGCCTGACGACCCCGCCCCATTCCTGCCCCACTCCGGGCAGATAGCCGGGCACGTCCACGAGAACGACGAGCGGGACGCCGAGCGAGTCGCACATGCGGACGAAGCGCGATGCCTTCTCGGCGGACAGCGAATCGAGGCAGCCGCCCTTGCGGAGGGGATTGTTGGCGAGCACCCCGATCGTCCGGCCACCGAGCCTGCCCAGGCCCACCAGGATGTTGGCGGCCCAGCGGGGCTGGAACTCCTCGAAGACCACTCCGTGCTCGCCGGTGTCCATGATGGCGTGGACCAGCGGTCTGACGTCGTACGCGCGACGCGGTGACTCCGGCAGCATAGGCCTGAGGTCCTTGTCCCGCAGTTCGGTGAGGTCGAAGGTCCCCGGCCGGGTGAGGAAGCCGATGAGGCGGCGGGCGCGCACGTAGGCGTCGTCCTCGCTGTCCACCGTGACGTGGGCGACCCCTGACTTGGGGCCGTGCGTCTCGGGGCCGCCGAGACCCGCCATGTCGATCTGCTCGCCGGTGACGCTCCGTACGATCTCCGGGCCCGTCACGAAGATGCGGCCGCTGTCGGCCATGACGATGACGTCGGTGAGCGCCGGGCCATAGGCGGCGGCGCCCGCGGCGGGCCCGAGGACGATCGAGATCTGCGGTATGACGCCCGAGGCTCTCGTCATGGCGGCGAACATACGGCCGACGCCGTGCATGGACTCGACGCCGTCGGCGAGACGGGCGCCTCCCGAATGCCAGATGCCGATCACCGGGTGGTTCAGCCGCTCGGCCGTTTCGATGGCCTCGACGATGTGCTCGGCGCCGGCGGCGCCGAGCGAGCCGCCCATCCGCGTGGCGTCGGTGCAGAAGGCGATGACCCGGGCTCCGTTCACCTCCCCGTGTACGGCCCGGACGCCGCTGTCGTCGTCGGCGTGGAGCGGCACCGCGGAGCCCGGATCGAGCAGTCGTGCGAGCCGGACCGAGGGCGCCCGGGTATCGATCTCGTGACGTGCGGATTTCTCAACCGGAACCGTGTGCAGGACGGACATCGTTGAATTCCCTGATGAATAGAAATCAACCAGTGGTAATGCCGAACCTGCCAAAGTGGCGGAAGCAGGCCAACCCCTATTTCTCGTCCGGCGCCTTGCTCGAGGGCCGATGACGGCGTTCACCCCCGTTTCCCGCGGTGTCCGTGCGGATGGCCGAGACGCCCGGCGAAGGGGTGATCCCCCGTCGCGGCGAGCGGGATCATCCGGCTGTCGTCCCTGGTAGGAGCCCTTCCTCTGCCCGTGTTCCCCGTCCTGTCGGATGCGGGAAAGCGGGCGAAGGGCTTCGTCGTCAGGCCGGAAGAAAGGCGTTCTCCTCCCGCACGCGTACGGGTGGCAACTTGTTACCGGAACTTTTGCAGGTTGACCGTTCATGGATTTCGCGTTGCTGTTTCAGTGACGTGATCTCACCTCATGGAGGATGCGCCTTGTCCATATGGTCGTTACCCATGGTCGCCGCCGTTCTGGCCGCGACGGCATTTCCGGCGGGCGCAGTGGTTCAGTCCGCCACAGAGAAGGATCCGGCCGCGTTGGTCAACACCTTCCTCGGAACCAAGGAGGGAGGCCCCGACTTCGGGCACGGCGGCGGATCGGGGATGAACTTCCCCGGCGCCGTCCTGCCGTTCGGGATGATGCAGTGGAGCCCCGACACGATGGCGAACGCGGGCGGTGGCTACAAGTGGGAGGACAACCGCCTGCGCGGGATCTCGATGACCCATATCTCCGGGCCGGGGTGCACGGGGGCGCAGGACTTTCCGATGATGCCGTTCTCCGGGAAGATCGGAAGATCACCCGCGACGCACGGCGACGACTACGTGCAGACGTTCAAGCATGAGAACGAGAAGGCGTCGCCGGGCTTCTACAGCACGACCCTCGACACCGGGGTCAAGGCCGAGCTGTCGGTGAGCATGCGGGCCGGCGTCGGCCGGTTCACGTTCCCGCAGGGCAAGCCCGGCACGCTGCTGCTGAACACGAGCGGATCCATCAACGGCGTCGACGACGGCGAGACCCGGATCAGCGGGAACCAGGTCGAGGGCTGGGTTCAGACCGGCGGGTTCTGCGGTCCGCCGCTGCGGTACAGGGTCTACTTCTCCGCCACCTTCGATCAGCCGATCACCGCGTACGGCACCTGGAAGGACGACGCCGTACAGCCGGGTGCGGTGAGCGTCAAGAACGCCTCCCGGGCGAAGGTGACGGACAGCGACACCGTGACGGCCCAGGATGTCTCCGTGAGCGGGCCGGGGTCCGGCGCGTACCTGGAGTTCGGGTCCGCCAAGCCGGTGCAGATGCGTGTGGGGCTGTCGTACGTGAGCGTCGACGGGGCCAGGAACAACCTCAGGACCGAGATCGGCACAGACGGCCTCGACCAGGTCGCGCAGAAGGCGCGGGCCACCTGGAACGAACGGCTGAGCAAGGTGCAGGTCGAAGGCGGAACGGAGGACCTGCGGCGGACGTTCTACAGCAACCTGTACCACACGCTGCTGCAGCCCTACGTCTTCGAGGACGTCGACGGCACCTACACCGGGTTCGACGGCAAGCCCTACAAGGTGGTCCCCGGACACCACCACTACGCGACGTTCTCCGGCTGGGACATCTACCGCAGCGAGGTGCAGTTGCTCGCCGTGCTCGCCCCCGACGTCGGGAGCGACATCGCCCGGTCGATGTACGCCAACGCGCAGGTGATCGGCAACGTCTGGGACCGGTGGTCGCACCAGACCGCGGTCACCGGCGTCATGGTCGGCGACCCCTTCCACTCGATCCTCGCCAGCATGTACGCCTTCGGAGCGCGTGACTTCGACGCGGCGTCGGCGCTGAAGGCCATGGCGGCCGCCGCCAGGCGCGTCGGGCCGATGGACATCGGCAGCCCGTTCGCCAAGTACGACGAGCGGCCGGGGAACGCCGCCTTCATGGCCAAGGGGTACGTCCCCTCGGATCCCTCCACGACCCTGGAGTACGCCATCGCGGACTTCGGGATCGCCCAGCTCGCCGCCCGTCTCGGGGACGCGACGACGTCGGCCGAGTTCATGAAGCGGGCACAGGCCTGGCAGAGCACCTACAACCCGGCCAACTCCTGGATCCAGCCGCGCCTGGCCGACGGGTCGTTCACCTCGCCCTTCGACCCCGCGAGCGCGGACTCCTACATCGAGGGCAACGGCGCGCAGTACCACTGGCTGGTGCCGCACAACCCGCGCGGGCTGTTCGACGCGATGGGCGGGAACGCCCAGGCGACCGCGCGGCTGGACGGGTACTTCAAGAAGCTCAACGCCGGTCCGAACGAGGCCTACGCCTACATGGGCAACGAGCCCGCCCTGCCCGCGCCGTGGCTGTACGCGTGGGGCGGTCAGGCGTACAAGACCCAGGATCTGGTGCGCCGGGTGCAGCAGGAGCTGTTCAAGTCCGGGCCCGACGGGCTGGCCGGCAACGACGACCTCGGGGCGATGGGCTCCTGGTACGTATGGTCGGCGATGGGGCTCTTCCCGGCGATCCCCGGCCGGGCGGAACTGCTGGTGAACACCCCGCTGTTCGACAAGATCACCATTGACCGCGCCCAGGGCGACATCGAGATCTACGCCCCGGGCTCGTCCAGCCGTTACATCCAGACGCTCAAGGTGGGAGGGGTGAAGACCACCAAGGCGTGGCTGCCGGAGACGTTCGCCACGCGGGGCGGCCGCCTGGACTTCACGCTCGGGTCGTCGCCGAACACCACCTTCGGCAGCGCCGAGGCGGACGCGCCGCCGGCGTTCAACCAGGGCGCCAAGCCATATCTGATCGGGCTGAACCCGGGCACCGGCCCGGTCGCGCCGGGGACGACCTTCTCGGCCGAGCTCGCGATCCGGTCCCTGAGTGGCGCGGGCACCCTGAAGTGGGAGGCCAGGCCTCCGGCGGGGATCACCGTCTCCCCGGCGAGCGGGACGCTGTCCGTGCCGGCCGCGGGCAAGGCCACCCAGAAGGTGACGATCTCGGTGGGCAGCGCCGTGGCGCTCGGCTACTTCACCGTGCCCTTCTCCGCGACCGACCTGACGGGCTCGGTATCGACGAACCTGACGGCCGCCGTACGGCTCAACGTGGCCAAGCGCGGGACGCTCGAATGGAACCACAACAACGCCGGCATCGGCGACGACGGCGTGCCGGGCCTGGCCAACATCGACGGCCCCGGCTTCAGCTACTCCGCGCAGGCGCTGGCGGCCGCCGGGTTCACGCCCGGTGCCAAGTTCGCCTGGAAGGGGTTCCAGTTCACCTGGCCGAACCGCAAGCCCGGCGAATGGGACAACCTGCGGACCGGGACCCAGCCGATCGAGGTGGCCGCACCCGACGGGACGACCCGGATCGCGTTCCTCGGCATGGGCGCCAACGCCGCGCCGGAGGTGGACGTGGCGATCACCTACACCGATGGCTCGACGAGCACGGCCAAGCTGGGGTTCAGCGAGTGGATGCTGGACTTCTGGGGCAGCCCGCCGAGATACGGCAACGAGATCGTGGCAACGACGCCCTACCGCCTCTTCGGAGGCTCGTGGGAACGGCAGCCCATCAACACCCACCTCTTCGCGGCCCAGCCGATCCAGCTGGTCGCGGGCAAGAAGGTGAAGACCATCACGTTCTCACCCGTGGTGGGCGGCTCGCTGCACATCTTCTCGTGGGCCTTCTCCTGACCCACGGCTGACCGGCGACCCCGCGGAGGCCGCACACTTCGCGGGGTCGTCCGCGTCCGCCGCAGCGGCGGACGCGGACGCCCAGCGTCGCGGGAGGCCGGAATTGGCCCAGCTCCCTGACCGGACGCGGTCGGTCCTCGCCTTCGGCTCGGGCAGTGTTTCCCAGGGGGGCCTGACGGCCCCCCTTCGACCCCCCAATCGAGGGGCAAGCCCCTCGAGCTCCCCGCTACGCCCATGGCGGGAGGAGAGTGGGCGGGCCATATGTACAGGCAGTGCTAGGTCGGTCTTCGCGCAGCCGAACAGATATAAGAGCCCCCGCCATAGCGAGGGCTCTCAGGCTTGGTCAGGTAGGTGGAGGGACGAACTGACTCGTAGGCGTCAGGGGCCCAGTGTGTCGCGCTTGATGCCGTCCAGGAATGCTGCCCACTCGATGGGAGTGGATCTCAGGACCGGGCCGGCTGGGTTCTTGCTGTCTCTGACTCTGATGATGCCGGGCAAGTTCGACGTGATCTCGACGCAGGTTCCCTGATCGGTGCTGAAGCTGCTCTTTTGCCAATGCCCGCCCTGAAGATCATCTGCCAACTTGGATCACCGCTTCCTCAATAAGTTGGAGTGACTGTTTGAACGGTACGGCGTCGGCCCTTATCGCGTCATACCGGTGGATCAGTTCGGCGATCAAGCGGCGATCGTCAAAGGTGCGCCCGAAGGGCTGGGCCTCCGCGAAGGCGGCATACGCGGCCCCGTTCCGTTCGGCGATGATGAAGCCGCCCGCTAGGCCGCAGTGTGGGCGAGCGGCGTAGGGCACGAGCTGGATCGTGACCTGAGGGTGCCGGGCGACCTCGAGCAGGTGCCCCAGCTGTTCCCGCATGATGTCCGTGCTTCCGATCGGGTGGCGGATCACGGACTCATCAATGATCACCGTGATGGACGGAAGCGGCGACAAGGTCAATGCCCCTGGAAAGAGCTAAGGGCTTCCCCTTTCCTTGGTCGTCGCTCCAGCTCAACCTGGGGACGGATAGGCTTCGCCTTGGTGGTTGTCCATTTTGGGGTGGGCGGCGATTGGGTGCCCTGATCAAATGGGTGCCGGGTGGGTCTTCATAGCCGTATGGAGTTCTCGGCCTTTGTCCTTCATGCGGAGGCCGGCCGGTTCCATTGGTCGGTCAGTGCTTCGGTGGGAGCTGCTTGAGCTCCCTCACGGCTTTGGTGATGCGGCGCTGACGCGTCTCGTCCGTCTTGGCGCCCTCGATCGAGAGCACGTACCGCCGCTTGTTGCTGTACGACAGCCCCTCGAAGTTGCGCCGGGCGTCCGCGTCGGCGTCCAGGACCTCGGCGAAGTCGGGCGGCACGGTCACCTCGCGTGGTTCGGTGTCGAGTTCCACCTCGACGTCCACCTCGTCACCGGCGGCGACACCGGCGCTCGTACGGACCTCGGCGCTGACGGGCAGCATGAACTCGCCACCCATGGGGGCCACGGTGCTCCGGTAGGTGTGACCTCCAAGCGTGACCACGACCGCCGGCCGCTTGCTGGATCCGAGGGCCGCGACGACGTCGGCCGGGACGGGTATGCCCGTCGCGGTCTTACCGCCGAGCCTGATCGTGGCGCGAAACTTCATGAGATCTCATGTCCATTCGGGATTCGTGAACGGCCTCGGTGTACGAGCCGCCGTTCTGACTTCTCTGGTTCTCCGCCGTGAGTGCCGCCTGTCTCGCGTACCGGCCCGCCTCAGGGCAGTCTTCCCTGCTTCTACCTGTGCATCGACCGGGGAACGTCCGGATCGACAGGCCGCAGGAAAATCCTGCGGCCATCTGCCCGCGCGGCCAGGGGAGGTCCGTGAGGCCGGAGCGCCAGGTCGGTTAGGGCCGTGATTGGGGGGTAGGCGAACGGTAGTTCGAGAAGGAGGAGACATGGATCGCGGACCTATAGAGAAGGACCCGGAGCAGTGGGCGACGGGGGACGAGCCGATGACCGCGCCCCAGGAGTCCTACCTGCACACACTCGCCCGAGAAGCCGGTGAGGACGTCCCCGAGAACCTCAGCAAGGCCGACGCCTCCAAGCTGATCGACGAGCTTCAGAGCCGCAGTGAACGCCTGAACCAGGATTGAGTATTCCGGGGTGCCGGGGGGCGCGGGTGGCCACGGGGTCTAGGCGTCCCCCGGCATGGCCGCCTGGGGGGTCTCGGAGACGATCATCTGACGTGCCACCGCGGTCATCCAGATCATCGTGAAGGCGATCACCGTCGGGTTCTTGACGGCGACCAGGGTAGCGGTGACCCATTCGCGCACGTCTCCGGTGACCCACTGCTCGATGGCCATGGTGGGCAGGACGTCGCAGACGACGAACGCCGCGCCGAGGACCAGGAACTGGACGGCGAAGTCCGAGCGCCGGTGGTCGATGAACCGGCCGAGGCGCTCCCATCGGGTCTCCCGTGTGAGCCGGCCCACTTCGGGGTCGCCGCCGAATGCCAGCTTCACGATCACGTAGAGCAGCAGGAGCCTGCTGGCCGCGGTGACGATCTCGGCGGTGACGTTCACCGAGGTGGGGAGGTCCTGCCCCCACCGGACGGCGACGAAGCGCTGGACCGTCGGGACCGTCGACAGCCCGAAGACGATGACGAAACGCCGCAGGTAGAAGCGCGCACCCCAACGCGCTGCGTCGCGGCTCAGCCGTAACCCGGATCGTATGCTCATGCCGGTATACTACTTCAATCGATTGAAATGTTCACCATGATGAACCAATTGGAGGAGGAGTGCCGTGGACGGTGCCGAGTTGGGCTGGGAGTTCAGCACCGCGGTGGTGCTCTTTCACGAGGCGATCGCCCGGCGGCTCGGGCTGAACGCCGTCGACCACAAGGCCCTTGGGCTGATCACCAGGAACGGCCCGCTGCCCGCCGGAGCGCTCGCGACCGAGCTCGGGATCGGTGCCAGCGCGATCACGGCCCTGGTCGACCGGCTGGAGCGGGCGGGTTACGTGCGGCGCACTCACGACCCGGACGACCGCCGGCGGGTGCTGATCTCCGCCGACACCGGGCGTGTGCCCGATCTGGGCGGCATCTTCGCCGATCTGGGCCACGAGATGGCCGCCTTCATGGGGAAATACGACCAGCGCGAGCTTGCCGTGATCGTCGACTACATCACCAACACCATCGCGGTCCTCAAGGCCCAGACCGCGCGTCTGGCGTCTGCCGAAGACCACTGATCGGCATCGCCGCTCTGGTCGCAGAGCGACCTGGGCCCTCAGGCGGGATCGCCCGCGCCCGTCAGGTAGGCGACGACCATTTCGCCGATCATCTTGCGGTGGCGGGCGCGGTGTTCGGGGGCGGTGAGGTCGCGGCCGAACAGAGCGCCGAAGGTGTGCTGGTTGGAGACGCGGAAGAAGCAGAACGAGCTGATCATCATGTGCACGTCGATGGCGTCGGCCTCGGCGACGAAGTCACCGCCCGCCCGGCCCGCGTCGAGGATGCGGGAGATGATGTCCAGCACCGGGGCGCCGAGCTTGGCCAGCGCCTCCGACTTGCGGATGTGCTCGGCCCGGTGGATGTTCTCGATGCTCACGAGCCTGATGAACTCGGGGTGGGCGTCGTGGTGGTCGAAGGTCAGCTCCGCGAGCGTGCGGATCGCCTCGATGGGGGCCAGGTGCTCCACGTCGAGGGTGCGTTCGACGGCCCGCACCTCAGCGTAGGCCTTCTCCAGGACCGTGACGTAGAGCTGCTCCTTGCCGCCGAAGTAGTAGTAGATCATGCGCTTGGTCGTGCGCATGAGCGCGGCGATCTCGTCGACCCTCGCACCGGCGTACCCGTGCCGGGCGAACTCCCGCATGGCGACCTCGAGGATCTCCGCCCTGGTGCGATCGGCGTCACGCCGACGGTCCCCGGTCGCAGGGGTGGCGGGCTGCGAGGTCATGTGGCTCCACGAGGATGGCGATCCGGATCAGGATTCATCCTATTCGTGCGAGAGCGGCTTCCCCCGCAGCGGATTTCCTCATCGGACCGGTACGCCGGGCTCCGCCGGAGGGCGGGCGTGCTGGGCGGCCAGGCGGATGGGGGCGTTCTGCGCCCCGTACCCCCGGTATCCGCCGATGCGCTGGACGACCTCGAAGAAGATCCGCCCGATGGTGACCGTGTAGAGGTGCAGGAACTCGCCGTGCTCGTCCCGGTCGTAGAGCAGCCCGAGCTCGCGGAGCGTACGGTGACGCTCGGGCCCCAGGTCGTGCCTGGCCTCGAGGTCGTCGTAGTAGTTGTCCGGAATGGCCAGCACGACCGGACCCGCGTCCCGGAGCCGGCGGGCCGTGGCGATGATGTCCCGGCTGGCCAGGGCCACGTGCTGCCGGGGGATGTCCGGATGGCTGGGATGCGAGCTGACATAGGCGACGTTGAGGGCGATGCGCACCGCACCGGTGGGGTCCGACACCGCCCGGCTGCGGAGCAGGCCGTAGGGATCGGCGAGTTCCAGGCTCTCGCGCGGCCGCAGGCCGAGGACGCTGCGGTAGAACAGCGAGGCCTCGTCGAAGTGGTGCCACGGCTGGGTGAGTGCCACGTGGTCGATGTGGGTGATCTCGCCAGGGGCCGGCTCGGCGGGATCGAAGTCGTCCCGCCAGCTCGGGTGGTCGGGCTGTGCCGTACGGCAGAAGAAGAGCTGGGTGCCGTCGGGGGCGGCGACCGCGTCCAGCGGGGCGTCGCGTGGCCCGCGGTCACGGGGCAGCACCGGCGAGAGGAGTGACTCGGCGCGCTTGACCGAACCGGCCGGGTCGGGGGTCTCCAGCCCGATCGCGGAGAGGGTGGGGTCGTCGCCCTCGGTGTTCAGCAGGATCCTGGCCCGGCCCTGCTCCCAGAGCTCGACGGGCTTGCCGGTGTGCACCCCCGTACGGGTGAATCCGAGCTGTCCGAGCAGCTCGCCCAGCCGCGCGTCACCGGAAGTGGCCAGTTCGGCGAAGGCGAATCCGGTGGGGACCACCGGCTGGGGCGGCACGCCGAGCCGGGTGGCCTCCGGCAGGCGTGCCGCGACGGACTCCTCCAGAGCGATCAGGGACCGCATGGCGTCGACGGCGGTACGGCTACCCGAGGCCTGCCGGAAGACGTCGTTGAACACCTCCAGCGACAGGGGTCCGGAGTACCCGGCCCTGAGCACGTGGGTCATGAATCCGGCCAGGTCGAAGTCGCCTTGGCCGGGGAAGCAGCGGTAGTGGCGGCTCCACTGCAGCACGTCCATCGCAAGGAGCGGGGCGTCGGCGAGCTGGAGGTAGAAGATCTTCTCGGCGGGGATGGCCTCGATGCCTCCTGGATCGGATCCTCGTGACAGGACGTGGAAGCTGTCCAGGCAGGTCCCGAGCTGTGGGTGGTCGGCCATGCGGACGATGCGCCAGGCGTGCAGGTACTCGTTGACATGCCGGCCCCAGGCCAGCGCCTCGTAGGCGATGCGGATGCCATGGCCGGCCGCCCGTTCGGCGAGCATGTGGAGCTGTTCGGCGGCCAGGGCGTCGTCGTCGGCGGCGTCCGGCGAGACGCTGGAGCAGACGAGCATCTGGGTGGCGCCGAGCCGTTGCATCACCTGGAACTTGTGCTCGGCCCGGCGCAGGTTGCGTGCCAGCAGACCGGCGGAGACCGCCTCGAAGTCGCGGAACGGCTGGTAGAGATCGATGCTCAGCCCGAGGTCCGCGGCGCGTTCGCGCACCTGCTCCGGGCGCAGGGGAGTGGAGAGCAGGTCGTTCTCGAAGATCTCGACACCGTCGAACCCGGCGGCGGCGACGGCGGCCAGCTTCTCGGTCAGCGAGCCGCTGAGCGACACCGTCGCGATGGACTTGCGCATCCTGGGCCTCCCTTTCAGGCGGTGGTAAGGGGGTCGGCGGGTGGGTTCCAGGCGGTGGTAAGGGGGGCCAGCGGTGACGAGGCCGGTTCCAGGCGGTGGTCAGGCGGTGATCGGATTCAGGTTTCTGGTGGTGGTCGGATGATGGTCGGGTGGTGATCGGATTCAGGTTTCTGGTGGTGGTCGGATGGTGGTCGGGTGGTGATCGGATTCAGGTTTCTGGTGGTGGTCAGGTGTGATCGGGTCTGGTCTCGGGTGGTTCAGGCCGTGATGAGGTCGGTGAGGTGGGAGAGCATCCGCTGGGGGTCGGGTTCCCGGCCGGTGAAGAGGTGGAAGGCGTGGGCGGCCTGGAAGACCACCATCCCGCCGCCGTCCAGCGTCCGGCAGCCCAGGGCGCGGGCCTCCCGGAGCAGTTCGGTCTCCAGCGGCCGGTACACCACGTCGGCGACCCACAGCTCGGGCCGGAGCAGCGCGGCGGGCAGTGGCAGCCCGGGATGCGCGGCCATTCCCGTCGGGGTCGCGTGGACCAGGCCGTCCGCCTGGGGGAGCAGGTCCGGCAGCTCATCGGGGGTCGCGGCGCCGGCGCGTCCGGCACCGAACCGGCGTACCAGCTCGGCGGCCAGCGCCACGGCCCGTGCCGGTTCGGCGTCGACGAGCGTGACGCGGTCGGCGCCGAGGGTCAGCAGCGCGTGGGCGACCGCGGCTCCGGCGCCGCCCGCTCCGAGCTGGACGACGCGGTGTGTCGGCGCGTCCGGCAGGCCCCGGGCGAACGACTGGGCGAAGCCCGTCCAGTCGGTGTTGTGCCCGATCGCGCGGTCCCCGTCGAAGACCACGGTGTTCACGGCTCCGAGCATCTCGGCGTCCGGCGAGAGCTCGTCCAGGTGCTCGATGACCGTCTGCTTGCACGGGTGGGTGATGTTGAGCCCGGTGAAACCGAGCCGCTGTGCCGCCCGGACCAGGCCGCCCGCCGCCTCCGCGCCCAGGCCGAGCCGGGCGATGTCGATGACGCGGTAGAGCAGGCGCAGGCCGTGGTGGTCCGCCTCACGTTCGTGCAGGGCGGGGCTGAGGGAGGGTCCCACGCCGGATCCGATGAGCCCGACGAGGTAGGAGGTCATGCGTGCCTCTCTTCCAGTACGTGGGCAGGGGGCATCACCGCGGTGCCGCGTACGGACGCGCCGGATCCGCTGCTGACGCGGTCAATGTACGAACTAGTACGTTACTTTTATAACCCTCCAGAGCCGTCCTGTGAAGGGCGCCACGTCCGATTCATCCAGCACGACCGCATCCAGGGCATCCCGCCGGGCCCGGCCGCCAAGTCCGATTCCGTCCGTGCGACACCCGGCCGCCATTTCCGATCGGTCCGTGCGAGACCCGGCCGCCATTTCCGAGCGCGACCCGGCCGCCATTTCCGATCGGTCCGTGCGAGACCCGGCCGTCACTTCCGTGCGAGACCCGGCCGTCACTTCCGTGCGCGACCCGGCCGTCACTTCCGATTCGGTCCGTGCGCGACCCGGCCGCCAGGTCCGGCTCATCCGGCGCACCCAACCGCCGGGGCCGGTTCGGGGGCGCCTCTTGACATGTGACCCCCGTCACCGCAGCATTACGTAACCGGCAGGCAATTAACTATCTAGTTCGTAACTAAAGGGCAACAACGGTCTGGTAAGGCGGGCTCGCTCAAGCCGTGGTCCAACGCGTCTCCCGCAGGACGACGCCGCACCCACATCCTCGAGCGACGCGCGCGAAGCCGGACCAGGCCGCCGCCAGGAACGCCGATCGCCCCCCAGGACCACGCGTCGGAGCCTCAGAGGAGCATCTCGTGACCGATCATCCACTCGCCCCCTCGGCGGGCCCGCCAGCTCCGCAGGGCAAGCCCCGGAAGGCGGCGCTCGCCGCCTGGATCGGGAGCGCGCTGGAGTACTACGACTTCTTCATCTACGGCAGTGCCGCGGCTCTGATCTTCTCCAAGGTCTTCTTCGACGCGTCCGACCCCGCGACCGCGACGCTGCAGTCGCTGGCCACCTTCGGCGTCGCGTACGCCGCTCGCCCCGTCGGCGCCATCATCCTCGGGCACGTCGGAGACAGGTTCGGCCGTAAGAAGATCATGGTCTTCACGCTGGTCCTGATGGGCGTGTCGACCTTCCTCATCGGCTGTCTGCCCACGCGCGACCAGATCGGCGGCCTGGCTCCCGTGCTGCTGGTCCTGATGCGGGTGCTCCAGGGCCTGTCGGCGGCCGGCGAGCAGGCCAGCGCCAACTCCATGACCCTGGAGCACGCCCCGCCGAACCGCCGGGGCTACTACACGAGCTTCACCCTCAACGGCACCCAGTTCGGCCAGATCCTCGCCACCTTCGTCTTCATCCCGGTCGCCGCCCTTCCCGAGGAGCAGCTGCTGACCTGGGGCTGGCGCGTCCCGTTCTGGCTCAGCGTGGCCGTGGCCGTGGCCGGTTACATCATCCGGCGCAACCTCGACGAGACCCCCGCGTTCGAGCAGGAGGTCGCGGCGGGAACCGTGCCCAAGATGCCGCTGGCCATCCTGTTCCGCGACCACTGGGCCAGCGTGCTGCGGGTGATCTGCGCGGCCCTCATCGCGACGGTCAGCACGATCTTCACCGTCTGGGCGCTGAACTACGCCACCAGTGACGACGTCGGGCTCGACAAGGCGACGATGCTGTGGGTCAGCATCTGCGCCAACATCGCGGGTCTGGTCGCGATCCCCCTGTGGGCGAACCTGTCGGATCGGATCGGACGCAAGCCGGTCTTCCTCATCGGCTCCATCGGCAGCCCGATCATGATCTTCTGCTACCTGGCCGCGATCAACTCCCACAGCTACCCGTTGATCTTCGCGACCGGCATCCTGACCTTCGGCGTGGTCTACAGCGCGGCCAACGGCATCTGGCCGTCGTTCTACGGCGAGATGTTCACCACCAAGGTGCGTCTCTCCGGCATGGCGATCGGCACCCAGATCGGCTTCGCGATCGCGGGCTTCGCCGTCGCCTCCGCCGCCGGAATCGCCTCCCCCGAGGGCTGGCTCGGCCTCCAGGGATGGGTCGGCGTCGCGATCTTCACCGCCATACTGTGCGGCATCAACGTGATCGCGGTGGCCACCGCCCGCGAGACCTACAAGGTCCCCACGGAGGAGCTCGGCCTCAAGAAGGACAGCACGACCGCCTCTCCGGTCACGGCCTGACCCCCTCCAGGTCGTCCGCGAGCCGGCGCCGGCGCCCCCGTGACCGGCATCCATCAGATGAGCTGATGGGCCCACGGGGGGTCGGCGCCGGGGACCTTGCACGTCTCGGCGGCGGCCCGCACGGCGAAGGCGATGGCCTCCTCGACATCCGCGCCGGTCAGGCCGTCCAGGCGCCCGCCCAGCCGCCCCCGGCGCCACAGCACGTGCAACAGCCCGGCGGTGAACGTGTCGCCCGCTCCCACGGTGTCGACGGCCTCGACCTCGACGGCCGGGACGGTGATGCGCCGGCCGTCGAGCGAGGCGTACACGTCCTTGGTCCCGCGGGTGACGACGACCAGGCGCACCCCGTGCTCGTGCCAGGCGTCGCACGCCTCGTCAGCCGAGAGTTCGAGGTGGGCCAGGTCCTCGTCGCTGAGCCGCAGGATGTCGGCGATGCGTGCCCACCGGGGGAGTGCCTCCCGGTAGGCGGCGAGGGGCACCAGGGCGGCGCGCACGTTCGGATCAATGGAGATCGTCGCCCGGTCGCGCATGGTCTCCAGCAGGCGTTCGATATGTGGTCCGCCGGGCGGGAGGATCAGCGCGAGGGAGCCGGCGTGCACGCAGAGGGCGTCGGACGGCGCCCGCTCGGCCAGCTCGCCGGCGGTCCAGAACCAGTCGGCGGTGCCCTCGGTGTAGAAGTCGTACGACGCCTGCCCCGCCTCGTTCACCGCCGTGATCGCCAGGGTGGTGCGCCGCTCCGCGGTGACGACGCCGCCGAGGTCGACTCCCGAGCCGGCCAGATGGTCGCGGATGAGCCGCCCGAGGGTGTCGTCCGACAGGCGGCCGAGAAACCGGGTGGGGGTGCCGAGGCGGCCGAGTGCCACGGCCGTGTTCACCGGGCCGCCTCCCGGACGGACCTGGAGATCCAGCATGCCCTCCCCGGGGATCACGAATGCGTCCGCGACGGCTTCCCCGATCACCGTGATGTGCTGGTTCATGGCGCTTGATCTTCTCCTAGGACCTCAGGGACATGGGTGTCAGTGGTGCAGCCGCAGGACTCGCGGCGCATGAACCGGGGCCGCAGCCGTACGGTCCGGGGCTTGCGATCGGGCTCGGCGATGCGTTCCAGCAGCATTCCCACCGCTCCCGCGCCGATCTCGGTGATCTGCTGGGCGACGGTGGTGAGCCGGGGACGGAAGATCGCGGCCCACTCGAAGTCGTCGAACGCCGCCAGCGCGAGGTCGTCCGGGACCCGGATCCCGAGCCGGCCGAGCGCGCGCATCACGCCGATGGTCATGTGGTTGTTGGCGACGACGAGCGCGGTGGGCGGGTCGGCCCGGTCGAACAGGGCGCGCACCGCCTCCTCCGCCTCGTCGGCGTTGGAGTTGCCGCTGATCACGAGCTTCTCGTCGAGGGGGAGGCCGAGGCGTTCGATGCCCTGGTGGTAACCCTCCACCCGTTCGATGGTGGTCCGCAGCCCGGAGTGGCCGGAGATCATGCCTATCCTCTGGTGCCCGTGCCAGGCGAGGTGGCCGACCAGCTCGGTGGTGGCCTCGACGTTCTCCGTGCCGATCTGGTCGAAGCGGGCGGACGCGCAGCGGTCGACCAGGACGGTAGGCACGCCCACCTCGTGCAGATAGCGCAGGGCCCGGCCGCGGGGCCCGGTGGCGGGCGCGAGCAGCACGCCGTCGACCCGTCGTTGGTGCAGCGCCGCGACCACCCGCAGCTCGTTGTCCGGGTCGTCGTGGGTGTCGGCGAGCAGCAGGGTGTAGCCGGCGCGGCTCACCGCGACCTCGATGGCCGAGACGATGTCGGCGAAGTAGAAGTTGGTGATGGCGGAGATGGCCAGCCCAACCGTCTTGGTGCTCCCGCTGACCAGCGACCTCGCGATGGTGTTGTGGGTGTAACCCGTGTCCTTGATCGCATCGAGGACACGTCGCCGCGTCTCCTCCTTGACCGCCCGTGTCTCGTTGATCACGTGTGACACGGTCGAGACCGATACCCCGGCATGCCGAGCGACGTCGGCCATTGTGATCATCTTTCCTCGCTATCGGATTGTAATAGCAAGCGTTAGCGCAAGCGCTTGCGCAAACGCTTGCGCCATCGCAAGATAACGCCAAGTGAAACCTGGCCGTAACCCCCCTCCGGCGTCTTAGCCGGAGATATCCCTCTGGAGGGCCCTATGGCTCCGACCTACCTCCGATCCACGGCCTCGGCCCTGCTGGCCGTGGGCTTCGCCGGTGCTCTCACGCTCACCGCCTGCGGGAATTCTGGCTCCTCGGGGGCCGGCTCCGCATCCGGGGCCGCCGGAGGCGCGGTGAAGGTCGGCCTCATCACCAAGACCGACACCAACCCGTTCTTCGTGAAGATGAAGGAGGGCGCCGAGAAGGAGGCCAAGGCCAACGGCGTCACGCTCATGACCGCCGCAGGCAAGTTCGACGGCGACAACGAAGGCCAGGTCACCGCGATCGAGAACATGGTCGCCGCGGGGGTCAAGGGCCTGCTGATCACCCCCAACGACTCCAAGGCGATCGTCCCCGCGCTGGAGAAGGCGCGCGCCAAGGGCGTGCTGGTCATCGCGCTGGACACCCCGACCGAGCCGCAGACCGCCACCGACGCCCTGTTCGCCACCGACAACCTCAAGGCCGGCGAGCTGATCGGCCAGTACGCCAAGGCGAAGATGGCCGGCAAGCCCGCCAAGATCGCCACGCTCGACCTGGCGCCCGGTATCTCGGTCGGCATCCTGCGTCATGACGGCTTCCTGAAGGGCTTCGGCATCACCCAGGGCGATCCGTCGATCGTCTGCTCCCAGGACACCAGCGGCGACCAGGCGAAGGGCCAGGCCGCGATGGAGAACTGCCTGCAGAAGGCGCCCGACATCAACGTCGTCTACACCATCAACGAGCCGGCCGCCCTCGGAGCCTTCAACGCCCTCAAGGCCAAGGGCCGGGAGAAGGAGGTGCTCATCGTCTCGGTGGACGGCGGCTGCACCGGTACCAAGGCGGTGAAGAGCGGCCAGATCGCCGCGACCTCGCAGCAGTACCCGCTGAAGATGGCGTCCCAGGGCGTCGGCGCGGTCATCCAATACGCCAAGACCGGGACCAAGGCCTCCGGCTACACCGACACCGGCGTCACGCTCATCAGCGACCAGCCCGTGAGCGGCGTCGAGGTCAAGGACACCGGCTTCGGCCTGGCCAACTGCTGGGGCTGATCCCCGAATCCGATCCTTGTTCCATTCTTCGAGCGGAGTCACGTCAGCATGACATCCTCAACCGCGCCCCCCGAAAGTGCGGCCCCCGCCGTCTCCGCGGCCCGGCCCTGGCACCGGATGCTCAGCGCCTCGACGCTCGGGCCGCTGGTGGCGCTCCTCATCGCCTGCGTCTTCTTCTCCCTGCGCACCGACACCTTCCTCAGCGGCGGCAATCTCTCGCTGGTGATCCAGCAGGTCATGGTGGTGGGCACGCTCGCCATCGGCCAGACGCTGGTCATCCTCACCGCCGGCATCGACCTGTCCAACGGCGCGATCATGGCGTTCGGGTCGATCGTGATGACCAAACTGGTCGTCGACGGGCACCTGCCCCCGCTGCTCGCCATCGTGATCGGCATCGGCGTCTGCGCGGCCTTCGGGCTCGGCAACGGGCTGCTGATCACCAGGATCTCCCTGCCGCCCTTCATCGTCACCCTGGGCATGCTCAACATCGCCTTCGCCCTCACGCACATCTATTCGCAGGAGGAGACGGTCACCGGTTTGCCCACCGAGATGACCGCGCTGGGCAACACCTTCAGCATCGGCGAGACCGAGGTGACCTACGGTTCCCTGCTCACGATCCTGCTGTTCCTGGTCTTCGCGTACGTGCTCGGCCAGACGGCGTGGGGCAGGCGGGTCTACGCCGTGGGCAACAACGCGGAGGCGGCGCGCCTGACGGGCATACCGACCCGGCGCGTGCTCGTCACCGTCTACACGGTGGCGGGCGTCGTGTACGGCGTCGCCGCGCTGCTCCTGGTCGCCCGTACGGGCGTCGGCGACCCGAAGGCCGGGCAGACCGACAACCTCGACAGCATCACCGCCGTCGTGCTGGGCGGCACGAGCCTGTTCGGCGGCCGGGGCCTGGTCATCGGCACGCTGCTCGGCGCTCTGATCGTCGGAGTGATACGCAACGGGCTCCAGTTGATGGGCGTCCCGTCGATCTACCAGATCCTCATCACCGGCATCCTGGTCATTCTCGCGGTGTCCGTCGACCAGATCTCCCGCAGGAGGACCCGATGACCGCGACCGCAGTCCTGTCCGCCCGGGGGCTAGTGAAGAGATACGGCCACGTCACCGCACTCGACGGTTCCGACTTCGACCTGATGCCCGGCGAGGTGCTCGCGGTCATCGGCGACAACGGCGCAGGGAAGTCGAGCCTGATCAAGGCGCTGACCGGCGCGGTGCAGCCCGACGAGGGGGAGATGTTCCTAGACGGCAGGCCGGTGCGCTTCCACAACCCGCTCGACGCCCGCAGGAACGGCATCGAGACCGTCTACCAGGACCTCGCCCTGGCTCCCGCGCTGGACATCGCCACCAACATGTTCATGGGCAGGGAGGTGCGGCGCCGGGGCCCGCTCGGCACGGTCCTGCGCATGCTCGACAAGCCGCACATGCGGTCCGAGGCGTCCCGCTACATGAGCGAGTTGCAGATCGGGCTCCGCTCCCTCGCCCAGCCGGTGGAGAACCTGTCCGGCGGGCAGCGCCAAGGCGTCGCCGTGGCGCGAGCGGCGGCCTGGGCCAAGCATGTCGTGATCATGGACGAGCCGACCGCCGCCCTCGGCGTCAAGGAGTCCAACCAGGTGCTCGAACTGATCCGGCGGGTCAGGGACCGGGGCCTGCCCGTCGTCCTGATCAGCCACAACATGCCGCAGGTGTTCGAGATCGCCGACCGCATCCACATCCAGCGCCTCGGCAGGCGCATCGCGGTGGTCCGGCCGGGGGACCACTCGATGGCCGATGTCGTCGCCGTTATGACCGGCGCGCTCAAGCTCGATGGCTGACGCGGCCGCCGCTATCCTCTCCTGCCTGTGGTGGCGATGCCCTGGACGAAGTAGCGCTGCCCGATGAAGAAGATCACCATCAGCGGCAGCGTGGTGATCACGCTGGCCGCGAGGACGAGCTCCCACTTCGGGTCGCCGCCCTGGTAGAACTGGTCGACGACGGCCTTCAGCCCGCGTGGCAGCGTGTACAGCCCCGGGTCCTGGAGGTAGATCAGCGGCTTCATCAGGTCGAACCAGCTCGCCTTGAGCTCGAAGACGAAGGCGATGTAGTTGCCCGGCGCGAACGGCCGGGGCCAGGGCAGGAAGGGGTCGGCGAAGGTCCGGTCGCGTGGCTTGAGCGAGGCCACCACGAGCCAGACGAACAGGTACAGGAAGATCGCCGAGGTCACGGCCAGGATGGTCAGGAAGAACACCTTGCGCGTTCCCCTGCCGGCCAGGTCGGTGGAGGCCTTCATCGACGAAAGGTGCCGCGCCGGCCGGGCGCGGCACCTTCCCAGGTGGGCTAACGGACCTGAGGGAGCACTTCCTTGGCGTAGAAGTCGAAGAACGCCTCCTGGTCGTGGCCGATCTGGCTGATGTAGAGCTCGTCGAAGCCGGCGTCGATGTACTCCTTGATCGCCTTGATGTGGACCTCCGGGTCCGGGCCGCACGGGGTGGACGCGGTGGCGTCCTCCTCGGAGACCATCTCGGCGAGCTGCTCGAAGTGGCGGGGGAGCGGCAGCAACTGGGCGGCCTCTCCCTTGATGCCCTGCGTCGGCCACAGGCGGTGGACGGTCTTGCGCGCCTGGGCGGCGTCCTCCGCGTGGCAGACCTTGAGGCCTCCCTGGACGGGCTTGCCCTGGCCGCCGGCGGCGTGGAACTTCTCCACCAGTTCGGCGGCCGGGCCGGTGCAGATGTAGCCGTCACCGATGCGACCGGCCAGCTCGACCGACTTGTCCCCGAAGCCGGAGATGTAGACCGGCGGCGGCCGGTCAGGAAGGCTGTAGAGACGGGCCGTGTCGACCTTGTAGTGGGTGCCCCGGTGGGTGACCAGCTCGCCGGTCCACAGCCTGCGCATCAGGCCGATCGCCTCTTCCAGCATCTCCAGCCGCTCGGCCGCGGGGGGCCACCGCGTGTCGATGATGTGCTCGTTGAGGGCCTCACCGGTGCCGACGCCCAGCCGGAACCGGCCCTCGGTCATGATCGCACTCGTCGCGGCCGCCTGCGCGATGACCGCGGGGTGGATACGGACCAGCGGGCAGGTCACGGCCGTGGTGATGGGCAGCGAGGTGGCCTCGGCGATCGCTCCGATCACCGACCAGACGAACGGGCTCTGCCCCTGCTCGTCCAGCCACGGATGGTAGTGGTCGGAGATCCACAGGCTCTCGAACCCCGCGCGCTCGGCGAGCCTGGCCTGCCGGACCAGCTCTTTGGGGCCGTGTTCCTCGCTGGAAAGGAAGTAGCCGAAGGTGGTCATCGTCGCCCTCCTCGTCGTCGCGTCACATGTACGACGGGAGCCATACCCCTGGGGAATGCGGCAAACAGATCATCCACCGGAGCGCGCCATGCTGATTGTGGTTGGTGGAAGTCGCCCGGCTTGTTACTGTGTGCACCGTTGCCGGGAGGTCTGGGCGGCAGATGTCGCCATCTCCCCCTTCCGGCCGGGGGAATCCATGATCCTTGAGCTCGCCGATCCCGCGTCCCGCCGTGCGTGCGCGCCGGCGATGTCGTGATGGGGATGAACGGCGGGCGCCGGTTCGCCGCAGCCGTGCTCGGCCGCTTCCAGCATCCCGCGCAGGTGATCGCGGGAAGCTTCGGCCTGGTGGCCCTCGTGGGCACGATCCTGCTCTCGCTGCCGGTGGCCACCGCGTCCGGCCGGGGGACGGGCCCGCTGGACGCGATGTTCACCGCCACCTCGGCGGTGACCGTGACCGGGCTGGCGATCGTGGACACCGGCACGCACTGGTCGGTCTTCGGTGAGCTCGTGATCATAGGGCTCGTCCAGGTCGGCGGCCTCGGGATCATGACCTTCGCCACGCTCTTCGCCGTGCTGGTGTCCGGCCGTCTGGGACTTCGGGCGAGCCTGCTGGCCCAGGCGGAGACCAGGTCGCTCAGCATGATCGACGTCCGCACGGTCGTGCGCAAGGTCGTGCTCTTCAGCCTGGTCTCCGAGGCGATCATCATGCTGGTGCTGACCGGCCGCTTCGTCATCGGGTACGGCGAGCCCATCGAGAGGGCCGTGTACTACGGCGCCTTCCACTCCATCTCCGCGTTCAACAACGCCGGGTTCGCGCTCTGGTCCGACAGCCTGGTGAGGTTCGCCTCCGATCCCTATATCTCCCTTCCCATCGCCCTCGCGGTCATCGTCGGCAGTTTCGGCTTCCCGGTCTGGTTCGAGCTGCTGCGCGCGTGGCGGCATCCCAGCAGGTGGTCGATCCTCACGCGCCTCACACTGGGGATCTCCGTCATCCTGCTGGTGCTCGGCACGCTGGCGTTCATGGTGACCGAATGGTCCAACCCCAAGACCCTCGGACCGCTCTCGGACCCGGCGAAGGTGCTGGCCGCCTTCTTCGCAGGCTCCATGCCGCGGAGCGGGGGCTTCAACAGCATCGACATCTCGCAGATGTATCCGTCGAGCTGGCTGGTCACCGACGTCCTGATGTTCATCGGAGGCGGCAGCGCCGGCACCGGAGGCGGGATCAAGGTCACCACGTTCGGGTTGCTGGCCTTCGTCCTCTGGGCCGAGCTCCGGGGCGAGAACCACGTGAACATCGGCAACCGCCGTATCCCCGAGGCCATCCAGCGGCAGGCGATGACGATCGCGCTGCTGGGCGTGGGGCTGATCGCGGTCTCGACGTACGCGCTGCTCGTGCTGACGCCGCATACTTTGGACAGGGTGCTGTTCGAGGCGATCTCGGCGTTCGGCACGACCGGCCTGTCCACCGGGATCAGCGCCGACCTGCCGCCCGCCGGGCACATCCTGATCGTGGTGCTGATGTTCATCGGCCGCGTGGGCCCGCTCACCCTGGGATCCGCGCTGGCGCTGCGCGAAAGAACCACTCGCTACGAGTTGCCGGAGGAGCGACCCATCGTTGGCTGAATACAGCAGAAACAGTCCTGTGGTGGTCATCGGGCTGGGCCGTTTCGGCACCTCGCTCGCGCTGGAGCTCGTCGCGCGGGGCACCGAGGTCCTGGCCATCGACAACCGGCCCAAGGTCGTGCAGAGCCTCGCCGGAAGCCTCACGCACGTCGTCACCGCCGATTCCACCGACATGGAGGCGCTGACGCAGCTCGGCGTGCCCGACTTCTTCCTGGCCGTCGTGGCCATCGGTGGAGACCTGGAGGCCAGCATCCTGACCGCCTCCCTCCTTGTAGAGCTGGAGATATCCAACATCTGGGCCAAGGCGGTGAGCCGCCAGCACGCCAGGATCCTGGAGCAGCTCGGCGTCCACCACGTCGTGCAGCCCGAGCACGACATGGGCGAGCGCGTGGCCCACCTGGTCACCGGCCGGATGCTCGACTACATCGAGGTGGACGAGAACTTCGCCCTGGTCAAGACGCGCCCTCCCAAGGATCTGGTGGGCATCCCCCTCGGGGAGTGCCGGCTCCGGAGCAAGTACGGCGTCACGGTGGTGGCCGTCAAGAGCCAGGGCGAGGAGTTCACCTACGCCACGGCCGACACGGTGCTGATGTACGGCGACGTCATCGTGGTGTCGGGGACCATCGAGAAGGTGGAGCGCTTCGCGGAGCTCAACTGAGCGCCGGGCCGGCGATCGTGGACACCGGCACGCACTGGTCGGGCTTCGGGCCGCTCTCGCCACGGCCGGGGGGTGGCGTCGGCCGGTAACGAGGGTAGGAAGTACCGCAAAATGCTCAAAGCCGGTGCTTCCGGCAACGAGGAGGTCCGGTGGCCATCGACACCGCCGCGGTCGCCGCCCTGCGCGAGGAGCGTCTCGACTGGCGGTTCAAGGCCGCCCCTTTCCGGCCCTCCGCCGCACCGGTGACCGTCGGGGAGTACCTCGCCGGCCGGCCCTCGCTCGCGGAGCTCGGCACGCCGCTGCTCACCCTGGAACGCCGCGCCGTCGACCACAACATCGCCACGATGGCCGCCTGGGCGGCGAGGGCCGGTGTCTCCCTCGCCCCGCACGGCAAGAGCACCATGGCGCCCGCCCTCTGGCAGCGCCAGCTGGCCGCGGGGGCCTGGGGCCTGACGCTGGCGAACATCCCGCAACTGCGCGTCGCGGTGGCCTTCGGGGTGAGCCGTCTCATGCTCGCGGGCAGCCTTCTCGATCCGGCCGGGCTCGCGTGGATCGGGTCGCGGCTCGACGAGGACCCCGGCTTCTCGTTCGTCTGCTGGGTCGACTCCCTCCGCTCCGTCTCGGTGATGGACGCCGCCCTGCGCGCGGCGGGCACGGCACGCCCGGTCGACGTCTGCGTCGAGCTGGGCGCGCCCGGCGGCCGTACGGGGGTCAGGGACGAGGCCGAGGCGGTCGTGATCGCCGACGCGGTGCGCGCCGCCCCCACGCTGCGTCTGGCGGGCCTCGCGGGGTACGAAGGCGCCCTCGGCCATGATGCCTCCACGCCCAGCCTGAGGGCGGTGGACGACTTCCTGAAACGGATGGCCGCCCTGCACGGCAAGCTGGGGTACGAGGCGGACGAGCCGATCGTCACCGCGGGCGGCAGCGCGTACTTCGACCAGGTGGTGGAGGTCCTCGGCGGGGCCGGCGCGCGGCTGGTGCTGAGGTCGGGCGCCTACGTCGTGCACGACGACGGCTTCTACCGCGCCATCTCCCCGTTCTCCCGGGGCGCCGGGCCGGTGCCGCTGCGGCCCGCGATGCACGGCTGGGGCCGGGTGGTGTCGCGGCCCGAGCCGGGGCTCGCGCTGCTCGACGCGGGCAAGCGCGACCTGCCGTTCGACGAAGGGCTGCCCGAGCCGCAGGCGGTGCGGGGCCGCGCCGGGCCGGCCCTGGTCAACGCGCGCGTCACCGCGCTGAACGACCAGCTCACCTTCCTGGCGGTCGATCCCGGCTCCGACCTGGACTGCGGGGACGTGGTACGCCTCGGGCTGTCCCACCCGTGCACCGCCTTCGACAAGTGGACGCTGATCCCCGTGATCGACGACATCGACTCGCCCGACCCCGCGATCGTCGACCTCGTCAGGACGTTCTTCTGATCAGGAACCAGGCCGTGAACGCCTGCGGGAAGGAAACCGGATGATGGACGGGCTGGTCTTTCGCGGTGCCACGGTCGTGGACGGCACAGGGGCGGCGTCGTACGCCGCGGACGTCACCGTGACCGGCGGCCGGATCGCCGAGATCCTGCCGCCGGGAAAGGGCGGATCCGGCACGCGCCGCACGGTCGACGCCGACGGGCTCGTCCTGGCCCCCGGCTTCGTCGACATGCACGCCCACTCCGACCTGGCCCTGCTGTCCGAGCCCGGCCACCTGGTCAAGGTCAGCCAGGGTGTCACCTGCGAGGTGCTCGGGCAGGACGGGCTGTCGTACGCGCCCGTCGACGACACCACGCTCCCGCAGCTCCGCAGGCAGATCGCGGGGTGGAACGGGGACCCCGACGGGTTCGACTGGGATTGGCGGTCGGTCGGCGAGTACCTGGCGAGGCTCGATCGCGGCATCGCCGTCAACGCCTGCTACCTGGTGCCGCAGGGCACGGTGCGGATGCTGGCCATGGGCTGGGACGCGCGGCCCGCGACGCAGGCCGAGCTCGGCAGGCAGAAGGAGCTCGTCGCCGAGGCCATGGCCGAGGGCGCGGTGGGCATGTCCAGCGGGCTCACCTACACCCCCGGCATGTACGCGGGCACGGAGGAACTGGTCGAGCTGTGCCAGGTGGTCGCCCGGCTCGGCGGCTACTACTCCCCGCACCACCGCTCCTACGGGGCGGGCGCGCTGGAGGCGTACGCGGAGATGGTGGAGGTCTCTCGCGCGTCGGGCTGCCCACTGCATCTCGCCCACGCGACGATGAACTTCGCCGTCAACTCCGGCAGGGCCGCGGAGCTTCTGCGCCTGCTGGACACCGCGATCGCCGACGGCTGCGACATCACCCTGGACACCTATCCCTACCTGCCCGGCTCCACCACGCTCGCCTCGCTGCTGCCGAGCTGGGCGTCCGAAGGCGGGCCCGACCACACGCTCTCCCGGCTCCGCGATCCCGCCACGGCCGAGCGCGTCAGGCAGGTCATGGAGGAGAACGGCTCCGACGGCTGTCACGGCGTGCCCGTCGACTGGAACACCGTCCAGATCTCCGGCACACGATCGCCCGCCCTCGGCGACCGGGTCGGCCGGACGATCGCCGGGCTGGCCGCCGCCTCCGGCCGGGCGCCGTTCGAGGTGTTCCGCCGGCAGGTGATCGACGACGAGCTCGGCACCACGATCCTGCACCTTGTGGGCAACGAGGAGAACGTACGGGCGATCATGCGGCACCCCGTGCACACGGGCGGGAGCGACGGCCTGCTCACCGGCGCCAGGCCGCACCCCCGCGCGTGGGGGTCCTTCCCCCGCTACCTGGGCCACTACGTGCGGGACCAGGGCGTGCTCACCCTGGAGGAATGCGTCGCCCACCTGACGGGCAACGCGGCGAGGCGGCTGAAGCTCGCCGGGCGAGGGCTGATCCGGGCGGGGTACCACGCCGACCTGGTGCTCTTCGACCCCGCGAGCGTCGCCGACACGGCCACCTTCGAGGAGCCGCGCAGGCAGGCCGCCGGCATTCCGTACGTGTACGTCGGCGGCGTGGCCGTCATCGCCGACGGCCGTGCCACCGGCGCGCTCCCCGGCAGGGCGCTCCGGCGCACTCCCCAGGGCACCCGCTGACGTGCGAAGCGGTGCGATTGACATTTGAGCGCTCAACCAATAGGTAGACTCGGCGGCGTGAGCGAGACGCGGTGGCTGGACGAGGACGAGCAGAGGACCTGGCGGACCTTTCTTTGGGCCTCCCAGCTCCTGCACGAGTCCCTCGATCGGCAGTTGCAGCGTGACGCCGGCATGCCGCACACGTACTACATGATCCTCGCGATGCTCTCCGAGGCGCCCGGCCGCTCGATGACCATGACGGAGCTGGCGCAGCTCGTGCGCTTCTCCGCCAGCCGGCTCTCACACGCGGTCGCCAAGCTGGAGGCGCAGGGCTGGGTGTGCCGCAGCAGGCGCCCCGGCGACGCCCGGACCACCGTGGCCGCACTCACCGGTGAGGGTTTCGCCGCTCTCGCCGAGGCGGCCCCAGGCCACGTCGAGGAGGTGCGGCGCGTGCTGTTCGACCGGCTCACCGCCGAGCAGGTGGGGCAGCTTCGCCACATCTTCGATGCCGTGCTCACCAACCTGAACACCACGGATGGATGCTGACCCGGCCGGCGGCATGAGCGGGGGAGGCGGTGGTCAGGGGAGAACGCGCCCGACCATGCGCGCGTACATGCGCCCGGGGCTCGGAACCGACGGCGGGGTGAGGAAACCGGGGAGCATGGGGAGGTCGACCGCGAAGGGCTGCAGACGCTCGTAGAGCGTGTTGGCGTCGGCGGGGCGGTTCTCGGGCTCCTTCTCCAGCAGGTCGGCGATGAGCCGGTTCAGCTCCCCCGGCACCTCCGCGATCTCCGGAGGCCGCTCGTTGACCTGTTTCTCGAACACGGCGTATTCGGTCGGCCCGACGAAGAGCTGGCGCCCGGTCAGCATCTCGTGCAGGACGCACCCGAGGGCGTAGAGGTCGCTGCGCGGGCCCGCCAGCCCGCGCTGGATCTGCTCCGGCGACATGTACGCCGGGGTGCCCAGGATCTGGCCGACCCGCGTGAACTGGGCGACGTCCGCCTCGCGCAGCATGGCGAGCCCGAAGTCGAGCACCTTGACGCTGCCGTCGGGGCAGAGCATCAGGTTGGTCGGCTTGAGGTCGCGGTGGCAGATGGACAGGGCGTGGGCGGCCGAAAGGACCGCGCAGGCCTGGGCGGCGATCGCGGCGGCCCAGGGCACCGGCAGCGGCCCGTGCTCGCTCACCAGATCGGCCACCGTGACGCCGTCGATGAACTGCATGACCTGGAACAGGCGCTGGTCGAAGGTGCCGAAGTCGTAGAGGACGGGCGCCCCGGCGTGCTCGAGCCGGGCCAGGATGCGCGCCTCGCGCATGAAGCGCTGCTCGAGCTCCTCGTCGTGCCCGCCGGGGAACCGCAGGAACTTCACGGCGACCTTGCGGTCGAGATGCTTGTCGTGGCCACCGTAGACCGCGCCCATGCCGCCCTGGCCGAGGGGGAGGTCGTCAAGTACGTACCGGTCGCCGATGACCATTCACCCCTCCTGACGATCTATCGGGGAAAATACACCCTTAGCCATTGGGCCGCAGATGCCCGCCGATCAGTCCGTCAAAGCCTAGCCGGATCAGCGTCTCCCCCAGGGCGGTCGTCTCCCGCAGCCGGTCTTCGAGCGCGAGCAGTTCGCGGAAGGCCCGGCCGTAGACCCGCTGCTCGGGGAGGGAGAGCCTCGGGATCCGCACCCGGCGCGCGTCGACCCGGCTGGCCCCAGGGTAGGCCCGGGTCGCCGCGCCGGCGTACCGCAGGTACCCGGCCAGGAAGTCGGGGTCCATCCGGTCGTGGTCGACCCGGTAGAGGTGCAGCTGGGATCCGAGCACGGCACCCCCCTCGGTGACGGTGCGGGCGGCGCCCTCGGTGGTGCTCGTGGCCACGACGTCCCCGGCCTCCAGCGTGATGTGACCGGGGTCGTGGGAGGTGCGGCCGGAGGGCCCGCCCCCGCCGGCGAGATCGGCGGCGGTCAGCACCGGCACCTCGCCCAGGTCGGCCGGCATCTTCGGCGGCCCCTGGTGGATCGTGACCAGACCGGCCCTGACCAGCTCACCGATGGTGGTGCTGGGCAGGTCGCGCGTCTCGGCGAGGGCCGCGATCGCGGGCGTGTACTGGGGGAGTGCCGCCACCGCGGCGTGGAAGCGGTCGCGCACGGCGGCGAACCCGAGGGCAGGGTCCTCCTCTTCCCGGTAGGGGCGGTGCCGTGCGGGGGTGAGGTCGACCTCGTCGTCCAGCAGGTCGATGATGCGGACCGCGTGACCCGTGCCGGGGGCCTCCGACTCGGGGTCGGCCGTGAACGCCCGCCAGGCGGCCTCGACGCCGGGAAGCCCGCCGGTGCCGTCCATCAGCAGCACCAGCGACGAGGGCCGTTCACCGGCCGGGCGGCGCAGCAGCCACAGGTCGGGGCCCCCGGGCGCCAACGTGACCACGGCGCGCAGCGCGCCGGCCCGCAGCAGGTTGCCCCGGATCCGCTTACCCGGACGGCGTCCGGCCGCCGCGACGGGCATGAGGATGGCGACCAGGCCGCCGGGGCGCACGTGGGCCAGGCAGTGTTGCACCCACGCGAGCTCCGACTCGCCGCGCGGCGGCAGGCCGTACTCCCAGCGGGGGTCGCCGGTCAGCTCCTCGTAGCCCCACGCACGCTCGTTGAACGGCGGGTCGCAGACCACGACGTCGGCACGCAGATCGGGGAACCCGTCGAGCCGCAGCGAGTCGCCGGCGACCACCTCCGCCCGCGCGTCGCGCAGCAGCAGCCGTACGGCCGTGAGCAGCGCCGCCGTGTCGCCGCTCTCCTGCCCGAGCACCCGGGCGCCCGTGAAGGGCAGGAGCATGGCGCCGACGCCGCAGGACGGGTCGAGGACGGTCAGGCTCTCGCCGGCCGGGCTCTCTTCCAGCCTCGCGAGGCGGGCCACCAACTCGGCGATGTCGGCACGCGTGACGGACAGCTGGCGCGAATGGGCCACGACGTAACGCTCGCAGAGCAGCTCGAAGGCGCCGAGCGGCCCCTGCTCGGCCGCCAGGTCGGCGAGCAGCCGGTAGAGCCGGGCGTCGATCAGGCTCCAGTCGACCGGCACGGGCAGGTCGGCCGTGGCCGTGGCGGCGGCCTGGTGGAGCCGTTTGGCCGGCTCGGAGCTGCGCGCGGCCTCCCGCCAGCCGCCGGGGTCACGCCGCAGGAACAGCAGGAATGCTCCCGCGCAGCCGACCAGGTCTCCGAGCCGCAGGTCGTCGCCGGAGGCGCGTAGCCGCTGCCAGACACGTTCGCCGAGCGACATCTCATAGGATTTGCCATTACGGCGGAGCCAATCCTCGACCTCGGGAAGGGAGAACAGCGGGCTCGCGGCCGTGCCGCCGACGGGCTGGGGAAAGTCGTCGTAGCGCCGCCGCCAGTTGCTCACAGCGGCGCGTCCGACATCGGCGAGCCGGGCGATGTCGCCCGCGTTCAATGTGGCGTCGTGTCCCATTCGCGTCGCATCTCCCTGCTCACCACTCGGGTCTACGGCTCCCCAGGGTCAGATTAGTCCACCATGCCACTGCAATCCACAAATTATATGCTTGTGAAGTGTTTCAACCAATGATTTACTGAGCTCATGTCGAACAACGCGTCGTTCACGCTGCGTTACGCGGCTCGCACCGACGTCGGCCTGCGCCGCCAGCAGAACGAAGACTCGGTCTACGCCGGCCCCCGGCTTCTGGCCGTCGCCGACGGGATGGGCGGGCACAGTCACGGCGAGGTCGCCAGTGCCACCGTCATCGCCACCATGTCGTCCCTGGACAGCGATCCTCCGAGCGACGACCTGCTCGGCTCGATGGAGACCGCGATAACGGAGGCCGGCCGGCGGCTCAAGGACATGGCCGGGCGTGATCCCAAGCTGACGGGCATGGGCACGACCCTCACCGCCATGCTCTGGGACGGCACGCGGTTCGCGCTCGCCCACATCGGCGACTCCCGCGCCTACATGCTGCGCGACGGCTGCCTCTACCAGATCACGCGCGACCACACCCTGGTCCAGTCGCTGGTCGACGACGGCCAGATGACCGCCGAGCAGGCGGCCGCGCATCCACGGCGCTCCCTGCTGATGCGGGCGCTCGGCGGCAGCGGCTCGGTCGAGCCCGACCTGACGATGCGCGACGTGTGCGCGGGCGACCGTTACCTGATCTGCTCCGACGGCCTGAGCGGCGTGGTGGGCCCGCAGGCGCTGCACGAGACGCTGACCACGATGGGCGATCTGGGCGAGGCCGCCGAGCGTCTGATCGACCTCGCCAAGGACGGCGGCGGCCCCGACAACATCAGCTGTGTGGTCGCCGAGGTGCTGGCCAACACCTGATTCTCAGGTCGGGCCGCATCAGATCACCTGTTCAAAGCACCGCAATCCGGGTAGCACGCCATGTCGTGCCCCAAGCTGCCGTGATCGTGAATCCGACCAAAGTGTCCGACCTGGACCGCCACCGTGCCGAAGTCACGGCTGAACTGGCGATATACGGCTGGGACGAGCCGCTTTGGCTCGAGACGACGGCCGAGGACCCCGGCGTCGGCATGACCAAGCAGGCCGTGGCCGAGGGGGCGGACCTGGTCTTCGCCTCAGGCGGTGACGGGACCGTTCGCGCGTGCGCCGAGGGCCTGATGGGCACCGGGGTGCCCCTGGCCATCCTGCCCATCGGCACCGGCAACCTGCTGGTCCGCAACCTCAAGCTGCCCCAGGCGCTGCCGGACGCCGTACGCGCCGGCGTGGAGGGCGAGACGCGGCCGATCGACGTCGGTGTCATCGACGGCCGTCCCTTCGTCGTCATGGCCGGGATCGGCCTGGACGCCTCCATGGCGCACAGCACGAGCGACGACGTGAAACGCAAGATCGGATGGCCGGCGTACATCGGCGGCCTGGTGAAGCACCTCAGGGACCGCCCCTTTCAGGTGACGCTGTGCCTCGACGGGCGCACGACGCTGCGCAGGCGGGCGATGATGGTGCTCATCGGGAACGTGGGCCAGGTCCAGGGCGGCCTGCGCCTGCTCCCCGACGCCAAGCCCGACGACGGGCACCTGGACATCCTCATCCTCGCCCCACGCACCCCGATGGACTGGCTGCGTGTGGTCGGCCATGTCGTGACCCGGTCCAAGCGCTACGACCGGCGTGCGGAGCGGTACACCGCCGCGCGGGCCCGGATCGACATCGATCCGCCGGTGCTGCACGAGTGCGACGGCGATCCGATCGGATACTGCTCCACCACTTCCATTTCCATCGAGACAGAACCGAAGGCGTTGCTGCTGCGCACGCCGCGCGGAACGGATGGTTGATCATGGGTACGGCTACCACGGTGCCGCAGACCAGGTCGATGAGCGGCGAGGAGCTCAGCGCCGACGACGCCTGGATGACGTTACGCCGGTACGGCGGCTGGCATCTCATCCGCGACTCCTTCATCCGGTTCAGGTACGGAGACGGCTTCAGCCACTCCCGGGCCCTGGCCTTCCAGATCTGCCTCGCCGTCATCCCCGGCGCCATCGCGGCCGTCGGGCTCAGCTCCGAGCTGCACCAGGATGATCTGGGACGGGTCGTTCAGCTCACCATCCGCGAGTTCGTCCCCGGCTCCGGCGAGACGGTCATCAAGGACGCCCTCGAGGTGAGCGAGCGCCACGCCGGCGACGGCGGGGCCATCGCCCTGTGGTTCGGCCTGATCACCGCGCTGATCGGGCTCACCACCGCCATGGCGCAGGTCGAGCGGGGCGCCAACCGCATCTACGGCGTGGAGCGGGACACCCCGTTCCCCCGCAAGTACACCAAGGCCGTGCTGCTGGCGGTCACCTCCGGCTCCCTCATGACCCTCGGCTTCGTCATCATGGTGGGGGGCAAGCCCCTCGGCACGGCCTTCGCCAAGGTGTACCACTGGGACGACATGATCACGACGTCGTGGATGGTGCTGCGCTGGCCGGTCGGATTCCTGCTCGCCGTCCTGTCGGCCTCGGTCCTGTTCCGTGCCGCGCCGCGGCGCAAGCAGCCCGGGCACACCTGGCTCGCGGTCGGGGCGATCGTGGCACTCGCGCTGTGGACGCTGTTCAGCTGGGGCCTCGCCTTCTACATCGAGCACAACGGGTCCTTCGGCATGACGTACGGGCCGCTGACCGCCGTGATGGCGTTGCTCCTGTGGTCACTGCTCAGCTCGGTCGCACTGTTCCTGGGCCTGTCCTTCGCGGCGCAACTGGAGGCGTGCCGCGGCGGCGTGGGGGACCCGGTCGAACCCGATCCCGGGCCCGCCGGCTTTGACACGGGAAACCGGGGCAGTGCGACGCCCCAAGGCGAGTAAGGAGGGCTCGGGGAGTGATGACCACGTTCGGGCAGCGGCTGGAGAAGGCGGTTCGACCGCGGCGGGGAGACAGGTTCCGGAAACGGTTCGGGAAGCGAGCCGACAACGACAGGCGGCTCGGACTACGGCTCGCACTCGCCTCTGGCGCGGTGGCCCTGGTGCTGGTCCCGTTCGCGCTGCTGCTCGTGCTGGTGAAGAGCTCGTTCGGCCCGCTGAACCGGCTCGACGAGGGCGTGGCGCAGACGTTGCACGCCTACGCGCTCGAACACCCGGCATGGGTGCACTTCCTCCAGCTGTGGACGGACGTCTTCGGACCGAACACCTGGCGGGTCGTGGTCGTGCTGGCCGCGATCTGGCTGATGTACCGGGGCGCACCGCGGCTCGCGGCCTGGGCGGTGACGACGATCACGGTCGGCGGGCTGCTCGGGCTGGCGCTCAAAGTGGTCGTCGCCCGTGCCAGACCGCACCTGCCGAACCCCGTCGACGTCGCGCCGGGCTCCTCGTTCCCCTCCGGGCATTCGGTCAACGTGACGCTCGGCGTCGGGGTGCTGCTCCTGCTGCTGCTTCCCCTTCTCAACCGCCGCCAGAGAATGATCGCCTGGATCGTGGGCACTGTGATCATCGGCGGCGTGGCGTACACGCGGGTCGCGCTCGGCGTCCACTGGGTCAGCGACGTGGTGGCCGGGGTCGTCTTCGGCGCCGCGGTCGTCGCGGCGACGACGGCCGCCTTCGAGACCTGGCGGCGCGAGATCGGCCGCCGCCCCTCCGAGCCGCACTTCGAAGGTGTCGAGCCGGAGGCCAAGGAACACATCTCCCCGAAGGGAAGTGCACATGGTCACCGACACTAAAGCGGTGGCGAGCGGTTCGCGGCGGTCCCAGACCGTCGCGTGGGTGCTGCGCCTCATCCTGCTTCCGCTTGTGTTGCTGGCAGGGGTGACGCTCGGCATCGGCTGGCTGATCATCAAGCCGCTCCACACCGAGGTCGCGGGCGAGGTCGCGTTGAACCGGGAGCTGGTGGAGGACCGCACGCCCTTGTTCAACACGCTCACCCACTTCGGGTCGATGTTGTCCGACACGTCGGTGATCATCATCCTGACGGCCATCGCCGCCCTGGTGTTCAGGCTCGTCTTCAAGCGCTGGCGTGAGTCGATCTTCATCATCCTGTCGGTGTGGACGCAGTCCGCCGTGTTCCTGCTGGCCACGGTCTTCATCGAGCGCCCGCGGCCGAAGGTCCCCCACCTCGACCCCGCCCCGCCCACCTCCAGCTTCCCGTCAGGGCACACCAGCGCGGCGGTCGGCTTCTACGTCGGGATGGCACTGGTCCTGACACTGCACACCCATCGCCACACCGCGCTGAAGGTCCTGTTCTGGGCGATCGGGCTGGGGGCTCCGCTCATCGTCGCCTTGTCCCGCCTCTACCGCGGCATGCACCACCTGACCGACGTGAGCTGGGGCCTCGTGCTGGGCTTCGTCTGCGTCGCCATCGTCGGCCACGCGATCCTCGGCACGCCGCTCATCCCTGGCAGAGGGTCCGCCACACGAACGGCGGGAAGGCCGCGCGAGTCGATCGCCTGAGGACTTCGCGGACACGGTGCGGGGGAGTCGGTGAGGGGTCAGGGTGAGGCGGTCGGTTCAGCGGACACGGTGCGGGTGGAGCTGGTGAGGGGTGTCGTAGGCCGTTGGGGGGTGAAGGTTGGGGGGTCGGAGAACGCGGGTCTATTGACGTACACCCTCTTGGCCCACCCGGCACCCGTTTGATCGGGGCACCCGTGGCCGCCCACCCCGGGTGAGGGCTTCGCGGACACGGCACGGGTGGGCGGTGAGGGGTCGGGGTGAGGCGGTCGGTTCAGCGGACACGGTGCGGGTCGGTGGTGGCGCCGTTGTCAGTGCTTCCGGTGGCGGCGTGCGTTGTTCCTGCCCCCGGGGGCAAAGTCAGGCGTTGTCAGTCTTCCCAGGCGCAGATCGCGTAGGCCGTGACGCTCCAGTACCTGTTGAGGGGTTCCATTGCGGTGGCTCGGGTCAGGACTGTGTCGTTGGTGGGGATGAGGTAGTCGAGGGTGACCTCGCCCCCGCCGTCGTGGATCGAGAAGCCGGTGCCCAGGACCACCTGCCGGTCATCGGCGCCGCGACAGTCCGTGTCGATCGGCTTGCTGCCAGAGGTCGAGACCGGGCTGGTCGCGGAGTAGATCCAGAGCCCCGGCGGCGGGTCTTCGGCGCAGATCGCGAACACGCGAAGCGTCCAGTCGGTGGATGTCGCGGGATACCGGTTCGCCGCGTGGCCGGAGACGCTGTTCAGTTGCGGGATGAGGTAGACGAGGCTCGCGGTGCCTCGCGCGCCTTCCAACTGGTATCCGGTGCCGAGCAGGAACTCACCGGGGTCGCAGGTGACGGTCACCGGGATCTGCCCGTTGGGCGGGGCGGACCGCGAGCGAATCCTGGTCGACTCGTCCGGGTCGCCGCAGACGGCCCACGCGCGGATGTCCCAGGAGGCCGAGGTGCCCTCGTCGGTCTCGACCCCGTACGCGCTGACCGTGTACGTGGTCGGTATCACCTCGTCGATGACGACGGTGCCACTCGCGCCGGTGATCTCCGCTCCGGCACCGACCACGCGTGTACCGTGGGGGCAGGTGACATCCGCTCCTTTGTCGTTGGAGTTGCTGTCACTCCTGTCGCTCACGATCTCGTAGTCGGGGATATCGGCCGATGACGCGCCGGCCCGCACTGTCATGGTGACGGCGGACAGCGCGATGAAGAGCGAAACGGCGGCGGCTCGGGTGCGACGTGTCGCGACAGGCAATGTAGCCCCTCCCTGGGTGGTGGGCTCGTGGGCATCTCCTCGATCTTCGAAGAGCACGCTCCCTGACTCCTCGCAGCATCGCCCCAGGCCTCGCGTCACACTGTGCACATCTATCTGCTGCGACCTGTTACTTCTATACGCGGCGATCACGCCGAGTGTGGTAGCTCCAACCTGAACCCTCGCACGGCACCCGCACCGTGTCCGCTGAGTCGACGGCCACCCCTTGACCCTTCACTGCCGTCGGCCTGCACCGTGTCGGCGTGGTCCTCACCCGGGGTGGGCGGCCACGGGTGCCCCGATCAGATGGGTGCCGGGTGGGCCAAGAGACCGTTCGCCAAGTGGCCCGCGGTCCTCGACACCCCCCACCTTTACCTGCCAACGGTCTACGACACCGCCCCCCCGTGACCCCTCACCGGCTCCACCCGGACCGTGTCCGCTGAGTCGACGGCCGCCCCTTGACGCTTCACTGCCGTCGGCCTGCACCGTGTCGGCGTGGTCCTCACCCGGGTGGGCGGCCACGAGTGCCCCGATCAAACGGGTGCCGGGTGGGCGAAAAGGGTGTTCGTCAATAGCTCGCCGCAGTTAAAGGACGCCGTCCGAAATCCAGCGGACCTATGAGACCAGCTCCCCTTCACCCTTCCCCAAAGGATCGGCCCCCTGAGACCCGGGTCGGAGGAGTCAGCTGGCCAAGGTCAGGAGGTTGTCGCGTTCGACGGCTTCCAGCGAGAGGGTCTTGTAGCCCACGTCCTCGAAGAGCACCGTGACCCGGTCCGGTTCCCTGCTCATGACCACACCAGGGCCCCAGGCGCTGTGCCGTACCTTCGCGTGCATCGGGAAGGGTCCGTCGTCGGTCTCATCGGCGGGCGCGATGGTGGTGGTCGTCCCGGCCGAGCGGCAGGTGTCGCAGTTGCCGCAGGTTCGCTCGTATGGCTCGCCGAAGTACTCCAGCAGTGCCCTTCGCCGGCAGCCGGTCGTCTCGGCGTAGCCCCGCATCATCTCGATACGGGACTCGTCGACCCGGCGCCGGGTGTCGTCCAGGCCGACGGCCTCGGCCGCCGCGCGCTCGGGCGGCGGCCCGTCCGCGATGGAACGCAGGTCCCCGCTCTCGGTGACCTGCACAGCGCCGACCCGCTCCAGCAGGTTGACCACGCCCGTCAGCTTGGAGGGGCCGACATCGAGCAGTTCTCTCAACTCAGGGGCTGGGACGTTGCCGCCGTGCTCGTGGACCAGCGTCGCCACCCGCAGCAACAGCTCCTCGTCAGCGCGTCCACCGGCGAAGAACCGGCGGATGCCCAGATCCTCCGGCCGATAGAACAGCACAGCGGAGGCCGGCTGCTGATCGCGTCCGGCTCGGCCGATCTCCTGGTAGTAGGAGTCCAGCGACTCGGGCGGATCGGAATGCAGGACATAACGCACATTGGGCTTGTCGATCCCCATGCCGAAGGCCGAGGTGGCCACGACCACATCCAGCCCGTCATCGCGGAACAGCTCGTGCACCCGGTGGCGGTCGGAGGCCTTCATCCCGGCGTGGTAGGCCTCCGCCCGGCGTCCCGCGTCCCGCAACGCGGCGGCGTAGTCGTCGGCGGCGCGGCGCGTGGCCACGTACACCAGGCCAAGGCCCTCCCGGGAGGCGGCGTCCTCGACAAGGGCACGACGCTTGGCATCCTTGTCGACGAACCTGCGGACCTCCAGGTCGATGTTGGGACGGTCGAACCCCCGGACGATCTGCCGGGCATCTGTCATGCCGAGCGAGCTGAGGATGTCGTCTCGGACCAAAGGCGCGGCGGTGGCCGTCAGCGCCACCACCGGCGGGTGACCCAGCCGCTCGATCGCCTGCCCCAGCCGCAGGTAGTCGGGCCGAAAGTCGTGACCCCACGCCGAGACGCAGTGCGCCTCGTCGATGGCGATCAGCGATGGCCGCGCCGCGCGCAACCGGTCGATCACCTCCGGCTTGGCCAACTGCTCGGGAGACAGGAAGACGAACTCGGCGGTCCCGGCGCGAAGCTGGTCCAGCGAGGCGTCGCTGGCACCATCGGACTGCGCCGAGTTGACCGCGACCGCCCCACCCGCGTCCACCTCGGCCAGCCCGGCCACCTGGTCACGCTGCAGGGCGATCAACGGGGAGACCACCACCGTGGGGCCATCGAGCAGCAGAGCCGGGATCTGGTACACCGCCGACTTGCCACTCCCGGTCGGCATGACCACCAGCACATCACGCCCGGCCAGCAGATGCTCCATCGCCTCCTGCTGCCCCGGCCGAAGCTCCTGCCATCCGAACGCCTTCTGGGCCACCCCGCGCAGCCGCCGCCCTTTGCGCCCGAATCGGTTGCCGAACCCTCGAACCAGACCCATGAGGCTCGCTTCCCCCTCGTCTTCTCACCGGTGCTCGGACATCGCCCCGTGAACGGCATGCCGATGCCACCGGCGGCCGTGACTTGCGGCCGGGAATCCAGTGCCCCGGATGCGATCGCCTACGCATCTCGGTGGGCTAACGGCCCTTCCACCTGTGCCGGCATCGGTAAGGAGGCCGGGGCCGGGCCGCCGGCCGCTTCGGAGGGTTGCCCGGCACTCACCAGGAACGGGGTGAGCAGGCCGGGGATCCCCTGGTCGGCCGTGCGCAGGGCCTCGGCCAGGTCGACGTCCCAGACGCTGTACCCCTGGCGGCCGGCCGCGGTGGTCGCGGTGAGGGTGGCCAGGCCGGCCCGCCGCTGGAAGAACGACCTCCGCAGGTTCCACCCGATGATGCCGTCGCGGTCCAGTGCCACGCGCCGCCGTACCACCGAGCCCCACCGTGTGACGAGGTGACCGCCGGAGATGGTGTGACCGAGGCTGCGGTAGCGGTCGGCCGCGAGGGGCATCGCCGGCACCGTGAGCACCAGGGCCGTCTGCCAGGTCCAGGCGGGGAACCCGGCCCAGTACGACAGGGCCAGGAGCGCCGCGGTGAGGGTCCCCCACACCGCGAGCGCCCGGGTGAACCTGCGCCGCAGGGCCGCCGGGCCGTGGGGGAGCAGATCCGCCGTCAACGGCTCGGAGACACCGATCACGCGGGCCGCCACGTTCTGGGCCTCGGCCAGCGGTGCCGGTGGCAGCAGCATCGATCCGCCGCGCTGGGCCCCGAGCCCGACGCGGAGCCCGGTGGCCACCGCGATGAGGCGCGCCCCGCCCACCGCGCGCAGCAACAGCGGCTCGCTGACCTCGATGCCGCGCAAACGGCGCTCTTCGAGCGTGGTCGCTCTCGTGGTGATGAGCCCGCGCGTCACATGCAGCGTGCCACCGGTCGTACGGGTGAGGCGGAACCGCCAGAAGGCCAGTACGTACCCGAGCGTGGACGCGATCGCGACGAAGATCACCAGTGTCGCCACCGAGCCGGTGATCCGCAGCCAGAGGGCCCCTTGGTTGAACGAGTCGACCACCTGCCGTACGGGTCCTATCGAGAGCAGGTCGACGTTGCCCTCGGACACGATGCGGGAGATGAACCCGGCCAGCACACCCACCGTGACGACGCCCGACAGGGTGAACGGGCCGAAGCGGATCCATGCCGGTCGCAGCGCCGTGAGTTCGACCTCGGTCATCGGGCCGGCGGTGCCCGGGTGGACGTCCATCTCGGACGTGGCGGTCGCGCCGGCATGCGGGGACCCTGCGACGGAACCGGGTGCCACAGGACCGGAGGCCACGGAGCCGGGTACGACGGAACCAGGTGCCACGGTACCGAGTGCTGCAGAACCGGGTGCCACGGAATCGAGTGCTACAGGGCCGGGTGCCACGGAGGCCGCGGCGGCGGAGGCCGGCGCCGGACGCCGGTGCAGCAGTTCGTCGCGTAGCCGGTCCACCTCGTGTGTGTGGAGCGCGTCGAGCTTGAGCGTGCCGCCGTCCTTCCTGTCCGAGCGGCCGGTGCCGACCTCGACCCTGGACAGCCCGAGAAGGCGGTGCAGTACGTGGGAGGTGACGTCGACGGTCCTGATCCGGTCACGCGGCACGGTGAGGACCTGCCTGCGGAGCAGCCCTTTCCGTACCTGGACGTACTGCGGGGTGACGCGATAGGTCGTGGTGAACCAGCGCAGCGTGCCGATCAGGAGCATGATGCCGAGGCCGGCGAGGCTCCACAGATGTCCGTGGCCGCCCTGGGTGGATCCGGCGAACAGCAGCCCGATGAGGGCCGGGGCGCTCCGTACGACCTCCTGGAAGGGATGGATCACCAGCATGCGCCGGCTGAGCCGCCGCCACTGAACCAGCTCACCCCCCGGCTCGGCCACAGGTCCGCCCCCGACCGCGTCCGCCGGTTCGCCCCCCAAGGCGTCCGTGGTGTCGTCCATCGCGGTCACGTCGCGTCTCCGGTCGTCGCCTGGGTGTTGGCGGTGAGCTCATCCACCAGGCGCTGCGCCGTCTTCCGGTCGAGGCCGTGGACGCGCAGCGGGCCCGCCGCCGACGCGGTGGTGACGGTGACGTTGACCAGCCCGAACAGCTGCTCCAGCGGCCCGCGCTCGCTGTCGACGGTCTGGATGCGCGAGATCGGCGCGATGCGCCACTCCTGCTGGAGCCAGCCGGACTGGGTGTAGACGGCGTCGGCGGTGGTCTCCCAGCGGTGAACCCGGTACCGCCACCACGGCATGACGGTCACGTGGGTCACCGCGAGAGCGACCGTGATGGCGAGGACGGTGATGTGGGCGGTACGGTTCCCGCCGTCGAGGACGGTCCACACGACCTGGAGGGCGATCAGGACGAGCCATCCCACGGCGGCTCGCACGCCCCAGAACCAGATCGCTGTCCGGCTGACGTGGTGTCGCGGTGGCCGGAGGGAGAGGTCAGGTGATTCCACCTCTCCACTCTGGCAGCAGCGGCGCCACTTAGCGCAGTACGTATCTTCCTCGTATAAGTAGGACGAATGTCATATGCCGCCTCAAACGGTCGAGCAGGGCACCCCGTTCAAGGAGAATCCCGCCGGGGGAGCGTTGGTCCCGCCGACCGATGCGGTGAACCCGAAGGAAGCGCTACCTCCTACAGGGATCTGTCCGTTCCATCCGCCGTCCGCCGCGGTGACCTGGGCGCCGCTCTGCGTCACTCTGGCGTTCCAGGCGTTGGACACGCGCTGGTCTCCGGTGAAGGCGAAGGTGAGGGTCCAGCCGTTGACCGCCGCCCCGGTGACGTTGATCGTCACGTCACCGTTGAATCCGCCCTGCCACTGGCTGCCGACCTTGTAGGCCACCTTGCACCCGAGGCCACCCGGTGTCGGTGTCGGCGTAGGGGTCGGTGTGGGTGTGGGTGTCGGAGTGGGAGTAGGAGTAGGCGTCGTGGTCGAGTAGGTCAGCCCGTACCCGTAGTCGAACAACGCCGGCTTGCCGTCCCCGTTGTTGATCGGCTGCTGGGAGAACTCCCGCATCCAGGTCATCGGCAGCTTCCCGGTCGGCGCGTGGTCGCCGAACAGCACGTCCGCGACCCCGCCGCCCTCCGTACCGGGCAGCCAGGCGGCCACCAGCGCTTTCCAGCCGCCGATCTGTGAGGCGATGTCCATCGGCCGTCCGGAGACCAGCACGACGATCACCGGTACGCCTGAGGCGCGCAGCCGCGACAGAGTGGCCAGATCGGTCGCGTCGAGGGCGAGGGACGAGGGCCGGTCGCCCTGGCCCTCGGCGTACGGGGTCTCGCCGACCACCGCGATCGCGGCCCGGTAGGAGGAGTCGATGCCGGTCCCGTCACGGTTGTAGGTGACGGTCGCGCCCGAGCCCACCTTGTCGCGGATGCCCTGCAGGATGGTGGTCCCTGAAGTGATCGGTCCCGAGGAGCCCTGCCAGGTGATGGTCCAGCCGCCACTCTGGTTGCCGATGTCGTCGGCGCTCTTGCCCGCCACGAAGATCTTGCCGCCCTGCTTGCCGAGCGGCAGCAGGCCGCCGTCGTTCTTCAGCAGCACCTGCGACTTGCGCACGGCCTCGCGCGCCAGGGCCCGGTGGGCGGCGCTGCCCACGGTCGAGGTGAAGGACCGGTCTGTCAGCGGCCGCTCGAACAGCCCGAGTTCGAACTTCTTGGTGAGGATCCGGCGGTTGGCGTCGTCGATGCGCGCCGTCGTCACCCGCCCGGCCTCCACCTCGGACTTCAGCAGTGAGATGAACCTCTTGTAGTCGGTCGGCACCATCACCATGTCGATGCCCGCGTTGACGGCCGTCCTGACCTCGTCGGCCGTGAACCCCTGCTGGCCGTCGAGCTGGTCGATGGCGGCCCAGTCGGAGACCACGAAGCCGGTGAACCGGAGCTCGCCCTTGAGCACGTCGGTGATGAGGTAGCGGTTGCCGTGCAGCTTCTGGCCGTTCCAGCTGCTGTAGGAGATCATGACCGACCCCACGCCGCGCTCGACGGCCGCCCGGAACGGCGGCAGGTGGATGGCGCGCAGGTCGGCCTCGCTGAGCTGGGTATTGCCCTGGTCGTCGCCTCCGGTGGTGCCTCCATCGCCGATGTAGTGCTTCGCGGTGGCAAGGATGGACGCCGAGCCGCCCAGAGACGGCCCCTGGAACCCGGTGACGATCGTGGTCAGCTGGCTCACGAGCTGCGGGTTCTCGCTGAACGACTCGTAGGTGCGTCCCCAGCGGTCGTCCCGGGCGACGCACAGGCACGGGGCGAAGGTCCAGTCGACCCCGGTTCCGGTGACCTCCTCGGCGGTCGCGCGCCCCACCCGCTGGGCCAGGTCGGGATCGCGCGTGGCCCCGAGCCCGATGTTGTGCGGGAAGATCGTCGCCCCGCCCACGTTGTTGTGCCCGTGCACGGCGTCGACCCCGTAGATCATGGGGATGCCGAGGGGGGTGGAGGTCGACTGCCGCTGGAAGTTGTCGTACATGTCGGCCCAGCCGGTGGCCGAGTTCGGCGACGGCACGGAACCGCCGCCGGAGAGCACCGACCCGATCCGGTAGGTCGCGAGGTCCGACACCGGATTCAGCGCGGCCCGTTCGGCCTGCGTCATCTGCCCGACCTTGTCGTCCAGCGACATCCTCGAAAGCAGGTCGTTCACCCTCGCGGTGACGCTGAGGGCCGGGTCCTTGTACGGCGGTGTGTCGAGCGCCCTGGCCGGGCGCGGTTGCTCCACGACGCCGAACGCCGCGACGGCCAGCATCACAAGAACGGGTATCTTCAGCGTCCTCAGCAGGTGGTGCGGACGTGGAACGGCGGCCATCGGCTCCTCCTAGATATCGCCGCGACCGTAAGAACCGCCGCCTCCACGGGTCAAACAGGGTGTGGGCCGACCGCTCTCCACCTGCGTGAACAGCGGAAACTTTCACGGGCCCGGTGCCGGCGGCGGTCAGCCCTCGTAGCGGTAGTAGCCCGCGAGGTCGGGGAGGAGGGTCACACGGTCGGTGCGGATGGTCGTGCCGGTGCGAAGGGCATTGATCATCCTGCCGCCGCCGATGAAGATGCCGACGTGGTGGGTCTTGACGGTCCTCTTGCGGATCTTGCCGTAGAAGACCAGGTCCCCCGGGCGGGCCGCCGCGGGGGTGACCTTGCGCAGCCGGCGGACGTGGTCATCGGTGTTCCCGCCGCCCAGCACGTCGTCTTCGTAGGCGAGCTGGTACACCCAGCGGGCGAGCCCGGAGCAGTCGAGACCCTGGGTGGTGGCCGCCGGGCACGGCTTGATGGAGCCGTGGTAGCCCTTGCAGGTGCCGAGCGACGGGCCGGCCTTCTTCGCGTGGCCCCCGCCCCAGACGTACGGGATCGCTCCACCCGGCCAGCGTGCCTGCTTCTGCCCGCTCTCGATCGCGCGGGCGATCGCCACCACCCGGTTGAGCTCACCGCCCACCAAGGGCGCCGACCCCGCCGCGAGCACGAGGACGCCTGCCGTCACCGCCAGCCGGACCGCTCGTGCCATGTGGACCCCCGTCCCTCGGTACAAGTCCTAACGATTCTCACTACGTCGCGCGCAGATATCCGAGCATTTCTAGGAATCTCACGCTATGTGAGGAGAGGCGTAGCTAATGACCTACGCCGATGACGCTCCGCGCGACCCGGCCTGGTGTTCGCGAGGACGCCGGGGGACGGGAGCACGCTCCCCCCGGGGTCCGGCGCCGGGGGGAGCGTGGCGGAACGTCAGGCCGCGGTCGAGGCCTGACCGTCAGGTGACGAGCGAGTGCGGCTCGTTGGCAGGTGGTGCTCCTCTCCGGTGGGGAGTGCCCGGCCGGGCCTTGCTGGAAGGCCCGGCCGGGCCGTGGTCTCGCGCTCCCAGGGCAAATCGAGACCACGGGTGTGGGGCTAGGCGGGCGTGCAGGTCACGGAGGCCGGGACTCCGTTGGCACCGTTCTGGCTCGCGATGAAGCCGAACGACGTGGACCCGCCGGCCGCCAGGCCGCCGTTCCAGCCGGCGTTCCTCACCGACACATTGGCTCCGGTCTGTGTGTGGATACCGCCCCAGACCTGGCTGATCGTCTGGCCGTTGGGGAACGCCCAGGCCACGGTCCAGCCGTTGATCGCCGTGCTACCGCTGTTCCGCACCGCCACGTCCGCCTGGAAGTTGCCACTCCAGGAACGGGTGACCTGGTACGTCGCGGCGCACGCCGTGCCGGCCGTGGGCGTGGGCGTGGGCGTGGGCGTCGGTGTCGGAGTCGGTGTGGGAGTGGGAGTAGGCGTGGGAGTGGGAGTGGGATCGGGCCCCGTGCCCGGCGGGTCGCCCCAGATCCGGGTGCCGCCGGAGTACAACGGGATGTTCTGCACGGTGACCGGGGTGGCTCCTGGCGTGGTCGCCACGCCGGTGTACGACCAGTCGTTGGACGGATCCCAGGACCCTGACGAACTGGCGATGCGGAACTGCACCTCCCGCCGCGACTCCGACTGGCCCGCGGGGGCGATGGACGTCCCGGAGCAGTCGATCGTGACGTAGTAGACCCTGCCGGAGACCGGGGTCGGCCCCACCGGAGCCTTGCACTGCGTGTAGGCCGAGGACAGGGTGATCTGGCTCGGGGTGGTGTTGCCGTCCAGCGTGAAGTAGTAGCGGAACGTGCCGTCCGACAGCGCGCGGGCGGGCCACGCCGAGTGGTTGACGACAAGCGCCTTGATCTCGGTGTAGGTGGCGCCCGTGGAGTTCACCGAGGCCTGCAAGTAGATCTCGGGTCCGTCGGGCCGCTCCGCGACCGGGAAGTTCGACGCCGGGGCGCCGCCGTACTCCTTGTAGAGCCGGGCCAGGGCGCCGGTGAACGCGGCGTTGTAGTCGGTCGCGACCTCGTTCATCACGTAGTCGCTCCGGCTGTCGGTGTAGGCGTCGTTGGCCGAGGTCGGGCCGCCGACCAGCGCGCCGTACAGGATGTGCCTGCTGTCGACGGGCTCGTTGAGGCTGTTGGACCAGGAGCCGTGCGCCGTGCGATGGTGCGGGTTCCTGGGCGGGTTGGCGCCGAAACCGACCATGTACGAGGACCTGCGCGGGTTGTCGCCGAGCGCGTAGTTGATCTGCCTGACCCCGAAGTCGTGATATCTCGCTTTAAGGGTGGAGTTGGTGAGCCAGTCGCTGTAGACGAGCGCGGCGAACGCGGTGTTGGCGGCGTACCGCAGGGAACCCCACTGGTCGAGCACGGCCTCGCCGCCGGGCGAGTAGTTCACCTTGGTGCCGTTCACGCCCACGGTCCACCAGTCGAGCCAGCGGTTGGCGTCGTCCACGTACTTCTGCTTGCCGGTGAGCTTGGCGAGCAGCACGTAGGCGCCGTACGACTTGTCGTCCCACGCGATCGTCCACTTGTAGGAGCGGATCGTGCTCTGCGGCTCGGTGCTCAGGTTGTCGTAGTAGGTTTCCGCCTTGGCGAGGTAGGAGGCGTCGCCGGTCGCCCGGTGCAGCCAGATCGCCCCCCAGACGAGTTCGTCGTTGTAGCCGCTCCACGATTGGTAGAAGCCCGACGCGTCGGTGATGCAGTCGCTGTACTTCTTCCTGACCGTGTCGGCGAAGGAGTAGAGCTGCCTGGCGTGCGAGACCAGCGTGTCGGCGTAGGCCGGGTTCGTCGGGCGGAAGACCATCGAGGAGGCCGCCATCGCCGCCGCGGTCTCACCGGCCAGATCCGACCCGCCACACGAGGTATCGATCTTGTACGCCGGGCGTTCCATCGGCATGACCTCGGCCGGGCCCCACCACGCGTGGTCGGTGCCACCCCTGCCCACCTGCCCGTACAGGACGTTCGGCGACGGGTGGGCCTTGATGAGGTAGTCGTTGACCCACTTCAGGTTGTCGAGCAGGTAGGGGAGCTGTCCCGAGCTCTGGTAGGCGTCGCGGTATTCGACACCTCCCCAGGCGAGCATGGTCGCGCTGGCCGCCATCGGCAGGCCGAACTTCACGTGGTCTCCCGCGTCGTACCAGCCGCCGGTGAGATCGAGACCGGCGTCCGCGCCGTCGCGCAGGCCGGAGTCGCCGCGCCAGGTGACGCGGTTGCCCGCCGGAAGGTCACCCGATCGCTGTGCCTCGTAGAAGAACAGCGACTTCTGCAGGGCCTCGCCGTAGTTGAAGGCGGGTGCCGCCGCGGAGGAGGAGACCGGGAAGATCGTGGCCGACGCGACGAGGATCGCGAGACCGGTGAGCGTGCGTCTGAGGGACATCGATCGCCTCTCGGGCTGGGGACGCCGGTGGAACGGGGACCGCGGGGGTTCCGGGGTGGGACGAGCGGGGTGCGGTGGGGGTCAGGCCCACCGCACCCCGCCCTTCGAGAGGGTGCGGTGACGTGTCAGGCACCACCGCACTCCGCCCTTCAGGGGGTGCGGTGGTGTGTCAGGCACCACCGCACCCGGGTCGGTTGGATCAGGGGAACAGCCGGCCGTACTCGGCGAGGGCGACGGCGACGTCGACCTGCGCCCAGTAACGGTGGTAGTTGAACGTCGGGGCCGGGCCCGTGCCGTTCAGGTAGGCCTGGACCTTCGGCCAGTCCGGGTCGTTCCTGTAGAAGGACCGGATGGAGATGAAGGTCGAGTTGGAGTTGATCGCGTCACCGTTCGGCATCTCGCCGGTCCAGCCGGCCGGGATGTAGATCGGGTCGTCGAGCCGGTTGTAGTCGGCCTTGGTCTCCGGGACCGAGACGCCCCTGGCGTCCTGGTTGTTGGCCCAGATGCCGTCCAGGATCGACTTCGCCAGGTCCCGTGCCGCCGTGTTGCCGGCCTTGGCGGCGTAGTACATGAGGACCTTGGCGTAGGCGCCTGCGACGCCGACGTCGTTGGTGTAGTCGGCGATCGTGACGTGCAGACCCGCGTTCGAGCCCGGGTTGGACGCGTTCCAGGTGTCGGGCTGGCCGGTCCAGCGCAGCGTCGAGGGCATCCGGATCGCGCCGCTGGCGCTGACCGTCGTGTTCGCGCTGGCCCAGGCGACCCACTTGTCGAGGATGGCCTTGGCGCTGGCGTTGCCGGTGGCGTAGTAGTACTCGGCCACCCGCTCCATCGACCACGCCTGGAAACCGAACCACTGGTTCGACGGCGGGTCGTGGTAGACCGGCTGCCAGTCGTAGGCCATGCCGTAGAAGGTCGGCGTTCCCGCGGGCGGGGTCGCGTAGTGGCCCTGCCAGCTGTTGGTCGCGCCACCGGCGATGGCACCTTCGGACGACTGCAGCCACCGGTAGAACTCGAGCTGCCGGGTAAGGCTGGTGCTCCAGTCGGCGACGGCGGTCGCGCCCTTGGGCTTCAGGGCGTCCACGTTGGACAGTGCCCAGGCCGCGAGCGGGTTCTGGTAACCGGAGTGGTTGTGGCTGGCCCCGATGCGCCATGCCCAGCCGGCGGAGGTGTCGTACGCGCCGCCCCAGGCGTAGTACCAGGACATCAGGTAGGCAGAGCTGTCCTTGCCGGTTCCCGCGGCGCAGGAGGTGCTGGTGCAGCCCTGCTTCTTGAAGTACTTGTCGTACATCGAGTAGCGGAGGTAGTCACCCATCTTCGCGGCCTTGGCGACCGTGGCAGAGATCTGCGACGCCTTGCCCTGCGCGGTGGCCCAGGTGTGCGCCCAGTAGGCGGCCTGGACGGCGCGCGCGTCGGCGTCGGGGGCGTTGGTGTACTTCCACTGCCTGGCGTAGGAGCTGTCGCCGGTGAACAGGTCCAGGTAGCCGTTGGGGCCACCGAACGCGAACGTGTCACAGGACGGCTGGGGCACGGTCTCGAAGACCGATTCCTCCGGCCCGCGCTGGTAGGTGTTGATGTAGGCGGGCTTGGTGGTGCCGTCGCCGCAGCGCCCGTAGCCGTAGGTGTTGTCCACGTCCAGCAGCCAGTGCATGCCGTAGATGTCACGGGTGCCGTAGGCGCTCTGCAGCTCACCGGCGATCGGGTCGACGCCGACCGAGACGTTCGAGTCGAGCCGGGAGGGGTATTGCCTGATGTCGTCCCACTCGCCGGCGTAGGTGGCCGGCTTGCTGGGGTTGTAGGACGCGTTGGTCGGCTGGTCGGCCGTGGCGGGGATGATGTACCTCTCCATGGTCGCCCAGGCCTCGTTGAACCTGGTCCACGTGCCGGTGACCTGCCCGTACACCGCCTCCAGCCACAACATGTAGCTGAACGCCTCGGACGTGGTCTCGTGGCCGTGGTCCGGGGCCTCGACCATCAGGGTCTCGACGGAGTGGTACGGCACGCCCTCGGGCGAGTAGTAGCCGTTGGCCGGGTCGTGCAGCTTGTTGTACATCGTGGTGAAGCGGTTGATGTACTCGTTGTTGCCGCCGGTGCCGTCGTTGTCCGCCTCGGTGGCGGTCAGTGAGCCGCTGGTCCAGCCGCTGGCGGTCGAGTTGAACGTCGCGGTGCCCGCCGTGGTGTCGGTGTCCTCGGCCGCCGCGATGACGACGTTCTGCGCGGTGTTCCAGTTGGCCGGGGTGAACGTCAGCGACGCGCCTGTCTGCACCGTGAGGTTGGCGTCGCCGCCGGTGGCCTTGGCGGTCGCCACGGTGACGTTGGCCGTGGGTGCCCGTGACAGCCTCACCGTGTACGACGCGGTGCCGCCCTCGGGTACGACCAGCGTCGCCGGGCTCACCACGATGGTGGACGTGGTGGTCCCCGAGACGGTGATGCCCACCGGGGTCGACGTGGTGGCGGCGCCGGCGTTGTCGGTCGCCCTTGCGGTGAGCGAGTAGCTGCCCGCCGCGACGCCGGTCCAGCTGTAGGTGTACGGCGCGGTGGTGTCGGTGCCGAGCAGGGTGGTCCCGTTGTAGAAGTCCACCTTGGCGACCGTGCCGTCCGCGTCGGCGGCGGTCGCGGCGAGGTTGACCGTGGCGGGCGCGGTGAACGTCTGCCCGGCGGTCGGCGAGGTCAGGCTGACGGTCGGCGCCTGGTTGCCCGGGGTGCTCCCGCCGTTACAGGTGACGCCGTTGACGGTGAACGACGCCGGCTTGGCGTTGGTCCCGCTGTAGGTGGCGTTGAAGCCGATGTTCGTCGACTGGCCGTTGCTCAGGGAGCCGTTCCAGTTCAGGTTGGTGGCGGTCACGCTGGTACCACTCTGGGTCCAGTTGGCGCTCCAGCCCTGGCTGATCCTCTGGTTTCCGGGGAAGGTGAACCCCAGGTTCCAGCTGGTCCAGGCGTCACCGCTGTTGGTTATCTTCACGTTTCCGGTGAAGCCGCTGCCCCAGTCGTTGGTCGTATAGTCGACCGTGCAGGCGACGGCCGCGGAAGCCGGTACGGAGGCCAGGACGGTGAAGAGGCCGGCCGCCAGGCTGGTGAGCGCGACCCACACGCCACGTTTCATCCGTGAACGTGGGAGCGCTCCCGCTCCTAACGATGATGTTGACATTCTGGACGTACTCCAAAGTGATAAAAGCGATGGATGGTACAGAAGGTGGCGCAGCGTCGGTCTCGTACCGGGTGGGGAAGGTGTTGTGGAATGGGAGCGCTCCCACATCGGATTCTGGTGAGTAAGGCAAAGATGTCAATGACATGTCCGGCAGATTTCAAGTCCTGGGCGCGGGCATCGTCGCCAGCCTGCTCGTTCTTACGGCGGGCTTATGCGGCGGTCCGGCCGGGTTCTGAAAGTTTCAGGTTCACGATCCATGATCGAGAAAGTCCCGGGATGCCGCCGACGCATTGATCGATCACGCCGGGTTCCAGGTCATCGGCGAGTCGTGACGATCAACGGTTCCGTCTCTCCGTCACGGGACGGCGCAGCGAGTGTGAGATATACCGCTTTGTCTGGAGGTGACGGTTTCGGCCTATCGGGTACATGGTGGAACCATGAACAGAGTCGATCCGAGAAACCTGAGCGTGCGAGATCTGCGCGACGAGCTGAGAGAGCTCGAGGAGTCATGGACCGAGACGCTGCTGCGCGGTTCCGAGGATGCCCTCGACGACTTCGCGTCACGCACACGCGAGCTTGAGGAGGAGTTCGACCGTCGGCAGGGGGTCGCCGACCCGATCGCCGCCGGGGGCGCGGCGGCGGAGGACACCGCGGCGACGGAAACGACCGCGGGAGACGAGGCTCCGGGGCGGACCGCCACAGGGGAGGAGCTCTCCGCGGGGGCGGCCTCGGAGGAGTGGCCCCCTGGATGGAGGTCCCCGTTCGAGCGGCACTCAGGGGAGCCGGCCTGGGGGAACGGCACCGCTCGCTCCTAGGTCCGCACGTCACCCGAATCGCTTGGGGCCCGTCCGATCAGATCGGACGGGCCCCGCGAGCTTTCCGGTCGTTACCTCAGCCGGTGACGGCGACGCGCGGACGCGGAGCCGGGTGGTACTGCTTGTACTGCTTTTGTGGCTTGGCCTGGTGGCCGTGCTGCTTCTTGTGACCCCCGTGGTAGGCCTTGTGGTGCCCCGCGTGGTGCCTGGAGCCCGAGTGGTGCTCGCTGTGGTGGCCGCCGCCTCCACCCTCGTGGAACACGCCGTGCAGCGTGCGCAGCGTCTGCACCGTCACCAGGCGACCCTTCTTGTCGTAGTGTTCCCGGTCCATGCGATGCTTCCTGGCCAGCTGCTTCTTGTCACGGTTCTTGGCGTCGAACTGCTGCTGCTGCTCCCCCTCCTCCTCCTTGTTGTCGTCAGACTCCTCGCATTCGTCGTCCTTCGACGGCGGGCAGCTGCCGTTCGGGCCGACCCGCAGGAGGAACTCGGACGAGGCGCTGGGATTCAGCGGGTCCGTGCCAGGGAAGCTGGCGACGATCCGGCGGATCCCCTCGGTGAGAGTCGGCGAGAGCGTGGCGCGGCCGTTCGAGTCGAGCTGGACGGCGCCCAGGCTGACGCCGTCGGCGGTGAACACGACCGGGCCGGTCGGGACGGTCTTGCCCGAGGACCGCACCGTCGCGGTCAGGGTCAGCGGACCGCCTCCGGGCCCGTTGGTGGAGCACGACGTGGTCACCGTCGTCGTGGTCGTCCTGCCGGTGGTCGGCGGGGTGCAGCCCGGGGGCAACGTGATGGTGTCCGAGGAGAGGAACAGGGCGCTGGGGCGGCCGACGAGCACCCGGCCGTTCACCGTGACGTTGAAGCCCAAGGCGACCACGCCCGCGACCGTGGGCTCCACCAGGAGGTTGCCACGGAAGGTGGAGCCCGTCCCCAGGGTCACGGCCGCCGTGCTCATCGCGAAGAACACCCGGCAGGGTGATGCGCCGTTGATGAGTGAGATAGCGCCGGTGGACGCGGTGGTGAGGCCCGCGCCCCTGATGATGAAGACCGAGTTGGGGTCCCCCTGGGCGTCCAGCGTCAGAGTCCCGCCGGTGAGCGTGAACAGACCCGGCGCGGCGGTGTTGTAGACACCGGGTGTCAGCGTCTGCCCGGCCAGCGCGGGAGCGATCGTGCTGGTCAGAGGCCTGCTCGTGACGTCGTCGTAGGCGAGCGCCAGGCCCGTCTGCGCCGCTGCCGCGGCGGGGTCACCGATGTGGATGGCTCCGTTCACGGTGGGTGGCGTGCCGACCACCGCGAGGGCCGGGCTGACCCCAAGGTCTCCGTTGACGGTGGTGCCGCCGACGTTGGTGATGGCGCCCCCGGACAGAACCGCGAAGGAGGAGGCCGCGCCGAGGTTCACCGAGGGCGCGGCCGCCGCCGTCGCCGAATCGGGCGCCGCCGCGACGACCCACATCGCGACCGTCGTCGTCAGAGCCGCCGCCAGCAAGGAGCGAACGAAATGTCGCGGCCCGACGCGAGGCCGGCTGGCATATTTCATAAAGCGTTCCTTTGCTTTTAGTATTGCTATGTGAAAACGCATTGATGATGATGATGCGCCTTGAGATCCCACCGTACTGACGCGTGGCAGCGCTTTCATCGTGCGACATGCGGAAGATTTAAATCCGCGCTCATCAGCGCATATGAAGGAAATGTCACTCGTCGCCGCAAAAGGCCGGCCGCTTGGGGGACATGAGCCCGTCCCGCCCGGGATGAATCGGACCGCGGCCACGGGTTCTCCCGTGTTCATGCCATCCGTCGTGTTCTGTGTGCCGCTTCGGCGTAATAAAAGGCTCTGATACCGGAAGAACGTTAAATGCGGTACGGGCGGCGATCACCGAATTCGTGTCGGCCGGCGCGCCGAGGCCCACATGGCGAAGGCGGACGCGATGCGCCCGCCTTCGCATTTCTCCGGCCCGCGAACGCGGATGTCCCGGACGTGAGGGGCCTCGGGAACGCGGGCCGGTGGACGTCGTGATCGTGCGGCTACGTGCAGGTGACTCCGGACGGGCCGGGGGTAGGAGGGCCCGTTGGCGGTGAAGCCCACGACGACCGACTGGCCGGGAGCGAGGGTGGTGGCGTGGCTCGGGGCCTTGGCGGTGAAGGTGCTGCCGCTCTGGGTGAGCGTGGCGTTCCAGCCGCTGCCGAGGGAGACGCCGGACGGCATGGACCAGCTCACCGACCAGTTCTTCCAGCTCGCCGTGCCGTTGTTCTTGACGGTGAGCTCGGCCTGGAACCCGCCCGACCAGGAGTTGGTCACGGCGTAGGTCGTCCCGCAGGTGGCGGAGGTCGGGGTGGGGGTGGGCGTCGGGGTGCCGCTGCCTCCGCCGCCCACCGGCGGGATGAGGTAGGGCTGCAGGATGCTCTGCTTGGCCTGGTCGACGGTCGTCCAGTCGTCCTTCACGATGCCGCCGGTGTCACCGGAGTTCGGGTTCCACGACCAGTAGGTGAAGGACATGCCGTTGACGCCGGTGCCGGTGTACTTCATCAGCTCCTGGAGCCAGATCTTGTCGGTGTTGCCGGCCAGCGTGGTGCCGAACTCGCCCATCATGATGGGGGCGATGTTCTCCTTGTGGAGGTAGCCCCAGAACCTGTCCCAGATGGCGGGCATGTTCGCCGGGTAGGTCGGGTCGTCGAACCACGACTGGCGGTAGACCGAGGTGGCGTACTCGTGGGGCGAATAGACCAGCCGGTTCGCCACGTTCAGCCGCACCGGGAAGTCCCTGGCCTTGGACAGGTTGCCGCCCCACCAGCCGCAGGGCTCGTCGGGGATGTTGTCCCAGGCGTTGGCGTTGCCGCCGCTGGGGCAGCTCACGCCCTCGACGAAGATCAGCCAGTTGGGCTGCACCCCGAGGATCGCGTTCCCGGCGCGCTCCGCGGCGAGGCGCCAGTCGCGGGCGGTGTCGCCGCAGCCCCAGCACGCGCCGGTGCTGTTGGGCTCGGTGCCGTCGGCGTGCGGCTCGTTGTGCAGGTCGGCGCCGATGACGGTGGTGTTGCCCGCGTAGTGCTGCGCGAGGTTCTTCCAGTCGTTGATCCACGTGCTCTCGGGAACCGCCGCGGTGTACCAGAGCGCGGTCTGGCCGGCCGAGGTGGGCCGGTGCCGGTCGAGGATGACGCGCATCCCCTTGGTCCCGGCGTAGTCCACGACCTTGTCGAGGATCTGCATCGGGGAGAGCCCGGCGAGATCGGGGTTGGTGTAGGTGTTCACGCTGGTCGCGACCGCGCCGGGCTTGACGGCGTCGTCGGAGAACGGTACCCGCAGGGTGTTGTAGCCGAGGCTCGCCATGAGGTCGAGCTGGCTCCTCCAGGGGTTGCTCGACCACAGGCCGTGGAAGGTCTTGTTATCGGTTTCCATCCCAAACCAGTTGATTCCGGTTAGCCGAACCGTGGCACCGGTGCTGTCCACGATCTTGTTTCCGCTGGTGTGGAGGTACCCGACGCCGGTCCCGCCCGCCGCCTGGGCGGGAGCCGAGCCGAGCGTGACCGCCAGCGCGGTGGTGGTGACGGTGACGGCGACCGCGGTGAGCGCGGCCTGCCACCTCCCGCCGATCCATGGAGATTTCATCGGGTGCCCTTCATTGATGAGGCGAGGCGCGACGGCACTTCCGCGGGGCCCGCTGGTCGCAGGGGATACGGCCGGGATGTTCGGCGACCGGTACGGCCGGGCCCGCTGCACGGCCCGGCCGCGCTCGTCATGCTTCGGCGCGCTTTTCCGGCACGTCAAACGCGAGTGAAGCCGTTCCCGTGATGACCTGCGCGGGGGCATGTAACTTTCACGCCGGGCGGCCGTGGCGGTGAAGGCGGTTGTAATTTTCACGGCGGGCAGCGAGGGGCCGGGCCGGTTGCCTGGGGATTTCACGCGGTCAAGCGCTCGCTTGCCGGATGGGCCCCGGTGTCCTCATATACGGCGCCCTTGTGGGCGTGGAGAAATTTCTCAAAGCTGGGAGCGCTCCCACCGATCTGGGCCGAGGCGGGCGGCGTGGAAGGCGCCACGAGCCTTTCGTGGAACGGCGTGCGAGGCCCCGGGCACCCCGGGACGGCCTGATTCAACGGGTCCGGTGGCGGAGCGGGATGAATGCGGCGGGATTCACGGTGAGCGGGTCCACCATGCCCGGATGGAAAGATCAGAGTCAAGACGGCTCAGTCAAGAGCATGAATTCGGGCGCGCGACCCCGATTTATGAATAGGGGTTTCCCGTACGGAATTGAATTCCTGAAAGCGGCTTCCTGGGCGCCGGGATTCACCGGCGCTTCACACGCGAAAGTGAACGGCCGCCGGGCCTGCGCCCGGCGGCCGTTCACGGCGTGCGTCTCCTCGGGGCGGCCCGGCGCCTCAGGCGGCCTTCCCGAGCGCGGCCCCGATCAGGAGGAGGCCCTGCACCAGCTCGTCACGGACGCTGGGGGACAGGCTCCCCTCCCGGGCCCGGTCGTCGAGCTTCCTCTGCGCGCTCTTCAGGCCGTCGCGGGGATCCTCCATTGACTGCAGAAGGTTGTGCACCACCTGCCGCAGATCGAGGGCGACGTCGGCGCGAATGGCTCCGGCGGTCTCTCCGGCCTCCAAGGTGGCGTCGAAGCGGCCTACCGCCTGGGTGAGCGTGGGAGTCGGCCGCGTGCCGGACGTGGGCTCCCGCCCGGCGCCTGGTGGCGGAGGTGAGGTGGCCCGCAGTGTCGGGGCGGGTGAGGGCGATCGCGACAGGGAGGGGACTGTGGAGGGGGATCGGTCCGGCTTGGCGGTCCCGTCCTCGCCGGAGATCGGCTCGGCCAGCGCGCCGGACCGCCGGTCGTGACCGTTCGCCGGGGCCGTGGGGTCCGCGGAGGTCCGCGTGGTGATGACCGACGCCACCGGCGGCGGCAGGTCGGGCTGTATCCACAGCAGGGCGACGGTCCAGGTGGCCAGTGCGGCGGCGGCGATGGAGGCCAGCCGCAAGCGACGCATCCACAGGGCGGTCTCGTTGCCCGAGGTGGCCGACGCGCTGAGGGCCGCGGTGAGGGTCTCGGCGACGTGCTGGGCGCTGGGCCGCTGCCCGGGGTCCTGGGCCAGGCAGCTCCTGCACAGCTCGGCCATCTCCCGCGGCAGTCCCGGCACCCCGTCCGGGGCCGGGGGCGGCCCGGTACGTTGGGCGTCCTCCACCGCCTCCCAGGTGGTCTCGGGATAAGGGGGAGCGCCGGTGAGCATCTCGAAGATCAGCACGCCCAGGCCGTACACGTCGACGGCGGGGTGGACGCTGGCGCCGGCCAGCCGCTCCGGCGCCACGTACGGCGGGGTGCCGAACTCGGCCAGCCGCTGGTCCACCTGCTCGCCGACGAATACCGCTATCCCGAAGTCGAGCAGCTTCGCGCCCTCGGGGGTGAGCAGGACGTTCTCGGCCGTGACGTCACGGTGGACGATGCCCCGCTGGTGCGCCGCCGCGAGCACCAGCGCCACCCTGGTTCCGATGATCGCGGCCTCTCGCCAGGGCAGGGGGCCCTCGGCGATCCGCTCGGAGAGCGGCCGGCCGTCGAGCAGGCGCATCACGACGTAAGCGGCGAGCCTGCCACGGGCCGTGACGGTCTCGCCGTAGTCGTACACCTCGATCGCGTCCGGATGGATCAGCCGGGCGGTGGCCCGTGCCTCCCTCCGGATCAGATCGCGACCGCCGTGGTCGCCGCCGACGCACCCGTCCAGGACCTTGATCGCGACGGTCCGATGGAGCGACTGGTCGAACGCGCGCCAGATCGCGGACATCCCCCCCGTTGCGATCTGCTCCACGAGCCGGTACCGGCGCGTGAGCACATCGCCTTCCTGCATGCCCCCCGAATCAAGTTGATTCACGAACTACCAGCTCCGTGGGAAGAATCGGGTTGCCGTGGGGGACGTCGTCTTCTGAGGTGATGGACATGAGCAGCATCCTCGCGGCGAGCACCGCCATCTCCTCCACCGGCTGGCGCACCGTGGTCAGCGTGGGGGAGGTGTGCCTGGCGAGCGGGGCGTCGTCGAACCCGATCACGGCCACGTCGTCCGGCACCCGCCGCCCCGCGCGCCGCAGGGCCTGCATGGCCCCGGCGGCCATCGGGTCGGAGGCGGCGAAGACCGAGTCGAGGTGCGGCGACCGCTGCAGCAGCCACTGCATGGCGTGCGCACCCGAAGCATGGGTGAAGTCGCCGTACGCCACCGGGACGTCGTGCATCCCGGCCGCGTGCAGTGTCCGGAGGAAGCCGTCCAGGCGATCTCGGGCGCCGGGCAGCGTGGGCGGTCCCGCGATGACCGTGATCGCCCGGCGGTTGGTCAGCAGCAGGTGCTCCGCCGCCTGGCGCGCTCCATCGAGGTTGTCCATATCGACGAAGGGCAGGTCGATGCCGTCGGGCGGGCGCCCGGCGCTGCGCACGGCGATCCCCGAGGCGGCCAGGGTGACCGCCAGGGGATGTCGCTCTCTGGCGCCCGCGAGCAGGACGCCGTCGAAGGATCCCGTCACCAGAGGCGGTGCGGCGATCGTCGAGGTCGCCGGTGTGGCGGTCATCACGACGAACGGCACCCCGTAACTGGTGAAAACCTCGTCCGCCGCGGACAGCAGGCGCGTGTAGAAGGGCTCGGAGAACATGCGCTGCGTGTGCTCGCAGATCACCGCGGCGACGAGCTGGTCGGACCGCCGTGCGGAAGTGCCACGGGGCGCGCGATGCCGTACGTAGCCAAGACGTGACATGGCGTCATGGACCTGACGGCGGGTTGAGGTGCTCACGCGGACGGAGCCGGTGAGCACTCGTGAGGCCGTGGCGGGGGAGACCCCTGCTTCGGCTGCTACTTGGGCAAGCGTGGGCTGGTCAGCCATCCGGCTTCCTCCGCTTTCAAGGCAAATCGCGAAGGCGTGGGAGCGCTCCCATTACAATAACAGTGTTTCTTGCGTGTCAACAGATGTTTCCGATAAATGTTCCACGCGATCTGGAGGCGATGTTACGGACATATTCCATGCGAAGAAAGGTCCCAGTCAGAGATTCCTGGTGGAATCGGGGGAACTGGGCCACGGTGCATCGCGGTGGACGGGAGTGGCACGCGGCGGCCGACCTGCTCAGCCCTGTCAGACGAGCGGAGCGGCCGGCCGCGGCGGCAGGCGCGTGTTACCGGGATGTTACCGGCAGGGCTCGTGCGGCCCGGGGTTGCGGTCAGCCAGGCGTGGGCGATATGCCCAGCCTGTTTAACTTAAGGGATGTTTGTGGTGATTGATGAGCGTGTAGGCGATTCGCCGACTGGGTCGCCGGTCATGTCGTAGGCGCCGGCGATCAGCTCGAACGAGCGGAGCCGCGCCTCGGCACCGTAGACCCCCGTGGTGATCATGAGCTCGTCCGCGCCCGTGCGCTCGCGCAGCGCCTCCAGGCCCGCGCGTACGGTCACCGGGTCACCGTGGACGACGTTCGACAGCCAGTCCTCGACGAACTGCTGCTCGGCCGGGCTGTAGGGATACGACTCGGCCTCTTCGGGCGTGGGAAGCGGAGCGGGCCGGCCGCGCCGCAGCCAGAGCATGCCGAGCGCGGCGGTGCGCGCCGTGCGGAGGGCCTCGCCGGGGGTGTCCGCGGCCACCGCGCTGACGCCGATCATCGCGTAGGGCTTGTCCAGCACGTCGGAAGGCTGGAACGCCGAGCGGTAGATGTCGAGGGCCGGAATCGTGTTGGCCGCGCTGAAGTGATGGGCGAAGGCGAACGGCAGCCCGAGCAGGCCCGCGAGCTGGGCGCTGAAGCCGCTGGAGCCGAGCAGCCAGATCGGAGGGCGCCCCGAGCCGGGAGCGCTCGCCTCGCCGGGCACGGCATGGATGCGCTCGTACGGGTGGCCGGCAGGGAAGTCGTCGTCGAGGAAGGCGGTGAGTTCGGCCAGTTGCTGCGGGAAGTCGTCGGCGTCCGGAGTGGCCATGCGGCGCAGTGCCCGGGCGGTCGCCTGGTCGGTGCCGGGCGCGCGGCCGAGGCCGAGGTCGATGCGTCCTGGGTGCAGGGCGTGCAGGGTGCCGAACTGCTCGGCGATGACGATCGGGGCGTGGTTCGGCAGCATGACCCCGCCGGAGCCCAGCCGGATGCGCCGCGTGCTCGCTCCGAGGTGGGCGAGGATCACGGCCGGGGAGGAACTGGCGACGCTCGGCATCCCGTGGTGTTCCGCCACCCAGAACCGGTGGTACCCCCAGCCCTCGGCGCGCCGTGCCAGCTCGGTGGTCGTCCGCAGGGCATCGGCGGGCGTGTCGCCGGCGCCTACGGTGGCCAGGTCAAGGATGGACAGCGGGACGACGGATTCGCCACGGGCGGTACCACGGATGAGATCACTCACAAACCAAACAACCCCGGTTGAACAGCGACTATTCCGACGGGACACGCCCGGGGTACGGCCCGCGCTGCGGACCGGGCGTATCCGACGGGCGGCCCCTATCGGGAGACCGGGCCCATCCGGCGGGGTCGGTCCGCATCTGGGGGCCGGGCCCATCCGGGGGGTCGGTCCGCATCCGGGAGACCGGGCCCATCCGGGGGGGCCGCATCCCGGGGTCCGGGCCGTTTGCGGCGGGTCGGTCCGCATCCGGGGGGCTGGGCTGTTTGCGGCGGGGTTGGTCCGCATCCGGGGGGCTGGGCGATTGCGGCGGGGTCGGTCCGCATCCGGGGGGCCGGGTCGTTTGCGGCGGGGGTCGGCTTGTCCGGGAGACCGGGGCCCATCCGGCGGGGACGCCGGCCGCCGAGGAGGCACCGGAGCTATGAGGGTGATGGGTACACCCCTCATAGCCCCATAGTGTTCCGCCTCATAGCCCCATGGTGTTCCGGCTCATAGCCCCATGGTGTTCCGGCCCATTCAAGGGAGACGGCACCGGTCGGGGCCGCCGCCGGTGCCGTGGGTGGGTCTTCGGGCTCTCAGCCGGTGATCCGGCTCAGGCGGGCGGGCGGTCGTTGGCCGGCACCGCGGTGAGCTCCGCGGTGCAGAAAGCGCAGCGGCGGGCGTCGAGCGGGATGTCGCTCTTGCACTCCGGGCACTCCTTCTCGGTGCTCTTCTGGTTCCGGTCGAAGATGCTCACCAGCCGCGTCATCGGCATGACGACCAGCCAGTAGACCACCGCGGCGATGATGAGGAAGGTCAGCAGGTGGTTGATGAAGTCGCCGTACTTGAACTCGGAGCCGTTGACGGTGAAGCTGTACTTCCCGAAGTCGGGCTGCCTGCCACCGGTGATGGCGCCGATCAGCGGGGTGATCAGATCGGCCACCAGAGCCTGGATCAGGCCGCTGAAGGTGGCGCCGATCACTACGGCGACGGCGAGTTCGACGAGATTGCCGCGGAGCAGAAACTTCTTGAATCCGCCCATCTGTGCGTCCTCCGGGGGATGCGTGCGTAGGGGGTGAAAGGTCTCGGGCTACCCCTATGTTCCCCCGCAAACCCAGCCAAGGCAGCAGGGTTCCAGCCGCTCGCGCTGGGGATCAGCGCCTGTCGGCCGCGAGCCGGTCGAAGTCGAACCGCCCCTCTTTGGCGGCGTCGATGAAGGACTTCCACTCGTCACCGGAGTAGACGAGGATCGGGCTGCCGTCGTCCTTGCCGTCCCGCACGCCGACCCAACCCTCCTCGTACGCAACCTCGACACAACTGCCGTTGTTGCAAGCCGCGTACCACGTCACCCCCTGGAACGCAGGTCCGCCTGTCATACGCCTCCCTCCCAGGAAACTTCCACCGTATTTCGGCACAGGCATTGTGCTCGGCGAAATTATAGATGATCGCCGCCCGGAAAAACGGCCGTGTCACGCTGGTGTTCCAGGCGTCGGAGCGAGTGATGTGACGATTGGGGTGGTCAGCCACCTCAGATGCGAACGAGCATCTCTCTGTCACTCCGGCGATACGGCACGCTTCCTGGCTATAGGCAAGCCATTCGGGTAAGAAGCCTCGTCAACCGGACGGGCATCGCCGGTGCCCAGGTAATAGGAATGCCAGAAATAGCACGAATGAATGTGTTATGCCAGGCCATGGCGGGTGTGGAATTCCGGTGAACGGGAGGTGAATTCGGAAACGGCGCCGGTGAAGCGGCCCGGCGCCGTCTGCTCGGCTGCGTTCATCTGGATTTCGCTGTCACGCATCATATGGTGAGCGGTATTCCTGCGGTGGGGCCGACGCTCGTAACATCCGCCATCCGCGACCGTGGATCTCTAGGTGGAAGATCTGGTTTGTCTTTCGGTGACGGTGGCGCCGGACCGGCGGCCGCCGTCATGAATCTTTCGGCTCGTTTCCGGGTCAGAGAAGCGGGCCGTGAAGCCGGAACCCCGGATCAGAGATCGAATTCGCCGGCCTTGACGCCGCTGACGAAGGTGCGGAACTCGTCGAGGCTGAATTCGAGGACGGGGCTGTTGCCGTCCTTGTTGTCACGGATCCCGACGCCGCCGTGCGGAAGCTCGGCGACCTCCACACAGGTTCCGTTGTTACATCCGCTCGCGGCCTTCCACTGCAGGCCGGAGTACCCGAAAGGGTGGTGCGACGTCATCGTCTCTCCTGATGTCACTGAGGATCCCTCGCCGAGCGTGCCCTTCCAGGAGATGGCGTTCTCCGGACAGGCGCGACCGACATGATCGGGCCGGATAAATAGGCGTGAGCCCCCGCTGAGACGTGGCCGTGGCGGGCCAAGTCGGTATGCGAGGGCTCCTGGTGATCATTTATCGCAGCTACGGCCGACATGTCAACATGATCAAGGACGTGATCAGGTAGAAGTTCCCCCAACGGGCCTTTACTTGGCGACCGCCTCTGTCGGTTCCTGTCGCCGCATGCCCGATATGCCCAGAAAATCTGAAATGTCAGGTGTGATGGCCATTTGCGATGTTGTTTGACGTGTTCGGCGGGACGACACGGGAAGAGGGCGGCCTCCTCACCGCCTAGGGAACGTACTTCTTGCGCAGATCGTCGATGAGGGAAACCGAGTCGCGGGAACTCAGGGCCGCGGCGCGGAGATGGGTGATGACCTCGCGGAAGCGGCCCAGCTCGCGAGGTTTCTCGAGATAGAAATCGCCCATCAAAGACTCGACATACACGGTGTCCGGGACCATGTTGTCGGGGAACTCGAGAAGGATGAACATGCTGTCGAAGCCGATATGCGCCCCGACCGTGAACGGGATCACCTGGATGATCACATGGGGAAGGTCGGCCAGCTCCAGCACACGTTCGAGCTGGGCGTGCATCACTGATGGTCCGCCGACATGCCGGTGGAGGACCGATTCGTCCAGGAGCACACAGCAGCGGGGCGGATCGTCCTGGAGGTGAAGCCGCTGTCGCTTCAGGCGGGCGTCGACGCGCTCTTCGAGGACCTCCTGCTTGATACGCGGCAGGCACCCGCGGATGACCTCCCGGGCATAGTCCTCGGTCTGGAAGAGGCTGGGCACGGTGGTCGTCTCGTACATCGTGATGGCGGTCGCCTCGCCCTCAAGGCCGATGTACGGATCGAGATCGAGATCTTCGTACTCCTGCCACCAGCCCGGCTGGCGCGCCTCCCGGGCCATGGAGATCAGGGCCTCCGCCTCTGATTGATCGACACCGTAGATCTGGCACAGATCGCGCACGTCCCGGGGGATGACGCTCCGCTGGGCCGTCTCGATGCGGCTGATCTTGGCCGTGGAGCACTCGAGCCGCTGGGCGGCCTCTTCGATGCTGAGCCCGGCGTTCTTCCTGAGCTCTCGGAGACGGGTGGCGAGCTGGCGACGCCGTAGGGTCGGATTGGCCCCGGCCATCGACGCTCACCTCTTCTCGATGCGACCATGGCCGCACGCCCCCGAGTTTTCCCAGGTAGCTCCCGTTGTCAACAGCTAACACTATTCGCCGGGGTCGATCGCCGAAGGTATCCACCAACGACACTTTCCTATGGCAATTGCCAATGGCGGTTGCTCTTGGCATGAACCAGGGTAAACAGAAGGTTAGCCCCTAACAGAGAGGACGTCGCCCCCTAAAGTGCCGCGCCCTCGCGGGGTGGCCGTCCCCTGCGGGAGGGGGAGGGTCTGCCGCGAGGTTCGCGGCCGGCGGGCGGCGTTCCCCCCTGGGGCCACGGCTAAGCCGGCTCGGTGATGGGGCACCGGGTCCGGCCGGGGAACCACGCGTCACCCGGAACGAGAGGACGACCCTCTATGAATGTGAGCCCCGCCGGGGTCGCAGTCAGCCTATGGACCTGTATACGCGAGCAGGCGCTCGCACGTCACTGGAAGCTCAGCGACGCGTTGTTCGCCGAGATCGACGGATTCGCGTGGGTGCAGGGCTGGGCGATCATCCGGTACCGGACCAAGCACACCTATCGCGACCCCCGGTTCGACCGGGTGGTCGTCTGCTGCACCTGCGGGGGAGACGGCAAGGGGGAAGGCGGCCGTATGTGCCGCACATGCAAGGGCGACGGACTGCTCAACTTCTGCGACCCTCCGGTCGCCAGAAAGACCGCCTGACCGCCCGATCCGACCGAGTCAGCACCTCTCGCCCCATCGCCACGGCATGGGGCGATTCCTTGCGTCTCACGGTGCCCTGACCTCGCCCTCACATCCGGGTGGGCGACAACCGGGTGCCCCGGTCGAAGGCGTACAGCTTCCGCGGGCCGGTAAGGAAACCTTACTGGTCACCTTGACGGCGCCCGATCAGCAGTGGTCCCATGGGCAGGAAATCGTTAGGAAGCTTTCCTAACTCTCTTGCCCCATCTCCTGATCACCCCCTAGGGAGAGGACACCTGAGGTGCACCGTCTTCTACGCGCCGCTATCACCATGCTCGCCTCGCTCACCCTGGTGCTGACCGTGTCGGCGCAGGTGAGCGTGTCGGCCGCCTCCACCCGGTACGAGGCCGAGAGCGCCACCATCTCGCAGGGCTCGGTGGCGGCCAACCACACCGGCTATTCGGGTACGGGCTTCGTCGACTACACCAATGTCACCGGCAGTTACGTCCAGTGGTCGGTGTCCGTGGCCGGTGCGGGCAGTGCCGGTCTGGTGCTGCGCTACGCCAACGGCACGTCGGTGAACCGCCCGATGGACATCAGCGTCAACGGCACGGTCGTGTCGGCGGGTAAGGCGTTCAACGGGACCGGCTCGTGGGACACCTGGGCCGACGGCACGCTGACCGTGACGTTGAACGCCGGAGCCAACACCATCCGCGCCACCGCCACCACCGCCAACGGGGGCCCCAACGTCGACCACCTGACCGTGACGACCCAGACCGGCGCCGGCCCCGCCGTGCCGTTCGGCGCGCACCTGTTCCCGTACGCTTCCGGAACCCTCAAGCCGTCCGGGTCGCAGGCCACGCTGGACCAGGCGGTGATCACCTACTACAACAAGTGGAAGAGCGCCTTCCTCAAGCAGAACTGCGGCAACGGCTGGTACCAGGTCATCTCGCCCGACGCCGACCACCCCTACGTCGCCGAGGGCCAGGGCTACGGCATGGTGATCCTCGCGACGATGGCCGGAGCGGACCCCAACGCCAAGACGGCGTTCGACGGCATGGTGAAGTACATGCTGGCGCACCCCTCGGTGAACAACGCGAACCTGCTGGCGGCCGAGCAGGACAGCTCCTGCCGCAGCGTCAACGGGTCGGACTCCGCCACCGACGGCGACCTGGACGTGGCCTTCGGCCTGCTCCTGGCCGACAGGCAGTGGGGCAGCGCGGGCACCTACGACTACAAGGACCTCGCGATCAAGCACATCAACGCGATCAAGGCCAGTGAGGTCAACCCGTCCACGCGCCTGACCCTGCTCGGCGACTGGAGCTCCTCCGGTGACTCCCTCTACTACGTCACCCGATCGTCCGACTGGATGATCGACCACTTCAGGGCGTTCAGGAAGGCCACGGGCGACACCGCCTGGGACACGATCAGGACCACGCACCAGAACCTGATCACGTCCCAGCAGGCCACCTACGCCCCCTCGACGGGCCTGCTCGCCGACTTCGTGGTCAACACCAACACCACGCCCAGGCCCGCCCCGGGCGAGGTGCTGGAGGACCCCAACGACGGCAAGTACTGGTGGAACGCCTGCCGCGATCCCTGGCGGATCGGCGCCGACGCCGTGACCAGCGGTGACCCCGCCTCACTCGCCTCGGCACGCAAGCTGAGCACCTGGATCAGGGGCAAGACCGGCGGAGACCCCGCCAAGATCGCCGTCGGCTACTCGCTCGGCGGGTCGCAGATCAGTAGCGGCAGCGAGCCGGCCTTCTTCGCGCCGTTCACGGTGGCGGCGATGACCGACCCCGCCGCCCAGGCCTGGCTGGACGCTCTCTGGAACAAGATGCTGAACACCCCCTTCACATCGAGCGACTACTACTCGACCAGCATCCAGCTCCAGGTGATGATCATCGCCAGCGGCAACTACTGGGTGCCCTGACCGAGGCTCCGCGGACGCCGTCCGGACCCCGTCCGAGGCGGCGTCCCAGCACCCGGCGGCCGGGCGCCGCGCGAGGCTAGTGCTCCGGCGTCCCGGGCCGCCCGGCCCGCTCCTTCAGCAACTCGGTGAACAGGCTCTCCCACGCCGGCATGACCTCGGCCGGAGAGTACCTCCGCACCGCCGTCCTGGCCTCGGCGCCGAGCCGCCGCCGGAGCTCGGGATCCGCTATCAGCCGGTTCATGGCGCCGGCCAGTCCGCCGATGTCCTCGGGCGGGACGAGCAGCCCGTCCACCTCGTGCGTGATGACGTCGCCCGGTCCGGTGGGGCAGTCGAAGCTGACGATGGCCAGCGCGTGGCTCATCGCCTCGATCATCACCATCGGCAGTCCCTCGAACCGCGAGCTGAGCACGAAGACGGAGGCCCTCGCCAGTTCCCGGTCGAAGTGGGAGCTGCGCCCCATCAGGGAGACGTGCTCGTGCAATCCGTGCTCATCGATCAGCGTCTGCAACTCCTCCTTCTTCGGCCCGGTGCCGTAGATGAGCAGCCGCCAGCCGGGATGGTCGCGCGCCACCTCCTCGAAGGCGGGGATGAGCAGGTCGAATCCCTTCTGCCAGTACAGGCGCCCCGCCGCTATCACGATCTTGTCCCTGTGCTCCGGCGGCCCCTGGCCGAGTCCGTCGACCGCGTTCGGGATCCGGCGGACGCGCGCCCGTGGCAGTATCCGCTGGTAGTCCGCGCGGTCGGTCTCGGTGAGCACCACCACGGCGTCCAGCCGGCTGTAGTGACGCACGACCTGTTCGCGCACGTCGTCTTTGTGGGTGGAGAGGTTCATGTGCTCCTGCGCGACGCGCACCAGGTGCTCGGGGGCGTGCCGGGCGGAGATGAGGTTCAGGGCCGGGCGGGTGGTGACCAGGATGCCGTCGTCGAGAGAGGAGACGTAGTCGATGACCGCCTTCTCGACGCGTTCGGTGAAGTAGGACGCCGCGAACTCGCCGGCCGGGACGACCTTGCCGCGCAGCCGCCGATATACCCGGCGTGACAGCGAGTCACGGGTGACCCCGCCGCGCTGGTCGGCCAGCGAGGTGACCGTGATCCGGGGATCGATGGAGAAGTGCGGGTTCTTGCGGCGCCGCACCACGCTCACGATCTCGACGTCGTGTCCGGCGGCCACCATGTGGTTGGCCTGGTTGATCACGGTGCGGATCGTGCCGCCCATCCCGTAGGCGTGGAGGAGCATGTAACGGATCTTCATGGGCCCTCCGCCTGGTCGGCGGTGTAGCCCCATCTCACGCAGATCGACCGCAGGGCGTCGGGGATCTCCTCGGCCGGTGGCAGTTCCCGTCCCGCCTGGACGGTGCCCGATCTGATCTTGTCCTTCCAGTCGCCGAGGCCCTTGCGCAGGAGCAGCCGGTCGCCGTAGGTCAGCATCCCCGGTTCCCAGGGGATGCCCAGGAAGTCGCAGACGCGCCGGGTCTCCCTCTCCGGGTCCGCGGTCAGGTCCTCGTACCGCAGGGTCGGCCCTGTCAGGGCCGACCTGGCCTTCTCGACCGCCTTCATGTAGCGCAGGGCGTCGAGCGCCGCCTCCTCCTGAGACCTCTTCTCGGGGCTCGCCTCGTGCCAGGACCGCGCGATGGACACCGGGTGCCGGAGCAGGAAGACGAACCGCGCGTCCGGCCAGCAGGTGATGAGCCGCTTGTAGGCGAACGCGTTGGCCGGCGTCTTGTCGACGATGGTCTCCTTGCCGCTTCTCACCAGTTCCCGGTGGAGCACGCGGTCCCACAGCAGGTGTTCGAGGTCGGCCTGGTTGTGGCCGAGGGCCTCCATCGCCTGCTCGGCCAGTAAGGTGCCGAACCCCACGGTCAGCCGCCGTACGTGCAGTTCGTGGGGGGCGTGCAGCTTCGAATGGGCGTCGAGCAGGGCCCGCAGCAGGGTGGATCCCGACCGGACCGGGGAGATGATGAAGACGGGGGCGGTCAGCAGGCGGTCGGTCGCCCGATCGGCGGGAGGTCTGATCGTCTCGGCCGCGGCCGTGGCCGTGAATGGCCCGGGTACGGATCCGGACGTGCCGGCCTTGCTGATCTGGAGGCCTGTCAGCCCGCTCAGCGCCTGGTTGGCCTTGCGCTTCCAATCCATGGCGGTGGAGGCTACCCGGCGTTCCTGGGAATCCACTGGGGCCGCCTTGAAGCGCGCTCGATGTTATTGAACCGTTCCACATCCCGGGACGGGAGCGCTTGGCATGATCCTTGCCGGAACGGCCATCCACGGGACGGAGGCCGCACCGGCCGCTGGATCCGAGGTGCGCCTCCCCGCCATGGGCGAGTGTCCGATGCGGGTTGACCTGGGATGTCGAGTAGCCTTTACACGAGCCGCCTGATCATCTGGCAGCCTTGGTCGGTGCGGCACCGTGACGGAAGGAACCACGAGAAGAGTGCACAATGTCCCCCTTGGACCAGTGATTGACGCACCGAGCTGCGCGGCGTGGCATGGTCGGGGGAACATCGGGCAAATCCCTATCCGGGTGGTGACATGATCGAAACTTGGCCCGGCGACCCCTATCCGCTCGGGGCTACATATGACGGCGCGGGCACCAACTTCGCGCTATATACCGAGGTCGGCGAGCGTGTGGAGCTCTGCCTGTTCGACGAGGAGAACAAGGAGGAGCGGGTCGCCCTCACCGAGTGCGAGGGGTTCGTCTGGCATGGTTACCTGCCCGGCATAGGTCCCGGTCAGCGGTACGGCTACCGCGTGCACGGACCCTACGACCCCTCTCGCGGGCAGCGCTGCAACCCCAACAAGCTTCTCCTCGACCCGTACGCCAAGGCCATCGAGGGCTCCGTCCAGTGGGACCAGGCCGTGTACGGCTACCAATTCGGCGAGCCCGACAGCCGGGAGGACACCGACTCGGCCGCCTACGTGCCGAAGTCCGTCGTGGTCAACCCCTTCTTCGGATGGGGGCACGACCGCCCGCCGGCGACGCCGTACCACGACACGGTGATCTACGAGGCGCACGTCCGGGGGCTGACCATCCAGCATCCCCGGATCCCCGAGCGCATCCGGGGCACCTACGCGGCGCTCGGGCACCCCGAGATCATCGACCACCTCAAGGGGCTTGGGGTCACCGCGATCGAGCTGATGCCCGTGCACCAGTTCGTCACCGACGACACGCTCCAGCAGCGCGACCTCACCAACTACTGGGGCTACAACACCATCGGCTTCTTCGCGCCGCACAACGCCTACTCCAGCTCGGGCGAGCGGGGCGGGCAGGTGCTGGAGTTCAAGGCGATGGTCAAGGCGCTGCACGAGGCGAACATCGAGGTCATCCTCGACGTGGTCTACAACCACACGGCCGAAGGCAACCACCTCGGCCCGACGCTGAGCATGCGCGGCATCGACAACGAGGCCTACTACCGGCTCGTGGACGACGACCAGCGCTACTACATGGACACGACCGGCACCGGCAACAGCCTGCTGATGCGCTCGCCGCACACCCTGCAGATGATCATGGACTCGCTGCGCTACTGGGTCATCGAGATGCACGTCGACGGCTTCCGCTTCGACCTCGCCTCGACCCTCGCCCGCGAGCTCCACGAGGTCGACCGGCTGTCGGCGTTCTTCGACCTGGTCCAGCAGGACCCGGTGCTCAGCCAGGTGAAGCTGATCGCCGAGCCGTGGGACGTCGGGCCCGGCGGCTACCAAGTGGGCAACTTCCCGCCCCGGTGGACCGAGTGGAACGGCCGTTACCGCGACACCATCCGCGACATGTGGCGTGGCGAGCCCGCCGCGCTGCCGGAGTTCGCCTCGCGGCTCACCGGCTCCAGCGACCTCTACCAGGACGACAGCCGCCGTCCGGCCGCCTCGATCAACTTCGTCACCTGCCACGACGGCTTCACGCTGCGCGACCTGGTCTCGTACAACGGCAAGCACAACGAGGCCAACGGCGAGGGCAACCGCGACGGCACCGACGACAACCGGTCGTGGAACTGCGGCGAGGAGGGCCCGGCCAGCGTCGCGATCGAGGCACTGCGCGAGCAGCAGAAGCGCAACTTCCTGGCCACGCTGTTCCTCTCGCAGGGCGTGCCGATGCTGTCGCACGGGGACGAGCTCGGCCGCACGCAGGGGGGCAACAACAACGCCTACTGCCAGGACAACGAGATCAGCTGGGTCGACTGGTCCGACGTCCGCGAGAACTGGCTGCTGCTGGAGTTCACGCAGCAGCTCGCGCGGCTGCGCAGCGACCATCCGGTGTTCCGGCGCAGGCGGTTCTTCTTCGGGCGGGCGGTGCGCGGGTCGGGTGACGAGCTGACCGACATCGCCTGGCTCACGCCTTCGGGCCAGGAGATGGCCGACGCCGACTGGCACAACGGCTACGCCAAGTCGCTCTGCGTCTTCCTCAACGGCGAGGCCATCACCGAGCCCGACCGGCGGGGGCGGCGGGTCGTCGACGACTCGTTCCTGCTGATGTTCAACGCCCACCACGACATCATCCGGTTCACGATCCCCAAGGACTTCGGCGACGTGTGGGTCCCGGAGATCGACACCGCGGTGCCCATCTCCATCGACTCCAAGCTGTACCGCGCGGGTGAGGACGTGCCGGTCGCCGGTCGATCGGTCCGAGTGCTCCGCCGGGCCTGACCGGTCGCAAGGCATGACCGACTGACATTCGGAGGACATCACGTGACCGAATCCGCGAAGCCGGATGCCACCGTATTCGTGAAGCCCACGGCGACCTACCGGCTCCAGCTCACCCCCGACTTCGGTTTCGACCAGGCGGCCGAACTGGTCGGCTACCTGACCGAGCTGGGGGTGAGCCACCTCTACCTCTCGCCGATCCTCCAGGCCGTCCCGGCGTCGCTGCACGGCTACGACGTCACCGACCACTCGCGGGTGCGTGAGGAGTTCGGCGGCGTCACGGGCCTTCGCCGGCTGGCGGGCGAGGGGATGCCGCTCGTCGTCGACATCGTGCCGAACCACATGACCGTGCCGGTCCCCGAGTCGGACAACGCCCGGCTGTGGGAGGTGCTGAGGGACGGCCCGGAGTCGGGCTCGGCGCGGTGGTTCGACATCGACTGGTCCAGCGGCAAGGTGGCGATGCCGGTGCTGGGCGGCGACACCGATGTCGACGCCGAGGTGGTGCCCGACGGCGAGGTGCTGCGCTACTACGACCACGAGTTCCCCGTGCGGCAGGGCAGCGGCGGCCGGTTGGACGACCAGTTCTACCGGCTGGTTCCGTGGCGCGAGAGCCCCGGCTACCGGCGCTTCTTCGACGTGTCGTCGCTGATCGGGCTGCGCGTCGAGGACCGGGAGGTCTTCGAGGCGACGCACGAGGTGATCCTGTCGCTGGTGGCCGAGGGCGTCGTCGCCGGGCTGCGGGTCGACCATCCCGACGGCCTGGCCGACCCGCGCGGCTACCTCGCCCGGCTTCGCGAGCGGGCCCCGGTCTGGACGGTGGCGGAGAAGATCCTCATCGACGACGAGCGGCTGCCGGCCGACTGGCAGTGCGACGGCACCACCGGGTACGACGCGCTCAACATGGTCACCCGGCTGTTCGTCGACCCGGCGGGGGCCGCGCCGCTGATCGACACGTTCGTCAGGCAGACCGCCTTCCCCGCCGACTACGACGTCGTGCGGTACGAGGCCAAGAAGCAGGTTCTGACGCAGTTCTTCGGGGGCGAGGTCGAGCGGCTCACCCGCGAGGTGCCCGAGCTGCGCGAGGCGATGGTCGAGCTGCTCGCGGCGATGACGGTGTACCGGGCGTACGCCGTGCCCGGCGAGGAGCCACCGGCGCGGACCGTGGCGTTGATCCGATCGGCCGCCGCCGCGGCCGCCAGGCATGCCGACCCGGAGGCGGTGGCCAGGGCGGCCGACCTGGTCCTGTCCGGCCCGGCGGAGACGGTGACCCGGTTCCAGCAGACCTGCGGGCCCGTCATGGCCAAGGGCGTGGAGGACACCGCGCTGTATCGCTGGTACCCGCTGGCCTGCCTCAACGAGGTCGGCGGGGAGCCCGACCGTTTCGGGGTCTCCCCCGGGGAGTTCCACCGGTTCTGCGCCGGTCTGCCGCCGCACACCATGACCACGCTCTCCACCCACGACACCAAGCGGTCCGAGGACGTGCGCGCCCGCCTGTCGGTGCTGTCGGAGCTGCCCGGCGAGTGGGCCGAGGCGGTGGCAGGGTGGTCGGCACAGGTCTCCTTCGACCCCAAGCTCGACTACTTCGCCTGGCAGAACCTCATGGCTGCCTGGCCGATCAGCGTCGAGCGGTTCAGCGACTACCTGTACAAGGCGGCCAGGGAGGCCAAGACCTCCATCTCCTGGATGGCTCCCGACGCCGCGTACGAAAAGGGCGTCCGTGACTTCGCGGCCCGGGCGATCGACGTCTGCGGGCCCTCCGTCGCCGCCTTCACCGAACGTCTCGACCGGTACGCCCGGGTCAACTCGCTCGGCCAGAAGCTGGTGCAGCTGATGATGCCGGGCATCCCCGACGTCTACCAGGGCAGTGAGACCACCGACTTCTCGCTGGTCGATCCGGACAACCGGCGGCCGGTGGACTTCGCCTACCGGCGGTCGCTGCTCACCGCTCCGGGCGGCGACAGCTGGGACGCGGCCAAGATCCTGGTCACCAGGTCGGCGTTGCGGCTGCGTGCGCGGCTCGACCACGAGCTGCCGTACATCCCGATCGAGGCCGACCAGGCCGCGGGGCGTGAGCACACCATCGCGTTCGCCCGGGGAAACCGGGCCGTCGCGGTGGCCACGCGCTTCCCGGCGGGGCTGGCGAAGCGCGGCGGCTGGGGTCCGGAGACGCTGACGCTTCCCCCCGGGCGGTGGCGCGAGGTGCTGACCGGCATCCAGCACACCGGGCGCATCCCTCTCGCCCACCTGCTCGGGCGTTATCCCGTGGCATTGCTGGAAAGGGATTAGCGGGCGGCGGTCGCCGTAGCACGAGATCACGGCGTCGGACGACGCCCGGTCACGGGACTCTCCGGGGAGGAACATGTTCGAGGTCTGGGCACCGACGGCCGGCCGCGTCGAGGTCGAAATCGACAGGTCGGATCGGCACGAGATGGTGCGTGGCGAGGGCGGCTGGTGGACGGTGGAGGTGCCCGGCGCCTCGCACGGCACCGACTACGCCTTCAGCGTCGACGGGGGAGAGGCGTTCCCCGACCCGAGGACGCGCCGGCAGCCGTACGGCGTGTTCGGGCCCAGCCGGGTCTACGACCACGACCGCTACACCTGGGAGGACCAGGCCTGGCGCGGGCGCGACCTGCCCGGCTCGGTGATCTACGAGCTGCACGTCGGCACGTTCACCAAGGAGGGCACGTTCGACGCGGCGGTGGGCAAGCTCGGCCACCTGGTCCGGCTCGGTGTCGACTTCGTGGAGTTGCTCCCGGTCCCGCCGGTTCCCGGACGCCACAACTGGGGGTATGACGGAGTCGACCTCTACGCGGTGCACGAGGAGTACGGCGGGCCCGACGGGCTCAAGCGCTTCGTGGACGCCTGCCACCGTGCCGGCATCGGCGTCCTGCTGGACGTCGTCTACAACCACCTCGGCCCTTCGGGGAACTTCCTCGCGCAGTTCGGGCCCTACCTGCACGACACGGCGTCCTCCTTCTGGGGGCAGGCGGTCAACCTCGACGGCAAGCACTCCGACGAGGTGCGCCGCTACTTCATCGGCAACGCGGTGCAGTGGCTGCGCGACTACCACATGGACGGGCTGCGCCTGGACGCCGTGCACGCCCTGCACGACAACCGGGCCGTGCACTTCCTGGAGGAGCTCGCCGAGGAGGTCCACGCGCTGTCCGCGGCCGTCGGACGGCCGCTGACGCTGATCGCCGAGTCCGACATGAACGACCCGCGCCTGATCACCCCGCGCGACGCCGGAGGGTATGGCCTGGCCGCGACGTGGGACGACGACGTGCACCACGCCCTGCACTCCGCCCTGACCGGCGAGCGGCACGGCTACTACTGCGACTTCGGGCCGATGGAGGTGCTGGCCAAGGTGCTGACCTCGGCCTATCTCCACGACGGCACGTTCTCGACGTTCCGCGGGCGTACACATGGGCGTCCGGTCGACCGGCGCCGCGTCCCTGGCTACCGCTTCGTGTGCTGCCTGCAGAACCACGACCAGATCGGCAACCGGGCGATGGGCGACCGGCTCTCGCCTGAGCTGCTCAAGGTCGGCTCCGGCCTGCTGCTGACCTCGCCCTTCACCCCGATGCTGTTCATGGGGGAGGAGTGGGGGACGACCACGCCGTTCCTGTTCTTCACCGATCACGTCGAGCCGCACCTCGCGCAGGGTGAGAGCGAGCGCAGGGAGCGGGAGTTCGTCGGGTTCGGGTACGACGACTGGGGTGCCACGGCCCCTGACCCGCAGGACGAGGGGACGTTCCACCGTTCGAAGCTCGCCTGGGACGAGCTGTCGTCACCGGTCCACGAGGAGCTGTTCGGCTGGTACCGCGACCTGATCGCGCTGCGGAAGAGCTGCCCCGACCTCGCCGATCCGCGTCTCGACCGGGTGTCGGCCGAGGTCGGCGAGGAGGACCGCTGGATCATCGTGCACCGGGGGGCGTTCCGCGTGGCCGCCAATCTTGGGGACTCCCCGGTGTCCCTGGCGCTGGGAAAGGGCACGATCGCGCTCGCCTCCGACCCGAAGGTGGCGCTGAACGGGGCCGACGTCACCCTGCCGCCGCGTTCGCTGGCCGTGGTGCGCCTGTCCTAGCCCACGCCTCCTGGCTCACGCCGCGATCGGGGAGAGCATGGTGGAGAGCCGGTGCAGGCCGCGTGCCGTGCGTGCCTTGATCGTGCCGATCGGCACGTCGAGCCGTTCGGCGATCTCCCGCTGGGTGAGATCCCCGTAGTAGGCGAGCTCGATCGCCTCGCGCTGGGGCCCCGGCAGTACCGCGAGCGCGCGCTGGACCTGGTCGCGCTCGCCCAGCGCCTCCGCTGTCTCGCGGCCGTCACCGTCCCTGGGTTCGGACACGCTGTCCAGCGGGACGGTGGTGAGCACCCGCACCCGCAGGTGGTCGATGGCGCGCTTGCGGGCGATGCCGAGCAGCCATGCCTCCAGGCTGCGGCTCGGGTCGTACCGATGCCGTGAGCGCCACACCTCGGAGAAGACGACCTGCAGGACATCCTCGATGTCCTGCGGGGGGACGAGCCTGCGCAGGTAGGCGGCGACCAGGGATGCGTACGTCCGGTAGCACTCGGTGAGCGCCGTGTCGTCACCGCTCGCCAGCCGGATACCAAGTGTGCCCGTCATTGGACCCTCCTCAGGGACCAGAAAACTTATTCAAAACCTATTCATAGCTCGCCGAGAGGGCGCAGCGCAACCCAAGGCGGTCCATATCGCAGGCAGGGGTAGGGCAAGGAGGATCGACGGACCGGCCCGCAGGCCGCCGGGAACGGTCTAGTGAAGCGTGGCGCGAACCTGGGCCACGGCGTCCTGGAGGGAGAAGGCGCGGGTGATACCAGGGGGAAGGTGCTCGCTCCACCAGCCAGGGCCGCCCACGATGATCCGGCTCGCCGGGCGGAGCACGGGCAGCGTGTGAAGGGGCGCGGGGTCGCCCGTCATCCCGAGCTGCGACCAGACGAACACCACCAGGGGGCCCAGGCGGCGCATGGCGTCCGCCAGTGCGGTGTAGGGCGTACGGGGCCCGAGAACGCGCGTCTCCAGGTCGTGCACTGTGGTGAGCGTCGCGGCCAGCGCGTACACCGGCAGGCTGTGCTGCTCGTCCTCCGCGCAGGCCAGCAGGACGGTCCGGGGATGGGCCGGATGGGCGGGCCTCCCGATGCGCTCGCTCAGGGCGCTCAGCAGCCGTTCGGAGAACAGGTGCTCGATCTCGACGCCGGCTCGGGTGGAGTCCTGCCGCCTGGTGATCGCGTCGAAGACCGGCAGCACCAGCCGCTCCCACGTCCAGATGACGCCGTGGGTGTCCAGGGCCGCGCACAGCCCGGAGACCACGGCCTCCCCGTCGAGGTTCAGTGCCGCCCGGGAGAGCACCGACGCGCTCGGCACCCGTGTCACAGGTGCCTCGGGGCGCGCGAGCTCCACCGGTCCCAGGCCTCTGAGCTCCACGGGCAGTGCGGGCTCCTCCTCGGCCACCTCGACCCGCTCCCGCAGGGCCGCGTGGGCGGCCTCGGCGGGTGGCAGTCCAGCCTTGATCAGCCGGTTCATCTCTTCGAGGCGTGACAGGTCGGCCGCGTCGTAGCGGCGGTGCCCGCCAGGGCTGCGACGGCTCGGGCCGATGCCGTAGCGGAGGTTCCAGGTGCGCAACGTGGGCGCGGGAACACCGAGCCGCCGCGCGACCGCACCGATGCCGTAGCTCGGACCGTCGTCGGCCTGCTCGCCGATCACTTCACCTGTGCGATCGTCCATCCGCTCTGTCCTGACCCCGTACCGCGGGCCCGCTCGTTTCGAGGTAACAGCCTGCCAGGCGGCGGACCATGCTCGGGCCGTTCAACCGCCATCGGTTCCCGTCTCCCTGGGTTCTTCGGGAACGGACCCGCCACCGGACGCAACCGGCCCCGCCCATTCTCCGAAGACAGAAGCATGGACACGGTCATCGTCCTTCTCAACAGGGATCTGCGGGTGCACGATCATCCGGCCCTGGCCGAGGCGTGCGCGCGGGCCCGCCTGGTGGTACCGCTGTTCGTGATCGACCCGGCCATACCTGCACGTCACCGCCAAGGCTTCCTGGCCGAGGCCCTGGACGACCTGCGATCGACACTCCGTGACCTCGGGGGCGATCTCGTCGTCCGCCGGGGAGACCCGGTCGCCGAGGCCGTGCGGCTCGCCACCGAGACGCGGGCCACGGCCATCTGGGCCACCTCGGACGTCAGCTCTTATGCCCGCCGGCGCGAGCAGCGCCTGGAGAAGGCGTGCGACGCCCAGCGGCTGCAGTTCCGGCTGTTCCCCGGCGTCACCGTCGTGCCACCCGGTCGGCTGCGCCCCTTCGCGGGCGACCACTACCGGGTGTTCACGCCGTACTGGCGGGTGTGGTCCACCGCGCCCCATCGGCCCGTGCTTCCCGCTCCCTCTGTGGTGCACGTGCCCCCGGGGATCGATCCGGGAGAGCTTCCCGGCCTGGAGCGGAAGCCGTACGGGAACCTGCGGGGCGGCGAGACGGTGGCGCGGCGGCGGCTGGACCTGTGGCTGAAGCTGTGCCTGGCCGACTACGACGAGGGCCACGACGAGCTGGCCGAGGACGGGACCTCGATGCTGAGCCCGTACCTGCGGTTCGGCTGCGTCTCGCCGTCGGAGGTGGCCGCCCGGGCCGCGGGCCGGCCGGGAGGCGAGGCCTTCGTCAGGCAGCTGTGCTGGCGTGACTTCTACTACCAGGTGGCGCTGGCGTTCCCGGAGCTGCCGCGGCGTGACTACCGACCTCGGGACGTCGACTGGAACGACGACCAGGACGCCGCCGACGCATGGCGAGAGGGCCTCACCGGCGTGCCGATCGTCGACGCCGGGATGCGCCAGCTCCGCACGGAGGGCTGGATGCACAACCGCGCCCGCATGATCGTCGGCTCCTACCTGACCAAGCGGCTGAAGATCCACTGGCGGGTGGGCGGGGATCACTTCGCGGACCTGCTCCTGGACGCCGACATCCCGAACAACTGGGGCAACTGGCAGTGGGTCGCCGGCACGGGGAACGACACGAGACCGAACCGCGTGCTCAACCCTGTTCGCCAGGCGACCAGGTTCGATCCGAAGGGGGACTACGTTCGGCGCTACGTCCCCGAGCTGAGCGGCCTCCCGGCGTCCTTGGTCCACGAGCCGTGGAAGGCGCCCGCCCTGGCGGCCGGGTATCCGGCGCCGCTGGTCGCCGTCGACAATGGGTAGATGATCGTCGCATTTTCCGTGACCCCGCTCGGCGTGGGCGAGGGCGTTTCCGAACCGGTGGCCAGGGCCGTCCGCATTGTCCGTGAGAGCGGCCTGCCCAACAGCACCGATGCCATGTTCACCACTCTCGAGGGCGAGTGGGATGAGGTGATGGACGTCGTCAAGCGCGCCGTCGAGGCCGTCGCCGAGGTCGCTCCCCGGGTCAGCCTGGTCCTGAAGGCCGACATGCGCCAGGGCGTGGACGACGCCATGACCTCCAAGGTCGAGGCCCTGGAACGCCACCTGGACCATCCGCGGGACTAGCCGGGTACCGGTGAGGTCCCGATCCCCGCCGTCCCCGGTCACTCGGCCAGTTGCCCGGCCGGAGCCGAGGAACGAGCCCGGGTGAGCAGGACCTGGGCCACGACGACCACGACGACGGCGAGCGGGAAGATCGTGCCGATGAGAAGGCCGGCGCGCAGGCCCGACCCGCCGTCGCCGGGCAGCAGGTCGGCGAGGCCGCCGAACGCGCCGCCGGTGCCGGTCGCGTCGGCGACGGCGCCCGCCAGCCACGGTCCCGCCGCCGCGCCGGCGTCGCCGAACACCGCGAGGACGCCGAACATGGCCGCGCCGCCGAAGGGGAAGCGCGCGGCCGTGAGGCTGAACGTCCCCGGCCACATCAGGCTGACCGCCAGCCCGCACAGCGCGCAGCCGACGAGGCTGAGCAGCGGGTCCCGGGAGAGGGCGGCGAGGAGGTAGCAGGCCACCGCCAGCGCTCCGCAGGTGAGCAACGCCGTGAGCAGGGGGATCCGCTTCCCCCACACTCCGTACGCGATCCGGCCGAGCCCCATGAACACCGCGAACAGGCATGGACCGGCGAGGTCGCCCCAGACCTTGGGCACGCCGAGTCCCTGTTCGGCGAAGAGCGAGGACCACTGCGACATGGTGAGCTCGGCGGCGCCGGCGCAGAGCATCAGCAGCAGAGCCACCGCGAAGGAGGGAGCGCGGAGCAGCGTCCCGATCGTGGTCCGGTGCTCATCGGGGACCGTCGGCGGCAGCGGCACCCGCAGGAAGAGCACGAGGTTGGCCAGCGGCACCAGCGCCCAGAGCAGGGGAAGGACCTGCCATGCGGAGTCCCCGATCCCGGCCAGCAGCAGTGTGGTGCCCAGCACGACGGCGACCTGGCCCCAGCAGTAGAAGGAGTGCAGCAGGCTCATCGTGGCGGCCCGGTGCTCCTGCGGCGCGGGCAGGGCGTCCACGACCGGGCTGACCAGCACCTCCAGCAGGCCGCCGCCGATCCCGTAGACCACGACGGCCAGGGCCAGCCCCGCGTACGGCGAGGGCAGCACGGACGGCGCCACCGACAGGAGCGCGAGCCCGGCCACGCTGAGCACGTGGGCCAGGACCAGCGGCACGCGGTAGCCCGTGCGGTCGACCACCTTGACCGCGATCAGGTCGGTGACCAGCTGGGTCGCGAAGTTGAGCAGGACCAGCCTGCCCAGCATCTCGTAGGGGACGTGGTAGCGCGTCTGGAAGACGATGAACAGCAGAGGCGCGAGGTTGTTCACGATCGCCTGTGTGATGTACCCGACATAACAGGCCCGACGGGTGTGGTCGAAGGTCATGATGTCTTCCTGGTGCTGGGAAGCCGGGAGCGCCGCTCGGAGGGACGACCTGTCATCGAAGGGAAGAGGTCCGATGAGGCGAACACACGACGAACCACACGAAAAGGGGCACGAGGCATCGTACGGGAAGAGGTCCGACGAATCGGATAATGAGGCGTTCGACACGGCCATCGAGTTGCTACGGACGCTCGGCGCCGGAGAGGTCGACCATCCTGGCGGGACGCTCCTCGCCCACCTGCGACGGGTCCACGACCTGCTGGCGGAGTGGGGCGCCCGGCCCGATCTCCGGCTGGCCGGGCTGTGCCACGCGTTCTACGGAACGGACGGCTTCGCGACCGCGTTGCTGCCGCTCGACCGCCGGGGGGAGCTGGCGGCGATCATCGGAAAGGACGCCGAAGCGCTGGTCCACTTCTACGCCGGCTGCGACCGGGAGGCCTCGTACCCGGGTCTGGCGCGTGACGAAGGGCTGTTCCGCGACCGGTTCAGCGGGGACACCTTCTCGCCGCCGGTGTCGTGGCGTCGTGACTTCGCCGAGCTCACGGCGGCGAACGAGCTGGACGTCGTCACGGCCAGTCCCGAGCTCCGCGCGCGCTGGGGGCCGGGCCTTCGGGAACTGCTCACCGAGCTGCGGCCGCTGCTCAGCGACCAGGCGTGGCGGGCCTGCGAGCGGACCCTCGGCTGAGGGCCACGCCGGGCCCGTGCCCGGCGTGCCCCCGTAGACCGCCGGGCACTCCACGACAGGTCAGAAGAGCCGGAGCTGTCCGGTGCGCTGTGCATTGGCCTCGCCGAGCCGCAGGGCCGTGACGGCGGCGAGCAGGAGGAGTCCGGACAGAACGGCCAGCATCACCAGATCAGGGGCGAGCGCGCCGAGCGTCTGGCCGTCCAGGAGCGCTCCTCTCACCACCGCCAGGCTGCCGGTGAGCGGAAGGACCGAGCCGAACACGCGGATCCACCCCGGCAGCGCGAACAACGGCAGCCGTACCCCGCTGGCGAACCACATCGGATCGTCGAGCAGCGTGTAGAGGAACGCCGAGTCCCTGGAGAAGATCAACAGGCTGTTGAGGAACGCCCCCCACGCGATGGCGGGAAGCAGCAGAGCGAGGAAGACGACCGCGTACATCGCCGGATGGGCGACACGCACCACGTCCAGCGCGGTGAACAGGGCCACCATGAAGCAGGCGAACAACCAGGCGTTCTGCACCAGGGCCCCGAACCCGTTGCCCACGACGATCGCGAGCCGGTTCGCGGGGGAGAGGAACAGCGACTCCAGCGTCCCGGTCACCCGCTCGAACGAAAAGTGCCAGGCCGACTGGACGAGGGAGAAGAAGAACGTGAAGCCGAGGGTGCCGGTGGCGAGGAAGGCCAGTAGCCGTTCCGGGTCGGCGGCGAGCGGCCACCGCCCGGCGATCCCGGGCGTCGCCGCCAGCGGGCGCACCGTGTAGTAGGTCGCCGCGAGCTGCATCAGCGGCCAGATCAGCATCGAGAAGACGACGAGCTTGCTGCCGAAGACGCGCCGGTGCTGCTTGAGCGCCTCGGCCCTGAAGACCTTGGCCGCGTGCCTCATGGCGTCCTCCGATCAAGCGGTCCGGCGCACCGCGCCCGCGAGATGGTCGCGGCGGGCCGTCCGGGGACCAGGACGCAGGAGTGGATCCCCTCCGGGCCGAAGGCGCAGATGACGCAGCAGAGGTTCATGCCGTCACCAGCCCCACGCCGTCGCTGAGCACCAGGATCGCGTCCTCGAGCGACGGCTCGGCGACCTCCAGGCCGGCCAGGGTGCCGCCCGCGCCGACGATGGCCATGGTGAGCGGGCCCGCGATCTCGTCCGGGTGGCTGAGGGAGACCACCAGGGAGCCGTCCTCGGACCTCTCCAGGCCGGCGACCGTGTGGAGCCGGGAGGCGAGGGAGGCGACGGCGGCCTCCACCTCGGGGGACGGGTCGGACACGGTGACCCGTACGGTGCGGTGGCACCCGGTCTGAGCGGTCAGCTCAGCCGGGCTTCCGGCGGTGAGATGGCCGCCGTCACCGATCACGTACACGTACTGGCAGAGCTCCTCCACCTCGGTCAGGTAGTGGGAGGTGAGCAGCACACCCTTGCCCTCGGCGGCGAGCCGGGCGACCACCCGCCGCAGGTCCCGGGCGATGGGCGCGTCCAGTCCCAGGGTGGGCTCGTCGAGCAGCAGGTAGGCGGGGTCGTTGATCAGCCCTCGGGCGATGGACAGCCGCTGGGTCATGCCGCGCGAGTAGCGCTCCACCATGGTGTCCGCCGCGCCGCTCAGCCCGACCATCGCGAGCAACTCGTCGATGCGGGGGCCGAGCACGGTACGCGGGAGGTCGTAGAGCTGGCCGAAGTACCACAGGTTCTCCCGGCCGGTCATCCGGGCGTAGACCATGCGCTCGCCGCCGGCGATGAGATTGATCCTGCGGCGCACCTCGTTCGGCTCCTTCAGCGGGTCCAGGTGGTCCACCCGCACGGTGCCGCCGGTCTGGCGCAGCAGGGTGGCCAGGATCTTGATGGTGGTGGTCTTGCCCGCGCCGTTCAGGCCGAGCAACCCGGTCACCCGTCCTGGCGGGATCTCCAGGGTGAGCCCGTCCACCGCCACCTTGCTGGTGTGGCCGGTACGGAACTCCTTGCGCAGGCCCTCGGTCCTGATCAAGTCAGTAGCTCCTTTCCATCGCGTGCCGCTCGGCGTGAGGCAGCCACAGCAGCCCGGCGAAGGTGTAGAGGAGGCCGAGCCCGAGAGCGACGGCCAGCCGGTCGGGTGCGAGTCCCGCGCCCGTGGTGAAGACCCCCCTGACGACGTCCATGGCCGCCGTGGTGGGGACCAGCTCGCCGAGCCACTGGAACACGACCGGCAGGTCCTGGCGGGGGAAGGTGAAGCCAGAAATCAGGGCGATGGCCATGAAGACCGAGTTCTGGGTGATGTGGGCCTCGCCGGCGGTGATCATCACGGCGCTCAGCACCATTGACATGCCGAACACCGCGACGCCCAAGGTGAGGACGGCGAGCAGCGCGCCCGTCGGTCCCGTCGCCGCCGGCCGCACTCCCAGGGCGTATGCGCACACCAGCAGGACCGACACCTCCAGAGCGATCGCGGTGAAGGCGAACCCGGAGAAGCCCAGCAAGTAGGGCAGGCGGTTCGCGGGGGCGATGAGCAGCACCCCGAGCGTGCCCTCACGCTGCTCCTGGATGAGTGCCTTGGCCACCCAGAGGATGCCGTGAGTGGTGAACATGAACGCCGCGGCCCCGACGGTGATGTACCAGAGGTAGTCGGTGGTGCCGGTCGTGGCGACGAAGTCGCCCGCCACCTGCCCGCCTCCGATCGCCTCCAGCCCGAGGTAGGCGAGGCCGACGGTGAACACGCCGAGCATCAGGGTGCCGATGAAGTACGTCCAGGGGTAGGCGCGCCGCGTGACGGCCCAGGTGCGCCGGAAGGTGGCCCAGGCGACGTTCACGGACGGCGGGGGGCTCAGCATGTAAGTCTCCTTTAGGAACTAACCAGTTCCTATCAGAGACCGACCCGGGCGTAAAGTGGGCGCATGGCACGGGAACTTCGCGACCAGGACCTGCACTGCGCGATCGCGCAGGCCGCCGCGGTCATCGGCGACTGGTGGAGTCTGCTGGTCGTGCGGGAGGTCACTCGCGGCCACCACCGCTTCGAGGACCTGCTCGCCGAGCTGGGCATCTCCCGCAAGGTGCTCACCGAGCGTCTCAAGCATCTGGTGGACCACGACGTGCTGAGACGGCAGCCGTACCAGACGGGGCCGACGCGGCACGAGTACATGCTCACCGAGACGGGGTGGGCGCTGGCACCCGTGCTGATCTCCATGCAGGACTGGGCCGACCGGTGGCTGCTGGCCGACGGCTCGCTCACTGGAAGCGCGGATCCGGAGAGCGCCGAGGCCAGAAGGGCTCACGGGCTGGCGGGCATGGTGATCCCGGCCCCGCTCATGCTCCCCGCGACGCTGCCGTCACCCGGATCCACCACGCACACGTCTTCGCTCGACGTGGTCGGGGACCGGAACGCGACGCTGCCGTCACTCGGATCCGCCACGCACACGTCTTCGCTAGACGTGGTCGGGGACCGGAACGCGACGGTGGTGTTCGCCTATCCGTCGACGGGGACCCCCGCCCCGCTGCCCCCCTACTGGAGCTCGGTGCCGGGCGCGATCGGCTGCACGCTGGAGAACCGGCTGTTCCGGGACGCCGCGTCCGGGTTCGCCGCCGAGGGCGTCGCGATCCACGGCGTCAGCACCCAGCGCCCCGACGAGCAGGAGGCCTTCGCCAGAGCGGAGGGCATCACCTTCCCGCTGCTGTCCGACATGGATCTGCGCCTGGCCGCGGCGCTGCGGCTTCCGACGTTCCGGGCCGGGCAGACGCTGCGGCTCAAGCGCCTGATCCTGGTCGTGGACGCCTCACGGGTGATCCGTCACGTGATCTATCCGGTGCTCGACATCCCGGCCGCCGTGGCCGAGGCTCGTGAGGTGGCGGGTGAGGTCGCGAATCAGGGCTTGCGGGCGACGCCGCCATATCCGAGCACCAAGAACCGCTCGGCGAGATAGGCCGGCATGAAGGGGGTGGTGTCGAGCTGTTCGAAGTCGCCGAAGAGTTGGGCGATCTCTTCGGCGCTGCGCGGGGCCAGGGGAACACCGGCCTGGGAGTAGATCTCCCGCAGCCGATCGGTGTCGCCGCCGCGGTCCTCGGCCCGGGTGAGATGCGTGATCACCAGGTGGCTGCCGGGCGCCAGCGCCTCGCGCAGCTTCGCCACGTGCTCGTACGGCTCCTCCACGAAGTGGAGCATCGCCACCAACAGCAGCGCGACCGGCTCGCCCCAGTTGATGAGGCCGGTCTGGGCGACCTTCGCGTGGACGTCTTCGGGCTTGCGGACATCGCCGTTGACCATGGCCACGGTGGGGCTGTTGGCCAGCAGCGCGCGGCCGTGCACGCACACCACCGGGTCGTTGTCGACGTACACCGTGCGTGCGGCGGGGTCGACGGAGTGGGCGACCTGGTGCACGTTGTTCTGGGTGGGCAGGCCGGCGCCGATGTCGACGAACTGGCGGATGCCGACCTCCTCGGCGAGGTGGCGGACGACCTTGCCCAGGAACTCCCGGTTCAGGCGCACGCCCTCGCGCGACTCGGGGAACGTCCTGGCGATCTTTTCGGCCGCCGTGCGGTCGGCGGCGAAGTTGTCCTTGCCGCCGAGCATGTAGTCGTAGATGCGCGCCGAGTTGGCGGTGTGAACGTCGACGCCGCCGGGGACTCCATCGCTCACCGCGTCCTCCTAGCTGTACGTCGGCTTCTGATCGTACCGGAAAGGTTCCTTGTAAATCGGCTTAAATGCTGTGATCAAGCCTTATCGGTTGTCATGACGGCACATCTGGAGATAATGCCGCGTCGGGCGCGCTGGGTACCATCGGCCATGGCACCTCTGCGGAAGTTCGATATCCGTATGAACCGGACGGCCCGGGGGTAGTGCCCATCTGCTGACCCGAATGACCGTGGGACGAGGAGTTGTCATGGTGCACGAGCGCGCTGGGAAGCCGGCGCAGGCGTCCGATCTGGTCGATGTCCCCCGTCTCGTGACGGCCTACTACGCCCTGCACCCCGACCCCGGGCGCCCCGAGCAGCGGGTCACCTTCGGCACCTCCGGCCACCGGGGGTCGTCACTGGCCACCGCGTTCAACGAGGACCACATTTTGGCCACCAGCCAGGCCATCTGCGAGTACAGGGCACGGCAGGGCGTCGACGGTCCGCTCTTCGTGGGCGTCGACACGCACGCCCTGTCCGAGCCCGCACGCGTCACCGCGCTGGAGGTGTTCGCCGCCAACGGCGTCTCGGTGCTCATCGACAGCCGCGACGGCTACACCCCGACACCGGCGGTCTCGCACGCCATCCTCGCCCACAACCGAGGGCGCACCGCCGGCCTTGCGGACGGCGTGGTGATCACCCCCTCGCACAACCCCCCGCGCGACGGCGGATACAAGTACAACCCGCCGAACGGAGGGCCGGCCGACACCGGCACCACCTCCTGGATCCAGGACCGCGCCAACGCGCTGATCGCCGGAGGGCTGAAGGAGGTCCGCCGCATCCCGTACGAGCGCGCGGCGATCGCGGAGACCACCGGGCGGTACGACTTCCTCGGTTCGTACGTGGACGACCTGCCCTCGGTCATCGACGTGGAGGCGATCCGCGGCGCCTCGGTGCGCATCGGAGCCGACCCGCTGGGCGGCGCGAGCGTGGAGTACTGGGGGGAGATCGCCGAGCGGCACGGGCTGGACCTCACCGTGGTGAACCCCGAGGTGGACCCCACCTGGCGGTTCATGACGCTCGACTGGGACGGCAAGATCCGGATGGACTGCTCCTCGCCGTACGCGATGGCCTCCCTGATCGCGAACCGGTCCGCGTTCCAGGTCTCCACCGGCAACGACGCGGACGCCGACCGCCACGGGATCGTCACCCCGGACGGCGGGCTGATGAACCCCAACCACTACCTGGCCGTCGCCATCTCCTACCTGTGGAGCCACCGGGACGGATGGCCGGCCGGGGCGCGGGCCGGCAAGACCATGGTCAGCAGCAGCATGATCGACCGGGTCGTCGCGGACCTCGGAGCCGGGCTGTACGAGGTACCCGTCGGGTTCAAGTGGTTCGTCAGCGGCCTGCTCGACGGGTCGCTCGGTTTCGGCGGCGAGGAGAGCGCGGGCGCGTCGTTCCTGCGGCGCGACGGCTCGGTGTGGACGACCGACAAGGACGGCGTCATCCTGGCCCTGCTCGCGTCGGAGATCGTCGCGGTGACGGGAAGGTCTCCCAGCGAGCACTACGCCGACCTGGTGGCCCGATTCGGCGAGCCGGCGTACGCCCGCGTCGACGCCCCCGCGTCCCGCGAGGAGAAGGCGGTGCTCGGGCGGCTGTCCGCCGCCGACGTCACCGCGGACACGCTCGCCGGGGAGCGTGTCACCGGAGTCCAGAGCTCCGCCCCGGGGAACGGCGCCGCTCTCGGCGGGATCAAGGTCTCCACCGAGAACGCCTGGTTCGCCGCCCGCCCGTCCGGCACGGAAGATGTGTACAAGATCTACGCCGAGTCGTTCAAGAGCCCGGAGCATCTGGCCGAGGTGCAGGAGGAGGCGCGTGCCGTGGTGGACGCGACGCTCAAGCAGGCCGGCGGGCCCGCCTGAGCCCTGCCTTTCCGGCGCCCGCTCAC